>JAJXUD010000083.1 GCA_021783235.1 Myxococcales bacterium | reverse complement strand
CCAGCGGCACGACCTCCAGCGGCACGACCTCCAGCGGCACGACCTCCAGCGGCACGACCTCCAGCGGCACGACCTCCAGCGGCACGACCTCCAGCGGCACGACCTCCAGCGGCACGACCTCCAGCGGCACGACCTCCAGCGGCACGACCTCCAGCGGTACGACCTCCAGCGGTACGACCTCCAGCGGTACGACCTCCAGCGGTACGGCGGGCATCTGGGATCAGACAGACTGGGATCAATCCAACTGGCAGTAGGCAGAGTGAGGACACCATGACGAAGAAGACGAAGCTTCTCTCGGCGATGGCCATCGGGGCCGCGGCGCTCGCCGCCGGCGTCGGTCTCGCCGGCACCCTCAGCGTGCCGAACAGCTTCAGTCCGGGCACGGCGATCTCGTCCGCCCAGGTCAACGCCAACTTCAGCGCGGTCCAGACCGCCGTCAACGGCAAGCAGGACGCCATGGCGAGCGGCTGCAGCGCGGGGAGCGCGCTCCAGTCGATCGCCCAGGACGGGACCGCGACCTGCGCGGCCATCCCGCCGCCCGCCGCCTTCGGCCTCACGCTGGCGGGATCGAGCAGTAACCCGGGGCTCTCGGTCACGAACGACGGGCCAGGCACCGCGATCTACGGCGCCTCCGACGGCGGCACCGGCGTCTGGGGCCAGACGAACAGCTTGACCGGCAGCGCCGGGGTCGTCGCGATGGGCGCCGACAACGCCCACCCCGCGCTCACGATTGCCCAGGGCGGGCTGCGCGTCGCGGGCGCGGGCGTCGGCACGCCGACCGCGGCGTTCACCGTGGTGGCGAACAGCGCGAACACCTTCGCCTACACCATCCACCTCGACAACCCGCTGACGAACGGCAACCCGGGCGCCATCCTCATCGTCACCCACAACCTGGCGGCTTCGAACGATGTCCAGTTCCCCTACCCGGTCGGGGTCGACTACGGCACGACCGCATCGGGCAACTCCATATGGTTCATCTACCGCGAGGACCTGCAGAACATCCCCATCGGCACCGCCTTCAACGTCCTCGTCATCACCCCCTGACGCCGTCTTCATTGCAGGCCGGCGGCGGGGCTCGGGCACACTGTCGCCCCCATGCTCGCCCCCCTGGTCCAGCTCCTCCTCTCGCAAGCCACCTCGGCGTGGCCGTGGGGGACTTCAACGGCGATGGCAAGCCCGACCTCGCCGTTGTGAACTACCCTGCCGACACCGTCGGCGTGCTCCTGGACGTCTGCCGGTGAGCGTCGCCGGGCGGCAGAAGATGCTCAGCGGGGGCCGCAGGAGGTTTCGGTGGCGAAGTGCGAGGCGGTCGAACGGCCGCTAATCGGCCCAGGGGCCGACGGCCTGGGGCGTCGTCTGATCCGCCAGAGTCGGATCCCCGTCCCCGAGCTCGCCTTGGGCGTCGCTCCCCCAGCAGGCGACGCCCCCGTCGAGGAGGGCGCAGGTGTGGTTGAACCCTCCGACGACCGCGAAGGCCTCGCCCCATAGGCCCTGGACCTGGACCGGCACCGCGCTGCCGTTCGGGTTGGAGTTGCCGAGCTGGCCGTCGCTGTTCGAGCCCCAGCACCAGACGGCGCCGCTCACGACGGCGCAGCTGTGCTGGTCGCCCACGCCGATGGCCTGGACGACGCCCGCGTTCGCGAGGCCCACGACGGGAACCGGCACGTTGCTCGAGCCGCCGCCGTCGGCTCCGTCGCCGAGCTCTCCGACCGCGTCGTCTCCCCAGCAAAAGACGCCGCCATCCGCGATCGCGCAGCTGTGGCCGCCGCCGGCCGCGATGGCCTGGACGCCGGTCAGCTTCGAGACCGAGACCGGCGTCGAGCTGGAGGCTGCGCCGCTGCCGTTGCCGAGCTCTCCGAGGCCGTTCTCGCCCCAGCAGCGGACGCCGCCGTTGGCGGCCAGCGCGCAGACGTGGCCGCCCCCGGCCGCGAGGGCGGTGACGTCGGTTCCCGACCCCTGGACGGGGACTGGAACGGCGCTCTGGCCGCCGTCGACGTACGAGGCCCCGAGCTCACCGGACGAATCGTTTCCCCAGCACTGCACGCCGCCGCTCACGATCGCGCACGCGAAGTCGTTGCCGGCGGCGACGGCCGTCACGCCGCTTCCGCTCGTCAGGCCGGAAACCTGGAGCGGCACGGCGCTGTCCGTCTGGTTGCCGTCGCCGAGCTGCCCGATCGAGTCTCTACCCCAGCACCAGGCTCCGCCATTCGCGTCCACCGCGCAGGCGAAGGCGGTTCCAACGGCGATGGCTCGGATGTTCGAGAGGCCGACGACCGCGCTCGGGAGGAGGCTGTAGAGCCCCGACCCGGCGTCGTCGTTCCCGAGTTGGCCGTTGCTGTCGTCACCCCAGCACTGAGCGCCCCCTCTCACGATGGCGCAGCTCTCGTTGAGGCCCGCGGCGAGGCCGGTGATGGTGGACGGGCGGGGGCCGGCGTCGGTCGAGCTGCCGGCGTCGGTCGGGCCGCCGGCATCGGCCGAGCCGCCGGCGTCGGCGCTGCTGCTCGCCGGGACGCAGACGGTCGCCTGGCACGTCTGGCCCGCCGCGCAGTCCGAGTTCGAGCCGCAGGAGTACTGGACTCCGAAGGGAACGGCCGGGCAGGCGGCGCTCGCAACGAGCGCGAGGGGGGCGAGCCGCTTCACGGCGCCGTCTCCGCCGGCCGCTCGAGGAGCCAGATCAGCCCGGCCGCGGCGACCACGACGCCCGCGTAACCGATCCCCTGCCCGACGTAGCCGCGCGTCCGCGCGGCGTCGGCCTGGGCCTCGGTGTAGACCGTCCGGTTGCCCGAGAGCTGCGCGCCCAGGGCGGCCTGGCCGAAGAGCAGGCCGCCGGCCAACGCCGCCGCGCCGCCCCCGATCAGCATCCAGCCGGGCGCCGCGCTGCGATGGCCGGGCGCGGCCGCGGTCAGGGCGGGCGCCGGTGCGGCCAGCGCCGGTCTCGTGAACAGGGGCGAGGGCGACGCCAGCCGAGGGGCGTCCGCCGTCGGAGTCGGGCGAGGAGGCGGTCCGGCCGCGGGGGGCGCCGCGGGGCCAGCGGCCCGCAGCTCGGCCTCGGCCTCCGCGATGCGCCCCTCGACGATGGGGCGGTTCGAGGCGTTGGGCTTTGCCTTTAGAAAGCGACGGAACGACGAGAGGGCCTCCCGCCAGCGGCCCAGCATCCGGTCGCACTGCCCGGCGTCGAAGAGGAGCTCTGGGAGCGGCTGGAGCGCGTAGGCGGCCTGGAACTCTTCGAGCGCCTCCTCGTAGCGGCCCGCCGCATAGGCCGCGCCGGCCCGCTCCCAGAGCGCCTTCGCGGCGCTGTGGAGGCCCGTGCCGGAGGCGAGCGAGAGCGCGAGGAGCAGGCTGGTGGTGGGCACGTGGGGCGCTCTCCGATGGGCTGTCCGGATCCTAGCAGCGGGCCGGGGCGTCGCAAGTCGTGCGTTCGGCGGACCGAGCGGGGAGAGCGGTCGCGATTCAGCGCCTCCGCGTGTCGTCGAGCAGCGCGAGGTAGTCGATCGTCGCCGGGGGCGGGGGGGGGGCCGGGCGGCTGTCGGCGAGCGCGCCGAGCCTGCGGGTGAAGGCCTCGAGGATGTCCTTCGCCGGCCGGAAGACGTCGAACAGGCTCGCGTACTGCTCGACGGCGTCGGCGAGCCCGGTCAGGACGCCCACCTCGGCGTAGCCGCGCCTCAGGATGTCCTGAAACGAGTTCGAGAGCGAGTGGAGGCCGTAGCCGTAGCTCGACACCATCTCGGCAGCCACCTTGAGCACGCTCGGCGCGGGCAGGACGCCGTCGGCGAAGAGGACGAGCGCGGCCTGGAAGTAGTTGTAGACCGGCACCATGCGGCGCCCGTAAGGGGAGAAGCGGACGGGCGGCGAACGGCGCTCGAGGTGGATGAAGATTCGGCGGACGACGTCGCCCCGGGTGGCGGCGCGCGCGAGCGCGAGGGTCTGCTCCTTCTGGTCGCGGTAGACCTCGCAGGCGTCGAGGATCTGCTCGAGGGTGGCCGCGCCGACGCGCCCGGCGAGGAGGTCGCTGAAGAGCGAGTAGATGAAGGCGTCGGCCTCGGCGTCGTCGCCGAAGAGGTACTCCTCGCAGTCCGGAGGGACGCGGCTGCGGCCGTCGAGGAGCAGGGGGAGCTTGTAGCCGACCTGATCGCGGATGGCGCGGAAGCGGCCGCGGATGAGGTTCGAGAGGCTCGGCTTGAGGGCGAACTCGTCCCACTCGACGCCGTCGAGCCGCAGCTTCTCCTCGAGGACCCGCCGCATCTGCCGCGGGCTGCCGCTGACGATGCAGACGCGGTGGGGGCCGGCGGCGCGGATCTCGCGCATGAGCGCGGGGGCGCCGGCGACGCTGCGCTTCTGGCTCGCGCGCTGCAGCGCGGTCCGCAGGAGGTTGCCGAAGGTGTCGAACTCGGTCTCGAGGTAGGTCTTGTCGAGATCCCAGCGGAAGGCCCGCGTCCAGCGGAGCGCGGGCGCGAGGACCCGCTGGTCGACGTCCGCGGCCGACTCCAGCCGCTCGTCGGTCACGCGCTCTCCCGCTTCGGCGCCCCCGGCGCGGAGAGGCCCGCGGAGAGGTCGGCGCTGAGCACCTTCGCGGCGACGCGGCAGGCGTTCTGGATGGCGAGCGCCCCGGAGCCCGGGTGGGCCCGGAGGACGAGCTTCTCGAAGCCGAGCAGCGGCGCGCCGCCGTACTGCTTCCAGTCCGTCACCCGCTTGAGCTGGCCCACGCCCCCCGAGAGCATGGCGAGCCCGAGGCGCCAGAGGAGCCGCTGCTTCTGGCCGTAGCGGGCGAGATCGACGACGAGCCCGCTCGCGCCGTCGAGCAGCGAGAGGACCGAGGCCCCGACGAAGCCGCCGCAGACCACGACGTCGGCCTCGCCCTTCGGGATCTCGGTCGGGTCCAGGGCGCCGAGGAAGTCGACGCCCGCCACCTCGGCGAGCCGCGCGGCCGCCTCGGCGATCTCGGGGGGCGCCCGCTCCGCCCGTCCCCCGGGCGCGAGGATCGCGACGCGCGGGCGTGGGTTGTGGCTCACGGCGCGGGCATAGAGCGTCCCGAGCTCCGCGAAGCGGACGAGCTCCTCTGCCGCGGGCGCGAGGGTCGCGCCGACGTCGAGGATGAGGCAGAAGGGATCGCCCTTGGTGCCGCGCCGCAGCGCGGTGGGGTAGACGGCGCCGAGCGCCGGCGCCGTGACGCCCGGCAGGAGCCGCAGCCGCTCGCGGCACGATCGCACCAGGGCGTCGACCTCGCCCGCGGTGACCACGGCCGCCGCCTCGCCCGAGGCGACGAGGGCCACCGCCCCGTCGAGCGCGTCGGCCGCGGGGCGCACGTCGATGCGCTCGGGGTTGTGGGGCAGGCGCGAGAGCCGTTCGGTGATGGCCCGGGCGTCGCCGACGAGCAAGAGCTCGATCGAGCCGGACGAGAGCGACAGCTCGGCGGCGCCGCGCACGACGTCGTCGGGGGCGCGCTCCCCGCTCATCGCGTCGACGGCCACCGAGACCCCGGGGAACCCAGGCGCGGCCTGGGAGGCGCCCGCGGCGCGGCGATGGGGCTCGACCACGGCGCTCCTTGTACCACAGCCGCGCGGCTGGTATCTGCCGTCCCATGGCAGAGCACGAACGACGCGCCAAGGGCGCCTCCTCGGCGCCCGCCGGGGCCTCCGAGGGCGGCTCCCGCGAGGCGCTCGAGCGGGCGAACGAAGCTTACTACCGCGCCTTCGAAGAGCTCGACCTCGCGGCGATGGACCGGGCCTGGGCGCACGTCCCCTACGCGGCCTGCATCCACCCGGGCCAGGAGGCGCTCACCGGCTGGGACGACGTGCGGCAGAGCTTCGAGGCGATCTTCGCCGGCACCGAGGAGATCCACTTCAAGCTCTCGGAGCTTCGGTTCGAAGTGCGGGGCGACATCGCCTGGGCCACGCTGGTCGAGCACATCCGGCACGGCGACGACGTCCTCGTCGAGGTGCAGTCGACGAACCTCTTCGAGCGGACGAAGGACGGCTGGCGGATGATCCTGCACCACGCCTCGCCGGTCTCGGACGAGGCGGGCGAGCCCGACACCGACTACCTGCAGTAGGCAGGCGCGGGGACGTTCGCGGAGCTTTCGCGCTCGCTCCCCCGCCGTGCAGCGTGGCTTGCGCCTCTCCTGCCCGCGCCCCAGCTTTGTGGGGGCTGAGCGGTACTTGGGGGGAGGGGACAATGGTCGGTCTATTGATGTTGTTCGCAACGGGTCTCGCGACGCCGCCACGGGCCGCGCCGCCGGGGGATGGGCGGATCGACGTACCCGAGGGCTGGATCGAGGTCCAGCCGAGCGGGAAGCAGGCGGAGGAGCCGGGGACCGTCACGGTCGTGCCCGCGCCCCGCCCCGCGGCGGCGGAGCCCGCGCCTCCGCCTCCGCCCAACGAGGCTACGGTCGCCACCGAGCGGCCGGCCTCCGGGCGGCGGAGCGAGCGCTGCCGTCCCCTGGAGGAGCGCTTCCTCGCCCGGATGGCGGTCCTGCACCAGATCGGCACGGACGGCGAGCCGCTGAGCCCCGAGCTCCGACGCCGGCTCTACGACTTGCCGAACGGCGGCGGCTGGTTCGGCGATCGCAACCAGCCGCCGGTGGAGATCACCTGGGACGGCGAGCTGCGCGATCTCTTCATCGCCTACAACCGCTGCTTGCGGGCGAGCGCCAGCCGCTGAGCGGCCCGAAGTCTCGCGGCGGACCGTGGCGGAAACGCTTGACTTCGCCCGGTCCGCCGAAGCTCAATCCGCGACATGATCATCGACATGCACTGCCACTCGCGCTTCACCCGCGGGTGCGACCTCGATCCGAAGCTCCTCCTCAAGCGGGCGCCGGGGCTCGGCCTCGACGGGATCTGCTTCACGGAGATCAACTGCATCGACGGCGCCGCCGAGCTGCACGCGCTCGCGAAGGAGAGCCCGGTCAAGGTCTTCGTCGGCATGGAGCTGACGACCGACCGCGGCCACTACCTCTGCTACTTCCCGGATCCCGAGGCGGTGCCCGACCCGGTCCAGATGTGGGGCTCGAACCACGAGAGGCCGTGGCCGGCGCGCGAGGTGATCGAGAAGATCGGCAAGATGGGCGGCGTCGTGGCGGCCGCTCATCCCTACGATCGCGACACGCCGGTGGCCGCGGGCGACTTCGTCCTCGGACTCCAGGGGCTCTCCGCCATCGAGTCCTACAACGCCCGTCGCAAGCCGAACGTGAACAACCTCGCGGCGGAGGCCGCGGAGGGGCTGCGGCTCCCGTCCATCGCCGGGTCGGACACGCGCAACGACCTCGCCGAGCTGGGCAAGGCGGCGACCCTCTTCAAGGGGAAGATCGAGACCGAGAAGGATCTCTGCGCCGCGCTCGTGGCGGGGCAGGTCTGGCCGGTGATCTTCGGCGGCATCCCCCCGGGCCTCGCGAGCGGCAGCGACGCGGGGCCCACGAGCGGGCCGCCGTCGAAACGGCGCGAAGGCGGAGGAGGTCAGCGCCGGGGCGGCCGGCCCGGCGGCCGCCGCCGTCACCGTCAGTGAGGGCTCGGGCCGTCGCTCGGCGGGGAGCCGCCCGGCTTGCCGTGATCCGTCCAGCCGACGAGCTTCCCCTGGCTGAACCAGCCGACCTGCTTGCCCGCGGGCCAGCTCCAACGCTCGGTCCGGGTCGGGCCGTCCAGGTGGATCCGCTCGGGGTAGCCCCAGGCCATCTCCACCTGCCGCGGGGTCATGCCGGCGACGAGGGCCTTCTCTCGGATGGCCGCCTGGATCTCCTTCGGGAAGGCGGCGAGCTCGGGGGTCGGGTCGTCGGCCACCAGGTAGCGCGAGACCTCCTGGAGGAACTCGTCGTGCGTGCGGATGTCCGGACGGAGCACGAGGATGTACGGCCGGCCGCGCTGGTCGACGTCGTCGGGCGGGTAGAGGTAGATCCAGGGGTTGTAGCGCGGGGTCAACGGCAGCCGCGCGGTCACCTCGAAGGCGGTCGGGAAGGAGACCTTGGCGATGCGCAGCCGGGTTCCCGGGGGAAGCACTCCGATGGGCTTGCCCGGGTCGATCGGGGCGCCCTCAGGCGAGTCGAGCAGGTCGAGCTCGTCGGGCGCCTGGTCCGTGAGCAGGAGCTTGCCGGAGTCTCGGAAGAACGGCGTGACGTCGACCGAGACCGCGAGGTAGCGGACGTGTCCGGCGAGGTCGTCCTGGATCTGTTCGCGCTGCGGCTCGGGGATGAGGGTGTTGCCGGCGCAGGCCGCGGCCCAGGGGAGGGCTGCGAGGGCGGCGAGGAGGCGGATCGTTCGCATGGCGTCGCCTTCTATCGCAGCCTCGGCGGAGCGGCAACGCGGAGGGGGCGATGAGCGCCTCCGTGCAGATCGAGCTCGGCAAGGATCTGGCGCGCCACCTGCGCGACGGCCACCCCTGGGTCTTCCGGCAGGCGCTCCGCACCCCCCCGAGGCTGCCCGCGGGGACGGTGGTCGACGTGACGGGCGGCGGCCGCTTCGTCGCGCGCGGCCTCTTCGACCCGCACTCGCCCATCGCGGTCCGGCTCCTCTCGAGCGACGCGCGCGAGGAGGTGGGGCCGGCGCTCTGGCGGAGGCGGATCGAGCGGGCGCACGCCCTGCGGCTCGACCTGCTCGACCTGCGCGAGACCGACGCCTACCGGCTCGTGCACGGCGAGAACGACTTCCTGCCCGGCGTCGTGGTCGATCTGTACGCGGGCTTCGCGGTGCTGAAGCTCTACTCCGCCGCCTGGACCCCCCATCGCGCCGCGCTCGTCGAGGCGCTTCGGCTCTCGGTCCCGGGGCTGCGCGGCGTCCTCGGCCGCGACGAGATCGGCGACGGAGGAGGAGGACGGCACGGCCGGCCGGCGGGCGAGGGGCGAAGGCCGGAGCCTTCGACCGAGGCGGCCGGCGGCGGCAAGGTCCTCTGGGGAGAGGCGCCGCCCGACAAGCTGCGGATCCGCGAGAACGGCATGTCGCTCTTCGTGGACGTTCGCCGGGGCCAGAAGACCGGGCTCTTCCTCGATCAGCGCGACAACCGGGCGGCGCTGCGCCGCTACGCGCGCGGCCGCGAGGTCCTCAACTGCTTCTGCTACACGGGCGGCTTCTCGGTGTCCGCGGGGCTCGGGGGCGCGAGGCGCGTCACCAGCGTGGATCTGGACCGCGACGCCGTGGCGCTCGCGCGCGAGAACTTCTCGCTGAACGGCCTGTCGGCGGACGAGCACGAGTTCGTCGTCGGCGACGTCTTCGACCTGCTCTCCCGCTGGAAGATGGAGGGGCGCAGCTTCGACGTCGTCGTGCTCGACCCGCCCGCCTTCGCGAAGAGCCAGGAGAAGGTGCCGGCGGCGCTGGCCGGCTACGCCTCGCTGAACCGCGCCGCCCTGCAGCTCGTCCGCCCGGGCGGCACGCTCTTCAGCTGCTCCTGCTCGGCCCGGGTGAGCGACGAGGCCTTCGCGGGGGCGATCGCCGAGGCGGCCCGAAAGCTGGGCGTCGCGCTCCAGCTCGTCGAGGAGCGGCACCAGCCGGCGGATCACCCGATCCTGCTCTCGTTCGCCCAGGGGCGCTACCTGAAGTGTCTCGTCTACCGAGGCTCCTGAGTTGGTCCTCCAGGGGCAATACCTCGAGCGCGCCACCATCGTCCGCGCGGGCGAGCTCGCCCTCGAGGCGCTCTACCACCGCGGCGCCCAACGCCCCGCGGCGCTGCTCGTCCCGCCGTCGCTCGCCCTGGTCTTCGCGGGCAGTCCCATGGAGCTCCCCGTCGTGGCGGAGCTCGCCTGGGCGCTCCACCGTCTGGATCAGCCGACGCTTCGCTACAACCCGCGCGGGCTCGGCGCGAGCCAGGGGAGTCCCGGCGGCGAGGCCGGGGCGCTCGAGGACGCCAGCGCGGCCCTGGGGCTCCTCGTCGAGACGGTCGGCGAGAGTCGCGCGGTCGTGGTCGGGGTGGGGGAGGGCGCCGCCGCGGCCCTCGGGCTCGCCGGCGATCCGCGCGCCGCGGGGGTCGTGCTGCTCGCCCCGCCGCGGCGGCTCCTGCCGCGGCCGATCCCGGACTTCGCGCGCGTGCTCGTCCCCGAGGGGCCGGAGTGGGACGACCTTCCGCCGGAGTCGCGCCTCGAGCGGCTCGCGGGAGTCGACGCCCAGTTCCTGAGGGGGCTGCCGCTCGCCGGCAGGCGGGTCGCCGAGCTCGTCTCCGAGCTCGGTTAGCCCCTGCTCGCGAAGAGCCCGATCGCGGCCAGCCCGACCGCGGCGGCGGCGCCCCACGCGAGCATTCGGCCCCAGATCTGCCACCGATCGAGCGGTGGCGCGAGCCCGTCGGGATCGTCGATCGGTGAGCGGCTCCCCTCCGGCCGGCGCCGTCGCAAGAGGGCGAGCAGGACGCCCGCCGCGAGGCCGGCGATCATGGAGAGGAGCAGGGCCTTCCCGGGAGACGAGGGGCTGGCCTCGCCCTCGGGCCCCGGGCCGTAGCGGAAGAAGAGCCAGCTCGAGATCCCGTTGTTGACCGCGTGGGCGAAGACGCTCGCCCAGAGCGAGCCCGTCAGCACGACGAGCCAGCCGAAGGCGGCGCCGAGCAAGAGCCTCGGGAAGAAGCCGACCGGGTCCAGATGGACGAGCGAGAAGAGGAAGGCCTGCGCCAAAATGGCGCGCCCGAGCCCCATCCGCTTCTCGAAGACCGGCAAGAGGTAGCCGCGGAAGACGGTCTCCTCGGCGAGCGGCGCCCCGACCACCACCGAGGCGAACAGCACCACCTGAAGCGGCCCGTGGACCTGCGCGAGGAGCCGCGAGAGGTCGAAGCGGTCGACGAGCCACCCTGGGACGGCGCTCTCGCAGACCGCCATGAGGGAGCTCGCCGAGAGGAAGGTCGCGACGGCGATCGAGCCGGTGAACCAGGCGGTCCCGGGGGCGGGGGGGCGCGTAAGGCCGAGGAAGCGGAGCGGCCAGAAGCCCGCCGTCCGCAACAGGAGGACCGTGGGGAGGAAGAAGAGGAAGAGCTGGCTCCACCAGAGGCCGAACGGGAGGCTCCAGATCTGGGCGACCGAGCCGAGCGCGACGTAGAGCGCCGCGACGAGGCAGAAGAAGGCGAAGCCGGGCAGGGCGGGCCCCGGGGACGGCGCGACCTCTGTGGGAGCCAGCTCCATCGCGGCCACCAGGGTCGGCCGATCGAAGCCCGAGGACAAGGAAATTGCGCCAAGGCAGCGCCGGCGCGGTGGACCTGGGCAACGACACTAGGGATTTTCTCCCCACCGTGGTACTGCTCGGGGGTCGTGGGAGACAAGTCCCGGATACTCGGCATCGACCTCGGCACCACGAACACCTGCGTCGCGCACGTGCGCAACCGGGTGGCGAAGATGGTGCCGACGGACCGCGGCAACCTGGTGTTGCCGTCGGTCGTGGCGCGCTCGGCCCGCGGGGATCTCCTCGTGGGCGGGATCGCCAAGGACCAGATGCTCACGAATCCGAAGAACACGATCTACGGCGCGAAGCGGCTCATCGGCCGTCAGTTCAACAGCCGCGTGGTGCAGGATCTCCTCGGCCACTTCAGCTACGAGATCGTCGAGGGACCGAGCGGCGAGGCGGCGGTCCGGCTCGGGGACGAGGTCTACACCCTGCCCCAGATCTCGAGCTTCGTGCTCGCGCACGTCAAGCGGATCTCCGAGCAGTTCCTCGGCGGCGAGGTCACCGAGGCCGTCATCTCGGTCCCCGCCTACTACAACGACAACCAGCGCACCGCGGTGAAGGAGGCCGGCCGGCTCGCGGGGCTCGACGTCAAGCGAATCGTCAACGAGCCCACGGCGGCGGCGCTGGCCTACGGCTTCAACCGCGCGCTCGAGCAGAAGATCCTCGTCTACGACCTCGGCGGCGGCACCTTCGACGTCTCGGTCCTCAACCTGAACGCGAACGTCTTCGAGGTGCTGGCGACCGGGGGCGACACCTTCCTCGGGGGCGTCGACTTCGACAACCGGATCGTCGACTACGTCCTCGAGGAGTTCCAGGCGCAGACCCGGACCGACCTGCGCCAGAGCCCCATCGCGATGCAGCGGATCAAGACCGGTGCCGAGGCGGCGAAGATCGACCTGACGCTCATCCCGAACGTCGTCATCGAGCTCCCCTACATCGAGGAGCACAAGGGGCGCCCCCTCGACCTGCGGATCCCGCTCTCGCGCGAGCAGCTCAACTCGCTCACCGCGGACCTGGTCGATCGGACCTTCGCGATCTGCGACAAGGTGCTCGGCGAGAAGGGGATCTCGCCGCGCGAGATCGCCGAGGTCATCCTGGTGGGCGGACAGTCGCGGATGCCGCTCGTGCAGGAGAAGATCCGCGAGCACTTCGGCCGCCCCGCCCGCAAGGGGGTCCACCCCGACGAGTGCGTCGCCCAGGGGGCCGCGCTGCTCGCCGACTCGTTCGGCTCGCTCGACAGCCTCACGCTCCTCGACGCGCTCTCGATGCCCATCGGCATCGCCACCACCGGCGGCCGCTTCCGCAAGATCCTCGACCGAAACAGCACGATCCCCTGCGGCCGGAGCTTCCGACTGCCGGCGCCCCGCCAGGCCGGCGCCGAGATCGTCATGGACATCTTCCAGGGCGAGAGCGACCAGGTCGTCGACAACGAGTACCTCGGCACGCTGCGGATCGACGGCGCGCTGGCGGGCCGCAAGATCGACTTCAAGCTGAGCGAGGAGTGCCTCCTCTCGGTGGTGATCGACGCCCCGGACAAGGGGCCCACCCCGGTCGAGCTCGCCACCAAGGACACGCCCGAGACCATCAAGGAGGCGCTCGCCGAGGACGATCGGCGGCGCCAGCAGTCGAGCGGCGCGCCCCCGGGCGAGGTCCGGAGCGGCTTCCTCTCGTCGATCCGCCGGATCTGGAGCGGGTAGGAGCGAGCGTCATGGCGAGTCTCGGGAAGTCCGCGAAGCGGCTCGGGCTGCGCGCCGCCGAAAAGGTGATGCAGAACGAGACGGCCATGTCGGCGATCGTCCAGGCGGTCACCCGGGCCCAGAAGGGGAAGGCCGCCCTCGACCGGCTGCAGGACGGCATCCTGAACGCGCTCGGCTTCGCCTCGCGGGGGGACTTCAAGGCCCTCGGCAAGCGGATCTCCGCGTTGAAACGGCAGCTTCGCGAGATCGGCGAGCGGCTCGACCGGTCGGCTCCCTAGGGGTTGGCAAGCACTCGGGCGATGCGCAATCTGCCTCCGCTGCCGGGGGGCAGCGAGGCGCATCCACCCCCCCCCAACTCCTAAAGGAGAACGAGATGACCGAGCAGAAGATCGGAGAGCTGGCCGGGCACGTCTGGCGCTTCCTCGAGAGCCACGGCGGCCAGGCGGACTACAACACCATCCGCCGGCAGATCGGCACCCACGATGGCATTCCCGTCGAGATGGGCGTCGGCTGGCTCGCCCGCGAGGGGAAGATCAGCTTCCAGCACGACGGCGACACCGTCCGGATGGCGCTGCGCCGCAACTGACACCGATCGCGCGCCCGTCCGGCAGCGATCGGGCGGGCGCGATCCATCTTCGAAGAGCCCCGGGAGCCGATGGGCCGCACGCCGCTGCCTCGCCATCCCGGCCGCAGCGGGGGAGAGACGCGATGCTGAACCAGACGACGGGCACCGGCGCGACCGCGCCGGTGGGCTTCGATCGGCCCCTCGGGGCCGGGCACGGCGAGCCGCAGGAGCCGAGGCGGGCCTCGGCCTTCGTTCGCAACGTGGTCGAGCGATGCGGCGCGGCGGGCGCCGCCTTCCTGCCCCTGCGGGCGGGGCTCGTCGGCGCGAGCGACGTGGCGGTGCACGGCCTCGCCGGCGACCGCTGCCTCGCGAGTCTCGCGAGGCGGACGCTCGTCCTGCCGCAGGCGCCGGAGAACGGCGGCTGCTCGGCGATCTCCATCGCGGGGCCGCTCGAGTCGTCGGCGAAGGTCTGGATCGCGGCCGCCTACGACGAGGCGAGCCGGCCGACCGCGCTGCTCGCCGCCACCTCGCCGAGCCCGAGCGAAGAGCTCGGGCTGGCCCTGATCGCCGCGCTCGAGGAGGCGCGCACGATGGGGATCGACGCGGCGGATCTGCCGCCGCTGCCCGACGAGGTCGACGTCCTCGCCCAGAGCGGGCAGGTCTCGAACCTCCTCGCCGCGGCCGTCGGGGCGCGGGGCGAGATCCTCCTCCTCACGCCCTCGCTCTGCGAGGCCACCGGGCTCTCGGGGAGCTCGCTCGGCCGGAGCGTCGTCGACCTCGCGAACGGCGACGCCGTGGCCGAGCGGGTCCGCTCCCTCGCCTCGGGGCGCGACGATCCGTCCGGTCTCCTCCAGCTCGCCTCGCGGCTCGCGCTGCCCGACGGGACGCAGCTCGCCTGGCTCCGGGAGCGCGACGACGTCCGCCTCGACCGGCAGCTCCAGCTCTTCGCCCAGCGCCACCGGCTGACGCAGGCCGAGCGGGCCGCGCTGCACGACATCGCCCGCGGCCTCTCCGCGAAGGAGTCCGCGCAGCGGCTCTCGCTCTCCCCCGAGACCGTCCGGGCCCGCCGCAAGCGGATCTTCCGCAAGGTGGGGGCCGACGGCTGCGGCGCGGTGATGGCGCAGCTCCTCGGCGCGGCGCAGCAGCGGTAGCCGCCGGGAGGAGGGCGACGACCCCCGGGGCGCCGTCCGGCGCCCTCGCCCGCGCGAAGCGCTCGCTCGGGCCTGCCCTCTTCGTCTTCGGTTGACCGCCGCGGCGGCCTTCGGCTAGACCGCCGTCATGCCGACCTTCCAGCGGGCCATCGTCGTGGGCGCCTCCTCCGGCATCGGCGAGGCGCTCGCCCGCCTCCTCGCGGCGGAGGGCTGCCACGTCGCGCTGGTGGCGCGCCGCGCGGCGGAGCTCGAGCGGGTCGCCTCCGCCATCCGCGAGGCGGGCGGCCGGGCCGAGCTCTTCGCCCACGACGTCCGCGACTTCACGGCGGCGCCGCCGCTCTTCGAGCGGATCGTCGGGGCGCTCGGCGGCCTCGACCTCCTCGTCTACGCCGCGGGCGTCCTCCACGAGCCCGCCGAGGGCGAGTACGACTTCGAGAAGGACCGCGAGATGGTCGAGGTGAACCTCCTCGGCGCGATGGCCTGGGGCAACCTCGCCGCGGCCCGCTTCGAGGCCGCCCGCGCCGGCACCCTCCTCGGCATCAGCTCGATCGCGGGCGAGCGGGGGCGCCGCGGCAACCCCGCCTACGGCACCTCCAAGGCCGCGATGACGACCTACCTCGAGGCGCTGCGCAACCGGCTGAGCCGCTACGGCGTCCGCGTGGTCACGGCGAAGCCCGGCTACGTGGACACCGCCATGACGCGCGGCAAGAAGGGGCTCTTCTGGCTCGTCTCGGCCGACGAGGCGGCCCGCCAGGCGCTCGGGCTCGCGCGGCGGGGCAGCCGCTCGGGCTTCGTGCCGCGCCGCTGGGCGCTCGTCGCGCTCGCCATCCGGTCGATCCCCTCGTTCCTCTTCCGCCGGCTCAATGTCTGACGCGCGGCTGAGCTCGGCGCCGCTGCGCGTGCTCGGCGGCTTCGGGCAGGCCGTCAACGCCGCCTGCCGCTACCTCGCGCCCCGCGACGCGGGAGAGCTCGCCGAGGCGCTCGCGCGGGCCTCGCGCGAGGGGATGGCGGTGGCGCTGCGCGGCTCGGGCCGCAGCTACGGCGACGCCGCGCTCGGCGACCTCGTGGTCGACACGAGCGGGCTGCGCGACCTCTCGTTCGACCCGGCGACCGGTGTCGCCACCGCGGGGCCGGGCGTCACGATCGAGCAGCTCTGGCGCGAGGCGTTGCCGCACGGCTACTGGCCGGCCGTCGTCCCGGGCACCATGGCGCCGACGCTCGCGGGCTGCCTCGCCGCGAACGTCCACGGCAAGAACGCCTTCCGCGCGGGGCCGACCGGCGAGCACGTCGAGAGCTTCGACCTCCTCACCGCCTCGGGCGAGACGCTCCGCTGCAGCCCGACCGAGCGGCCCGAGATCTTCCACGCGGCCATCGGCGGCTTCGGCGCGCTCGGGGCCTTCACGCGCGTCCAGATCCGGCTGAAGAAGATCGAGAGCGGCCTCTTGCGGGTCGAGCCGATCCGCGGCCGCTCGCTCGCGGAGCTCTTCGACCGCTTCGAGGAGCGGCTGCCCGCCGCCGACTACCTCGTCGGCTGGATCGACGCCACGGCCAGCGGCGCCTCGCTCGGACGCGGCCAGCTCCACCAGGGGAACTACCTCTCCGCGGGCGAGGATCCCGAGGGGCCCGCCTCGACGCTGCGGGTCGAGCGGCAGGGGCTCCCGGGCACGATCTTCGGCGTGCCGAAGGGGATCCTCTGGCGCTTCCTCCGGCCGTTCATGTGGCCGCCCGGGATGCGGCTCTTGAACCTCGCGAAGTACCTCGCGGGCTACCTCCAGCCCGCGGGCAAGAGCTACCTGCAGTCCCACGTCGCCTTCGCCTTCCTGCTCGACTACGTGCCCGACTGGCGGCGGGCGTACGGGCGGGCGGGCTTCATCCAGTTCCAGCCGTTCGTCCCGAAGGAGACGGCGCGCGAGACCTTCCGCGAGCTGCTCTCGCTCTGCCAGCGCGAGGGGATGCCTCCCTTCCTCGCGGTGCTCAAGCGCCACCGGCCCGACCCGTTCCTCCTCACGCACGGCCTCGACGGCTGGTCGCTCGCCATGGACTTCCCGGCGGCCGACCGGGAGCGGCTCTGGGCGCTCTGCCACCGGATGAGCGAGCGGGTGCTCGACGCCGGCGGCCGCTTCTACTTCGCGAAGGACGCGGTCCTGCGACCGCTCGACGTCGAGCGGGCCTTCGGCCGCGAGCGGCTCGGCCGCTTCTTCGAGCTCAAGCGGCGCCTCGATCCGGGCGGCCTCTTCCAGACGAGCCTCTGGCGCCGCGTCGCGCCCCCCCCGCCCTTGTAGGGCCGCGCCCCCGCGCCCACCTTTGCCCTCGGGCGGGCGTTTCGCGAGGGGGCGGCGGGCATGCGGGCGGGCAGAGCATTTTCGATCGGGGTTGCGGCGGCGCTGCTCGCGTTCCTCGCGCAGGGCTGCGGCGTTCCGAGGTCCTTGACGACCGGCGGCGGGACGGGCGGCGCCTCCGGGGCCGGCGCAAGCGGGTCGACGAGCGGCGGCGCGGCCGGCGGCACGACCGGCGTCGCGGGCGTCAGCGGCCCGAGCGGCGGCGCGGTCCTCGACG
>JAJXUD010000129.1 GCA_021783235.1 Myxococcales bacterium | reverse complement strand
GTGGATCGGGCGAGCGTCGAGCCCCGCTGCCCAAGTCGACCTCAGTTCACCCGAAGCCAATAGCTCGTCCGGATGCCGCCGCCGCTCGCCCATTTTGCTCGATCCGGTTGCCCGACAAGCTCTAGTATACCAGAATCTGCTGTCCAACCGGGCAGCGCCTCGGCGGCGGCCGGCATCTCCTCGCCCGTGCCGTCGAGGAAGGTCGGGTTCCAGAGCGGCATCAACGCCGCCCGGTAGAGAACGCGCATGAGAAGGGAGCGCCGCTTCGGCAGCACCCGCAGCAGGCGGTACTCGGCCCGCGCCTGAGCGAGCAGTCTGTCGAAGCGGCTCTCCTGCGGTGGGGGCACGATTCTCAGAACGTCCACCGCATGCCCCCCATCGCGCTGAAGTCTGGCTGCCATCCGCCCGGCCCGTCGGCGAGGCCGGCCCAGCCCTCGCCGAAGAGCGAAAGGTCCTTCGCCACCCGGTGCTCGTAGTCGAGCTGACCGCCCATCGCGTCCGGCTTCGCGAAGAGCGACAGATCGAGCCGGCCGTGCCCGGGCTGGAGGTTGCCCGCGTCGTTCAGGCCGCGGGCGATGCGGCCAAAGGGCCGGCGCTTCCTCCCAACGCCGCCGCGACCGGAGCCGGCACCTTGGACGCGATGGCGTTGGTCACCGCCCGCACGTCGTGGACCGCCGCCTCGATGCGGGTGCCGAGCACGCCCGCGAGCCCCTCGGGCGACAGCCCCAGGATGGTGCCGATCTCCGCCAGGCCCTTCATGCCGAGGTAGCTCTTCACCTTGTCCATCGCGGCCCGCTTGATCCGGTCGCGGTCGGCCGCGGTGAGCTTCCCGTCGCTGTTCGTGGCCTTCGCCTCGGCGACGACGGTCTGCTCCAGCTCCTTCACGGCGCTGAACACCGCGTCGTCGAGCCGCACGAGGGCGTTCTTGAGGTAGGTGTTCTTGACGTGGGCGGTGATGTACTGGGCGAGCCGCGCCGAGGCCCAGGCGAGCGCAGCGAGCAGGATGGGGGAGAACAGCACCAGGATGCGAAGTCCCAAATCGAGAGCGGTCATTGCGTCTTCTCCTTTGCGGCGTTGACCGCGGGCGAGATGCCCGCGGAGGGTTGGTCGAAGGTCTCGGCGAGCGTGCTGAGATCGGGTGGGCGCACGCTTTCGGCGAGCACGCGCTGTGCGTTGCCCGTGGAGATGCGCCCCAACTCGCGCAGCCGGTCGGCGACGGCGTTGACGCGCCGGCGATGGTCGAGCGCCGCCTGGGCCGCGGCGTGCATCGGCAGCGCGTGGCCGGCCTCGTCCCTCGGCGCCGGATATCGATCGAAGGTGCGGTTCAGGAACTCCACCGCCCCGCACGGACACGGCGGCAGCCGCACGATGTTCGGGTCGAGCCCCTGGCCGCCCTGCGGATGGTCGAGGCCGAGCACCAGGTCCGTGAGCTTCAGGACGCGCTCTTCCTCGCAGCCATCGCAGCGCTGCAGCAACTCGCTCTGGGTCGCGTCGAGGATCATGGGTTCGCCTGGTAGGTGCCGTTCCAGTAGAAGTGGCCTGCCGCCTTGCCCCAGGCGTAGACCGAGCAGCCCTGCGACCGCAGGTTGTAGATGGCCGGATAGGTCGCCTCGTCGATGTTGAAGACATCGATCTTGGTGTGCGTGACCGACGAGGGCGTCGCGGCGAACGAGCGCTTGAAGTTGATGGCGACGTCGGCGTAGGGGATGGCGCCATTGTTGCCCGAGCCGATGCCGAACATCCCCGTCTCGGGGCCGTTCGCTGTCCATTCGCCGCTCGACAGGTCGAGCGTCGCGGTCTTGTCCCAGTTGGTCCAGGTGCCGGTGGTCGGGTTCTTCTGCGAGACCGAGAGCGCAAAGCGGGAGAAGCGCAGGAGGGCGGAGTAGTCGCCGGTGACTGCGGCCTGCCACGCGGCGCCGTTCCAGTAGGCGTTGATGGCGATGAGCAGGTCTGCGGTGTCCTGGTAGAAGCGGGTGTTAGGGTTGGCCGCTCCAGAGTTGAGGTGCTGGGCGAGGATCGTTCCCGGGCCCATCGGGATCTCGACCAGCCCCGCCATGAGCGGCGCCGGCACGCCCGCCTTGACCACCGCCACGCCGCCGAGTGCCGGATCCCACTCCAAGCCGTCGGCCGTCGCTCCGAAGCGGAAGCCCATCGCGCCGCCAACGCCCGCGTCAGCCCGCACCACACCGGCCTCGATGGACTTTCCGGCGGGCGCCTTGGCCCCCGCCTTGAGGATCACCGGCCCTGTGAAGATCGCACCCGAGAGCTTGGCTCGTTCGTTGACCAGCTTCAGGAGCGCGTCGAGCGCGGTCAGGAGCGGCGAGGCTGGAATGGAGTCTGGCGCACCAGCTGATCCCTGGTGGCCGACCAGCGCCGTCCCCTTGCCGGCAGCCTGAGACGCCAGGTCCGCGACGACCGCGTTGACGTCGTCCTCGAGCCCCTGGAGCGCCTGAGCGACCGTGCCGGCAGCATGGCTCTTCGCCGCACCGGTCAGCGCCGCGCTGCCGACGAGCCCCGCGCCGGCCGGCGCCGCGAGGTTGGCTACCTGCGCATTGAGGTCGTCCTCGACCGCCTGCAGCCCGGCCTGGACCGTGCCTGCCGGGTGGTGATTGGGCGCGCCCGGCAGCGGCGCCGCGTCCACGTCCTTCGCGGCATGCCGTCCATCGGCTCCAGAGTAGTGACTCCCCATCTCGGCATCGATCGCCTCGAACGTCGCCTGTGCCGTCCGCGCGGCCGGGTGGAAGTGGACGAAGTCGTCGTCCACCGCGAGCGTCGAGGCGAGGCCGAGGACGTAGTTCTGCCGCCGCGCGAAGGATAGGTCCGCAGCGAGGAGCTGCGTCTGCCCGAAGCGGCGGGTTGCGTCGCAGAGGAGAATCGCGTCCGGCCGCAGCCCGGGCGGCGTCGCCGTACCGGCGGGCGCCTCCGCTCCCTGGTCGACCACCAGCTTGAAGGACTCGTCGCGCCGGAAGAAGACCTCCATCGAGTTGCCGTCGATGCGCGGGTCCGAGAGCGCCCGGTCGAACTTCGCGTAGAGGGAGACGACCTTCTCCTTGCCGCTCGCGGAGACAGCGGTCGAGACGCCGTTCTCGTCGACGGACAGGTCGGCGGTCTGCGGCGTGGCGACGAAGATGCGCTGCCCGGAGGGGTCGTAGGCGACGCCCGGCGCGGTGAGGTCGACCGTGAGGTTCGCGACCGGCGCGTGCGGCGTGACCGCCAGGCCCGTGACGACGCCGACCACGCCCAGGTCCGTGGCCCGCTTCTCGTCCGCCTCCTCGAGTAGCTCGAAGCCGAGGTTCAGCTCGTCGGCGCTGACCTTCTCTTTGAAGAAATAGTCGACCCGGTCGGCCATCAGTGGAGCCTCCAGTTGACGCCCAGCTCCGAGAGGCCGAGCTCGAGGTGGTCGATGACTTCCGGTGGTACCGGCTCGATGAGGTCGATGAAGTGGGTGTGGGCGGGCTTGAGGTACTCGACGAGGAAGCGGATGCGGCGGCGCTCGGTGTCGCTGAGCGCCCGGCCGACGGTCACGTCGAACGCGTACAGGTCGAAGCGCTCGTCGGGCCCGAGCTCCCAATCGACGCCCAGCTCCGACTCGCCCAGGATGAGCGTCGTGCCATGGAAGGAGTCGATAGAGTCGGCCTCGATGCCGAGGAAGAAGCGGATGGCATCGCGGATGCCCTGTGAGGTCCCCTTCTCTCGGTAGAGCGAGACGAGCACCGAGAGCAGCCGGCGCTGGTCGAGGTCGGCGAGGTCGAAGGGGAATGGGTGCCGATCCCTAACTGATCGAATTTACTTGTGTTTTTCGCTGTCGGCGGAGCGCTCCATGACGGTTTGGTCATGAATGGCCCTGCAATGCCGGGATGAAAGGCGGTCTCCTGCTAGGGTTCG
>JAJXUD010000082.1 GCA_021783235.1 Myxococcales bacterium | reverse complement strand
CACCGGGCCCACATCGCCAGCGCCTTCTACCCGTCCGGCTTCGAGCGCGCCGCCTGCCTCTCCATCGACGGCTTCGGCGACTTCCTCTCGTCGATGCGCGCCACGGGCGCGGGGAGCCGCATCGAGGTCCTCGACCGGGTCGAGTTCCCGCACTCGGCCGGGCTCTACTACACCGCCATCACCCAGTTCCTCGGGTTCCACAAGTACGGCGAGGAGTGGAAGATGATGGGGCTCGCCCCCTATGGCGAGCCTCGATACGTGGACCAGCTCCGCCAGGTCATCCGCCCGACGCCCGGCGGCCGGTTCGAGCTCGACCTCTCCTACTTCCGGCACCACGACGAGGGCGTGGAGATGACCTGGGACGAGGGCGCGCCGCAGCTCGGCCGGGTCTGGTCCGACCGGCTCGTCGAGCTGCTCGGCCCGGCGCGCGCCCCGGAGGACCCCGACTTCTTCGGGAAGTGGGCCGACATCGCGCGCAGCGCGCAGCAGGTCTACGAGGAGATCTTCTTCCACGTCCTGGACGATCTGCAGGCGCGGACGCAGGCGACCGACCTGTGCCTCGCTGGCGGCTGCGCGCTCAACTCCTCGGCCAACGGCAAGATCTTCGAGCGCACGCGCTTCCGGCGAGTCTTCGCCCAGGCGGCGGCCGGAGACGACGGCACCGCCGTGGGCGCGGCGCTGTACGTGGCGCACCAGGTCCTTGGCGGGGAGCGCGGTCCGGCGATGACCCACGCCTACCTGGGGCCCTCCTACTCCGACGAGGAGATCGGCGACTTCATCGAGCGCGCGCGGAAGGACCCGGCCTTCGGCCCAGACCTGAGCGTCCGCGCGGTCGACGACCGCACGCTCTTCGAGACGGCGGCGGGCGCCATCGCCGCCGGCAAGGTGGTGGGGTGGTTCCAGGGAGCGATGGAGTTCGGTCCGCGCGCGCTCGGCGCCCGCTCGATCGTTGCCGATCCGCGCCGGGCCGACATGAAGGAGATCCTCAACACCCGCATCAAGCACCGCGAGACCTACCGCCCGTTCGCCCCGAGCGTGCTCGAGGAACGGCAGCACGACTACTTCGAGCGCGACGAGGCGTCGCCCTTCATGCTCATGGTCTACAAGGTGCGACCGGAGCGGCGCTCCGAGATCCCGGCGATCACCCACGTGGACGGCACCGGGCGCCTCCAGACGGTGAGCGGCCCGGCCAGTCCGCGCTACCACGCGCTCATCGAGGAGTTCCAGCGCCAGACCGGGACCGGGTTGGTGCTCAACACCAGCTTCAACGAGCACGAGCCGGTGGTCTGCACGCCGGGGGACGCGCTGAGCTGCTTCCTGCGCACGCGGATGGACCTGCTGGCGATGGGGAATTGGGTGATCTCGCGCGACCCCAAAGGCGCGTAGCCCCGTGGCTTGGTGCTGAGGACGTACGCATGATACCGGAATCGCCGTTCGTCGCGGTCGTTCTGACTCTCAACGAGATCCGCAACATCGACGCCTGCCTGGAAGGGTTGTCCCTGGTCGCCAGCGAGGTGCTCGTCATCGACTCGGGCAGCACCGATGGCACGGTGGAGCGGGCACGCGCGCTGGGCGCCACCGTCGTCCACCACGCCTTCACCACCCACGCCGAGCAGTGGACCTACGGCCTCGGGCTGGTGGCGAGCGGCGACTGGGTGATCGCGCTCGACGCCGACCAGCGGGTGACCTCCGAGCTCGCCGGGGATCTGCTCCGCATCGCGAAGAGTGCCGGACCGGAGATCGAGGGAATCTTCGTGAATAGGCTTCACGTCTTCAGGGGAACTCCCCTGCGCCATGGAGGCCTCTTCCCCAAGTGGATGCTCAAGGTGTTCCGCCGCGGAACCGGCTTCACCGATCCGCGGGAGCTTCTCGACTTTCGCTTTTACGTCAAAGGTGCGACCGCCAAGGCGACCGGGCTGTTGATCGAGGCCAACCAGAATGAGCGCGAGATCTCCTTCTGGATCGAGAAGCACAACCGCTTCTCCGATAAACAGGCTCGGGAGGAGGACTCCCGCTCCCGGGAGAGCGCCTGGAGCGTTCGCCCATCGCCCTTCGGGCACCCCGATCAGCGAATCCTCTGGCTCAAGGACCGCTGGTATCGCGCGCCGCTGTACGTTCGCCCATTCGTCTATTTCCTCTACCGATACCTGCTGCGGCTCGGCTTCCTCGACGGCAAGCAGGGCTTCGTCTTCCACGTCCTGCAGGCGTTCTGGTATCGGCTGCTCGTCGACATCAAGCTCGACGAGCTGCGGTCACGCTCCAGAAGCAACCTCTCCGACCCGGCGTGATCTCACGAGATCGCCGTAGAACGCCGCCATCTCCTCGCCGATCCTCGGCCATGCGTACCCGGCCGCGAGCTCGGTCGCCGCGCGCGACATGGCCGCGCGCCGCTCCGGTGAGCGCAGCAGCTCGAGGATCGCCCCGGCGAACTGCCCGGGCTCGTTCGGCACCCACCGCCCGGCCCCCCGCTCCTCGAGCACCGCCCACGGGCAGCCCCGGCTAACCACCGCCGGCGTCCCGCAAACGAGCGCCTCCAGAACGGCGATCCCGAAGTTCTCACTGTGGGACGGGAGAGCGAAGACGGTCGAGGAGGCCAGTAAGCGCCACCGATCGTCACCGTTCACCGAACCGACGTAGCGGACGCGAGGGCGGGGAGAGAGGGTCGCGAGGATGGCCTCGATCCGCGGCCACTCCCCCTCGTCGTCCGGACCGGCAACGACCGTCTCGGCATCCGGGAGCTCGCGCGCCACGAGCGACATCGCTCGGACGAGGATGTCGATCCCCTTTGTCCGATGGATTCGCCCCAGGAAGACCACCTGACGCTGGTTCCGCGCCACCGCCGGGGGTGTCACTGCCTCGACCCCGTTCGGCGAGATGATGATCCGGGCCCCGGGGAAGAGTGCGAGGACCGACCGCGCCTCCACATCCGAGGTCGCGTGGATCGCCGCGGCGTGCTCTAGGTTGCGCCGCTCGAAGATCCCCCAGTACGGCACCTTCTTCCACCGCTTGTGCGACAGCGCCCAGGGCTCCAGGCTCCCGTGGGGGGAAACGACATATGGGACCCGGTTCGCACGTGCGGCCCTGGCCGCCACCAGCGAGGGGAAGCTGAAGGTCCCGGCGACGTGCAAGAGGTCGTACCGCCTCGCCTCGGCGACGAGGAACCTGGTGAGCGGCGCCGAGGCGGCGAAGTCGAGCCGCGGCCAACGGTGGAAGTACCTGACGCGGACGCCACCCAGCTCCGTCCAGCGATCGGTCGGGACGTCGAGGTCACTCGGCCCATCGGCGTCGGTCGTGGCGACGTCCACCTCCGCCCCCGTCCTGGCGAGCGCCTCGCAAAGCCCGCGGACGCTGACGATCGGACCGCCGTAGCGGACCGCCGGGTAGTAACTCGGCACCACGTGGAGCACGCGCACGATCAGCCCCCGCCTTGCGTCGCGGCGGCGATCGCCCTGTGCCAGAAGGACCGCGCCACCACGTCATCTCCCTCTCGGGCGAAGAAGTCTACCTTCGGTGACCTCCGGAGTTCGGCGATCGGCCACGGCTCATTCATCCCGCCCAGGTCGAGACCCCCGACGCAATGAACTCGCGGGTGCCGAAGGGTTGAGGCGCTCCCCGAGCCGAGAGGAAGGACCGGAGGCGTCACGAGCCGCTCTCCGATTTTGAGGCCGCCACCTCCCGATACCGGGAGGCCATCTCCCTCCCGATCGTCGCCCAGGAATATTCGGCAGCGAGCGCTCTTGCGGCGTCACGCTTCGCCTGGGTTCGGGATGGCTCCTTCAGCAACTCCGCGATGGCGGCGGCGAACCGCTCCGGGCTGTTCTCGATCCACCGCCCGGCTCCCCGCTCCTCGAGCACCTCCCACGGGCAGTTCCGGCTCACGACCGCCGGCGTCCCGCAGGCGAGCGCCTCCAAGACGGCGATCCCGAAGTTCTCGCTGTGGGTCGGGAGCGCGAAGACCGCCGACGAGGCGAGGAGGCGCCAGCGCTCGTCGCCGTTCACCGGGCCGAGGTATCGGACGCGGGGGCGAGGGGACAGGGTCGCGACGAGGGCCTCGATCCGCGGCCACTCCCCCTCGTCATCCGGTCCGGCGACGACCGTCTCGGCGTCCGGGATCTCGCGCGCCACGAGCGACATCGCCCGGACGAGGATGTCGAGCCCCTTCTTCCGGTGGAGTCGCCCGAGGAAGACCACCTGACGCTGGCTCCGCACCACCGCCGGCGGCGTCACCGCGTCGACCCCGTTCGGCGAGATGATGATCCGGGACTCGGGGAAGAGCGCCCGAACCGAACGGGCCTCCACGGCCGACGTCGCGTGGATCGCCGCGGCATGCTCTAGGTTGCGCCGCTCGAAGATCCCCCAGTACGGCACCTTCTTCCACCGCTTGTGCGACAGCGCCCAGGGCTCCAGGCTCCCGCGGGGAGAGATCAGATATGGCACGCCGGCCGACCTCGCCGCGGCGCCGGCCATGAGTGACGGGTAACTGAAGACCCCGACCACGTGGACCAGATCGTACGTCCTCGTCTCCGCGAAGAGGAACCCGGTGAGCGGCACCGAGGCGGCGAAGTCGATCCGGGGCCAGCGGTGGAAGTACCGGACGCGGACGCCACCCAGCTCCGTCCAGCGGTCGGTCGGGACATCGAGGTCTCTCGGTCCGTCGGCGTCGGTGGTGGCGACGTCCACCTCCACTCCCGTCCTGGCGAGCGCCTCGCAAAGCCCGCGAACGCTGACGATCGGACCGCCATACCGCACCGCCGGGAAGTAACTCGGCACCACGTGGAGCACGCGCACGGTCAGGCCACCGCCCAACCGCGGTAAGCCATCGCCCCGACTTCGCCACGCGGCGCCAGGAAGTCACTTCCAGGTACTGAAGAGGGCCGAAGCCAAAGATGGAAGAGCCGATCCGCGCGACCGGAATCTCCCCGCGACCCAGCGATGCTGCACATTCGGCCTGACGCTCCCTCCCTGCGTCCGGGCCGGCGAAAGAGCCCGTCGCCGCGGTGCGAGGGAGGCATGGTAGTAGTGGAGGGGTAGTAGTTCAACCCAGGGGCTCGCGGAGCGATCCCGCGGCCGGCCCTCATGACCACGCGACTCCTCGTCGTCCAGACCCACTTCATCCAGTACTTCGCGCCGCTGTACCGCGAGCTGGCGCGCCGGCCGGGCATCGACCTCACCGTGGCTTACGCCACCGACCTGGGGCGACGGGAGGGGTTCGACGCGCAGTTCGGCCAGCGGGTCAAGTGGGACGTCCCGCTCGACGAGGGGTATCGCTGGGTGGTGATGCCCGAGCACCCCGGGGTGCAGACGGTGCCAAGTGGCTGGCGCCGCCGCAATTGGAGCGTGCGCGGGCTGGTGGCCGAGGCGGACGCGGTGCTCATCTCGTCCTTCCTGTCGGTGACCGAGCAGGTGGCCGCCTGGACCGCCTGGCGCCGCGGCATCCCGCTGCTCTACCGGTCGGAGAGCACGCTCCTGCCGCCGCGGGGGGGGGCGCTCCGGGAGGCCGGGCGCGCGCTCATCCTCCGGAAGCTGCTTCGCGGAGCGTCGGCGGGGCTCTACATCGGCACCAAGAACCGCGAGCAGCTCGAGCACTGGGGCATGCCCCCGGACCGCCTGCACTTCTCGCCATACTCGATCGATGACGCCCTCTTCACCGCGCGGGCGGCCGCCCTCGCGGCCGAGCGCGACCGGCTGCGCGCCTCGTTCGACCTCGAGCCGGGACTTCCGGTCATCCTCTTCGCAGCGAAGCTCATCCCCAAGAAGCAGCCGCTCCTCCTCCTGGAGGCGTTCGCCAGGCTGCAGGAGTCGCTGCCATCCCAGCTCCTGCTCGTCGGCGACGGCGAGCTGCGCCCCGCCGTCGAGCGGCGCGTCGCCGAGGCGCGGATCCCGCGCGTGCGGCTCGCCGGCTTCCTCAACCAGTCGCGGATGCCGGAGGCCTACGCAGCTGCGGACGTGCTCGCGCTGCCGTCGTCGATCGAGACCTGGGGGCTGGTGATGAACGAGGCGATCTGCTTCAGTCTACCGATCGTGGCGAGTGATCGCGTCGGCGGCGCCTACGACCTGGTCCGCGAGGGCGAGACCGGCGCCATGTTTCGGTATGACGACGTCGGCGAACTCACCGCGGCGCTCGGCAGGGTCCTCGCGAGCGAGGCCGAGCGCCGGCGGATGGGCGCGGCGGCGCGGGCGCTCGTCGACCGCTACTCGATCCGGGCGTCGGCGGATGGGATCTCAGAAGCGCTTGCGCACGCCACCCAATAGCGGCCCCCCTAAGGAGCTCGACTGCTCGTATGCGATTCCTGCTGGCGTCGCTGGTCCACGACGATTCCTTCGCCGACAATGTCGGCGTCTCGCTCGAAGCAATGGGGCACGAGGTGGTCCGACCGCTCCGGGTCAGGCACACAGCCTATTATTCTCTCCCGGCACTCGCCTGGCGCACGGCCATGGAACGAATTCAGGGAGCTCGTCCTTCGGGCGACGACCTGGCGATCCTGGCGGCTGTTCGGGACACCAGGCCGGCCGTCGTCCTGGCGCTGACGCACGGCATCCACGGGGAGGTTCTCGCCGAGGTGGGGCGGCTTGGCGCCCGCCGTGTCATCTGGTGGGGTGACGCACCATCCAACAACCGGCGTTGGGGCTTTCTCGATCCTGGTTGGGATCTGGTGCTGGCCAAGGACTCGGCGCTCGTCTCGAAGCTTCGCCTGCTCGGCAGGAATGCGCATCTGCTTCATGAGGCGATGAACCCGGCCTGGCACAAGCCGGTCAGTGGCGGTCGAAACGACACGGTCGCCGTCGTCGGAAACTCCTATGCATTTCGGCAGGCCATCTGCGTACGGTTGCTCGAGCACGGGGTAAAACTCGGGGTCTACGGTTCTCGCCCCCCCGTCTGGTCGGACCCTACCTATCGGAGAATACACACGGGGCGCTACGTCGTTCGGGAGGAGAAGAGCAGGGTCTTTGGCGAGGCGCTCGGATGCCTCAACACCTTCCAGGCCACCGAAGGCGATAGCCTAAACTGCCGGGCTTTCGAGATCGCCGGGGCAGCCGGATTGCAGTTGGTAGAACATCGGCCGGCGCTGGAGCAGTGCTTCGATCCAGGAACGGAGGTGCTCGCGTTCCGAACCTTCGAAGAACTGCTGCAACACGTCGATCGAGCTAGGCGCTCTCCGCAAGAAACGGATCGCATCCGGCAGGCCGGCGCGCGGCGGGCGCTTGCAGAGCATACTTACAAGCATCGGCTCGAGAGCCTGCTTCAACTGCTGAACACTCCGTGATGGCTCGCTGGTCTTCGAACCTAATCAACCCCCGCGCCAGCCAGATCGGGCCGGGTCCAGGTCCATCTCCCGGTTTGGTTCCACGTTCGCGGGTCTCAGGCCCCCGCGCGAGAGCCGCGGCCGCCAAGCTGAGGACCATCGGCCGCTGGACCCCCGTCATCGCCCACGCTCTCGTCGTAACGCCCGCCCTGCTCGCCGCATGGCTCGGCGGTGGCGCCTCAGCGGTCTTCTTGTTCGGGAGCATCGCCGTCCTCGTCGGCTATCCGTTCGTCATCCGTCTAGAGGCGAAGCTCACTCCCCTCCGCATCGGTCCGCTCACGTACTTCTTCGTCTGGGAGTGGGCCACGGCGGGGCTCGCGGCCTTCTGGAAGGGGATCGACGTCGTCAAGGGCGCCAAGACGATCCTCTTCATGGTCGAGGTCCCCGTCGCCGATATGGCGACCGGATACGCCCTTTACCTGGTGGGCCTGCTCAGCTTCCACGTCGGCGTGACCCTGCTTCGACCGGGGCCGGACGATTCATCCCCGAGCACCTTCCGCGGCGACCGCTTCGCACTTCTCTGGGCCGTGGGGGTCGTGGCGCGACTCATGCGGAGCCGACTCGGGTGGGCCGGCTCCGTCATCGCCCTTCTTGGCGGGGGCTCGGCTGCTGCGCTCGCTGCCACCGCCATCCAGGGCGCCCCGGGTGCCCGAGTTCCTCCCAGGCGCTGGGCGCTCCTGCTTGGCGGCACGGGTATCGAGTTCGTCATCGGGCTGTTCGGGAACTCCAAGGGACAGGCGATGCTGTCCGCGCTGCCCATCGTTTGGATGGCGCTGAGATCGCGCCGGCCGAGGCGGAACCTCCTGGCACTCGTGGTCGGTGGCGCGGTCGTGTACGGGTTCGTCGTGTTCCCCCTCGTGACCGCGGCGAGGAACTCAGGCGAGTTCTCGGCGACCAGCGGCTATTACTCGGCCAAGACCTTTGCGCGCGCCGGGGATAACCGCGGCGACCTCGACCTATCGCCTCTGGCCGTCCTCGACGGCTTCCTGGATCGCATCTTCGTCCCCGCTCCGCTCGGCTTCTTCGTCTCTGAGGTTCGAATTCTCGGATTCCAGCGGGGCGCGACGATGACCTATCTCGATTATGCCTTCGTGCCTCGTTTCTTGTGGGAGGACAAACCGATCGTGAGCCGAGGCGGTTGGTTCTACGAGTACTTCGGGGGCGAAGGTACTTCCCTCGGGCAATCGGCGGCAGGCGAGCTTTTCTGGAACTTCGGCACCGCCGGAATCATGGTCGGCATGGTCGCGATGGGATTGTTGTTCGGATTCCTCTGGCGGCTCGCTGGGCCCGACCCGCGAGGGAGCCCGATCCGGATGCTGCTCTACTTGGATCTCCTTTTCGGGGCCCCGGGAATGATGGAGGGTGAATGGGGGAGTGGCTTTGTGGGGCTCGTCTACAGAGTGGCGCTCTTCACCCCTCTCATGTGGGCGAGATGGTCTGGGCGCGAATGGCGCGCAACTCCCGTCTCCGGTCGACGTCCCGTTCTTACGCCAAGATCTCCTAAGACCGAGACAGGGCCCTCATTGCCCTGAGTGGTAGGACTCCCGCCCAACCGGCGACGCGGAGAACCATCGAATCCTCCGCCCGGAAGATTCCGAGACCACGCTCGGCGTCGGTCCACAGGCGCCTTCGAAACGCGCGTCCCAGCGCGCGGAGCCAGATGCGATCACGAATCCTTCTGATTCTTCGTCGCTCAAGCGCAATGGTCGCGGCGTCTCCGGCATGGAGGAGATCGACCGCGTCTTCGTACATGGTGGTGACGATCCTCATGTGCCACCAGTCGAGCCTGGCGTAGGGGCGATCCGGCTCATGTGGCCTCAGACTGATCATCGGCTCATTAACGTACATGACGGGATGGGTGTGGTTCAGCCGCATCCACATCCAGACATCGGAATACCAGGAGAAGCGCTCGTCGAACCAACCGACCGACTCGTAGACACTCCGGCGCCCCATGACGGTGCCCCAGACCGGGCTGCCATAGCAGCTGCGGTCTGAGAGCATGAAGCGAAGCAATTCGTCGCGCTCCAGCCTCTCTGGAAGGTCGGGATTGGAGATCCCCGAGTCGTCGCCATCGACCATCGTGAGCGCGCTGAACGCGAAGGCCGCATCTGGATTGGCGTCGAGCGCCATCTTCCACCTGGAGACGAGGTCCTTCCGGTACAGATCGCCGTCGTGCAGGTTCGCGACCAGCGGCGCCCGGCATCGCTTCAAGCTTGAGTTCAGGTTCCCTGGCATGCCTAAGTTCGTGGCATTGCGACAGTAGACGATCCTGCGATCCAGCCTTTCGTACCGGCGGCAGACCTCCTCCGTATCGTCCGGCGACGCGTCATCGGTGATGATCAACTCGAAGTCGCCGTACTCCTGGGCGAGCAGCGACTCGATCGTCGCGCCGATAACCTGGGCACGCTTGTACGCGGTGAGGCAGATGGAAACATTGGGATTCGTCACGGTTTCCGACTCCTGCTGTGAGTCGAGCCAGCCATGATACGCGACGCATCGGCGGCGAGTTCAGCAACGCCGACCTTGGCAGCGACCAGCGACATCGCGCCCTCCGCCACCGCGACCACTCCGTATGCCACGAGCGATGCAACCGCCGCCCCCATCGCCCCGAACCGCGGGAGCAAGAGCGCGAGGAGCCCCACAGTGACCCCTGCGCCTATCCCCTCGGCGATCGCGGGCGCTCCGGGCCGCCCCAGTCCGCGCAGCAGGGTCCCGAGCAGCAGGTTCGTTCCCTGGAAGACCGTCGCCCCGAGCAGCACCCGCGCGAGCGGAACGGCTGAGATGAAGCGCTTCCCGAAGAGCGCCGGGAGGAGCCAGGGAGCTACGACTCCCAGTGCGAAGGCGCCGACGGTTCCGGCGACCACGGCGAGGATCAGGATTCGCCCTCCCCTGAGCGCACCCGTCCGCGCATCACCAGCGCGGATTACCTGCGGGGCAAGGACGGTGTTGAGGCCGGAGTAGAGAGGGCCGGTCATCGAGCTCACCGCCACGGCGACCGCATAGAGCCCGAGGTCAGCCGGGGCGACGAGCACGCTCATCAGCACCTGGTCGAGCCGCAGGTTGGTCTGGGCGGCGAGCGACGCCGTCTGGGTTTTGGCACCGTACCAGACCAGTTGCCGCAGGCCTCTTCGGGACCAGCGGGGACGTAGGCCGCCGATTCGCCAGCCCGCCCACGCGGCCACGACCGTCGTGGCCACCTGCGCGCCTGCGAAGAGCGCCACGAAGGCCGGCACCGACCGGACGCCGGCGAGCCAGATCGCGAGGACGCCAGCCGCGTAGACCCACGCCCCGGCGAGTCCGAGCGCGTTGACGACGCGGATCCGGCCCGTCCCGAGGAAGAACGCCGTCACCATCCCGGTGACGCTACCGAAGAGGAGCGGCGAAAGGCCGAGCCAGACGACAGGCGCGTCGAGCGACTCGAAGGCGCGGATGTGCGGGAGAACGACCGCGCCGACGGCGAAGGCGAGCGCCCGCAAGGCGCACGCGATGGCGAGCCCCTGCGTGAAGACCTCGTCGCCGCGCTCCGGTTCCTTGCCCGCGAAGTACGACACCCCGAACCCGAGCCCGAGCTCGGACGCCATGAGCAGGAGCCCCGACCAGGAGACGATCGCCGCGAACTGGCCGCGCCCGGTCGGCCCGAGCGATCGGGCGAGGAGCACGCCGGTCACCATTCCGGCGACCGACGTGAGCCCGGAGGCCGCGACCGAGCCAATGATGGAGCTCAGGGTCGCGCTTCGGTTAGGGAGATCCCTACTCATTGGCATGGGCCGTTAGATCAAGCGACCGCGATACCGGCCGTCGCGCCGGCGTTAAGGCACGAAAAGCGTCCCGCTGCGCCGTCATTTTTGCCATTTTTCAAACGAGTGGTTTCCGAAGAACCACCAGAAAGTTCGCGCGGACACCAGCTAGGAGTTCAGTCGAGTTGACGATCCTTTCGTACGCGAGGAAGGCTAGGAACAGGACCCGGGAAGACATTCCGTATGACGGTTCCTTCTCGATAAGAGACACTTGGGCGACCTCGAGCCCAGCGGCCTTGGCGTGAGTTCCGATGGCTTGACGCGTATTGAGCCGATGAAAGGTCGGGTATGGTTCGTGAGCCTCGGGCCCCAGCTTTCTAAGGCGATTCGCGAGCCCTGCATGGACCCATCTCGGCGTTAGCGCCGCGAACATCGACACATAATGGAGTAGGTTTGGCGTCCGAAACACATAGGCGCCCCCTGGCCGCAATGCCCGCCTGACCTCCACGAGGTGCGAGCGTGGATCGCTCAAATGCTCAGCCACGTAATTTGACACGCAAGCGTCATAGCTTTCATCGCGGACCGGGAGTCGACCGTCCGAACCGATGATTGATGCTCTCCGAAGGTGATGATTGCCTTTCACCTCAGGATCGACATCGGCGCCGTCTAGGTCTCCCAGTGACGCCAGAAAACAAGAGGTCGGGTTGCTCGGGCCCGAGCCGAGCTCAAGTATTCTTGACCCCTTCTGGATTTCTTTGGCGCAAAGACTCCAGAAGTCCGTAGTCCCATCTGTCCAGCCGCGTTGACGATTGTAGAACCGATCGGTGTAGGCCCGTTGCCAAGTCATCTACTTTCCCCCAATCTCGGCAGACTCGATTTCAATCGCAGTCGCGCCCCTTAGAAGGAGCCAAGCCGTCCACATGACGCCAAAAAGTTAGGGTGGGCTTTCGATGCCGTGTTCCGCAAGGTTGTCGAGAAACCAGGCCTTTCGGTACGAGCGACGTGCAGGCCCGCATCGCGAAGCTCGTCTCCACAACTTTCGCCGAGGTGTCCCACGCCGAGCGTGTGTCCTCTCCGGCGGGGGACGCCAATGCGGAGGGCCCGCGGGCAAGCTCGCGGTGAAGAAGGTGGATAGGCGCCAAGCAACAAGAGCGTCCGGCTGGGGGCTGACTGCCATTTGGGTGCCGAACATCGTCGGCGACTGGCCAACCGTCGGCATTGCGTCCGACGGGACCGACCTCGATGCCAAATACAAGTTCACCATCGTCCCGTCGACGATCAGGAGCCACGAGTTTGCCACTTCGCTGCTCTGAAAGACCGTCATGAAGACCGAGCTGAGGAAGTGGCGCACCGAGCGCGAGGACGCGCTCCTCAAGCTTCCGCGAAATCGTTCCCGCCGACAAACAGTAACGGCGCTGGCCGACCGCGGCGTCGGCAATCACAATCTTTACGAACTCCTCAATGCCCCTCTCTGGGTTCTTGCCCCACTGGTGCGGGCGCAGGGCGCGCATGAGCGCGGGGAGGCGGGCGCGGGTGCTGGGCGTTTCGGCGCTCGCCGCCTCTTCCTGCACTACGGAGGGCAGGGAACCCGACGCGATGCGCGCAGTCATGCCGCCGGATCCCGCGCTTCTGGCCGTGTCCCGTGTCATAGCCCCTCCCCCCTTCCTCTCGCCAGCCGGCCCGCGCTCGTCAAGGAGCTGAGTCTACGGGAGGGGAGCCGGCGGAGTCGAGGAGAGGAGCGGATAGGAGTTCGTGTCACAACCCCCGCAACCTCTCGTCATATCTCCGCCCGTACGCCGCCCAGGAGAGCCGCTCGCGCCCCTCGCCGAGCAGGTCGCGGGGGCTCGGATCCGACCGGGACGCCTCGAGCGCCGCACCGATGGCGTCGCGCAGCGCGCCCTCGTCGTCGGGCGGGACGACCGTGATGGCCAGAACCAGCTCCCACGTCACTGCGTCCCCCAACAAATCTGCACCCGCGGTGACTCGAGATCATTCTTCACCGGTGGCGATGCCGTCCTTGCTGCAGACGGTGACGACCATGCGCGCCCACCGATCCGGAAGTAGCGGGCCGAACAGAGCATCGACGATCCGGACCACCGCCGTGTAGAGATAAAAGAAAGGCGCTCGGTCGAGGATTCGGGCGAATCTGAAGATCGGACGCCCCACCCCGCCAAAGGCGGTGAGCTTCTCGTACACGCACCCCGACTGGACCCAGCTCTTTTCAATTCCCCGATGCGCCAGAATCGAAAGTCCTGCCGACCTGAACAACCGCAAATTGTCACTGCTCGACTGGTAGCCTAGATGCCCGTCTCCCTCCAGAAACAAGCGCCGATAAAGAACGGGATCGCGTCTCTTGTAGTGACCGATCATGGGGTTGTCGGTCTCGACATCGTACAGGAAGATTAGGCGTCCGCCTGGCTTCAAGATCCTCATGCATTCCGCGAGGATGCGCGGCTTCACGCCCGGGGGGATGTGTTCCCAGAAAAAGGAGCTCACGACGGCGTCGACCGTCCCGTCCTGGAGCGGGAGTTTTTCCGCCGCATCCACCTGGAGCAAACGTTCGTAAATTCCGTTGAGCCGCTCGAGGGACGAGGAGGATAGATCGCAGCCTACCATACGATAGCGACGTCCAAAGTACTTCACCCCACCGCCGCACCCCAACTCCACGACCAAGCCTCGCGCAGGCACGAAGCGTCTCACCATCCACAGATACCCGCTGCTGATGAGCCAGAGTGGCCAGGCGTGCCAGGGCCTTTCGCTCCGGGGCAGGAAAGAGACCTGAGCCTGGTAAGCGCCCTCGTAAAACTCGTCGTTTCTGGCGACGAATTTCAGAACGCCATCTCGCTCCGGGTACAGCCTGGAGCACAAAGGGCATCGGAAGGAGGTGGCTGTTTCGGCGACGAGAGGAGTCGAATCGGTCGGACAGATCGTCTCGATGGTCATCCGCTCCCTCTTTCGCTCGCAGCGCAGGTCGAGCGGCATCGCCCCCCTTGCCCTTCCCTCACCCCGCCGCCTTCGCCGCCGCCCCCTCGCCCTTCCGCTCGCCGTAGTAGTACCCATACTGGTAGTAGTACGAGTACTGCCCGTACTTCTGGTCCTGCAGGTCGAGGTCGTTCAGCACCGCCCCGAAGATCGGCGCGTTCACGTCGCGAAGCTGCCGGACCGCCGCGCGGGCGCGGTCGCGCGAGGTGCGACCGGCCTTGAGCACCATGAGCGTGCCGTCCACCCGGGTGGCCATCACCACCGCGTCCACCACCACCCCCACCGGCGGCGAGTCGATGATCACCCGGTCGAAGCCGGCCGCCATCTCGCCGAGCAGCCGCTGGAAGGCGGCGGTGTGGAGCAGCTCGGCCGGGTTGGGCGGCACCGGCCCGCAGGGCAGCACCCAGAGCCCCGGCACCTGCGTCGCCCGCACCGCCTCGCCGAGCGTCCCCTCGCCGAGGATGAGCGACGACAGCCCGGCGCCGCCGCCGGCGCCGAAGACCCGGTGCAGCCGCGGCCGGCGCATGTCGGCGTCCACCAGCAGCACCCGCGTCCCGCCGCCGGCCATGGTGATGGCGAGCGAGGTGGCGGTGGTGGTCTTCCCCTCCTGCGGCCCGGCCGAGGTGACCAGGATGGTCTTGAGCGGCTTCTCCGGCGACATGAAGAGCAGGTTGGTCCGGACCGCCCGCAGGCACTCGGCCGCCGCCGACTTGGGGTCGGTGTGGACCGCCAGGTCCTGCGCCGCGCCGTCCTTGGCGCGGGCGATCGACGGCACGATGCCGAGGAGCGCCAGGCCGAGCGCCGACTCCACCTGCTCCTGGTCGGTGATGCTCCGGTCGAGCGACTCGGCGCCGAAGGCCAGGCCGACCCCGCCCAGGAGGCCGAGCACCATCGCCAGCGCCATGTTGCGGGGCACGTTGGGGCTCACCGGCCGGAGCCCCGGCCGCGCCTCGTCGAGGATGCGCACGTTGGAGGCCTGGAGCATCCCGGCGACCCCGGTGTCCTTGAGCCGCTTCAGCACCAGCTCGTAGAGCCGCTGGTTGTTGTCGTAGGCGCGCTTCAGCTCGAGGTAGTCGCGCTCGTACTGGTTCAGGCCGAAGGCGTCGGCCTTGGTCCGCTCCAGGAGCGCGGAGAGGTTCCGCTCGGTCGCGATCGTCTCCTGGTACTCGGTGCGCACCGCGGCGAGCGCCGTCCGGATCTCGCCGCGCAGCCCGGCGAGCGCCTCGGCCTGCTTCCGCTCGCAGGCCTGGAGCCTCGGGTGGTCGGCGAGGTACTTCACCCGCAGGTCGGCGCAGTCGGCCCGGGCCTCCAGGTAGCGCAGCTTGAGCTGCTGGATGGTGAGCGAGTCGGCCACCGCCTGGAGCGCCTCCACCTGCGCCTCGCCGCCGGTCGCCGCGCTCTCCGCCTGCTCGATGGCGTCGCTGCGCGCCTGCAGCTCGGCCCGCTTCACCCGCGCCCGGGTGAGCGCCTCGCCCACCTGGGTGAGCCGCGCCGAGACCATCGACTGCCGGTCCTCCCAGCTGGTGGCCACGATGTCGTGCGCCTTCTTGAACTCGAAGAGCGCCTTGCCACTCCGGTCGAGCTTCCCCTCCAGCTCGGCGAGCTGCTGCTCGAGCCAGTCGGCGGCCGAGCGGGTGGCCGAGTTGCGGACCGCCAGGTTCTCGGCGATGTAGGCCTCGGCCCAGCCGTTGGCCACCAGCGCCGCGAGCTGCGGGTCGGGGTCCTCGTAGGCGAGCTTCACGATCCGGCTGTCCTTCACCGGCTCGAGCTTGAAGTGCTGGAGCAGCTTCTTCACCGGGTCGGCCCGCTGCCGGCGCGCCTCGCGCTCGGCCGGGTCCTTCACCCCGTCGAGGCCGAGGAAGCGCAGGTTGGAGCCGAGCTGCAGCCGGTCGGAGACCCGCTGGGCGACCGCGCGGCTGCCGATCACCCTGTACTGGGTCTCGTAGTACTCCTTCGAGTACCAGTAGCCGCCGGTGCCGGTCTCCACCACGTCCTGGACCGACTTGTCGTCGAGGACCTTGGGGGCGGAGAGGTCGATGACGATGGTGCAGGTGGCGTCGTAGAGCGGCGTCATCTTGAGCGTGACCAGCCCGGTGACGATCACCGCCGCGGCGAAGAAGGGAAGGACCAGCCAGCGGCGCCGCCAGACCGTCCGCCAGTAGGCGTGGAGGTCGATGGCGTCGGCCGCCTCCCCCTGCTGCGGGGACGGCTCGGCGTGGTCGCTGCGGATCTCGGACATCTGGTGCCCCCGCGGCGGGCCGGACGCGGCCTGCCGGCGTCAGAAGACCGAGGAGTTTAGGGGATGTGGGAGGGGGAGTCGAGCGGGGGAGGCACAGCTGCCGCCAGCCTGCCGCCGGCTTCGCCGGCGGCCATCGGCGGTGACGCCGGGAGCCGCCGCTGGGCGGGTTGGCGGCGGTCAGGGGTGAATCAGTGGCGCCGGCGGGAGGGCTGGCGGCGATCGCTGGTGACCTACAAGCGCCGCCGGACAAGCCGGCGGCAGTTGGCGGTCAGTTGGGGCGCGCGGCCGACTTTGGCATCGAGGTGGTTCGGCTGGACGAACCGATCCTGGCGGCGGGCGGGCTCCGGTTGACATCCCCTCCCGGCCGTCGGATGACCGGCGGCACCCCGGCGGTCCGCGCCCCGACCGCGCGTCCCCGCTCACGAGGCTCCGCGAATGCTCGATCCGTCTCGCCTCCCCGCGTCCACGCCGCTCGGCGCGCTCACCCGACTGCCGCTCCGGCTCGTGCCGCGCTCGGCCACCGTCGCCGTCAGATCCGGGCCGCTCCGCGGCCTGCGCTGGCGCGTCGGCAGCTCGGTCCACGGCTGCTGGCTCGGCACCTACGAGGCGGCCAAGGTCGCGGTCGTCGCCCGATCGGTCCGGCCCGGCGCGACCGTCTTCGACGTCGGCGCCAACGCCGGCTACTACACTCTCCTCTTCTCCCGCCTCGTCGGCCCGGCCGGCCGCGTCGTCTCCGTCGAGCCGCTGCCGGAGAACGGCGCGAACCTCCTCCACCACGTCCGTGCCAACCGGCTCGCCAACGTGCGGGTCGTCCCGGCGGCGGTGGCGGCGACCGGCGGCTGGATGCCGTTCCAGATCGCCGGCTCCAACTCGATGGGACACCTCGGCGGCGGCGGCGACGCGACGCTCGAGGTGGCGACCACCACGCTCGACGCGCTGCGGGCGACCGTCGCCGAGCCGCCGTCGGTCGTGAAGATGGACGTCGAGGGCGGCGAGGGGGACGCGC
>JAJXUD010000017.1 GCA_021783235.1 Myxococcales bacterium | reverse complement strand
CGCCCGCACGTGACGTATCGAGTTGGTCCGCTTGCTCCGCGCGGCCCGCAGCTGTCCCCCTGATGTCTCTCGGGCCGGCGAGCCGCCGGCTGCCTCGCGCTCCAGTCCGACTTTGTCCGGCGCCCTGAAGCGGCTCGACTTGGGGCTTGCGGCCGGGTCGTTTCGCGTTAGGCTGGCCGCCCAGGGAGGCTTCCCCATGTCCAACCACCTCAACCATCTGCTCCTCGGCGCGCTGTCGACCCTCCTCGCCGTCGCTTGCCGGGCGCCCGAGAAGCCCGCGCCCACGAGCGACACGGCGAAGGGCATCTACTGGGCTCCCGCGACGGTCTGCGCCCTCACGAAGGGAACGCAGGCGCTCGTCGAGGCAGAGATCCTCGACGCGGGCCGTCCCGTCACGGCGAGCAGCCTCGGGCTCGTCACGACGAACAGTCGGACCGAGCAGATCGGCCCGAAAGACCAGTACACCCCGATCGAGCTGTCGGTGGTCCGGCTCGTCCACGGCTCGACCGACCTCGATGGCGGCAGCGATGGCGGCAGCGACGGCGGGGCCGACGGCGGGGCCGACGGCGGCTTCGAGGTCTTCATCGGTTCGTCCGCGACCGGCCCCGGCAACCCGGTGCCGCTCACCACCGGGGACGGCGGCTGGGCCAGCGGCTACTTCTTCCTCGACCCAAACGGTGGCCACTGGCTCGTCGCGAGCCAGGGCTTCTTCCGGCGCGAGGAGGGCGACCCCACGCTGCTCCAGAACTCCCACGTCTACCTGGACGGCGGCCTCTCCGAGGCCGACTTCCTCGCGCTGATCCAGAGCTGCGACTCCGGCGCCGCCGACGGCGGCTGAGGGGCCTCGAGACCAGCGCTTCGGGAGGGGTGCGCCGGTGACCTCGGGAGCTGCTCCGCGGCGGGGCCTTAGCCCAGCTTGCTTCGCAGCTCGGCCAGCGCCGTCCGCAAGGTCGCGTCCTCCTCGGCGGTCATCCCGAAGAGGTCTCTTCGCTCGAGCAGCTCGCCGATGGCGGCGGCGGTTCGGTCGAGCTCCTCGCGCTTGCCCGCCTTGGCGGCCCTCCGGGCGAGCGAGAGCAGCGCCCCGATGGCCTGGTGGAGCGCCCCCTGGCCGAGCAGGGAGAGGGCGTCGTCGAGCAGCTCCTCGAACTCCTCCTTGCGGACGAGCGGCACGTCGCTAGGTTAGCAGCTCGGGGAGGCTTTCGATGGACGACCTGACGAAGAAGCGCTGCGTCCCCTGTGAGGGGGGCGTCCCGAAGCTCGGGCCGGCGGAGCTGCGGGAGCTGTCGCGCCAGACGCCCGGCTGGGAGACGAGGAGGGCGCTGGACGGCTTCGCCGGCCGACGGGCGGAGCCCGGCGGACCCCAGCAGCCGAGCGAGCGGCTCGAACGGAGCTTCACCTTCGCGGATTTCCGGCAGGCCATGGCCTTCGTGAACCGGATGGCCGAGCTGGCCGAGGCCGAGGGGCACCACCCCGACTTCGCGGTCCACTACGCCAAGGTCGAGGTCTCCCTCTGGACCCACGCGGCGGGCGGCCTCACCGAGAACGACTTCATCCTGGCGGCGAAGCTTTCGCGGCTCGTCTGACCCAAAGGTCTCTTGGGCGGGAACGCCGAGATGGAGCTCGTCGAGCGTCGAGCGAGCGGCGCCACCCGTGCGATGGGCTGCGTCGACTGGTGGCTGCGGCTCGCCCGGCTCGCCCCCGGGGTCGCGAACCTCTTCATGGCCTTGCCGGGGATCTCGGCGCTCGCGGCGGTCGCGTGCGGCCTCCCGCCCGATCGCCGGCTCCCGCCGCTCGCCGCCGAGCCGTTCCACCGCTGGTTCTCCCGCCGCGAGCCCAGAAACCCGACCGGCCTCCCCGTCTTGCTCTGGCCGGGCACCTTCAACGATCAGTTCAATCCCGGGACCGCCAAGGCCGCCGTCGAGGTGCTCGAGGCGGCGGGCTGCCGCGTCGTCGTTCCGCGCGGGGCCGTCTCCTGCGGCTGGCCGTTCGACGGCCTTGGGTCGCTCGACTCCACGAAGGGCCGCCTGCGGCGCACCCTCGATCTGCTCCGGCCCCAGCTCGCGGCGGGCATGCCGCTCGTCGGCCTCGAGCCCTCGTGCATCGCGCTCTTCCGGAACGAGCTCGCCGCGCTCTTCCCGAACGACGAGGGCGCACAGCGGCTCTCGCGCCAGTCGTTCCAGTTCGGCGAGCAGCTCGTGGAGAGGCTCGACTGGCATCCGCCGAGGCTCGATCGCGAGGTCGTCGTCCACGGCCACCGCCACCCGAAGTCGCTCCTGGGGATGGAGGCGGACGAGGAGCTCCTGCGGCGGCTCGGTGTCGAGGGGCGGGCGCTGGAGGCCGGCCACGCCGGGGGTGCGGGCGCCTTCGGCTCCGAGGCCTTTGGCTCCGAGGCCGGCGAGGGGTCTCAGCACCTCGGGGTGGCCGGAGCGCGCTCGCTGTCGTCCGCGGTGCGAAGGGTGCCGAAGGATGCGCTGGTCGTGGCGAACGGCTTCTCTTGCCGGGCGGAGATCGAGCGGGGGAGCGACCGGCATGCGCTCCACATCGCCCAGGTCGCGCTGATGGCGCTGCGGGAGAGCGAGCTTCCGGGAAGTCCCTACCCCGAGCGGCCCTACCTCGATCGTCCGGCGACGGTCTCGCCGGTCGGGCTGCTGGTCGCCGGTGCCGCGCTCCTCGGCGCCAGCTGGCTCTGGGGGCGCTCCCGGCGGCGCCGGGCCGTCGAGGCGGCCGTTTCGGGCTCGGCGAGCTGGTTGATCCCAGTGACGCTCGCCGGGTAAACCCGGTGCGTGCCCACCCTCGCCCTCGCGATTCTCCTCGCCCGCGTCGTGGGCGATCCGGTCGGCGACTTGAAGAAGGCCGAGGAGGTGCGGGACCAGGGGGACCTCGCGTCGGCGGAGCGGCTGATGCGGCAGGCCGCCTCCGAGGCACCCGAATGGCCGCTGCCGATGATCGATCTCGCCGAGCTGCTCGTCCGAGAGGGGTCGGCGGCGGAGGCCCGATCGCTCGCGGAGACGGCCGTGCGGCTCGATCCCGACGCGCCGCGGGCCTGGCACGTCGCCTCGCTCGCCGAGGAGCTCACCGGCGCGCTCTCCGCCGCCGAGGCCTCCGACCGGCGCGCGCTGGAGCTGCGGCCTGGCTACGCCGAGGCGGGCGATCACCTCGCCCAGCTGCTCTGGAACGAGGGGAAGCGGCAGCCTGCGATCGAGCTCTACCTGAAGCTCGTCGGCGAGCGGCCGGGCGACCTCCCGCTGCTCGCGACGCTCGCGAGCGCCGAGGAAGAGGCGGGCGCGACGGAGCAGGCGGAGCAGGCCCTGCGGACCCTCGCGCGAATCGAGCCGCAGAGCCCCGTCTGGCACCGGCGCCTCGCCCGACTCCTCGAGGGAGAGGGCAAGAACCGCGAGGCCGCCCAGGAGCTCGCGGCCGCCGACCGGATCGCCGGCACGCGGCGGCAGGAGCGGCACCTGCGCCCGCTCTTGCCGAGCAAGCGGTAGGCCCTCGGCGCCCCGCCGCTCGCGCAGGGTGGCATTCCCACCCTGCGACGGCCCACTGCCGGTCGGGACGCCTTGCGGCGCCTGCCGCTGCCCGGAGAGCTGCGCCGCGCGACGAACTCGAGAAGCAGTGGAGATCAGGCGCTGCGCAGCGGGACCCGGGTCTTACCCACCCGGGCCGAGAGGTAGAGGTAGGTGTGGAACGCGGCGCCCTCGTCCTCGAGCGGATCCTGGAAGACGTCCCGGAGGACCGTCTTCGGGATGCCGCCTCGCAACATCGAGTAGTAGAGCTTGTCGCCCAGGATCTGGCCTAGCGCGCGCGTCACGCGACCCCAGAGCTCGGCGTCGCGCAGCCGGTAGGCGCGCCGCACCTCCGGCGCCCGCTCCCCGCGCTCGAACCGAAGGTGGGCGAGGACGAGCTGGGCGATCTCGCGCTCCCCGGTCGAACCCTGGGCGAGCTGCCGCGCGAGCTGCGGCGCGTGGCGCGCCTTGCGGCGTGGGTTGAGGACCTTGCTGCCGAAGAAGCCGAAGGCCTGGTCGAGCGTCCGCGCGTAGAAGCCGTCGACGAGGCCGCGCGGCTCGGGCAGCTCGCCCGGGTCGTCGATCCAGGCATGCCGCAGGAACTGGGCCGCGACCTCGGCGGCGTGGTTGAACGACGAACTGGCGAGGTAGACCGCCCGCTGGCCGTGCAGGCAGAAGCTCTCGCGGGCGAGCATCCGCCGCGTCAGCGCGCGGGCCTCTCGGGCACCGAGGCGGCCGCGGCCGCGGAGCGCCGTCAGGAACGACAGGTCTCCCGGGCCGTGGATCGCAACCCGCTCGATCGGCACGCGGAGCGGGACCTCGAGGAAGCGCGAGAGAAGCTCCGCGGCCTCGTGGAAGTGGTGCGCGGGCGCGGTCGCCTCGATCCGCTCGCCCTCGCGCGTCGCCTCCACCCAGTCGAGGTAGCTCTGCTGGCAGACGAGCGGCGAGCTGTTGACGAGGCAGTAGGCGCGGTCGGCGATCTGCACCGCCTCGACCGAATGTTCGAGGCCGGCTCGCTCGAGCGCCCAGTAGATCTCCTCGCAGTTCTGGTAGACGAGCAGCTCCGGTCCGACGGGGCGGCGCAGCGCCGCGCGGACCGCGGCGGGCAGGTGGGGCGGCGCGAGGTGCAGCTGCCCGAAGAGGACGAGGGCCGGCTCGCCTGGGCGGAGCGCACGCGCGAGGGCCTGGGCGGCGAACGCGTCGCGCGCCTCGAGCGATCGGGGCCCGCCCGCGCGCCGATCGAGCGCCGCAATGCGCAGGCGCCGAGCGCGCGCCAGCTCGAAGATCGGTCGGAAGTTCGGCCAGACGTCGAACGCCTGCGTCTCGGCGTAGCGGATGTCCCGCAGGAGCTCGGCCTCCTCGAGGGAGCCCTCGAGGTAGGCGTCGACCGCTGGCTGGAAGCGGGCTTGAACGAACTCCAGCCCGAGCAGGGGGGGGCGGCCCCGCTCGCAGAGCCGCTCGGCGAGCCGGAGGAAGCTCTTCTGCGCGAGGCGAAGCGTGTGGTAGTCGCCGACGTAGACGAGGTCGGACTCGCCCGCCGCCTCGAGGACGTCGTCGTACGTGACGACCCGCTCGTAGCTCCTGGCGTGGCGCTGGAAGCGGCGCCGGTAGGCGGCGAGCACGCTGGTCTCCGGCAGGGTCAGCTCCTCGATGAGGCGCCGCTGCCGTCGGAAGAGCTGCTGGTGAAGCGCGATGAGCTCGCGCCTCGGATCGGTCGGAGCGGGAAGTCGAGCGAGCGCGGTCTGGCTCATCGGGCGCCCGGCGGCTGGGCCGTCGCCAGCGCGCTGCGGAGCTGGTCGACCGCGAGGGCTCCCGGGTCGATCGCGGCGGCGCGGTCGAGCGCCGCTCGGGCGGCCTCGTCCTTCCCCGCCGCGTGGAGGGCGCGGGCCTCGCAGAGGAGGGCCCGGAGGTTGCCGAGGCCCTTGGCCGCGCCCACCTCGCAGGCCTGCGCCGCGAGGCCGTCGAGCCGGAGCGCGAGCGCCGCCTCGCCCACCGCGGTCAGTGCGTCGCCCGGGGAAGACGAGCGGTCGGCCCGGCGCTCGGCCTCGGCGAGCAGCCGGGCCTGCGCGCGGGCGCCGCTGAGCCGCGCGAGCGCGACCTCGGCTTGCCAGACCTCGACGCCCTCGAGCGGCGCCGAGGCCGCCTCGGCGCCCCTTCGATCGCCGGCCGCGAGCCGCGCGGTCACCTCGGCGGCGGTGGCGCGCGCGCTCCAGCGGTCCCGGTCCCGGGGCGGGAGGTTCGGCGGGGGCGGCTTGCCGGCCCAGTCGAGCGCCTCCTTGGGGTTCGTCGTCACCTCGGCGAGGACGAGCGGCGCTTCGCCCGGGTCGTCGTCCTCGACCGCCACGCGCAAGAGCCCGAGCGCTGCGGCGTCGCGCCCGAGCCGGCGGTCGAGCCGGGCGAGCTCGACGCGGCAGCTGGCCGGCGCCTCGTCGATGGTCTGCGCGCGGTCGAGATGGCTCGAGGCCGCGAGGGCGTGGCCGAGCCGGAGATCGAGCTGGGCGAGCGTCGCTAGGGCGTCGCACTGCTCGCCCGGGCTGCCCTCGGCCGCGAAGAGGGGGAGCTGCCGCTCGAGCTCATCGGCGGACCGCGCGGGATCCCCCGCCTGCCCGGCCTCCGCCATCTCCGCCCGCGCGAGCAGCGACGGGACGTGCCGGGGGTTCTCGAGCAAGGCTTGCCGATAGGCCTGGACCGCGCGCGGGAAGTCCTTGCGCGCTCGGGCGAGCTCGGCCTCCGTCCGGAGGGCGAGGAGAAGCTTCGGCGACAGACGGAGCGCCGCGGCGATCGACTGCTCGGCGAGATCCGGCCGCTCGAGGGCCTGGGCGATGCTCGCGCGGACGGCCTCGAGCTCTGCCGAGGCGGTGCCCTCCGGTGCCCGTCCGGCCGCGAGCAACGCCGAGCCTGGTTCACCCTTGCCGAGCAGGAGCAGCGCGCGGGCAGCGTAGACGAGGGGATTGGGGCTCTGCGCCCGCTCGAGCGGCAACAGAAGCAGTTCGGATTCGACCTCGGCCTGGTCGTCGGCGTAGCGCGCGCTGAGCTGGGCGAGCGCGAACGCGCGCTCGGCGGCGAGGTTCACCTCGGGGCTCCCGGGGACCACGAGGTCGCGCAGCGCGAAGTCGACGTCGCGGTAGCCCCCGTACGTGTCCCGCGCGAGCGCCGAGGAGGCCGCCGCGGCCGCCTGATGCAGCCGGCTCCGCTTCAGACCCGCCCGGACGGCGAGCGCGCCGCCGATGGCGAGCGCTGCCAGCGCCAGGACGAGGAGAACCCGCCGTCCTTCCCGCCCGTCCCGAGGCGTCGTCTCCGGGGCAGCCGAGCCCGTCGCCAAGCGTCAGTCCTTCTCGGACCGCTCGAGGACGTCGTCGACCGAGGGCATCCGTTGGATTTCGTGGCAGGCAATCCGCCAGGCCTGCTGGACGATCCACGACATCGAACGGTCCTGGCGGTTCGCCTCGCGTTGGATCTCGAGGAGCATCTCCTCTGGAAAGTAGAGGCTCTGCTTGCGATTGACGCCCGCCATCGCCTACGGCTCCTCGAGGCGCTTCGTGCCCTCGGCGATCACGTCGTTGACCGAGGGGAATCTCGTGATCTCCGTGCGGGCGAGGCGCCACGCCTGTTGGATGATCCAGGAGAGGGACCGGTCGAGCCGATTGGCCTCGTCCTGGATCTCCTTGAGCATGTCTTCCGGGAAGTAGAGGCTCTGCTTGCGTTTGTCCGTCGCGGCCATGGTCGGTCGGGCATCCTTTCGAGAGCATCGAGCTGGCGCCATCATACGACAGTGGGGTCGAAGGTCCCAAGGTGTGCGAGCGGAGCCCACCCAGGGGTCTCTCGAGAGGGCCTGGGAAGTCGAAGGTGGGTGGTTGGGTTGACTCGGCTCGTCGCCCTCTGTTAGTCATGCCGGTCCTTCGCGCAGGCCGGTTGGGTGGGCCGCCGCTCTCCCGCCCGCTCGCTGCGCGAGGTGGCTGGCTTTCGACGCGTTAGAACCCTTCTCGGGGGTTGAATCCCTTGAACCAAAAAGACGTCAAGAAGTTCAAGAAGATGCTCGAAGAGAGCAAGCGCGCGTTGCTCGTGAACGCCCGCAAGACCCTGATGGAGGAGTCGAACTTCGACACCGACGACCTCCCGGACGAGATCGATCTCGCGAGCTCCGAATACAGCCAGTCGATGATCTTCCGCCTGCGCGATCGGGAGAAGTTCCTCCTGAAGAAGATCGACCGGGCGCTGCAGCGGATCGAGAATGGTACCTTCGGGACCTGTGAGCGGTGCGAGGACGAGATCTCCCTCAAGCGGCTCGAGGCCCGTCCCGTCACGACCCTCTGCATCCGTTGCAAGGAGGAGCAGGAAAAGAAGGAGAAGAGCTACGGCTGAGCCCCGACGCGGGACGGGGAGGGCGTCTGGTTGAATCCGTCGACCCGCTCATCCGTCTGCTCTTCCGTGCCGCGTGCTCTGCTCTCGTGCGCAGTCCTCGCCGCCGTCTCGGCCGGCTGCGTCCACGCCCCGAGCGCCGTCGAGTACATCGTCGCCGGCCAGGTGGTCGACTCGAAGACCAAGCAGCCTCTCCCCTTCGTCCGCGTCCACGTCCACTGGCCGGATCGCTTTCCCGCCCTCGACGAGCCGGGCTTCTCGAGCGTCCTGACGGGGATGCACGGCCGCTTCTGGGTCGCACGCAAGGTCCCTCGGCCGGCGACGTTCTGCGTCACCCCCGCCTGCGGCCGTCCGGTCAGCGTCGAGGAGGGAGACGCGGTTGGGACCGCGCTCACGGTCACCTGCCGGAGCTGCGCCGCCACCTCGGTGGGAGTCGGTGAGACGACGATGGATTTCCTCGCCCGGACGCCCGACCGCCGGGTGATGCGGGTCCGCAGCCTCCCGCGCCCCTCCGCCCTCGTGAAGGCGAAGCGGTCGGGCGTGACCGTCGTCCGCTACGAGTTGCCGCCGATCGACGTCGACGTGGAGGAGCAAGCTCTACCCGAAGGGGAGTCGCCGGACGGCCCGGCTCCGGGAATGGAATCCCCGGAGCCAGCGCCCCGACCGCCCGAGCCGCCGCCCAGTTACGAGCCTCCGCCCCCGCCGGAAACTCCGCCGCCGCCCGCGAACGCGACGCCGCCTGCGAACGCGACGCCGCCGGCCTCGGCGCGGCCCGCCCCGGGCGCCACCGACGCCTCGCTTCAGCGTTCGAGCTGCGCGATGAGGCGACGGATCTGATCGGCGTCGGGCGGCGTGGGCGTCGAGCCGACGTAGCGCCCGTAGTGAGCGGCGGCCGATGCCCGGTCCCCCTTCAGCTGGTAGCAGAGGCCAATCTTCTTCTCGACCATTGCGGGCGCGGAAGGGAGCCTCGCGGCCCGCGCGTAGGCGGCGAGCGCTTCGTCGTAGCGCTCCGCCTGGAACGCCGCGTCGGCCTTCGCGAGGAAGCTCGAGAGATTGTCCGGCCGCGCTGCGGGATTCCCTGAGACCGCCCGCGCCTCCCTCGGGCGGTCCCGTGCCAGCCAAAACGCCCCCGCGAGCAGCGCCGTCGCGAAGAGCGCGCCGGCGAGCACGGGGGTGGCCCGGCGAGGCGAGCGGGGCTTCGCCGCCAAGGCGACGGTGCCCACCTCCTCCGCCCGGCCGATGGCGAGGAGTTCGTCGCGCATCGCTGACGCCGAGACGGGACGCTCCTCTCGTCGCTTGGACAGCGCCCGCTCGATGAGGCTCTCCATCGCCGGAGAGAGGGTTGGAAGCGCCTGGCGCGGCGGCAGCGGCGGCTCCTGCGCGTGCTTGAGCACATAGCCCATCGGGGTGGTGGACTGGAACGGGAGCCGACCCGTGACGAGCTGGTAGAGGATGACGCCTGCCGAGTAGACATCGCTTCGGCCGTCCAGCTCCTCGCCGCGCGCCTGCTCGGGAGAGAGGTACTCGGGAGTTCCGAAGACCACCCCGGCCCGGGTGATCCTCGACTTGCCGTCTTGAATCGTCGCGATTCCGAAATCGAGCACCTTCACGAAATCCGGGTCGCCGCGAAGCGACGTCACCATGATGTTCTCGGGCTTCAGGTCGCGGTGGACCACCATCCGTGAGTGCGCCTCGGTGAGCGCGTCGAGCACCTGGGCCATCAGGTGGCAGACTCGCGGTTCGGGCATCGGCGCGGCCTCGGCCGAGAGCTGCTGGAGGTCTCGCCCGTCGACGTACTCCATGACGAGGTAGAGCTCACCCTCTTCGCCGGCCCCGAAGTCGAGCACCTGGATGCTGTTCGGGTGGTTCAGCCGGCTGGCGGCGCGCGCCTCGCGCTGGAAGCGGGCCTGGGTCTCGTCGTCCGCGAGCTCCCGCCGCACGACCTTGAGGCAGACGATCTTGTCGAGCGCGAGCTGCCGCGCCTCGTAGACTCGCCCCATCCCCCCTTCGCCGACGAGCCGGTCGATCCGGTACTTCCCGACGAAGACACGGCCGAGGTAGGGGTCGATCGACCTCGCCGTGTCCGAGCGGTTCCCGGGCGTCAGCTCTCCCGTCATTCCAACCCCTTGTAGCACGAGACGGCCCGCCGGCGACGCGGGGCGAAATCGGCGCCGGGGCTCGTGCGTAAGGAGCGGCATGGTTGCCGCCTTCCCGAGCGTCCTCCTATGCTCCCGGGCCTTGGTCCCCGAGCCGCCCGCATCCGACGAAGGCTGGGCCGCCGCCGCGGCGCGGGGCGACCCGGGCGCGTTTGGCCGGCTGGTCCAGCGGCACGGCGCCCGCGTCCACGCCCTCTGCCGGCGGCTGCTCGCCGATTCCGAGGAGGCCCGCGATGCCGCGCAGGAGGCGTTCGCCCGGGCGTACGAGGCGCTCTCCTCCTATGACGGCGCGCTCCCCTTCCTCCCATGGCTGCTTCGGATCGCTCGCAACCACTGCCTCGACGCCCTGCGGCGCCGGGCGGCCCGTCGGGCCGTGGCCCCGGCGGCAGCCGAGGTCGATCTCGTCGATCCCGTCCGTCCAGCCGACGAGGCGCTCGCCGGAGCGGAGGCAGGCCGGGCGCTCTGGTCCGCGCTCGCGCGGCTGCCGGAGCCGCAGCGCGAGGCGCTCGTCCTCCATCACATGGAGCAGCTGCCGACCCGCGAGGTCGCGGCGGTGCTGGGCGTGCCGCACGGCACGGTGCTGACGTGGCTTCACCGCGGTCGCCACCGGCTGCGGGAGGAGCTCGAGGAGGCGAGATGACGGGGCACCTGGAAGACGCGCGCGCGCAGGCCATCGCCTTCGGCGCCGAGGCGCCCGGCGAGCACCTCGGCAGCTGCCCCGACTGCGCGGCGCTCGTCGAAGGCTACCGCGGGATCGGCCGCGCGCTCGCCATGCTCGGCCGGCCGCCGCTGCCGCCCGGCTTCGCCGAGGGCGTCGCCGCCCGGATCGAATCGCGCCGCCGCAGCCGTCGCGCGGGTGCCGCCGTCGCGGCGCTCTGTCTCTCGGTCGCGCTCGGGGGGCTCCTCTGGACCGCGCCTTCGGCCGCGACGGTGGGGCTCCTCTGCGGCCTCGTCCGGCCCCTGGCCACGGCCGTGCTGGGGGCGCTCCTGTTCTCCCGCGTCGCGGGCAGCGTCCTCGGGGCCCTCTCGGGCGCCCTCGGGGTCGGCCCCTTGCTCGCGCTCGGCCTCGCGCCGCTCATCGGGTCACTCGCGCTCCACCGCCTCGCTCAGCCGCCCCTCGAAAGGAGCCGTCCATGATCCTGCTCTCCCTCTCGCTTCTCCTCGCCGCGCCGGCGGTGCGCATCGACGTCGGGCCGAGCTCCGGGGTCCACGCCGACGTCCACTCCGGCGGGGCGGCCGACCGGACTGCCACCGGGGACGTGGTCGTGCCGGCTGGCACCGAGGTCCGGGACGTCACCGCGATGCACGGCAACGTCGAGCTCGAGGCCGGCGCAATGGCGCGGGACGTCACCGCGCTCGGCGGCAACGTTCACCTCGACCGGAACGCCACGGTCCGCGAGGCGACGGCCGTCGGTGGCTCGGTCGTCCTCGACCCGGGCGCCCGGGTGGAGCGGGACGCGACCGCCGTCGGGGGAGGGGTGCGGGTCGCGGCGGGCGCTTCGGTGGGCCGCGACGCCACCGGCCTCGGCGGCGAGGTCGCGGTCGATTCGGGGGGGCGGGTGGGCCACGACAGCGTGAGCCTGGGCCCCGGTCTGCGCTGGATCGAGCCGGCCTCGCTCGGGCTCCTCGGCCTCGGGGCGCTGCTCTCCCCGTTCGTCTTGCTCTGGTCGGCGCTCGCCCGCTTCCTCGTCTTCTTCTGCCTCGCGCTCGTCAGCCACGCCTTCTGGCCGCAGCGGCTCGAGGCCCTGGTGGGCGAACTGCCACGCCGGCCGGGCGCGTCGATTGCCCTCGGGTTCGCCTCGGTTCTCGCCCTTCCGCTGCTGGGGATTCTGTTCGTCGTCACCCTGGTCGGCATTCCGCTCGCGTTGCTGGAACTGCTCGGGGTCGCCGCGGTCGGCGCATTCGGGTTCGCGGCGCTCGCGCTCGCGGTGGGGCGGGCGCTCCCGTGGGGGAACGGGAGCCCGACGGTGCAGCTCGCGCTCGGGACGCTCCTGCTCACGCTCCTGACGGCCATCCCGCTGCTCGGCCCGCTCGCCGGCTTTTGCGCCTGGCTCTGGGTCTTCGGCGCCGCGCTGCGCACGAGGCTCGGCCGGCACGCCTCCCCGCCAGGCGGCCTTCCGGCCTCGCCGCCCCCCCTCGCGGCTTGACCGGCTCCCGCGCGGCCGGTATCTGAGCGGGCATGCCCGAATCGGCGAGGACCCTGTTGTCGCACCGACTTCGCGTCATCCCGGCCGGGGGGCGGGAGGCGAGCTACCTCGAACTCCCCGCCGGCGAGTTCATCTGCGGGCGGGCGGCCGAGGCGACGCTGCGCCTAGACGACCCCTCGGTCAGCCCGCGACACGCGCAGTTCGTCGTGGGCGCCTCGGTCTGGATCATCGACCTCGGCAGCGCCAACGGCGTCTTCGCTCGGCTCTCGGCGCCCACCGTCCTCCGGGCCGGGGATGAGATCCGGATCGGGCGCCAGCTCCTTCGTCTCGAGGGGCTACCGCCGCCGGGCCAAGGCAAAAGCGGCGGCCGCATCTGGGGCTCGCCCGCCCAGGGCCATCGCTTTCGGCTCGTCCAGCGGCTCGAGGGCGGGATGGCCGGCGACGCGTTGCCGCTCGTCGACGGCGACTACCTCCTCGGGCGGGAGGAGGGCGCCATGACGTTCCCTGGCGACCTCGCGATCTCGAGCCGCCACTGCATCCTCTCGGTGCAGGGAGAGCAGGCGACCCTGCGGGATCTCGGATCCGCCAACGGCACCTTCGTTCGGATCCGGGGCGAGCAGGAGCTCCGCTCGGGGGACCAGCTCCTCGTCGGCAACGAGCAGCTCCGCTACGAGGCCGTCCCGCTGGCATAACCCGCTGCACGCGAGGCGCCGCGGGGAGTCCCCGATCTCAGACCTCGACGAGCTGGAGCACCTGGCCGCCCACGCGCAGGCAATCGCCGCGGAAAAGCTCTCGCTCTTCTCCGGCCGGGATCTTCCGAAAGGTCCCGTTGGTGCTCCCGAGATCCTTGATTTTAGCCCGCCCGCCGACCCCCACGGTGAGCTGGCAGTGGCGGCTCGAGACGAACCGGTCGCCGGGGAAGGAGACGTGGCAGCTCTCCTCCCGCCCGAAGACGATGGCGGGCCCGAGGCGCACGCAGGCCCGGCCGGGGAGCAGCCCCTCGTGGATCTCCTCGATCTGCACGGCCTCCGGGGGGGGCCGAGGTCCCCCGAAGAGCTGGGTGCCGTCGTCGGTGGTGAGCGGGAGCGGCTGTCCGCCCAGGAAGCGGAGGAGGTGATCGCCGATCGAGAAGTAGTCGCCCGGGGCGAGCGGCTCCTCCTCCCGGATGCGGACGAAGGTCCCGGAAGCGGCACCGGTGTCCCGGACGACCAGCCGGCCGCTCTTGAAGGAGAGGGTGCAGTGGGCCGGGGCGAGGAAGGGATCGCGCGGGAAGGAGAGCTCGCAGTTGCCGCGGCCGACGACCATCTCGAGCCCGACGGGAAGGCTCTGGCCGAGTCGATCTCCTCGGAGCACGCGCAGCGCCGCGCGGCCGGGGGCGAGTGGTGCCGCCGGGCCGGGCGCCCCCGCGGCGGCTTTGGGTGCCGCGAGCGGCGCGCCACAAGCGCCGCAGAAGTGGTAGTCGGGGGCGTTCTCTCCGCCGCAGCGGGGGCAGGCCGTCGGCGAGGCGGCAGGCCGGGTGAGGAGGACCGGTGCGGGCGAAGCGGCCGGCGCTGCCTGGGCGGGCGTCGTCAAGAGCAGCGGCGCGGCCTCCGTCCCCGCGGGCGGCGCGCTCTCCTGGCCGAGCATCTCTTCCGCGGGAACCAGCAGGGTCCGCGCCGTCGAGAGGTCGCGGGCCTCGGGGCGCGTCGGGGGAGTCGGCGCCTTCGAGATGCGCGTCGCCTCGAGCGTGGGGGGCGTCGCCGCGGGGGCGCTCGCCTGGCCCGAGGCGGCCTCCGGCGCATCGAGCGACCCGCCGCACTGGACGCAGTCTGACTGGGCCGCGGCGTTATAGGCGTCGCACGACGGACAGACCGCCCCGAAGCGCGCGCTGAGCGCGCTCTCGGATCGACGCGGCGAGGGACAGCCGCAGGGGAGGGAACGGCCGCAAGAGGCGCAGACCGACATGGCTTCGCAATCTACTCGGAGGGCCCAGCCGAGGTCCAGGTCTCGAGGAGCGCCTCGCCGTCGTGACGCGGAGCGTCTCGGTTGCGCGGCCAGGGCGCAGCGCGTTAGCATCGATACAGAAGCGAGGCGACGGCCCGGATCCGCCGCTCGGGCCCAACGATGCTGCGGTTGAACGACATACTCGACCGGGTGAGCGCCTATCACCCCGCGCCCGACCTCGACGTCATCAAGAAGGCCTACGTCTACTCGGCGAAGGTCCACCAAGGGCAGGTCCGCAAGTCCGGGGAGCCGTACCTCATCCACCCGCTCGAGGTCGCGGGAATCCTCGCGGAGCTCAAGCTCGACGAGGCCTCCATCGTCACCGGCCTCCTCCACGACACCATCGAGGACACGCTCGCGACGCCCGAGGAGCTGACGGAGCTCTTCGGCCTGGAGGTCGCGCAGCTCGTCGACGGCGTCACGAAGCTCTCGCAGTTCTCGGCCTCGGCGACGGTGACCCAGGAGGAGAAACAGGCCGAGAACTTCCGCAAGATGATCGTCGCCATGGCGCGCGACATCCGCGTCATCCTGGTCAAGCTCGCCGACCGGACGCACAACATGCGGACGCTCGAGCACATGGCCCCCGAGAAACAGCAGCGGATCGCGCAGGAGACGCTCGACATCTACGCGCCGCTTGCCAACCGGCTCGGGATCTCGTGGATCAAGACGGAGCTCGAAGATCTCTCGTTCCGTTACACTCGGCCCGTCGAGCACGCCGAGCTGTCCGCGAAGGTCGAGGCGAAGCGCAAGGAGCGCGAGCGCTACATCGAGGACGTGGTCCAGGTCATCAGGGACCGGATGCAGGCGGACGGCATCGACGCGCGCGTCACCGGCCGAATGAAGCACCTCTTCAGCATCCACAAGAAGATGCGGGCGCAGGGGATCACCTTCGAGCAGGTCCACGACGTCATCGCGTTCCGGATCGTCGTCAAGGCGCTCCCCGCCTGTTACGAGGCGCTCGGCATCGTTCACTCGCTCTGGAAGCCGGTGCCGGGTCGCTTCAAGGACTTCATCGCCATCCCGAAACCGAACATGTACCAGTCGCTGCACACGACGGTCATCGGGCCGTTCGGCGATCGCGTCGAGATCCAGATTCGCACCGAGGAGATGCACCGCATCGCCGAGGAGGGCATCGCGGCGCACTGGGCCTACAAGGAAGGGCGCTCCCGGATCGGCGGCAAGGACGACGAGAAGTTCGCCTGGCTGCGCCAGCTCATGGAGTGGCAGCAGGATCTCAAGGACCCGAAGGAGTTCCTCGAGACGGTCAAGGTCGACCTCTTCACCGACGAGGTCTTCGTCTTCACGCCGAAGGGCGAGGTGCGCTCCCTGCCGCGCGGCGCGACTCCCGTCGACTTCGCTTACGCGATCCACTCCGACGTCGGGGCTCGCTGCGTCGGCGCCAAGGTCAACGGGAAGATCGTTCCGCTCCGCTACAAGCTCAAGAACGGCGACACGGTGGAGGTGCTGACCTCGCCGCAGGGCCACCCCTCGAAGGACTGGCTCACCTTCGTGCGGACGAGCAGGGCGCAGGCGCGCGTTCGCGCCTACATCAAGGACCAGGAGCGCGAGAAGAGCCTCGAGCTCGGTCGCGAGGTGCTCGACAAGGAGTTCCGCCGCTACGGGCTCAACCTGAACAAGCTCCTCAAGGGAAAGGAGCTCGAGGGGGCGGCCTCCGAGCTCGGCATCCACGGCTGCGACGGGCTGCTCGCGGCCATCGGCTACGGCAAGGTCGCGCCGGCGCAGGTGCTCGCGAAGATCCTGCCGCCCGAGAAGCTCGCCGAGAAGCCGAAGGAGCACGACGAGCCCCAGGGCGGGGTCGGCCGCATCGCCGAGATGCTGAAGAAGGTGACCGGCCGCCCGGCGAAGGGCGGGGTCAAGATCAACGGGCTCGACGACGTGCTCTTGCGCTTCGGCCGCTGCTGCAACCCGGTGCCGGGCGACCCCATCGTCGGCTTCATCACGCGGGGGCGCGGCATCACCGTCCATACGCTCGCCTGCGACAAGGTGCTCTCCACCGATCCGGAGCGGCGCGTCGACGTGAGCTGGGACGTCAAGGGCGACTTCAAGCGGCCCGTGACGGTTCGCGTCCTCACCGTCGACCGGCCGGGGTTGCTCGCCGAGATCAGCACGACCTTTGGCGCCAAGGGCGTCAACATCTCGCAGGCGAACTGCCGCTCGACGGGGGACGATCGCGCGGTGAACACGTTCGAGGTGGCGATCTCCGACCTGCGGCAGCTCAAGGATTGCATCCACGCCATCGAGCGGATCCAGGGCGTCTACTCCGTCGAGCGGGTCTAGCTGGCTGGCCCTTCTCGCCCGCTCGTCGTTCCCACCGGGGTTGATCGGGGTCAAGGTTGGCGCTCGCCCTTCGCCTAGGCTGATCAGGTGTCCGGAAGCGACCACGAGCGCCTGTTTCGCGAGCGCCGCGATCTCTTCGAGCGCGTGGACGAGCTGCAGGGCTGGCTGCGGCGCGCCCCGATGCCACCGCCGCCGCCCTTGCGGCGCGCGCTCGGCCGGCTGACGCTCCGCCTGCTGAATCGCCTTCCCTCCTCCGGCGCCGGCTGCGCGAGCTGCCCGCGCCAGGCGAGCTGCGGCGGCGCCTGCCACGGCGAGGGCGAGGCCTCGGGCGCCGCCGACGAGCTGCACCGTCATGCGGCCGAGCTCGATCGCGCCTTCGAGAGCGCAGGTCGCGAGGGGGGCGCCGCGCGCTGGGAGGAGGTCGCCGCAGCGCTCGAGCGCTTGCGGGCGCGGCTCCACGCGGAGCTCGCGGCCCGCCGGCCGGCGCTGGCACGCGCCCACCCGCTGTTCGGAGTCGGCGGGGGCGCCCGTTGATCGATGGCCGTCTTGCGCGCGAGGCCCGGGGGTGCGACACCCGGCCACCCATGCCGACATCCCCCGCACGTCCAGCGCGCCGGACCGAGCCAGAGCTCCGGGCCGAGGTGGTCCGCTTCTGCCGGCTCCTCCACCAGAAGGGCTTCCTCGCGGCCAACGACGGCAACGTCTCGGTGAGGCTCGGAGAGGGCCGGATCCTCGTGACGCCCACCGGCGCCGCCAAGGCGTTCCTCTCGGAGGAGGAGCTCGTGGTGGTCGACGGGGAGGGGCGGCAGCTCTCCGGGAGCGGCCGGCCGTCGGGCGAGCTTCCCATGCACCTCGAGGCGCTGCGCCGGCGGCCGGACGTCGAGGCGGTGGTCCACGCCCATCCCCCCACCTGCATCGCGCTCTCGCTCGTTCGTAGCCCGCGGCTGAACGACGTGCTCCCCGAGGTCATCCTGAGCCTCGGCCGGATCGAGGTCGTCCCGTACGCCCGGCCGCAGACCGAGGAGCTCGCCTCGGCGCTCGCCGGCCGAATCGACGTCAGCGACGCCCTGATCCTCGAGCGGCACGGCACGCTCTCGGTGGGAAAGAGCGTGGCCGACGCCTACTTCGGCACCGAGCGGCTCGAGCACGCCGCGCAGGTGCTCTGGATGGCCCATGCGCTCGGCCGGCCTTCCGGGCTACCGGACGCCCAGCTTCGCGACCTCTGGCGGGCCCGCGACCGTGGCTGAATCCCTCGCGCCCCTCGAGTGGTCGGGCGACGCCGCGCGCGGCGTCTTGCGGCTCCTCGATCAGCGGAGGCTGCCGCACGAGGAGCTCTGGCTCGACTTCGGCTCGCCAGAGGACGTCGCGCGGGCGATTCGCGACATGGTGGTGCGCGGAGCGCCTGCCATCGGCCTCGCCGCGGCCTATGGGCTCGTGCTCGCGGCGCGGCGGGGTCCCGCCGCGATCGTCGAGGCGAGCCGCCTGCTCGCAGCGACGCGCCCCACCGCGGTGAACCTCGCGTGGGGGCTCGCTCGGCTCGGCGAACGGGCCCGGGTCGATCCTTCGCCGGAGGGGCTCCTCGAATTCGCCCGGGCGCTCCATCGGGAGGACGTCGAAGGGAACCGGCGCATGGCGGCACTGGGTGCGGCGCGCATCGAGTCGGGAATGGGAGTGCTCACCCACTGCAACGCGGGGGCGATCGCCACCGGCGGGGTCGGAACGGCGCTCGGGGTGATCGCCGAGGCGCAGCGGCAGGGGAAGCGGATTCACGTCTTCGTCGACGAGACCCGGCCGCGGCTGCAGGGCGCGCGGCTGACCGCCTGGGAGCTCTCGCGCCTCGGCGTCCCGCACACGTTGATCTGCGACGGCATGGCGGCCTCGCTGATGGCGCGCGGCCTCGTTCAGCTCGCGGTGACCGGTGCCGACCGGATCGCCGAGAACGGCGACGTCGCGAACAAGATCGGGACCTACGGGGTCGCGATCGCCGCCTTCCACCACGGCATTCCCTTCCACGTCGCCGCGCCGGCCTCGACCTTCGACCTCTCCCTGGCCGACGGCGCGGGCATTCCGATCGAGGAGCGGGACGCCGCGGAGGTGACCGACTGGGGCGGGACGCGGATCTGCCCGAAGGAGACGGCCGTCTTCAACCCGGCCTTCGACGTGACCCCGGCCGCGCTGGTTCGGTCGATCTTCACCGACCGCGGCGAGATCTCGCCCGTCGATCGGGAGAGCGTCCGGCGCGTGATCCAGCGCTGACGGCGATCAGGCGACGCCGGCCCTGTGGAGCGGCACGGGCCGCTCACCGGCGGCGCAGCGGCGGGGGGACGTCTGCACGAAGCCGCCGTACTTGAGGCACTCGTCCAGCCGGCACGACCAGACGAGCTGGCCGTCGTGGACGGTGATGTCGGGGCAGCCGTCGCACATGTTCTGCCGGCCGTCGGGGAGGACGTCGATCGGCTGGATCACCATGATCGACTGGAAGTGGAGCGAGTCCTTGGCGGCGAGCGGGTGGCGGGCGAGGTGGCGCAGCCAGTTCGCCGCGATCGAACGGAGCCCGGGATCGAACGGCGCGAGGCCGAGCATGAGCTTCCCCTGGCGGAGCATGCCGGGCGAGAGGTAGGCGAGGTAGCGGCCGAAGACCGCGTGGTTCGCCACCTGGCCGAGCTCGATCGTCCGCGGGCCCACGTAGCCGTGGATCTTGCCCGGGCTGCCGATCCGCCCGGCGAGCAGCCACTTGAGCGAGTCGGGCTTCTCCGTGCCGCCCAGGTAGGCGCCCGGGGCGAAGTCGGGGAACCGCTCGCGGATCTTCGCGACCACCTCGCGCGAGGTGAGGTCGATTCGCTGCCGCGGCTGGTCCACCGCGTACTGGAGCGGCGCGACGTCGATCTTCTCGCCGCCGCGGAAGTACTCGAAGTCGCCCTCGAGCAGCGCGCCGCGGAGCGTGATGAAGACCATGTTGTGGATCACGTCGATGTGATCCTGGGCGAACTGCACGAGCTCGGGCACCTGGTCGAGCGTGTCCTCGTACACCGTCGAGTTGAACGAGCAGAGGAGGCCGCCGGCCCTCGCGACCCGCTCGGCGAACGACAGCCGCAGCTCGTTCAGCTGGACCTCGGTCTTGTTCTTCCAGCCGGGCCGCCCCTGTTTGCTGTCGATGTGGAAGGTGAAGCCGGCGGCTCCGGCGGCCTTCAGCTCGCGGAGCAGCTCGTCGGTGAGCGCAAGGCCGTTGGTGTTGATGATCGGCTTGTGATCCCGCGCCGCGATCATCCGGACGATCTCGACGATCTCCGGGTGGAGCAGCGGATCGCCGCCGGCGATGGAGACGCTGTCGAAGGTCCGCGCCCGCTCGAAGACGTCCAGCTCCTGTTGGATCTGGGCGAGCGGCTTGTGGCTGTCCTCGTTGGCCCGGTAGCAGCCCTCGCAGGCCAGGTTGCACTTCGCGGTCGGCTCGAGCCAGGCAATGACGTTGTCGGACAACGTCCAGGGCAGCCGGTAGAGTTCCCGGTGGTCGAGGTCGCGGTTTACCTTTGCTTGCACGTTCGTCTCCTCCTGCCCCCCATCGGCGAGGCGAAGGGGGCAATCTGCTCCGTCGCTCATCGCGCGGAATTGATCGGCGTCAAGCTCGTGCGTCGGCCACGACCCGCAGCTTCGGCTGCGGCGGCGCGCCGAGCTTCTTCGCGAGCCAGGCCTCTTCGCCGAGATCGTCGAGCTCCTTGCGCTGGAGCGCGAGCTGCTCGTAGCAGTAGGGGAGCATGGCCTGGAAGTGGAGGTAGAGCACCGAGAGGGTGGCGAGCGCCTCGACCCCGGCGGAGTTCTTCCAGACGACCTTCCAGAGCGCCTTCCAGAAGGGACGCCGCGTCTCGCTCGAGCGCGTCATCCGCACGCAGAGCCGCAGGAAGGTGCGGGCGTTGCGAAGGAAGATCCGGAAGCCCGGCATGAGGTTCGGCACGGTGCCGAGCCGTGAGGCCACCTCTCCGCAGCGGGCGAAATAGCCCGCGGGCTCGAAGGCATGGTGCATCACCCGCACGAGGTCGCGCAGCACGTCCTTTGGGGGCCGCTCGGGCTGAAACATCAGGCCCGCCGAGATCTGGTCCCGCGCCACCTCGAGCACCCGCTCGTCGCGCGCGATCTCGAAGAGCCTCCCCTCGCGCTCCAGCCGGCGGGCGAGCTGCGTCCCAGGGAGCGGGAAGACGACCCCCGCCATGACCCAGGGGATGGCGGATTCGTCGACGCACTTGCAGATCTGGTCGGCGATGTCCGGCGCCTCGCCGTCCAGTCCGAGGAGAAAGCCCGAATGGACGGTCGCGCCGGCCCGCCGGTAGATGATGTCGCAGGCCTCGGAGATCGAGTAGCCCACGTTGTGCGGCTTCTGGGCGCGCTTGAGCGCCTGGGCGTCGGGCGTCTCGATGCCCACGAGGAGGTACTTGAAGCGGGCCTCGCGCAGGAGGTCGAGCAGCTCGGGGTCCTTCGCGATGTTGAGCGTGATCGAGGTCGAGAGGTGGAACGGGTACTTGTGGTCCCGCATCCAGTCGGCGATGCCGCGCAGGAACGGCTTGACCGCCTTCATGTCGCCCGCGAGGTTGTCGTCGAAGAAGTCGAGCTGCCCCCGGTAGCCGAGCGAGTAGACGAGGTCGAGCTCGGAGAGGACCTGCGCGAGCGTCTTGGTCCGGTACTTGTGCTCGAAGATGTCGATGACGTTGCAGAACTCGCAGTTGTAAGGGCAGCCGCGCGAGTACTGGACCCCGACGTACATGTAGTTGCGGTGATCGATGAGGTCGAAGCGGGGAGGGGGACTCTGGGTCAGATCCGCCAGCTCCTTGCGGGCGTCGTAGATCGCCTCGGGAACGCCGCGGCGCAGATCCTCGAGCAGGCGCGGGATCGTGATCTCTCCCTCGCCTCGGCAGAGGTGGGTCGCGCCCGCGTCGAGGTAGGGCTGGGGCGTCAGGGTTGGATCCGGCCCCCCGACCGCCACGGGGAGGCCACGGGCCCGGGCCATGCGGATGACGGCCAGGGCGCGGAGCCGGTGGACGATCTTGCTGCTGAGGACGACGAGGTCGACGCCCTCGAAGTCGCGCTCCTCCAGCATCTGGACGTTCTCGTCGACGACCCGCAGGTCCCACTCGCGCGGCAGGAGCGCGGCGACCGTGAGCAGGCCGAGCGGCGGGGTCATGTAGCGGACGCCGATGAGCTCGCAGACCTTCTCGAAGTTCCAGAACGAGAAGCTCTCGAACTTCGGCCACACCAAAAGCACGCGCACGAGCCCCTCCTGGAGAGACTTCGAAAGGCGGCAGGGTAGCGGGCCTTCGAGCGGCCCGCCTTGATCTAGATCAATTCATCCGGCGAGGCCGTGGCATCGCGAGAGGGAGAAGGCCGGATTCACACCCCCCCCGTCGCGAAACGCGACCGGCGCGGCCCGCTCGGCCCTCGGGGTTTCGCCTGGTTGGCGTTCGGCATGGCTCTTGATGTGCGTGGGCTCCGAACGGCGCCCTCCCGGCGCCCCGAGGGAACGCCATGCACGTCAGGAACCCGATCGCTCTCGCCTTCACCTTCGCCGCGCTCGCCTGTGGCGGCCACCCGACCGCCCCGCTCGTCTCCGACGGCCACCTCTGCGAGCTCGACACCCACTGTCCGGCCGGCAGCCACTGCGTCGCCGGCGTCTGCGATCAGGGCTGCCGCGCCGACACGGACTGCCCGCTCGGCCAGAGCTGCGACCCGCGCGGCCGCTGCCTCCTGCCGGGCGCAAAGCCCCCGGCGCCGAGGCTCTACGGACACCTGGTCGCGCCGCCGGCCATGCTCTCGCTCTCTCCGGGCGCGCCGGAGGGCGGCTTCTCCATCGGCAACGACGGGACCGAGCCGCTCACCTTTCACGTCTTGCCCGACGACCCCGCCCTGACCGCGACGCCGAGCTCGGGAAGCGTCTCTCCGGGAGGGGCCACGCCGGTGAAGGTCCGCATCGCGCCGACGTTCGCCGGCCGGTCGGCGACCGTCCACGTGCTGACCACCGGCGGCGGCTCGGACCTCGACATCGAGTACGACAGCCCGCTCGCCGGAAGGCTCGAGGGGACCGTGACCGTGAGCGGTCCGTACCCGCTCGGCGACGCGCCGTTCGCGGTCGAGCTCGCGGGTCCGCCGAGCGCGATGGCCGGCGCGCTGGACGGCGCTGCCTCGCTGCTCTGGCCCGTGAACGCGGCGTCGCAGGCCTCGGACGACGGCGTCCAGTTCCAGGTCGGCTTCACCTTCGTCGCGCAGCCGGGCCAGCCGGGGAACCCGCTCCTGGACGTCCCCGTGGAGCGGAGCGTCACCCTCTCCGGCAAGCACCAGGGCGGCTCGGTCGTCTCGGGGAGCTACACCGAGACGATTGCCGGGCTTCCGGGCGCTCCCCTGACCGCGACGGGGAGCTTCACGCTGCGCCGGGTGGGCCCGATGTCGACGCCGGGCCTCACCCCGGTGTCGCCCCCCGCGTTCTCTCCCGCCGCTCCCTCGAGGCTGCCCGCCTGCGACGGCTCCTGCGGCGACGCGGCGAGCTGCTTCTCCGAGGCGTTCCCGTTCGAGCAGTGGGGCGCGGGCTGGAGCTACTCGCCGGACGGCAACTGCATGAACGGCGCGGCGCTCGTCGCCTGCGTGAACCCCGGCGCCATCGGCTGCGCGCTGGCCGATTCCCAGGGGAGCGCCCTGCTCGACGTGCTGCGCGCCGAGGCGAGCGACGGCCTGCTCGCCGGCAAGGACGCGATCGCGCAGCTGGTCCAGCCCGCCGGGGGAATCGGCTCGGCGTCGCTCGAGGCAGAGATCCAGGGGCTCGAGGGTGGGGCCGCAATCCTCGCGGGCGCGCTCCACGGGAGCGGCGGCCTCTTCGCCTCCGGCAGCTACCAGCTCGCGCGGGCGCTGCCGGCCTCGGCCTTCATCCCGGCCGCGAGCCAGGACTGCCTGGGCGGCGACGACCTCGCGGGCTTCGGCGGCGCCATCGCGGCCCGCCTCTTCGGCCTCGCCCAGGCGCTCGACCGGATCGAGCGCGGGGGCGACAGCGCCCAGGTCGGGGAGAGCCTCGCGCAAGGAGCCGCCTCGGGGGTCCTCCTCGACCTCGCGGCCCTCGGCGGGCTGAACCTCCTCGCCCCCCCGTCGGGGCCGCCGACGATCGAGGGGCTCTCGGAGGCGATGCGGATGGTCGACGGGACGTTCTCGCGGCTGCTCGCCGGCCTGAATCCGGCGGGCTTCGCCGCGGACTACGTGCCGTTCGTCTACGACCCCACCCACCCCGAGCAGGATCTCTACGAGCAGACCGCGGCGCTCGCGGCGCCGTTCCTCTCGCAGGCCCAGGGCGACGAGGCCGCCTTGAAGTCCGACTCCCGTGCCTTCGACCAGAGCAGCTCGGCGCTCGCGTCGGCGGCGCAGGGCGTGGCGGGCGCGCTCGGTCAGTCGGTCGCCAGTCTCTGCGGTTCGGTGCAGGATCCCACGAACCCGGGGCCCGACTGCGGCAAGCGGAGCGGGTCGATCAAGACCGCGACGGATCAGCTGACCGCGGCGAAGATCTCGCTCATGGAGGCGCGCGATCGGCTCTCGTCGGCGGAGCAGAAACTCGAGCTCTTGCAGCAGCAGGCGAAGGCGCAGCAGAAGGACGAGGAGGCGACGCTCGAGGCCGTCGAGCAGGACGGCAAGACGCTCGAGCTCATGGCGGTGCGCAAGGCCGAGGAGAGGCTCGCGAACGAGGCCATGCAGTGCGCGAACAGCGTGGTCGGGGCTCTGCAGTCGGGAATCGCGGCCGTCGCCGGCATCGCCGTGGGCGGCGTCGGGATCCCGGCTTCCGGCTGTTTCCCCCTCGTCAACTCCGTCGCCTTCAAGGACGTCGGCGACGCCGAGGCGGCGGCCCAGGCGCAGGCCGACATCCAGGAGAGGTTCCTCATCGGCCAGCAGGAGATCGCCGACGCCCAGCTGAAGCAGGCGCTCCAGGCGGCGTCGGCCGACGCGCGCACGGCGAAGTTCGAGGTCCAGGAGAAGGCGCAGCTCTTCGACGTGGCCAAGGACCAGCTTCGCTCGCTCCTCGCCGAACTCGCCCAGGCGCTCTCGGAGGCGAGGCAGGCGACGGCGATCGTCGCCCACGACGGCCGGGCCGTCCCGACCGACCGGCTCTACCGGGACGCCGACGGGCTCGCCTGGGCGGGCGACCTGACGCTCCTGCGCAAGTGGGCCTTCCTCACGGTCCGCGCGCTCGAGTACGTGCTCGACGCGAGCGTGCCGGAGGAGGGGCAGGTCTTCTCGGCGGAGAGCGCCGAGCAGCTCGCCGGCCTGCTCTCGTCGCTCCGGGACGAGCACGACAGCGCGCAGCTCAGCGCCGGCTGGGACCAGGACCGGGAGGACGTGGTGAGCCTCGCCGAGGACGTGCTCGGCATCACGGGCCCGGTGGTGGACCCGGTCACCGGCCAGACGCTGGCGCCCGGAGAGCAGCTCCAGCAGCTGCTCGCGCTCCCGAAGAGCCGTGACGCCGCCGGCAACCTGCGGCTCCGCTTCGCGACCTCGGTCGACCAGGGCGGCCTCTTCAGCGAGGACGTCGCCGTCGACACGATCGTCGGGGTCAAGATGAGCATGGTGGGGTCGCTCGCCGGTCGGACGGCCTACTTCACGCTGACCCAGGCGGGCGAGACGCGGCTGCGCGACTTCGGCGGCTCGCTCGTCCCCTACGAGCTCGAGCCGAAGACCGCGCTCGTGCCGGCGGGCGTCAACCTCGCCTCTCCCGGGGATCCGAGCGTCCCCGAGAGCACCGACCTCTTCGAGCGGCCGGTCGACTGCGCCGCCTGGACGCTCTCGCTCGATCAGCAGGGCGATCCGCGCAACGCGGCGGTCGACCTCTCGCAGCTCACCGACCTGCAGCTCTTCGTCCACCACCACGGGCGGACGCTGCAGGGCCAGTGAGCGGCTGCCGCGGCAAACGGGGGCGCGCCTTCGGGCGGCGCGCCCCCGTTTTACTTTTGGCCCCTCCTCGACTAGGAGTCTCCCCCTCGCTTGGAGGAGCCATGAACCCGCTCTTGCGCCTCGCTCTGATGCTGATCGCGCTGATCGCCGCCGGCGGCTACGGCGTCCACGAGTACCTGCACGAGAAGACCGCGGCCGAGGCCAAGGAAGACCTCCTGCGCCTCGAGCGGACCTTCGACGAGCGGATCCCGGCGGCCCGAGAGATCTCGAACGTCCAGGACTACGCGGACGAGATGCGCGGCCTCTTCAAGTGGTACTCGAGCGCCATCCGCGACCACGACAACCGCTACCCCGAGCTGCGCGACCACGACACCGGCTGGGAGGACATCCAGCACAAGGCGAAGATCGGCAAGATCAAGGGGCCGGAGTTCGACGCCTACAAGGCGAGCCACGACGCCGTGGCCGAGGCCTGGCAGGCGCTCACGAAGAGCGGCTACGACCCCGTCCTCTCGGCCTCCAGCGCCGGGATGCACTTCGACGTCTGGCGGCTCGAGCGGCAGCAGCACGACGGCAAGCAGATGCTCAGGGTCGACTTCGCCTGGTGGGGCCCGCAGCGCAAGGAGGAGGTCGACAGCTCCGGCGGCACGGCGGTCCACCGGACGCTCGTGAACGCGACGGTGCAGGCGACCGACATCACGCTGCTCGACGACAAGGGCAAGCTCTACGGCGAGATGCACGGCGGCGAGCCGAACGAGAAGATCGTCGAGCCCGACCGCTTCGTCGATCTCTTCCCCTCGAACGTCGTCCTCGGCACCTACTGGCTCGACCTGTTCCCCCACGAGGCCCAGAAGATGAACCTCAAGATCACGGGGGTCACCCGGACCGTGCAGGGGCACGAGCTCGCCGGCAGCTTCGCCTGGGCCGTTCCGCTCAAGGACGACTGGAAGCTCTCCGAGGGGCAGACCTGGGAGGGCGCCTCGACCGAGACGCGCGACCAGGACGAGATCGACGGCAAGGAGGCCGACGCCTCGGACTCCGCGCCCGCGAAGAAGCAGCGGCGCCACCGCTAGCAAGAGTCACGCGGAGCGCGTTCCCCTGGCGGGCGGGCGGCCGCTCGTCTATCGTGGCCGAACCATGGCCGTCGCCGCGTCCCTCGTGCCGCCCGAGCTGCTCACGCCCGTGAAGGCGGAGCTGTCGAACGGGCTGCGCGTTCGGCTCCTGCCCGACCCCGATTCGCGGGTCGTCTCGGTCCAGACCTTCTTCCGCGTCGGCTCGCGCGACGAGCGGCCGGGGCGCACCGGCATCGCCCACCTGTTCGAGCATCTGATGTTCAACGGCGCCACGAAGTACGGGCCGAAGGAGTTCGACCGGGCCATCGAGGAGCAGGGCGGCAGCTCGAACGCCTACACCTCGAACGACGTGACGGTCTACCACGAGGAGGCGCCCGCCGAGGCCCTCGAGCTGCTCCTCGACCTCGAGTTCGACCGGATGGGCGGGCTCGCGCTCTCCGACGCGAGCCTCGCCGCCGAGCGCGAGGTGGTGAAGGAGGAGCGGCGGCTGCGCGTCGAGGACAGCGTGATGGGGCTCGTCGACGAGGAGCTGCAGGCGCTCGTCTACCGGGAGCACCCCTACCGCTGGCCGGTCATCGGCTGGCCGGCCGACCTCGACCGGATCTCCCTCGCGGACTGCCGCGACTTCTTCGCCCGCTACTACGCCCCCACGAACGCGACCCTGGTCATCGCGGGCGGCTTCGACCCCGCGCGGGCGCTCGCGATCATCGAGCGCGACCACGGCCGGCTGCCGCGCGGCCCGCCCATCGAGTCGCCGCCGAACGAGGAAGGGGAGCAGCGCGGCGCGCGGCGCGCGGTGGTGCGCCACCCCTCGCAGGCGCCGCTGCTCGTCCTCGCCCTGCGGGCGCCGGCCGCCCGCGAGCCGGCCTCGGCGGAGCTCGACCTCCTGCAGGCGATCCTCTCGTTCGGCGATGGCTCACTGCTCGTGCGCGACCTCGTCCACGAGCGGGGGCTCGTGACCGAGATCGGCGTCGACTACGCCTGGCGGCTCGGGCCCGCCGCGTTCGAGATCGTGGCCGAGCTGCCGCCGGGCGGCGACCCCGAGCGGGTCCTCCGCGAGATCTGGCGCCACCTCGAGAGGCTCGCCGAGAAGGGGCCCAGCGCGCGGCAGCTCTCGCGCGCGAAGCTCCAGTCGCAGGTGGCGCTCCTGCGCGAGCTCTCCTCCGTGGGCGGTCGCGCCCACTCGCTCGGCAGCGCCGAGATCCTCCTCGGCGGCCTCGAGCCGGCGGTCCGCATCGGCGAGCGGAGCGAGCGGGTGACCCTCCGGTCTGCTCGCGAGGCGGCGCGCGCCACCTTTCGGCCCGAGCGGTCGAGCGTCGTCTTCCTCGAGCCGCTCGCGGAGCCCGCCGAGTGAAGGCCGAGCTCGTTCCCGGCGCCGGCACGCCGCGACCGCTGCCCGGCGGGCTGACGCTCCTCGCCGCGCCGCAGCCCCGCGCCACGCTCGCGACGGCGCGGCTCGCCCTGCCTTCGGGGGCGGCGCGCTCGGGGCTCGGCAAGAGCGGCCTCGCCGAGCTCGCCGCGCAGCTGCTCCGGCGCGGCTCGCGCGGGCTCGACGCGAAGCAGGTGGACGAGGCGCTCGAGGCGCTCGGCAGCGACCTGTACGTCGGGGTCGACGACGACCTCCTCCAGCTCTCCATCACGGTGCCGCCGGGGTCGCTCCTCGCCGCCGCGAGGCTCCTCGTTCGGCTCGTCCGCTTCCCCAGCTACCCGGCGCGGGAGGTGAGCGCGCTGAAGAAGCGCTCTCTCGCTCAGATCCGGGCCGGCCTCGACGAGGCCGATCAGCTGGCCGACCGGGCGCTCTGGCGGGAGATCTTCTCGGGGCATCCCTACGCCGACCCGGTCGACGGCTGGCTCCGCGACGTCTCACGCCTCTCGCGGCGGGATCTCGTCCTCCACCACGCGGGCCAGCACGGCTTTGCGGGCGGCTGCCTCGCGCTCGTCGGCCGGCTCCCGGACGGCGCCACCGACCGGATCGCCCGGCTCTTCTCGGGCAGAGGCGACGGCGAGCCGCCCGCGAGGCTGCCGAGCCCGCGGCCTCTCGAGGGGCGGCGCGTGCTCGTCGTCGACAAGCCCGACGCGACGCAGGCGCAGATCCGGCTCGGCGCGCCGGGCATCTCCTTCGGCGAGCCCTCGCAGGTCGCCTGTGCGCTCGGCGCCGGGCTGCTCGGCGGCGGCTTCTCGTCGCGGCTCGTCGGCGAGGTCCGGGTCAAGCGCGGGCTCACCTACGGCATCTCGGCCCGCTTCCAGCTCCGCGACGCGGGCGGCCTCTTCGCCATCCGCAGCTTCACCCGCGTCGCCGAGGCCGCGACGCTCGTGCAGGTCTGCCTCGACGAGACCGAGCGGCTGCGAACCGAGGGGCCGAACGAGGACGAGCTCGAGCGGGTCCGGGCCTACGCCCGCGGCTCGTTCCTCCTCGGCAGCGAGACTCCGGGCCAGATCGCGGGGACGCTCGCCGGCGCCTTCTGCCACGGCCTCGGCGCCGACTGGATCGCCCGCTACCCGAAGCTCCTCGAGGAGACGCCGCTCGAGGCCGTCGCCGCCGCGCTGCGGGAGAAGCTCTGGCCTGGCCCGTACCGGATCGTCGCCGTCGGGCCGGGGAGGGCGCTCGCGCGAGCGCTCGCGAAGTTCGGCGACGTCGAGGTCGTGCCGCTGCGCTCCCTCGCCTGAGCGCAGCTCGAGGGCGCGCCCTCGTCGTGTCGAGCGGCGGATTCTGGGTGGTGGGAGCCGTGGAGAGGGTGGACCGCGGGGCCCGGCGAAGCCACGAGGCCCGGCGTGTGAAATGCCGAGAGGGAATCAGGACGTGCCGAGCGCTCGACCGAAAGAGTAGAGCGCGAAGCAGAATCTGCTTCGGCCTCGACCGATTCTGCTTTGGCCTCGACGGATTCTGCTTTGGTCTCGATGAATTCTGCTTCGGTCTCGATCGATTCTGCTTTGGCCTCGACCGATTCTGCTTTGGCCGAAACCGATTCTGCTTCGGTCGAAATTGATTCTGCTACAACCGAAATCGATTCTGCTTCGGTCGAAATCGATTCTGCTGCTACCGAAATCGATTCTGCTGCGACCGAAATCGATTCTGCTGCGACCGAAATCGATTCTGCTGCGACCGAAATCGATTCTGCTGCGACCGAAATCGATTCTGCTGCGACCGAAATCGATTCCGCTTCGGCCGAAATTGACTCTGCTACGGTCGAAATTGATTCTGCTACGACCGAAATCGATTCTGCTACGACCGAAATCGATTCTGCTACGACCGAAATCGATTCTGCTACGACCGAAATCGATTCTGCTACGACCGAAATTGATTCTGCTACGACCGAAATTGATTCTGCTATGACCGAAATCGATTCTGCTACGACCGAAATCGATTCTGCTACGACCGAAATCGATTCTGCTACGACCGAAATCGATTCTGCTACGGTCGAAATCGATTCTGCTTCGGCTGAAATCCAATTCGCGACGCGCTCGACCGAATCGGCTTCGATCTCGGGCCAATCTGCCGCGGTCGAGACCCGAGGGCACGACGGCTCTGGGCTTTCAAGGGTGGAGTCATGTCTTTGAACGAAGTCCAATGGTGGCTGCTGTATCGTCGATGTGTCGCGCTGATGTCCGGCGCTGGTGATGAGCGAGGCCACCGGTCGGGGCCGGTCGGTCGCGAGGCTACCGGTGACGTCGTCCTTTCGGTAGAATCATCCTGGCCGCCTTCCAATGCCGCTGTCGAGGTGACGCCTTGATGACGCCTTCTTCGCGAGCGACCCTCGCCGTCTTTCTACTGCTCGGCGCCTGCTCCTCGGCCGGCTCGTCGTCGGGGGCGGACGGCGGGAGCTGCAGCCCGGCCTGCCCCGTGGGCCTCGCCTGCTCGGGCGGCCGCTGCGTCCCCGAGAGCTGCACGACGAGCGCGGATTGCACCGGTTCGTTGAGCTGCAACGGCGGCCACTGCACGGGATCGGGCTGCAGCCCGTCGTGCGCCGCCGGCCAGCTCTGCGTCGGGCAGATCTGCGCCCTCCCGGACGGGTCGGCGCCGAGCTGCGTCTCGGGCGACTCGCTCTGCCAGAGCGGCAGCAGCGCTTACTGCGCGAACCTTTCGAACGACCCCCGCGACTGCGGCGCCTGCGGCAACGTCTGCCCCTCGGCGGCGTGCGAGTCGGGCAGCTGTCCGGGCGGCGGCGGATCGAGCTCGGGGGCGAGCTCCGGGACCGGGAGCGGCTCCGGCACGACCAGCGGCACGACCAGCGGAAATGGCAGTGGGAGCGGGAGCTCGGGCAGCGGCGGCAGCGGTGGCAGCGGCGGCAGCGGCGGCAGCGGCGGCAGCGGTGGCAGCGGCGGCAGCGGCGGCAGCGGTGGCAGCGGTGGGGGATCGACCGGCTCCGGCGGTGGCTCCAGCTCGGGCTCCAGCGGCGGGGGCACGACGGCTGGATCCAGCTCCAGCTCGAGCTCGGGGGGCGGCGGCGGCTCCTGCCCCGGCCGCGGCCAGTTCTGCGGCAACGACGGCCTGTCGCTCGCCGCGAGCACGCTCTACGACTGTCCCGCGCTCGGCTACTACCCCATCGGCTCGACGCCTTGCGCCGCGGGGTGCCAGATCGCGCCGCCGGGGATGCCGGACTTCTGCCAGGGCAGCGCGCCCATCTGCCCGCTCGGGGGCTGGGGTGGCCCCGGCTGGTACTGCGGCGACGACGGGGTGCAGTTCTCCGACTCGAGCACGATCTATGGCTGCCCGGGCGGCGGCGCGCCGCCTTCTCAGATCTATCCCTGCAGCCAGGGCTGCACGATCCAGGACGGGGGCGCGAACGACTACTGCACCGGCTCGACGCCCGACGGCGGGGACAGCAAGAACCCGACGGTCGACGGGGGCGAGGGCGTCTGCGTCTCGGACTCGGGCGCCGCCTTCGCGATCGGCTACGAGCAGAACAAGATTGTCGCCGGCGCGGGCGGTAGCTGCACCGGCTCCCCGCCCGCCTGCTACGCGGAGGCGAGCCTCGCCTTCGCGAACGACGCCTTCACGTACGGGGGCCAGCCCCTCCCCGAGCTGCAGGCGCCCACCGCCGTCGCCGCCATGAACGCCTTCCAGTCGAGCGGCAACTGGTTCCCGTGGCAGGGCGACTGCCCTTGCGGCGCGATCCTCTTCTGGGACGCGAACCCCTGCAACGGGAACGGCCACGTGGCCATCTGCAACGCCGACGGGACCGTCTCGACCTCGGGCTGGTGGGGCTTCGCCGGCTCGCACGCCCAGACGATCCCCTGGATGGTGAAGGCCGAGTGCGGCAGCTGGCCGGCCGGCTACGCGCTCCCCTGAGGCGCGTCGGGCAGCCCCGCGCGGGGAGGGGAGGTCGACGCTCCCTCGCCGAATGAGCTATTTTGTTCGAATCGCCCGCTGGGCGAGGAGGTCCCGACCGTGAACCGCGAAGCCTTTCAGAACCTGCTCTCGCTCGGCGTCCGAAAAGGGGCGAGCGACATCCACTTCGAGGCCGGCTACCCGCCGGTCTACCGGATCAACGGAGAGCTGCTCTCGGCCCGGCTCGATCGGCTCTCCGCCGACGACACGAAGGCGATCGCCGAGCTGATCCTCGTGCCGGAGGGAGAGCCGACCGGCGCCCTCGAGATCCCCCGCGAGGCCGACCGCAGCTTCTCGGTGACGGGCCTCTCGCGCTTCCGCGTGAACATCCTGCGCCAGCGCGGCAGCCTCGGGCTCGTCATGCGGGTGATCCCGTTCGAGGTGCGCGACTTCACGCAGCTGAACCTCCCGCCCGTCGTCGAGGCGGTGGCGGGCGCGCGGCAGGGGCTCATCCTCGTCACCGGGGCGACGGGCAACGGCAAGTCGAGCACCATCGCGGCCATCCTGGACCGGATCAACAAGAACGACCGGCTCCACATCGTCACCATCGAGGACCCCATCGAGTTCGTCTTCGGCGACGGCAAGTCGGTCCTCATCCAGCGCGAGGTCGGCGCGGACACCGAGGGCTTCCAGACCGCGCTGCGGGCGGCGCTGCGCCAGGATCCCGACGTCATCATGGTGGGGGAGCTGCGCGATCGGGAGACCGCCGAGATCTGCCTCAAGGCGGCGGAGACCGGTCACCTCGTCATCACCTCGATCCACACGCCCGACTCGGCGCGGAGCATCGGCCGGTTCGTCGGCATGTTCCCGGTGGAGGAGCAGGCGTCCGTCCGGTCCCGCCTCGTCGACAACCTCCGGGGCATCGTCTCGCAGCGGCTCCTGCCGCGGCAGGACGGCGCGGGGCTCGTCCCCGCCGTCGAGGTGATGCTCACCACCCTCTCGGTCGCCGACGCCATCCGCGACCCGTCGAAGTCCGGCCAGCTCCGCAAGATCATCGAGCAGGGGAGGGTCCACGGGATGCAGAGCTTCGATCAGCACCTCGGGGAGCTCTTGCGGGCCCAGCTCATCAGCGCCGAGGTGGCCAAGGCCAACGCCTCGAGCCCCGCCGACTTCGAGCGGCAGTTCCTGATGGGCGTCGAGATGCAGGGCTGACTGAGGAAGCGGCCCACCGCCGATGTCCGAGACCGATCCCGACCGCGCCTTGCGCATCCTCCTCGTCGAGGCCATCGAGCCCGTGCGTGGGATGCTCGCCCGCGATCTCTCGGCCGCCGGCCACGAGGTCGACACGCTCTCGTCCGGCAACGGCTTCACCGAGGACATGGTCCGGCTCATCCACCCGGATCTCGTCCTCGTCGACCCGTTCCTCCCCGACGTCTCCATCGACGACGTCGAGCGGACGCTCGCCTCGCTCCGCGCCGATCTCGGCTTCAAGCTCCTCGTCATCGACGGCGGGCAGGACTCCGGCCGGGTCGCGCGGCTCGCCGCCGCCTGCGGCGCCGACGGCGCGATCGCGAAGGAGGCGCTCCTCGCCTCTCCGGCGGACGCGGTCGCGGAGCAGCTTTTGCCCGAGGTGGACGTGCTCGAACCGCTCGAGGAGGCGCTGCCCAGCGCCGCCGCCGCCGCCGAGCTCGGCCTCGAGATCGACCTCACGCCCGAGCCGCCGCAGCCGCGCAGGGCTCCCCTCCACGCGCAGGCCACCTCCGCGGCGAGGCCGTCCCCGAACGGTCTCGCCGCCCGCCCGAGGCCTCCTCTTCCTCCGCAGAGCGGCGCGGCGGGCATCCTCGCGATGATCGAGGAGGAGCTCGGCCAGGTTCCCAAGGCCCCTGCACCGTCGCTCGACCGGTTCGAGGCGGGCATCAACCTCTTCAGCCGCCACAACCTCTACGTCGGGACGAGCGGGGACCTGCGCACGGGCGGCGTCTTCGTCGCGACGTCGTTCCTGCCACGGGTCGGCGACCTGGTGAAGGTCCGCATCGAGCTGCCGTTCGCGGGCGCCCTGGAGGCCGAGGGGTGCGTCGAGTGGGTTCGCGATGGGCAGGGCGGCGGCGCGCGGATCGCCTCGGGGGCGGGGATCTCGCTCGCGCATCTCCCCGAGGCGACCCGGCACCTGCTCGAGCAGTTCTTCCGCGAGCGCGCGCCCTTGACCCACCTGCCCCGGCGTTGATCGGTCCCGACGCCATCCTCTGGCGGGACGAGTCGCTCGTCGCGGTCCTGAAGCCCGCGGGGCTGCTCACCATCCCGGGCCGCACGCCGGGCGCCCCCACGCTGCGGGAGGAGCTCGAGCGGCTCGTCGGCGAGCGGCTCCTCGTGGTCCACCGGCTCGACCGCGAGACGAGCGGCGTCGTCGTCTTCGCCCGGTCCGAGGAGGCGCATCGGAGGCTCTGCCTCGCCTTCGAGCGGCGGGAGGTCGAGAAGCGCTACCTCGCCTGGGTCGCCCCCGGGCCCGTCGCGCCCGGGGGAGAGATCGTCCAGGATCTCGTGCCGGCGCGACGCGGCTTCGTGCGGGTCGCGCGGGCGGGCGAGCACGGGCAGCGGGCCGTGACGGGCTGGACGCTCCTGGGCCCGCGGGGGGAGGGGGCGCTGCTCGAGATCCGGCCGCTCACCGGCCGGACCCATCAGATCCGGATCGCGCTGGCGGAGGCCGGCATGCCCATCGTGGGCGAGCCGCACTACCGCTCGCCCGAGGGCGTCCGCCCGCGCCCCGGGGTTCGGCTCTTCCTGCACGCCCACCGGCTCGCCTTCGCGCAGCCGGCGACGGGCGAGGCCGTCGAGATCGAGGCGCCTCCGCCGCGCGAGCTGGAGCGGTGAGCGCGGTACCGCGGGCGCTCCGAGGTCACGGCCCCGATCGCCGTCAGCCTTCCTCCGCGGCCTCGGCCTCCTCCGGCCGCGGCGCCTCGGCGAGCCGCTTCGCCACGTGGGACGGCTGCCCCTTCTTGTGCGCCAGCGTCTTGATCCCCGACCGGAACAGCGCGTCGAAGCGGTCGCCGCGGATGGTCAGCACCACGCCGAGACCGAAGGTGGGGTGCTCGAGGACGTCGTCCTTCGCGAAGTCCTCCTTCGGCGCGTAGCGGCGCGGCCGGGAGAGGTCCTTGCCGGCGAGCAGCGCGTCGAGGTCTCCCCCAGCCGCGGCCGCCTGGGCCTCCGCTCGCGCCTTGGGGCGCTGCGGGGCCGCGGCGCGAGAGGCGCGCCGGGCCCGGGGGGCGCGCGGGGCGGCGTTCGCCGCGTGGTAGGCGTGCTCGCTGCCGCAGGTGTTGCAGCGGACGCGAGCGATCTTGGAGCCCACCATGGCGAGGATGGTGTGGGCGAGCTCCATCTTGCAGCGGGTGCAGGCGGCGTCGACTTCGCCGCCGACGCGGGGAATGGCGGGCATGTGGCTGGCCTCTCGAAGGGAAGAGGGGGCAAGGTAGCACCTTTGTCCCCTCGGAGGCCAAAGCCTTCGGCGCGAGGCACGGCCAAACTCTCGTTTTCTTGACAGCTCAGGGGGGGCATGGTGACCTCGGCGAATGGGGCTCGAGAGTCACTCCGGGGGCGAGGTGTCGCCGCTCGTCCGTCCCACGCGGGCCGTGGTCGACACCGAGGCGCTCGCCGAGAACCTTCGCGAGATTCGCCGCGTCGCGCCCGGTCGTCCCGTGCTCGGGGTGGTCAAGGCCGACGCGTACGGGCACGGCGCGACGCTCGTCGGGCCGGCGCTCGAGGCGGCCGGCATCGACTGGCTCGGCGTCGCGCTCGTCGAGGAGGGGATCGAGCTGCGCGAGCGGGGCGTCCGCGTCCCCGTTCTCGTCCTCGACGGCGCCTTCGGGAGCGACTGCTCCGTCCTCTTCGAGTACGAACTCACCCCCGTCGTCTACCGGCTGGAGCAGCTCGACGCGCTCGCGGCCAGCGCGGGCCGGCTCGGGAGGCGTCCCCGCGCCCACCTCAAGGTCGACAGCGGGATGGGCCGGCTCGGCGTGCTCCCCGAGGACGTCCCGGCGTTCGCGCGGGCGGCCCGCGAGCGGGGCGTCGAATTCGAGGGAGTCTGCAGCCACTTCGCGAACGCCGACCAGGGCGACGAGCCGAGCGTCCGGCTCCAGGGCGAGCGCTTCGACGCCGCGGTGGCGCAGGTCCGCGCCGCAGGCCACGCCCCCACCTGGCTCCACCTCGCGAACAGCGCCGCGGCGCTGGAGCTGCCCTGGGCCCACGGGACGCTCCTGCGTCCGGGGCTCATGCTCTACGGCTACGTGCCCGCCGAGCGGCTGCGAGGGCGCGTCTCGCTGCGGCCCGCGCTCCGCTGGATCACCGAGATCCTCCAGGTCAAGCGGCTCCCCAAGGGCTCTCCGGTCAGCTACGGCGGCCGCTTCGTGACCTCGCGGCCGAGTGTCCTCGCGACTCTGGCGGTGGGCTACGCGGACGGCTACCGGCGAGGCTTCTCGGGCAAGGTCTCGGTGCTCGTGCGCGGGCGGCGCGCCCCGGTCGTCGGGGTCATCACGATGGATCTCTGCGTCGCCGACGTCACCGACGTGCCGGGGGCGTCGGTGGGGGACGAGGTGGTGCTGCTCGGCCGGCAGGGCGGGGCCGAGATCCCGGTCGGGGAGCTCGCCCGGGCGGGGGACACCATCGATTACGAGGTCCTCTGTGGCATCTCGTCGCGGGTTCCCCGGGTCGCGGCGGCTTGAGCACCGGCGGGCGAGAGGAGGCCCCTTCGGCGGGGCAGGCGGCGACGCAGGAGGCCGTCGAGGCCGTCGAGTCGGTCGGCCGCAGCGCCATCCAGCTCGTCGAGGACGTCGGGGGCATCGCGCTGATGGGCCTCCAGACGGCGGTCTGGCTCTTCCGCCCGCCGTACCGTCTGAAGAACCTCGTCGCCCAGCTCGACTACATCGGCGTCGGCTCGATCTTCGTCGTCGGCATCACCGGCCTCTTCACCGGCATGGTCTTCGCGGTCCAGACCTACCACGCCTTCTCGCTCTTCGACGCCCAGGGGCTCGTCGGCGCGACGGTCGCCCTCTCGCTCTCTCGCGAGCTCGCGCCGGTCTTCGCGGGGCTGATGGTGACGGCGAGGGTCGGTTCGGCCATCGCGACCGAGCTCGGATCGATGCGCGTCTCCGAGCAGATCGACGCCCTCGCGACCATGGCGGTCGACCCCTTGCAGTACCTCGTCGTGCCGCGCGTCGTGGCCTGCGTCGCCATGATGCCGGTGCTCACGATGCTCTTCGACACCGTGGGCATCATGGGCGCCTACCTGGTCGCGGTCTTCGGCATGGGGGTGGACGCAGCGACCTTCCTCGGCCGCATCCGGACCTGGGTCGATCCCGAGGACATCCTGGGCGGACTCATCAAGGCGGCGGTCTTCGGCCTCCTCATCTCGCTCATCGCCTGTTACAAGGGCTACAACGCGAAGGGCGGCGCGAAGGGCGTCGGCACCGCCACGAACGAGGCGGTCGTGATGGGCTCGGTCACGGTGCTCGTGGTCGACTACTTTCTCTCCTTGCTCCTCGCGTCGTTCTGGAGCACCCACGCCGCGAGGGGGCCGGGCTAGCCGATGGCCCGGCCGATGATCCAGGTGATCGACCTGCACAAGTCCTTCGGCGAGAACCACGTGCTGCGCGGCGTGAACCTCGAGGTCGACGAGGGGACGACCACGGTCATTCTCGGCGGATCGGGATCCGGGAAGTCCGTCCTCATGAAGCACGTCATCGGCCTGTTGCGCCCCGATCGCGGCAGCGTCGTCGTGGAGGGGGAGCCCATCGAGGAGCTCGACGAGCGGGAGCTGCAGCGGGTCCGCGCCAAGTTCGGCATGGTCTTCCAGGCGGCGGCCCTCTTCGATTCGATGACCGTCGGCGAGAACGTCGGCTTCCCGCTCCGGGAGCACACGAAGCTCTCCGAGGCCGAGGTGCGCGAGCGGGTGCGGCAGAAGCTCGAGGTCGTCGGGCTGCGCGGCGTCGAGGCGAAGTTCCCCGCCGAGCTGTCGGGCGGCATGCGAAAGCGCGTCGGGCTCGCGCGCGCCCTGGCGCTCGACCCCAAGATCGTGCTCTACGACGAGCCCACCACCGGCCTCGACCCCATCACCACCGACTACGTCGACGACATGATCCTCGAGGCCAAGCGGCAGCTCGGCGTCACCTCGGTCGTCATCAGCCACGACATCGGGTCGGCCTTCCATGTCGCCGATCGGATCGCGGTCCTCAACGACGGGCTCATCGCCGCCGAGGGTCCCCCGGACGAGGTCCGCCAGAGCCGCCACCCGTTCGTGCAGCGATTCCTCTCGCTCTGGTTCGGTCGGGCATGAAGCTCCGCTCGTTCGTCACGCCGTTCAAGGTCGGCCTCTTCGTCCTCGTGGCCATCGGGGCCTTCATCGGCTTCTACACCTTCGTTCACAAGGGGGGACTCTCGAAGGAGGACAGCGTCGACTGCTTCGCCGTCTTCCACGACGCCTCCGGGCTCGAGAAGAAGACGCAGGTGCTCATCGCCGGCATCGCGGTGGGCGAGGTGACCTCGATCACGCTCTACGAAGGGCAGTACGCCCGCATCGGCTTGCGCATCCTGAAGACCGTGAAGCTGCGGACCGACGGGGCCATCACCAAGCGATCCGCCTCCATCCTCGGCGAGTACGTTTTGGATCTCTACGCGGGATCGGAGCAGGCGCCGCTGATGAAGGACGGCGGCCAGATCGTGAACGTCGTCGACCAGGCCGGCATGCAGCAGATCTTCCAGGCGCTCGGCAAGATCACCGACGACATCCAGGCCGTAACGAAGGAGCTGCGCAACGTCATGGCCGGCCAGCAGGGCTCGATCCAGCAGATCGTGCGCAACCTCTCGGCCGTCAGCTCGACTCTCGACCGGACGGTCGCCATCAACGGCGAGCGGCTCGACGAGACGCTCGGGAACTTCCAGCGGCTCTCGGCCCAGCTCGCCTCGATCGCCTCGGCGCAGCGAGGCAACGTCGGCGAGATCGTCGAGAACGTCCGGGTGGCCAGCGACGAGGCGCGTCAGGCGCTCGCCACCCTCGACCAGGTCCTCGGCGCCAACAAGGGCAGCCTCGCCGAGAACTTCGCGAGCCTCAAGACGACCCTCGGCCACCTCGACGACTCGCTGCGCAACGTGCAGGACATCACGAAGCGGATCGATCAGGGCGAGGGGCCGATCGGGCGGCTCGTCAACGACAAGGCGCTCGGGGACAAGCTCGATCGGACGCTCACGGGCGCGTCCACGCTCGTCGATCGGATCGTCGGCATGCAGACCGAGGTCTCCATGGACGTCGACTACATGTGGGGCGAGGCGGCCGCCAAGGGCTACCTGAACCTCAAGCTCATCCCGAAGGCGGACAAGTACTATCTGGTCCAAGTGGTGGACGACTCGCGCGGCACGCCGCAGTTCGCCTTCACCCAGACGACGCCCGCGGCGCCGCTGACCCAGGAGCCGGCCCAGCAGGTCATTACCACCACGCGCTCGTTCAAGTTCTCAGGAGAGTTCGCGAAGACGATCGAGCCCGCGACGTTCCGCCTCGGCATCATCGAGAGCACCGCCGGCGGCGGCGTCGACGTGAACCTCCTCGGCAACGACCTGCGCTTCACCACCGACCTCTTCGATTTCAATGACTTCTACCAGCCGCTCCCCCGGCTGCGGAGCTACCTCACCGCTCGCTTCCTCGATCACTTCGAGGTGCGGGGCGGCGTCGACGACGCCCTCAACTGCGACTCTTACAGCGGCTTCCGCTTCAACTGCGCCCAGCGCAACGTCGTCGCCGCGGAGGGGCGCGGCTACACGCTCGGCGGTCGCGAGCTCTTCTTCGGCGGTGCGTTCACCTTCACGGACGAGGATCTCAAGGCGGTTCTGGCGGCGGCGCCGATGCCCAAGTAGTCGTCAGCCGCCTTGCCGCGCCCGGCAGGGGATGGCCACCCTCGAGAGAGGAGGTCATCCATGGAACCCTTTGGCGACAGCGAGGTTGGGATCGGGCCCGAGACCGCCTCGGAGGTGGTCGACGACCTGCTCGGGTTGCCGATTCGGGCTCAGCTCGGGGTACTGCGAAGCGTGGTGCCGCGAGTGCTCTCGGGCCTCTCTCCGGAGGAGCGTGAGGGCTTCTGGCGCGTCCTGCGCGACGAGGTCGATCTCGCGGCGCTGGGAGAGGAGCCCTACGACCTGCGCGTCCAGGGCGCCGCCGGGCCGGTTCACGAGGGACGGCGCGAGAGCGCGCTCGGCGTGTTCCTCGCCGCGGTGGCGGACAAGCTCCCCGATCGGCCGAAGGCCAGCACGCTCTTCGACTCCGTCGTCTCGGTCGTCCGGGTCCTCGGGATGCGGGTCGGCGAGGCAGAGCTCGAGAACGTGCTCGCCCAGCTGCCGATTCGGCTGCGAGAGGCGATCGACGAGGCCCCCTTCGAGGAGATCGACCGACCGAGGCGGATCGACAAGGAGGCCTTCCTCGGCCGGGTGGCGGACGACTGCTGCGGCGGCGATCTGGAGCGCGCCCGCCAGATCAGCCACGCCGTCCTCGCGACCTTGACCGAGCGGCTCGGCAACGTGGCGGCCCGGGCGCGGCGCCAGCTCCCGCTCGAGTTCCGGGAGCTGTTCTAAAGGGGCTGAGCTGTCTGAATCGAGCGCCGGGCCGGGAAGCGGTTGGTTCACGGGCCCTCGGCCCCGACGGCTGTTGACGCCTTCGGGCCGTCCGTCTACACACAGACGGGCGTGCTCGATCCCCAGGCACTCGCGGAGGTGGGCTTCGAAGAGCTCACCCGGGCGCTCGCCGCCCGGGCGCGAACGCCCATGGGAAAGGCGCGCTGCCTCTCCCTTCCGCAGCTCCACGACCGTGCCGAGGTCGAGCTCCACCTCTCCCGGGTCGAGGAGGCGCGGGCCCGCCTCCGCTCGGCCGACGCGCCCCCCCTCGGGGAGTTCGGCGACGTTGGCGCCCAGCTCCAGCGGGCCGAGAAGCAGGGGCTCCTCGATGGCCAGGCGCTCCTGGAGGTCGCGACCTACGCGCGCGCCTGCTCGCGGCTGCGCGGCTGGCTCGAGGACCGCGCGCCCCAGGCGCCGCTGCTCGCCGCCGAGGCCGACGAGCTCGCCGACCTGCCTTCGGTGATCGGTCGGATCGAGACGGCCCTCGAGCCTTCCGGCCGGATCGCCGACCGGGCGAGCGCCACCCTGGGGCAGCTGCGCGAGCGGGTGCGGCAGCTTCACGCCCAGCTGCGAGGCCGGCTCGAGGAGCTGCTCGCCGACGAGCGGTTCCAGCGCAACCTCCGCGAGAGCTACCTGACCGTCCGCAACGATCGCTACTGCGTCCCGGTGAACGCGCAGTTCCGGGCAGAGATCCCGGGCATCGTCCACAACGCCTCCCAGTCGGGGCAGACGCTCTTCGTCGAGCCGCAGCCGCTCATCGGCCTCGGCAACGAGCTCGCCATCGCCCAGTCGATGGTGGCGGAGGAGGAGCAGCGGGTCCTGCTCGAGCTGACCGCCGAGGTCGGCCGCGGGGCGCGCGAGCTTCGACACTCCATGGCGCACGTCGCCATCGTCGACGAGCTCTTCGGCGGCGCGGCGCTGGCCGAGGCGATGGACGCCCACCGGCCGGAGCTGCTCGAGCCGCGCGAGCCGTTCGCGTTCGAAGGGCTGCGCCACCCGCTGCTCGTGCTCCAGGCCCTGGAGGATCGCTCGCGGGGGAAGGCGCCCCGGGAGATCGTTCCGTCGGATGTCCTGCTCTCGGGGAAGGCGCGAGCGCTCATCGTCTCTGGGCCGAACGCGGGTGGCAAGACGGTGACCCTCACCGCCATCGGCCTCTGCGTCGCCATGGTCCGGGCGGGTCTCCCCATCCCCGCGGGCCCGCTCTCGCGGGTGCCGCTCGTCGGCCGACTCTTCACGGCCATCGGCGACGCCCAGGACATCGCGAGCGGCCTCTCGACCTTCACGGCCCACCTCGCGGCGCTGCGCCAGATCCTCGACGGCGCCGGGCCCGGCGCGCTCGCCCTCGTCGACGAGATGGCCGCGGACACCGATCCGCGAGAGGGCGGTGCGCTCGCCGTCTCGGTCCTCGAGGAGCTGATCGAGCGGGGCGCCCTCGTCGTGGCCACCACCCACCTCGAGCCCCTCAAGGCGCTCGCGCTCGGGGATCCTCGCTTCGCGAACGCCGCCGTCGGCTTCGACGCCTCCGCGCTCGCGCCGACCTACCGGCTGACGCTCGGGAGCGCGGGGCAGTCGTCGGCCCTCGAGATCGCTCGTCGTTCGGGCCTGCCGGCGCCGATCCTCGCCCGGGCGCGACAGCACCTCGCCTCCGGCGCGGGTCCGCTCGGTGCCGCGATCGAGGCGCTCGAGGGAGAGCGGCGTCGGCTCGCCGAGGCGCGCGACGAGGTGGCGGGGGAGCTCGCGAAGCTCCAGGCGGAACGAGGGGAGCTCGCGGCGCGAGAGGCCGCGCTCGTCCAGCGCGAGGTCGCGCTCGAGGCCGAGGGGCGCCGCGAGCTGCTCGCCGACATCGAGCGGGCCCGGGAGGAGATCGGCTCGCTCGTCGCGGGGCTGCAGCGCGCCCCCGATCTGGCGAGGGCGAGCGCGGCGCAGCGCCGGCTCGCCGAGCTCGGCGCCTCGGAGGAGCGGGCGCTCGCGGGCGCGCAGGCCCCCCGGCCCAGCGGCCGGCGGCCGGCGGTGGGCCAGCGCGTCCGGAGCCGGACGCTCGGCAAGGACGGAGAGCTCGTCGCCATCGAGGGCGAGGTGGGCATCGTCGCCATCGGCGCCGTCAAGCTGCGCCAGCCGCTCGCGGAGCTCACGCTGGCAGAGGGGAAGCGGCCAGCGGCGCTCCCGCCAGGGAAGCGCGACCTCGATCGGCGCGCGATCGAGGCGAGGGCGGACGGGCTCGCGGCGCCCTCCGAGAGCTGCGACCTGCGCGGCCTGCGGGCCGACGAGGCGGTCCGAGAGGCGGAGCGCTTCCTCGACCGGGCCTTCAGCGAGGGGGCGGCCGAGGTCGTCCTCGTGCACGGCCAGGGCAGCGGCGCCCTCAAGGCCTCGCTGCGCGGCTTCCTCGCGGGCTCGCGCTACGTCCGCGCTTTCCACGCCGCGGGCGCCCAGCAGGGCGGCGACGGCGCGACCGTCGTGGAGCTCGGCGAGGGGTAGCGGGCGGCCCTTCGCGGGCGGGGGGCGTCGGCCGACGCGTCTTCGAGCGGGGCCCTTCGGCGACTAGGGCCGGTACACGAGCAGCTCGCACTCGATCGGACCGTTCCAGAGCTTCCGCCGCGCGACGGGCCGCAGGCCGAAGGCGCTCTCGAAGGCCGGCGCCCCTGCGAGGAAGGCGAGGGTGTGGCCCCCGAGCGCGCGGTAGCGCTCGCCCAGCGCGTGGAAGTACGTCTTGAGCTGCTTCTGCCCTCCGCCGGCGCCCGACCGGGCCCCGTAGGGCGGGTTCGACAGCACGAAGCCCGGGGGTGAGAGCGGCGCGAGCTCGCGGGCGTCGGCCACCGAAAGCTCGAGCTTCACGCGAGCCCGCCGCGCGTTCTCTCGGGCGCTCGCGACCGCCTCCTCGTCCCGGTCGCTGGCGCGGATCAGAGGCGGATCCTTCCGCTCGCGCGCCCGCGCCTCTGCCCGCAGCCCCACGAGGATCCGGCGCTCGGCCTCGCCGAACGACGGCCAGCGCTCCGCGCCGAACTGCCGCTCCGCGTTGGGGGCGCGCCGCGCCGCGATCAGCGCCGCCTCGATGGCAATCGTCCCAGCGCCGCACATCGGATCGACGAGCGGCCCCTCGCCCGTGTACCCCGCGCCGAGGAGCAGCGCCGCGGCGAGCGTCTCCTTCAGTGATGCCGGGTGAGGTCGGGCCCGCCAGCCGCGACGGTGCAGACTCTGGCCTGCGACGTCGAGGCTCACGTCGGCCTGGCCGGCGTGCAGGTGGATCACGATCCGGACGTCGGGGTCCTTGGGCGAGACGTCGGGACGAGCCCCCCAGCGGGCCCGCAGCGCGTCCACGATGGCGTCCTTCGCCTTCTGGGCGACGAAGAGCGAGTGGGTGAGCCCCTCGCTCTGTCCCGTCACCTCGATGGCGAAGGTGCGTCGCAGGTCGAGCCGGTCGTGCCAGGGGAGGGCGCGCAGCGATTCGTAGAGCCCCTCCGGCCCGGGCGCCGCCACCCGCCCGAGCGGCAAGAGCACCCGCATGGCGGTCCGCAGCTCGACGCAGGCCCGCAGCGCCTCGGCGAGGGTCCCCGAGAACTCGACGGCCCCGACCCGCTCGCGGACGTGGTCGAGCCCGAGGGCGCGCAGCTCTCCAGCGCACAGCGGCTCGGTCCCGCGCGAGGCGGTGGCGACGAGGCGAAGGGTTTCGGACATGGCGTCGCAGGCTACAGGCTCCGCGACCCAAATTCACCTCCTCCCGTTTCCGTTCCGCGGGTTCGGCGGTTATCCTGGGCTGGATGCTCGCGCCCGCCGTCGCCCTCCTGCTCGCGGCCGCGGCCGCGGAGGAGCCGATCCCCGCCGTCTCGCGCTGCCGGGCGCTGCCCGAGCTGCCCGCGCGACGGCTGCCGTTTCGGACGGGCGAGCGGCTCGAGTACTCCGTGGATCTGCTCGGCGGCGTCCCCGCCGGCCGCGTCACGCTCGACCTGCTCGCGCCGGTGCGCCGCTTCGGCGCGCTGACCCTCCCGGCTCGCGCCCACGCGCTCGGCTCGGAGTTCTTTCAGCGCTTCGGGAAGGTCGACAGCCTCGGCGTCTCCTACCTGCGGCCGCGGAACCTCCACCCCGCCTCGTACCGGGAGGATTTCCTCGGCCCCGGCGGCAAGTACTGGACCGAGGTCGGCTTCCCGGAGCTCGGCCCGGGCCGCGTCCGCGTCCGCTTCGGCAACCCCGGGGGAGGGGGTGAGAAGTCGCTCTTCTCCGCCCCGGACGCGCTCGACGACGTCGGCGTCTTCTACCTGCTCCGGACGCTTCCGTTGAAGGTCGGGGAGTCGCTCTGCTTCGACGTCTACGGCGCGCGCCACCTCTGGCGGGTCTGGGGCGCGGTGGCCGCGCGCGAGGCCATCGACACGCCCGCTGGTCACTTCATGGCGCTGCGGCTCGACGGCCAGGCGGCTCGGGTCGACTCCCCGGCGCGGCGCAAGCGGCTGCGGCTCTGGATCTCGGACGACCCCAGGCGGCTGCCCGTCGCGGCCATGGGCGAACTCGACCTCGGCCCGGTTCGGGCGCTGCTCACCTCGGCGACGACAGCCGCGACCGGCCCGCCACCTGCGCCACGCGCTTGCGCAGGCTCTGCACGGTCGCGCTGAGATCGTCGAGCCGCTCGAGGGCCGCCGTCTCGTCGGCGCGGTCGAAGAGCTCCTCCGGGGAGAGGTGCCCCTCGCCGAGGGCGAGCAGCAATCCATCGAGCCACCCCTCGACCTCCCGCAGCGCTGCGCGCGCCTGCGTGAAGTCGTCCTCGATCAGATCGCAGATCACCCGGTCGCTGCTGCGCCGGTAGAGTCGGCGCCGCATCCGCTCGATGGCGTCGGTGACCGCGGACTCGGCCTCGGCCGGCTCTCGCATGAGTTCCATGCCGTCGATGGTCCGCCCGGTCGAGCGCCTCGTCAAACTTTCGTCTACAGCTTGATGAGCATCGCGAGCGTCATCCGGTCCTCGGTCGGGACCAGGTCCGGCGACCAGCCCGGCACGCCGCTGCCCGGCGGGCCCTGCTGTACATAGGAGCCGGCGCCGTTCGGCGGCGTCACCCCGCCGTGGCCGGAGAAGTACGGGACGCTCGCCGCCCGGTGGCAGTATTCGAGCCGGAAGGTGATGTAGCCGTTCGGCATGTAGTCGAACGTCGCCTCGCCGTCCCAGGCCTCGAAGGGATCGCCCGGGTTCTCGGTGAAGTAGGGGCTCCCCGAGTAGGCCGTGGCGCCGTTGATGGGCGGGAGGAGCACGAGGTAGCGGCCCGGGTTGTCGATGGCGCCGCCGCCCACCGTGAGGCCGAACCGGTCGTGGTCGAACCAGAGCCGGTCATAGGCCATGAAGCCGAGGAAGAACTGCGGGGGCGCTCCCGGCCCCCCCGCGAAGCAGCCGGCGCCGCCGCCCCACTCGCAGCCGACGTCGACGGTCAGCGAGGCGGCGGCCTTGCTCAAGAAGCTGCCGGGCCGGTCGTAGTACTTCACCATCGCGCTGTCGTCCGAGTGGACGCGCTTGCGGTCCGGCACGCCGAGCGTGTCCGTCCCGATGTACTGGTTCGCCGTGAAGCCGAGCCAGCCGGTCGGCCGCCAGAGGATCTGCCCCCCGGTGCCCGGCGTCTCGTTGAAGCGGCCGTAGGACTGCCAGCCGTTGACGAGCCACGGCTCGATCTTCAGCTTGTCCGAGGTGTAGATCTGCAGCCGCGCGCCGTTGAAGAACCAGGGGGTGTTCGACGAGACGAACGACGGCTGGTAGGTCCAGTTGTCGAAGTTGTAGTAGCTCCAGAGGCCGAGGTACGACATGAAAAGCCCGGCCTGCACGTTGATGCCGTCGAGCGCGTCGATGTGGTAGCCGCCGTAGGCCTCGGAGACGTAGCGGTAGGCGCCCTCGAGGTTCCACTCGCCCCGGGCCGAGCTCGCGTCGTTGCGCGGAGTCGTCTGCGAGTACATCCCGAACTGCGTCATCAGCCGCGCCTGCACGTTCTTGTAGAGGAAGTCGCCGCCGGCGCCGAGCTGGGTGAGCTGGATCTCGTCGCTGCGGAAGACCTCGCTCGACCCCGAGATCGTGTCGTCCACCGGCTGGCTCGCGTCGGCGTGGAAGGCGGTGTCGACGCGCAGCTCGCCCACGAACGGTCCAGCCGAGAGCGGCCGCTCCGAGGCGCCGGCGTTGCCCGGCATCCAGGAGAAGTCGGCGAAGGCGAAGGGGGCCGGCGGCGAGCCGCCGTCGGCGATCGCGGTCGAGGCGCACAGGGGAACGGCGAGCGCCGCGAGCAGGGCGGGGATGGGGAGATGAGCGGTCGAGAGCGCCCTGGGACCGGTCGCTTCGGGCTCTCGCGCCTCCCTAGCGCGGCTTCGACGTCGCTCTCGATGGGATCGGTCCATGTCTTCGAGTGGGGAGCGCAGGCTGGGCCATCGAGGAGGCTACGGCTGCCCGCGCGCGCCGGGAGAGCGATCTCCGGAAGGGCGCGGTCCGAAACGAGCGCTCGCTACTTGCCGTTGCGGTGGAAGGTCGAATCGAAGTCGACCGTGAGGCCAAACTGCGTGATGAACTTCGTGCTGATCCAGAAGCCGAGCGTGGCTCCGTCGCTCGAGCAGCCGACGAAGGAGATCGAGAAGGGGCCGGCGGGGATGGGGACGGCCTGTCCCGTGCCGCTCAGGTTCGCGGTGGCGTCCGTCACCAGCTTGGTGCCGTTGACGTAGATCGGCGAGGGGCCGTTGTCGGCGAAGCCTTGGAGCACGATGGTGGTCGCGGCGCCGGGGTTGTTCAGGAAGAACGTGACCGGCCCCTCGCAGACGTTGGCGCAGACGCTCCAGGCCGCCATGCTTCCCTGGCTCAGGTCGAAGGAGCCCGCCCGCGTGTAGATCGTCTTCCCGAAGGCGCCGTTGGCCTCACCGGGGTAGCCGCTGGACGTCCAGGTCGGCACGTCGAAGTCGATCTTCGTGGGCGCCCCGCAGCTGAAGCCCGCCAAGCCACCGCCCCAGGCCTCGGAGTTTCCCACCACCGCCGGGTAGGTGCCCTGCATCGACGCCGTGAAGAGGTCCATGCCGCCGAAGGTGACGCCCGCGTCGGCGAAGCTGACGGAGCTCGCGCCCGTGAAATCCACCGCGCCCGTGAAGCTGCCGGTGAACGTGCCGGCCGGTCCCGTCGGACCGGTGGGGCCCTCGGGGCCCATCGGCCCCTCGACCAGGACGACGCCGCCGTCCTCGGCCACGAGGCCGCCGTCGCCGACGACCTCGACGGCTCCCGTGGCGCCGGTCGCGCCCTCCGTGCCCGAGGCGCCGGTGGCGCCCGTCGGCCCCTGCTGCCCCGTCGGGCCGGTCTTGCCGTTCTGGCCCGCGGCTCCCGTGGGTCCCGTGGGGCCGGTGGGGCCGTTCGTCCCCTGGGGGCCGCTCGCGCCGGGGCAGCCGGCGAGGGCGAAGACGGCGAGCGAGGCGAGCGTGGCGGCGAGCGAGCGGGCGCGAAGCATGAAGGCCTCCTGGGCCGAGGCCGACTGTCTACCAGCGCCCTGCTCGTGGTTCAAGCGGACGGCGGGCGTGGCCTGGCCGTCCGCTCGGGCAGCCTCGGCAGGCTCTGGCGCAGGGTCAGCACCTTCGCGAACAGGTCTCCGTGCTGCTCGAGGCGGCCCGGGAGGTCCTGGGCCTCGAAGACGAGCGGCGCGGGCGAGCGGCGGCGAACCGCCTCCCGGACCTCCTGCCAGGTCACGGGCGTCGAGACCGTGGGCCGCTCGCGGGCTCGGAGCGAGTAGACGCAGACCGTGGTCTTCGATGCGTCGTTCTGGCTCCAGTCGACGAAGACCTTTCCGGCCCGTCGCGCCTTCGACATGACGGAGATCACCCGGTCCGGCTCGCGCGCCTCCATGAGCCGGGCGAGATCGCGCGCGAAGCCCTTGCTGTCCGCATAGGTCGCGGACCCGTTCAGCGGCGCGTAGATCTGCAGCCCGGCTCGCCCCGAGCTCTTCGGGAAGCTGTCGAGCCCGACCTCGCCGAGCAGCTCCCGGATCCAGAGGCCGATCTCCGCGCAGTCGACGAGGCCCGCTGGCGCGCCTGGGTCGAGGTCGAAGACGAGGAAGCTCGGCCGGTCGAGGCTCGTGGAGCGGGACAGCGAGCCGTGCAGCTCGATCGCCGCGAGGTTCTCGACCCACATCAGCGTCGCGAGGTCGTCCACCTCGCAGAAGTCGATCCGGCCGCTCCGCTTGCCCACGACCGGGACCGTTCGCACCCAGGGCGGCCGGTGGGCCGGGCAGCGCTTCTCGTAGAAGGACGGCTCGTCGACGCCGTCCGGGTAGCGTTTGAGCGTGAGCGGCCGGCCTTCCAGGTGCGGCAGCAACGCCGGCGCGACCCGCCGGTAGTGGTCGAGCAGGTCGGCCTTGGTGAAGCCGGCCTTCGGGTAGAGGATCTTGCCGAGGTTCGAGAGGACGAGGGTGCGCCCCTCGATCTCCACCACGGTCCGGTCGTCCACCTAATGTACCCCGGGGTTGCCCCGGTGCTCCTTGGGCGCGGCCTTCTCGCGGTCGCGCGCGCGGGCGAGGCTCGCCTCGAGCGCCGCCTTCAGGTCGAGCGTGCGGGCGGGCGCGTGGAACGGCGCCACGTGGATCGTCTCGCCGTGCGACTTGCGCTCGATGACCTCGAGGAGCCGCTCGCGGTACTCGTCCCGGTACTTGTCGGCCACGAAGTCGCCCGAGAGCGTCTGGACGAGCTGCAGCGCCATGGCGAGCTCGCGCGCCTCGGGCTTCGACTCGGCGTCGGGCAGCGCCTCGATCCGATCCGGCCGCGCGATCTCGTCGCCGAAGTGGAGGGTCGAGAGCGCGATGGCCGTGCCATACGGGCGCAGCGCGGCGAGGGACTGCTTCGAGCGGAGGACCAGCCGCGCGACGCCGACCCGCCCCGTCTCGCGCAGCGCCGCGAGGAGGAGCGCGTAGGGCTTCGACGCCCCTCGGTCCGGCGCGAGGTAGTAGCTCTGGTCGAACTGGATGGGGTCGATCTGCGAGAGCGGGACGAAGTCCTCGATCTCGATGGCGCGCGTCGCCCGCGGCGCCGCCGCCTCGAGCTCCTCCTGCGTCAGGACCACGTAGCGGCCCGGCCGGAGCTCGTAGCCCTTGACGATCTGGTCGTAGGGTACCTCCTCTCCGTCCAGCGGACAGACCCGCCGCTGCTCGATCCGGGCGCCGTCCCGGCCGTGAAGCTGGTGGAAGTGGACCCCCTTGTCCACGATCGCGGGGTAGAGCTTCACCGGGATGTTCACGAGGCCGAAGCTCACCGACCCGCTCCAGATCGCGCGCGCCATACCGCCCGTAAGCTAAGTCGTCGTCCCGTCGGGCTCCACGAGCGCCCTCGGGATCTACCCCTCGATCGCCTGCCGAAACGGGAGCAGCAGCCAGAGGCTAGCCCCGTAGAGCGCGTGCTCGGCCACCAGCACGGAGAACGGCCCCTCGAACGACAGGTTGGCGGTCGGGAGCACCACGAAGCGGAGGATCAGGACGACGACGAGGCCGTAGAGGATCCCCCAGGGGATGATCGCCTCCATCGGCATGCCGCCGAAGACGCCGGCGAACAGGACTCCGAGCGCCATCGAGACGACGAGGTGGACGCCGACGCCCAAGGCCAGCACCCCGGGGGTCGCCGCCGAGAGTGCCGGCGTGCCGAGGAAGAAGGACGCGATGCCGAGGATCGGTCGATCGGCCGCCCCGCCGGAGGTCGCGGCGAGCAAGAGGGCGAGCGCCGCCATGGCCGCACCGCCGCAGAGCCCGGCGAGGGCCCCCGAGAGGAAGAGGCTCCCAGCGCTGCCGACGGCGAGCGGGTGGAGCCGGTGGCGGGTGGCGACGGTCGTGCTCATCCAACGCCCAATGTGAGCACGACGCCCCGTCAGCGGCGGCGTCGCCTCAGCGCCGCGAGGCCGAGGAGAGCGAGCAGCCCCTCGCCGCCCCCGGCGCTGCAGTGGCAGCCGGTCGCGGGCGGCGTCGACACCGAGGGACCGTGTCGCACCTCGAGCGGCTGCGCGTAGTTGCCGCTGTTCTGCGCGTCGTGGTGGAAGCCCTCCCACTCGATCTTCCGATCCGCCCGCCCGTGGCCGTGCCAGGCCCAGAGCCAGCCCTCCCGGCTCGGGACCACGACGTCGATGAGCCCGTCGCCGTCGATGTCGCCCACCGCCGGCGTCGCGAGGAGCCAGCCGCCCGTGTTCTTCGGCCAGCCTGCCGGCTGGCTCCCGTCCGCGCGGTAGGCCGTCACGAGGTAGACGCCGGTGCCGGAGACGACCTCGTTCTTCCCGTCGCCGTCGATGTCCGCGATCGTGTAGTTCATGAAGAACTGGAAGTCGGCCGCGGGGGCCGGGAAGCCGGGCAGCGAGGCGCTGACGAAGCCGATCCCCTGGTCGCCGAGGTCCTTCTCGACCGACCAGGCGGCCACCTCGTGGCCGGGCGTCGCCCGGTTGGCCCCGGACAGCCCGCTCGCCGCGTAGAGCAGCCCAACGGTGCCGTCGACGAAGTCCACCTTGCCGTCGCCGTCGACGTCGCCGAACGAGCCGTAGCTGATGGCGACCTCGTAGGGCAGGTCGTTCTGCGGCGAGCAGGCCGACTGCGCGCCGAGCGCCGCGTCGTCCGCGAGGCCGAGCAGCTTGCCGGTCCCGTCGAAGAACTGCGGCTGGGCGGCCATGCCCTGGATCGACACCTCGAGCTTGCCGTCGCCGTTCAGATCGGCCATCGCCGCGCAGTTCGGGACGCCCTCGCCGACGTCCGGCAAGAACTCGTTGCGCAGCCCCTTCGGGTTCACCGGCCAGCCCGGCAGGTACGGCCCGCCCGCGTGCAGGCTGCCATCGTGGTGGATCGCGTAGGCGCGGCAGTCCACCGCGCCGAAGCGCTCGTTCGAGCCGATGACGATCTCGGGGAAGCCGTCGCCGTCGATGTCGCCGACCGCCGCGGTGGTCATCAGGCGGGTGTGCTCGATGAGGCCCCCTTCGCCGGCCGGGTCGTAGATCTCCAAGGGGAAGCCCGGGTACGGCTTGCCGTCGCCGTCCCAGACGTAGAGCCAGCCGTCCTCGCCGGGCTGGACGATCTCGAGCTTTCCATCCTTGCCCAGGTCGGCGAGCGCCGGCGACGCGAAGAAGCCCTTGTCGAGCTCGTAGGTCACCTTCGTGCCGTCGGGCTGGGTGCTGTCGTGGGTGCCGTCGAGGTAGTGGCTCGGGTCGGCCGCCACCGGGAAGCCCGGCAAGAGCGCGCCGCTCGTGTTCCAGGCGTAGACCCGGCCGTCCACCGTGGAGGCGACGACGTCGAGCGTCCCGTCCCCGGCGAGGCTTCCCACCGCCACCGTCGCCGTGATCGCCTGCCCCTGCCCCTCGACCGGCCCGTCGGGCGCGAAGCTGACGAAGGCCGGGTTGGCCGAGACGTCCGTGGGCGGATCGACCTTCACCGGCCAGCCGGGCAGCTCGCTGCCGTCCCAGCGGATCGCGTGGACCTTCCCGTCCGTCGTGGCGAGCACGATGGTGTCCTTGCCGCTACCGTCGAGGTCGACGAGGTGCGGCGAGCTCTCGCCGGAGGCGCCGAGGTAGAGCGGGAAGCCCGAAAAGAGGTCCGGGTCCTTGTGGACGAAGAACGACTTGCGGAAGACCCCGGGCACGTCGCCCACCGGGGCGCCGTAGTGGGCCACCGCGCTCACCACCACCGTGGCGGCGAAGGCGTTCGGATCGGTCGAGACCGCCGAGGGATTGGCGACGAGGGTCGAGGGGTCGAAGGAGGCGAGCGGGCCGTCCGTGGGGCGGGCGATCCCCGAGAGCTGCGCCACCGTCTGGAAGTCGGCCGGCGCGGGCTGGAGCCCTGGGGCCACCTGCACCGTGTAGTCGTAGGAGATCGCGCGGGCAGCCGAGACGTGGCCCGCGATGGCGACCGTGGGCCGCTGGCCGGGGTCGATCGTCTCGAACCAGCCCGGCGAGGTGACGTCCACCTCCGGCGGGATCCGGCCGTCCTTCACCGCCTGGACCGAGGCGCCGGCGTCGTTGCGGCCGTAACCGAAGGGCCAGTCCCAGCCCGGGCCCGACGGGTAGAGCGACGGGTTCTGCGCCGAGCCGGGGACGTCGATGTCCTCGACCGAGGTCCAGAGGATCTGCATCACCTCGGGGCTGGTCAGCGGCGGGTCGTTCGGGTGGTACTTCAGCCAGGCCGAGTAGATGAGGCCGGCGTGGCCCGAACTCTTGCCCGTCGCCTCCGAGGAGCAGTAGACGCCGGGCGTCGAAAGGCCGAGGTGGCCGCCGCCGTTCGTGCAGTCGTTGTAGCGGATGAAGGAGGTCGCGGTCTGGGCGTCCGGCGAGTCGTACCGCACCGCGTGGACGACCATCGTGTGCTCGGCGTTGGCGGGCCAGTTGTGGTGCTGGCTGTCCTCGTCGGCCGCCGAGGCGATCACGATCGTGCCCCGCGCGTAGGCGGCGTCGATGGCCCGCTGCATCAGCGGGGTCGCGTCGAGCGAGCCGAGCGCCTCCTGGATCACCTGCGCGCCCATCGAGAGCGAGTAGAGCACCCCCTCGCCGAAGTGGTCCGCGTCGGCCATGAAGCTGTCGCCCACCCGGATCGGCATGACCCGGCAGTCGGGGCAGACTCCCGCGTTGTCGATGCCGTTGTTCGCCTCGGCCGCCGAGTCGAGCGCCTCTCCCGTGCCGTGGCCGTAGAAGACGTCGTCCGCCGGGTCGTTGTCGCCCTCGTAGAAGTCCCAGCCGCAGATGTCGTCGACGAAGCCGTTGCCGTCGTCGTCCTTGCCGTTCGAGAAGACCGCGATGAGGTCCTCGGGATCCAAGAGGCCGTTACCGTTCACGTCGCCGCGGCACTCGGGGTTCTTCGCGCACTGGAAGGCGAGGATGCGCGGGTCCGTCACCTTGTCGAAGGTGGGCTGGTCGTGGCCGCTCCCCGAGGTGTAGTCGAGCACGTTGAAGACGCCGTCGCCGTTGCAGTCGTAGGCCGGGCACTCGGTGCCGTCGGCGCGGATCGGCTTCGGCAGCTCGCCCTGGTTCAAGAACCACTTGTTGACGAGGTCCGGCTGCGACCAGATCGCGCCCGAGTCGTGGACCGCGATGAGCACCCGCGGGTCGCCCGTCGTCATCGTCCAGGCCACGTCCGCCGACAGGCCGGTGCCGCTCATCGCCTGCCGCTCCTCTGGCAGGAGCGTCCTACCGAGCTGCCAGCCGATCACCGACGGATCGCCGCACGGGTCCTCGGTGTCGGGCGGGTAGAAGCCCCAGAGGTTCCACTGGCCCCGCTGCGGCCGCAAGACCGTCTGCCCCGCGAGGGGCCCCGATGGGCAGACCTCCTTGACCACGTAGCCGTAGTTCGGATCGTCCGGCCAGTTCTGCGGCAGCGCCAGCTCCGCCCGCGTGGCGTTGGGGTTCGGCCAGGCCGGGTTGACGGCGAGGGCGGGGGCGGCGACGAGGAGGGGGAGGAGAAGAGGGCTGAGCGAGCGCATGGCCGCGCATCATCTTTGGCTGCCGGGGGGGGAGTCAAAGGGGTGCTTCCCCCGGTGCCCCCCGAAGTCCCGGAGCGAACGGGCCTCGCGCAAGCAGGCCCCGCAGTCGCAGCGCCGCCGCGTCGGCCGCCCGCGCTCCCGGCGCCAGCCGTCAGGGGTCCGTCACCTCGACCGCGTGGGCAATCCCGGGGCTGACGCGCACCCACGCGGAGAGGAGCCCGCCATCGGTGTCCGCGATCAGCCGGTAGATGCCCTCCGGCACGTTCGCAATCATCGCGTAGTACGCCACGCCCGAGGAGTTCACCTCGGTGCCGATGGGGCGCTGGCCCTCGGGCAGGCAGGCGTCGAGCTCGGGCCCGCCACTGCACTGGCCATACGGGAAGCAGAACGTCCCCGAGGGACAGGCCTCCGGGGGAGGGCAACTGGAACGCGCGGGCAGGCAGTGGCACGTCGGGCTGCCCGTCGCCAGGTTATTGACGAACTCGGCCTGGTAGCCGGCGGCGCAGGCACCGGCATCGCACGGGTCACACAGCGGGCCCGAAGGACCCAAGAGGCACTCGCCGCCCTCGCAGCGCTCGGTGGTGGCGCAGTCCGCGGCGCTCGCGCAGCGCTTCGAGGCGCACGTCTCGACCGTGCCCCAGCCGAGGTCGTAGGCGACCGGCGAAGCCACGCTGGGCTCCAGCCGGAGCGTGGCCCCCGCCAGCGCCGTCGCACCTGTCAGCGACTGGCGACCGACCACGGCCTGGATGTAGCCGGCGTCGGCGGCAGGCAGCTGATCGCCGAGGGCGATGTTGAGCCAGTCGCTCTCCAAGGCGCTGTTGAACAGCTCGACGTTGGTCGTGTTGAAGGCGGTGGGCAAGGCGCAGAAGCCGCGGGTCCTCGTCGTGGGGTAGCCCGCGGCGGAGACGGTGAGGTCGATTCTCCGGCGGAAGATCGGCACCGCCACCTGGAAGGTGCCGGCGTCATCGGTCGTTCCCTCGAAGCTGCCGCCGTCGTCCCACGCCTGCACCAGCACGCGCGCGCCCGGCAGGGGGGTGAGGGAGGTCCCCGTCTCGCAGCTCGGCGGCGTACTCTGCACGGTGCCCGTCACCGCCACCGGCGCCGTTCCGCCGTCTCCGTCGCCCGGGTAGAAGGCCACCGTCGCCGCCCCTGCCGCCACCTCCAGCTGCAGCGGGGGAAAAATGAAGCCGCCTCGGTTGGCCTGGGCCCGGTAGCTCCCGGCGGGTACGTCGAAGAAAATCACGAGGCCCAGGTCCGCTTCCGTCGAAGGAAGCCCGCCGTCGCCGTCGTCGAAGAGGACGACCCCGCCGCTGGAGAAGGCGTAGCGGCGCTCGCCGGCCGCTGGCCCGCCATCGGGTTGCTCCAGGCTCACCGTCACATCGCCCACGGGGAACTGCTGCCCATTGACCAGGGCCAACAGGACCACCCCTGCGTCTGGGTTGGCTGGCAGCCCGGAGACGAGTGGCAGCCAGTCGAACGTCGCCTGCCGCACCGCGGCCAGATCGACGCTCTCGGTCTGCGCCGTGAAGTTGTGCGCCGCGGAGAGCGTGGGCACGAGCCCCGGCCCGGTCACCTGCAAGACCGCCCCTTGGGGCACGCCCGTCAGCTGGTAGCGACCATCGGCGTCCGTGACGGTGGCGAGGCCGCCGCCCAGCAAGCTGACCGACGCATCGGCCGCCGGATCGCACAGGCCGTCGAGGAGCACGGTGCCGTTGATGGTGGCGGCGGCCTCGGCGCTGCCGGCGTCCGCGGTGGCAGCGTCGCTGATCCCAGCATCGGCGCCGGCGGCGCGCTTACAGCCGCCCGCGCCCAAGGTCCCAAGACACGCGACGGCGACGCAGCACCACTTCATGCCCGCTCCTTTTCCTGGCCTCGTACCGCCCGCGGTGGAGATTCTCGGGACGAGGGCGAACAGTCGGCTTGGGGCGATCAGGGGCGTCTCCGGGCGGCTTGGCGGTAGGGACATTCGGGGCCCCCTCCTCATCCCAAGGGTCAACGGATCTGGGCCGAAGGGGAGTAGGGCTCGACATCGGCGTAGCCAGGCGCGTTGGCGATCCCGCCGTCGAGGAGCGGCGGGGCGAACGCGGTCGCCGCGAGCGAGGACTGGCTCTGGTTCAGCGAGAGGCGGATGCGGCCGAGGCCCCCGGCCCCGCCGGGCCCGCCGCAGCTGCAGCTGGTCGCGCCGCAGCTGCCACCCGGGCCGCCAGCCGCGCTGACCGTGGCACCGCTGGCGACGGTGACGGAGGGAGCCTCGAGGACGATGGCGCCGCCGGAGCCGCCGCCGCCCCCCGCGGCGTTGACGCCGGTGCTCTTACCGCCCGCGCCCCCGTTGGCGAGGAGCTGGCCTCCCGGGTCGATGGTGATGCTGGTGTCGCTCGAGAGGCGCAGGGCGCCCCCGCCCCCGCCTCCGCCTCCGCCGCACTGAGGACCGTTTGCGCTGCCGCCCGCTCCCCCGCCGCTCCCGGGGTAGAAGCTGCTCGCCACCGCGAGGTCCAGCGCCGCCTGCGCGCCGATGCTGCCGCCGCCACCGCCTGCCCCGCAGCCGCCGACCCCGGAGTCCGGAGTGGTGCCGTCCTCACCGTTGTAGAGAGGCGAGCCGGCGTCGCCCCCGCCGCCGCCGATGCCCGGTGCGGTGAACGCCGATTGCACGCAGCCGCCGGGCCCTCCGCCCGGGCCGCCGCCGGCCCCTCCGCACTTGACTGGAGATCCCCCGCCCCCTCCGCCGGCCCAGCCGCCGCCTCCGCCGGGACCGGCGCCGCCATAAGTGGAGCCGCCTCCCCCGAGGCGGCCGCCGAGGCCGCCGGGGACGGTCGCGTTGGGCTGGCCGTCCGAGCCCGCGTCGCCCTCGCCACCGGGCGCCGGAAGCCCCTGCGTCGCGCTGTCCGGCGCCACGTAGGCGGCCGAGCCGGTCGCGCCCCCTCCTGCGAAGGTGGAGCCGGCTGCGCAGTTCGCGCCTGGCGAGCCGCTCAGGTCCAGCGTGCCGCTGATGGTGATCGGCCCGGTGGCCCGAAGCTCCAGCACGCCGCCTCCGGTGACGGTGACGGTGACGCCCGCGGGGATGTTCACCGAGGTGAAGCTGTAGCTGCCGGAGGCGAGCACCAGGCCCGCGTCGGGGTCGAAAGGCCCAATGCTGCCGTCCGGCGCCCCGCCGTCGCTCGCGCCGCCGTCGGCGACTCCGCCCGACGTGCTCCCACCGCTGGTCGAGCCACCGCTGGTCGAGCCACCGCTGGTCGAGCCACCGCTGGTCGCCGCCGCGAGTTCGCAGACGCCGCCCGTGCAGGCCTGGCCGGGAGGGCAGGCGCCGTTCGGGCAGGGGAGGCCGACCGGCGCCGAGGAGGGCACGCTGAGGCAGCCGGCGAAAAACAGCGCGGAGCCCGCGGCGAAGAGGGGTCTCACCACGTGAGCACCGCCGCGGTTCCCGTCCCGAGCGCCAGGGCCCCGGTCGCGAAGGCCGCCGCCTCCCAGTCCTGGGCCGCCGGAAGCCGTCGGGTGGCGCTCGATTGAGCTGCGTTCCAGCTCGCGAGGCTCGTGAAGCCCGCCGGCTGCCCCAGCGAGGCGACCTGTCGCTCGAAGCTCTCCAGCTGGACGATGCCGATCGCCATCACCGCGAGGCTGACGAGCGCCGCCGAGCCGAGCAGCCAAGCCGCCGCGTGGCCGTGACTCGCCGTTGGCGGTGGCGCGGCCGGCGCGGTGACGGCCGCGGGCGGCGCGCTCTCCCGCCGCCATGGTGCCGGGGGAGGCGACGCGACGACGACCAGCGGCCGAGGCGCCGGCTGGGCCGCGCCGAGTCTCGCCTCACCGTCCTTCAGGTGCCGCTGCGCCTCGGCCACGAGCGCCTCGACCACCGGCCGGTTTCGGGCCGTGGCCAGCTTCGCGAGGTAGCGCTGAAAGCAGAAGAGCGCCGTCCGCCAGCGACCGAGCGCGCGGTTCGCCTGCCCGATGTTGAAGAGGATCTCGGGGAGGGGGTCGAGCCGGTAGGCCTGCTCCGCCTCGGCCAACGCCTTCTCGAAGTGGCCCGTGTCGTAGTCGGCCATCGAGGCGTGTACCAGCTCTCGCGCCTCCCGAGACCGCTGCGGGGTAACGGCGAGCTGAATCAGCAGGATCACCTGAATCAATTGCAGTCTCCCGCTCCGTTCGGCGAGCCTCGCGACGAGGAGGGGCTCCTCGCGCAGGGCTCGCAGGCACCCGGACCGAGTGTACACGACGAGACCTTCGCGAGTGAACGCCGTCGCGCGAGGGGTTGCGCTCGCGTACCGTTGGCCTGGCCATCGAGGACGAGGGGTTGCCGGCGACGGCCCTCCCTACCTCGACTCGACGGCTCAGGGCGCGGCGGTCGCGGCTCGCCTCGGGAGGCGTGGCGCGCTACGCTCGGGTCATGGCCGCCGCCCGCCGGCTCGTCGTCGCCGCGCTCTCGCTCGTCGCCTGTGGCGGCAAGGGTGGGGCGCTGTCGCCGGTGGGGTTGCCGCAGCTCACCCACTTCTCGGGGCCGGTGCTCGCGAAGGTCGAGCTCGTCACCATCACTTACGCCGACGACCCGCTGCGGGCGACCGACGAGGCGTTCGGCGACTTCGTGGTCGCCTCCGACTGGATCAGCGCCGCCGGCAAGGACTACGGCGTCGGGCCGGGGACGCACCGCGCGAAGATCGAGCTGCCCCAGAGCGCGCCGGCGCAGATCGCCGACTACCAGATCGACGGCTCGTTGACCCAGTGGATCGCCCAGGGCACGGTCCCTCCGCCCGACGGCGAGACGCTCTACCTCGTCTACTTCCCGGCGACGACCACGGTCACCGACGCCGCGAACGACGCGGTGAGCTGCACCATCGCCGCCGGCTACCACTCGGAGGACCAGACGCACTCGCCGCCGTTCCCGTACGCGGTGGTGCCCACCTGCCCGTCCATCGACGCGGCCACGGCGGCGGCGGAGGTGCAGGGGGCGGCCTCGCACGAGATCATGGAGGCGGCGACCGATCCCTACCCGATCTCGGAAGGGACCTGGCAGCTCGTGCCCACGAACCCCTGGGCGGTCGCGCTGCAGGGGGTCGAGGTGGGGGATCTCTGCTTCCCGCTCTCGGAGCTGGATCAGGGCTTCACGCTCTCGCGGATCTGGTCCAACTCGGCGGCGGCGGCGGGCGACGACCCCTGCCTGCCCGACCAGACGTCGCCCTACCACACGGTCTACGCGAGCCCGTCGATGCCCACCGTCCAGGCGGGCGGCCAGTCGGAGGTGACGCTGGTCGGCTGGTCGAAGGGCGCCCTCTCGCCCTGGCCGATCGCGGTCGGGGTGGGCCCGGGGCTCTCCACGGGCGCGAGCTTCACGCCGACGGCCACCCTCTCGACCCCGACCATCGGCGTGGGGCAGACGGCCGCGCTGACGATCCAGGCGCCGCAGGACGCGCAGCGGGGGGCCACCGCGACGCTGCTGATCCTCTCCGAGCCGCAGGGGTACGGCCCGGGACTCTCGGGCTACGAGGCGCTCTACGCGATGCTGGTGACGGTGCTCTGAGGCGGTGGGGCGTGAACCTAGGCTGGGTCAGTTGGCGGTCGAGACTGGAACGGAGAGGGCGGTGGCAGGCAAGGGAGCCTGGCATGTAGCAGGCCCGCTACATGCCAGTATCTGCGCCGAGGTCGAGGCGCTGACGCCAAGCGTCCCCGCCGCCGCCGCGAGCCCTCGAGGAACCGTGAACTCGATGAGGTCCGCACTCGTGACCGTGACGCCGCCATCGCCGAGGAAAAAGCCGGCGTCGGCCGCTTCGCCGTCGGCATTGAATCCCACCGCCACCTTGGTCAGGACGTCGGTCGGCGGGGAGTAGGCGAGCACCACCGCGTCTCCACCGTGAAGCACGCCATCGGCTGGCGAGATGAGGGAGATGCGGCGCTGGTCGAAGGGTGCCACCACGGTCATGCTCCAGGTCGCCGTGCCGTCGTGGAGTTGAACCTTCACCTGAAGCTCGTTCGATGGGAAGGACTGGCTGAGGTTGATGTCGTTTCCTTCGAGCAGATCGAGCGCGAAGCTTGGAGAGTGGCAGACCTCGTCCCCATCGAAGGCGAGCTGGTTGCCGCCCTGGTCGAACTGCTGCATCGTCGTTCCATCGATGGACGCCTGTCCGTTGACGATGGGGCAGTCTGCAGAGCTGGCCGGCCCAGCGGGCTCCACGCTCAGCACGACCGGATTTGAGCCGTTGACGGTCAGCGCGGGCTCGGGCTGAAGGACGAGCTTCGTGTCGCACGCGACGTTCTTCAGACCCTGAACCCCTGTCGCGCCACAGCCGCCCAGCAGGGACAGGGAAGCGAGGAGGGCGGGGGCGTTTTTCATGGTTGGCCTCGGGGCGTGGTCGATTGGGTCGTCGCTGTGCGACTACGCAAACGAGATGCCACTGCCAAGCAGCAAGATATGCTGCGATCAGCGCCCGAGGCTCGAAGGTCGCGAGAGGGACCGGGACATCGATGTCAGAGGAGGCTCCGCTCAGCGCCGGATCGGGAACCAGGGGGGCTGGGCCGGGGAGGGGGGCTGCGGGGGGAGCAGCTCCAGCGACGTCACCTCGCCGGGCGGGGGGCCGATGAGCGGGGCGACGAACCAGCTCGCGCCGGCGAGCTGGCCCGGCGAGACCAGGCTGTCGCCGGGCTCGAGGTTGGTCCGCGCGTCGCCGTGGCGGGTGTGGAAGACGATGGGCACGGGCGCCGGGTAGCCGTCGGCGTGGAGGTAGAAGGCCCAGCGGCCGTGCGTGGCGTCGGCGGGCGCCGCCGCGTAGCCGAGGACCGTGGTGGGTCCGGAGCGGGCGCCGAGCGGGGTGACGCCCAGGGGCAGCGGCGGCGGTGGCGCGGGGTCGGCGAGGTCGTAGGCGCGGGCCCAGGCGGTCGCCGGGACTCCCGCGACCTCGCGGAACGGCTCGGCGCGGGGCGAGACCAGGAGCGGCTCGTAGCCGTGGGCGCGGGCCGCCTCGAGGTCGGGCGGCCGCCGGTAGACCATGCGGCCGCTCCAGAAGACGAGCTCCTGCACGCCGAAGGAGCCGGGCGGATCGCGCTGGGCCCCGAGGAAGACGACGCTCTTCTTGGGGCTGCCCCGGTCGATGGCGAGCCCGACCTCGCGCGCGTAGTCGTAGAGCGACTGGATCTCGAGCCCCGCGCGGTCCTTCGCCTGGGCGCGCGGCACGTCGAGGAGGACGAGCCAGAGCGCCGCGGCGCCCGCCGCCGCGCCGGCGAGCCAGCGCAGCGGCGAGCCGAGCCGGCCGAGCGCGACGATGACGAGGCCCAGGGCGAGGGCGATCCCCGCGGCGGCGAGGCCCTCGCCGAGGCCGGGGCGAGTGCGGGTCTCGAGGAGGGCGTCCGGCAGCCGCATCCTCAGCCGCGAGAGCGCGGGAAAGGCGCGGGCGAGGGCGGGGCTCGCGAGGGCGCCGAGGAGCGGAAGGGCGAGGGCGGGACGCCGCCAGGCGTCGCGGAAGGCGAGCGCGAGCGCGAAGAAGATCGCGGGGACGGCGCTCCAGGCGACGCCGGGGACCTTCACCTTGGCGGCGGTGAGCACGATCCAGTCGGCCCAGAGCCAGAGAGCCGCGAGCACGACGGGGGTCTCGCGCCGGCGCAGCGCCCGGATCGCGAGCCAGACGCCGGCGACGATGGGCAGGGCGAGCGGCAGGGGCGACAGCTCGGTCTCGTGGACCTCGTTGAAGATGGCGTCGACGGGCCGGATCCAGTTCTCGACGCTGACGCCGCTCAGGTGGCCGAAGGTGTGGAGGGTCTCGATCCGGTTGAGGGCCGGCCAGCGGACGGCGCAGTAGATCTCCCAGGGGAGGGCGAGCGCGAGGATCGGCGCGACCATGAAGGCGAGCTGCCGGAAGCGCGGCCCCTCGCAGAGCCCCGCGGCGCCGAGGAGCGCGAGCGCGAACGCGACCCCGAGGGGGCTGAGCGCGAGCGCGCTCTTGCAGAGGAAGCCGAGGCCGACGGCGACGCCTGCGAGGGCCGCGAGCCGGTTCGATCGGCTCTCGGTCGCCCGCAGGACGAGCAGCATGGCGAGCGAGACGAAGCCGACGAGGCTGGTGTCGGTGACGTCGCCGAACTGGTAGCCCTGCACCATCCGCCAGGCGCAGGGCAGGGCGAGGAAGGCCCCCGAGAAGAGGAGCGCCCAGGGGCGCGAGAGCTGGCTCCGCGTGAGGAGGAAGAGCGCGGCGGCCGCGAGCAGCATGCCGGCGCAGGCGGTGAGCCGAAGCCCGAGCGGCGAGATCCCGAAGAGGTGCATCAGCGTCGCGCCGATCCAGAAGGGCAGGGGCGGCTTGTGCAGCCAGACGCCGGCGTTGACCCACTCGTTGGCGCTCATCGGGTAGAACGGCTCGACGAGGACGTGGGGCGTCAGGAAGCTGTCGTAGACGCCGCGGGCCACCGCCTCGTGGATCGACTCGTCCCAGTTCCAGAGGCTCGGGTGGGCGAGCCCGGGCAGGTAGACGACGAGGCCAAAGCCGAGGAGCAGGGCGAGGAAGGGGAGGTCGTGGCGTTTCAAGGCCGCGAGAGCATACGCGAAATCGCCTTGCGCCCGCGAGGATCGCCGTCGCCGCCGAGGGCGAGCGCGGCGCGGGCGACGGCCCGGTAGAGCGCGCGGGTGTCGGGCTCGCGATCGAGGAGGGCGAGGTGGCGGGCGACGGTGGCGGCGTCGCCCCGGACGACGGGCCCGGTGAGCGCCCGGGCGGCGCCGAGGCGGGAGACGTTGCCGGCCACGGAGGCGAGCAGCGTCGCGAGCGCGCGCTCGGCCTCCCGCCGGGGGAGGCCGGCGCTGGCGGCGATCTCGGCGGCGAGGTCGGCGAGCGTGGCCGCGCCGCTCGCGAGCAGGCTCGCGGCGAGGTGGTAGCGGGTCCGGTCGCGGGGCGGGCGCGAGAGGGGGCGGAGGCCGACCGCGCGGGCGAGGGCGAGGAGGCGTCGCCGGGCGGCGCGGTCGCCGTCGACGGCGCAAGATGCGCCCGCGAGCGGGGTCTCCGAGCTCGCCACCGAGCAGAGCGGGTGGAGCGAGCCCAGGGAGGCGCGGCCCTGGAGCGGGGCGAGCGGCGCGAGGTCGAGGGCGCCCGAGAGGTGCGCCACGGTGGCGCCCGGCGAAAGGGAGACGCGCGCGAGCGCCCGGGCGGCGGCGGCGATGGCGCCGTCGGGCACCGCGAGGACGACCAGGTCGGCCGCGAGGGAGCGCGGCTGCACCTTGGAGGCGGCGACGCCGGCGCGCCGGGCGCGCGCGATGGAGCTCTGGTGGCGGCTCAGCGCGCCCACGAGCCGCACGCCGCCCGCCCTCGCCTGGAGGGCGAGCGCCGAGCCCATCCGGCCCCAGCCGACGACGTAGAGGGAGAGGCTCACGAGGGGCGAGGGGGCACCGAGTCAGTCCTCGCCACCCAGCCGCCGGAAGGCCAGCTCGCCGTCCGCGATCTCCACGGCCACCCGATCCCCCTGGGCGATCTTTCCGGTGAGGATCTTCTCCGCGAGCGGCGCCTCCACGAGCCGCTGCAGCGTCTGCCGCAGCGGCCGGGCGCCGAGCTCGGCGTCGAAGCCGCCCCGGTCGAGCAGGAGCGCGATCACCGCGTCGCTGGCCTCGTAGCGGATCCGCCGCTCCTCGTCGAGCCGCTGGCTCGAGGCCTGAACGAGCAGCCGCGCCACGCGGGCGAGCTGCTCGCGCGAGAGCGGCGGGAAGACGAGCTTCTCGTCGATCCGGTTCCAGAGCTCGGGAGGCATCTGCCGCCGGGCCGCCTCGACGGCGCGCTGCGACGAGGCGTCCCCCTCTCCCTCCGCCCGCCCGAAGCCCATCGGCGCCGCGCCCTTGCCGAACGCCTCGGCGCCGAGGTTCGTCGTCAGGATCACGACCGCGTTCGAGAAGTCGATGTGGCGGCCGCGGCTGTCGGTGAGCCGGCCCTCGTCGAGGACCTGGAGCAGCAGCAGGGTCACGTCGCGGTGGGCCTTCTCGATCTCGTCGAGCAGCACCACCGACGACGGGCGGCGGCGCACCGGCTCGGTGAGCTGGCCGGGCTCGCCGAAGCCGACGTAGCCCGGGGGGGCGCCGACCAGCCGGGCCACCGCGTGCGATTCGCTCATCTCGCTCATGTCGAGCCGGACGAGCGCGGAGGGCACGCCGTAGAGGGAGGCCGCGAGCGCCTTGGCGAGCTCGGTCTTGCCGACGCCGGTGGGGCCCACGAAGAGGAACGAGCCGATGGGACGGCGCGCGTGGAAGCCGGCGGAGCTGCGCCGCACGGCCGCGGCGAGCCGGGCGATGGCCTCGCGGTGGCCGATGACCCTGGCGGCGAGATCCGCCTCGAGCCCGAGGAGTCGCTCGGCCCCCCGCGAGAGCAGCCGCTCCTCGGGGATGCCGGCGATCTTCGCGACGGTCCGGGCGATGGCCTCGGCCCCGACCTCGCTCGCCCCCTCGCGCCGCGCCCGCGAGCCCGACTGGTCGAGCACGGCGAGCGCCTTGTCGGGCAGGCAGCGGTCGGAGACGTAGCGGGCCGAGAGGACCGCCGCCGCCTCGAGCGCCTCGGGGTCGAAGCGGACCTTGTGGTGCTCCTCGTAGCGCGGCGCGACGCCGCGGAGGATCTCGACGGTCTCGGGCACCGAGGGCTCGGGGACCAAGACGGGGGAGAAGCGGCGCTCGAGCGCCGGATCGCCCTGGATGAACTTTCGGAACTCGTCGTGGGTGGTGGCGCCGATGCAGGGGAACTCGCCGCGCGCCAGAGCCGCCTTGAGCTCGTTCGCCGCGTCCTGCGGCCCCTCGCCCGTGGAGCCCGCGCCGACCAGCGTGTGGATCTCGTCGATGAAGACGATCACCCGCCCGCCGGCCTTTCGGACCTCCTCCTTGATGCCGTTCAGCTTCTCGCTGAATGAGCCGCGGAGCTGGGTGCCGGCGACGAGCGAGGCGACGTCGAGCTCGACGAGGATCCGCTCGTCCTGCCCCCGCTCGCGCAGCTCGAGCAGCTTCTGCGCCACCCCCTCGGCGATGGCGGTCTTGCCCACCCCCGGCTCCCCGACGAGGATCGGGTTGTTCGCCCGCCGCTTGCCGAGGATGTCGATGACCTCGTCGATCTCCCGGTCCCTTCCGACCACCGGGTCGATGCCGCCGTGGGCCGCGAGCGAGGTGAGGTTGCGGCCGAGGTCGGCGAGCCAGGGGAAGCGCTCCGGGGAGAGCTCGAGGTCCTCGGGCCCCTCGTCGTTGGCGGCCGGGGTGGGCTCGTCGGCCTCGGGCGCGGGCTCGGGCCTCGGCTCGGGCCGCACGAGCGGCTGGGGCGCGGGGCCCACGGACGGGGCGGCGACGGCG
>JAJXUD010000002.1 GCA_021783235.1 Myxococcales bacterium | reverse complement strand
AGAGGCAGCCGGCCGACGCGGCGCCGGCGAGCAGGAGCGGCGCGCCGCCGTCGCCGCTCGACGGCCCGGCCGAGAGGCCGCCGCCGCGCCCCGTCGCCCGGATCGGCGGCGCGACTCCCTGGGCGAGCGGCGGCGGGACCTCGCCGCAGCCGACGAAGATTCCGGCGACCAGCGCGGCGATTGCCGCCCGGCGCGAAGCAGGCGAATGGACTGGCACGGCGCCCCCCCTAAGGGCCCGGCGAGTTCAGCCGAGCTTCGAAAGAGTGGGGGCCAGCACGGCGTCCCGCAAGGAGGGGGTTCGTCTACAGGCTCAGACGCCGGCGTCGCTGCCGGCGTCGCCGCTCGCGGGCTCGCAGAGGTAGTAGTACTCCGAGGGGCCGGTGACGCCCTGGCAGCTCTCGCCGTTCGGGCAGCCGCCGTTCTGCGGATCGCTCGGCGTGCAGAAGGCGCAGCCGGTCTGGCCGGAGGCCGGGTCGCCGCAGACGTAGGCGGTGCCGGTGGTCAGATTCTCGGTGAGGCAGCTCTCGGCCGAGGGGCAGCTCCCGGTGAGCGTGGGGTCGCAGCCCTCGCAGCTCATCCCGGGGGAGCCGCCGTCGGCGCCGAGGCCGCCGCCGTCGGAGCGCCCTCCGTCGGCGAGTCCGCCATCGCCGCTGCTGCCGCCGCCGCCACCCGCGCCGCCGCCGCCGCCCGGGTGCGGGCCGACGGTCCCGTTCGTGTAGCCGGGCGTGCCACAGCCGACGGCCAGGGCCGCGGCGACGAGGGCCATCCGCCCGAGCGGCGCGAAGCCAGGCGCTGCGGGCCTACGCGCTGCCGGCCTACGCGCTGAACGACTGGCCGCAGCCGCAGGTGTGCTTGGCGTTTGGATTGTTGAACTTGAACCCGGCACCCTGGAGCCCCTCGACGTAGTCGATCTGCGTCCCCTTGAGGTACTGCGCGCTCATCGGATCGATGACCACCGGCAGGCCGTCCAGATCGAACTTGAAGTCGGTCGGCCGGGTCTCCTTGACGATGTCGAGGTCGTAGTTGAAGCCGGAGCAGCCGCCGCCGACGATGCCGACGCGCAGCGTGTAGCCGTCGAGCTTCTGGTCGACCATGGCGCGCTTCACCATCTCGACGGCCTTCGGCGTCATCTCGATGGGCGGCTTGCGCGGAGCGCGGGGGGCCGCGGGGGCGGGCTTGGTCTGGGCCTCTGTCGTGGCGATGGCGTCCATTTCGAGGATCTCCCGAAGGCCCGGCGGGTCGTTCGCCGGAGCGTCGACCCAGTTATAACCGCTCGCCCAGCCAGAATCCAGCCCGGCCGAGCTAGATTCCCCTCCCGCCGTCCACGCGCAGGATCTCGCCCGTGACGTAGTCGCTCGTCGCGAGGAAGACCACGGCGCGGGCGACGTCTTCGGGGCGCCCCTCGCGCCCGAGCGGGATGCGGGCGAGTTCGAGGGCCCGCCTCTCGGCGTCGTAGCCCTGCGCGGGCCAGAGGATGGTCCCGGGGGAGACGCCGTTGACCCGGAGCCCCGGCGCCAATTCGAGCGCCAGCTCGCGGGTCAGCATGGCGAGCGCCGCCTTGGACGCGCCGTAGTGGGCGTAGCCGCGCCAGGGCTGCGCCGCGCCGACGTCGAGCACGTTGACGATGCAGCCGCCGGGCCGGGGGAGGAGCCCCGCCGCGGCCTGGCAGATGGCGAACGGCGCCCGGAAGTTCAGCGCCCAGATCCGCTCGAGCGCCTCTTCGGAGATCCGTTCGAACGGCAGCTTCTCGAAGAGGGCCGCGCTGTTGACGACGAGGTCGAGACCCGAGAGCGCCTCGGCCGCCCGGCCGGGGAGCGCGCGGGCGGCCGCGAAGTCCGCGAGATCCGCCTCGAGGACCAGCGCCGTCCGGCCGAGCCGGCGCGCGCGGGCGGCGCCCTCGTCGGCGCCGGTCCGGCTCGAGTGGCAGTGGAAGGCGACGCTCGCCCCCTCGTCGGCGAGCCCGTCGGCGATGGCGCGGCCGAGCCGCGTCCCCGCCCCGGTCACGAGCGCGCGTCTGCCCGACAGAGAGCCCACGGCCCCGCAGTATGCCACGCTTTGCGGAGCGACACGGGGCGTGTTAAAAGATTCCCTACCAGACCGAGAGGCTTTCCGTGCCAACGTTCCAAGAGCTCCTCAGCGACGCGAAGCGGCAGATCCGCGAGGTCGGGACCGACGAGGTCCAGCGACTGCTGCGCGACGCCCGCCCGCCCGCCCTCGTCGACGTTCGCGAGGCGGACGAGACGGGCCAGGGCAAGCTGCCCGGCGCCCTCTGCATCCCGCGCGGCTTCCTCGAGCTGCGGATCGAGGAGCGGCTCCCCGACAAGTCGGCGCCGCTGATCCTCTACTGCGCCGGCGGCGTCCGCTCGGCGCTCGCGGCGCGCAGCCTCGTCGAGCTCGGCTACACGAACGTCTCCTCCATGGCGGGCGGCTACAACCGCTGGCACGATCAGGGGCTGCCCATCGAGAGGCCGCGGCTGCTCTCGGCCGAGCAGAAAGAGCGCTACCGGCGCCACCTCATCATCCCCGAGGTGGGCGAGAGCGGGCAGGTGAAGCTCTGCGACGCCAAGGTGCTGCTGATGGGCGCGGGCGGCCTCGGCTCGCCGGCGGCGCTCTACCTCGCGGCGGCGGGCATCGGCACCCTGGGCATCGTCGACATGGACGTCGTCGACCTCTCGAACCTGCAGCGGCAGGTGATCCACGGCCAAGAGATGCTCGGCAGGCCCAAGACGGAGTCGGCCGCGCAGGCGCTCAAGAGGCTGAACCCCGACGTGAAGGTGATCCCGTTCCAGGAGCGGCTCACCTCCGAAAACGTCGAGCGGATCGTCTCGCAGTTCGACGTGGTGGTGGACGGCGGAGACAACTTCCCCACCCGCTACCTCCTGAACGACGCCTGCGTGCTGCTGAACAAGCCGAACGTCCACGGATCCATCTTCCGCTTCGACGGCCAGGTGACGACCTTCGTGCCCGGAAAGGGGCCCTGCTACCGCTGCCTCTACCCGCAGCCGCCGCCGCCCGAGCTCGCCCCGTCCTGCGCCGAGGCGGGGGTGCTCGGCGTCTTGCCCGGCATCATCGGCCTCTTCCAGGCGAACGAGGTCTTGAAGCTCGTGCTCGGCAAGGGCGAGCCGCTCGTCGGGCGGCTCGTCACCTTCGAGGCGCTCGGCACCCGCTTCGCCGAGCTCAAGCTGCGGCGCGATCCGAGCTGCCCGGTCTGCGCGGAGGGCGTGCCGTTCCCGGGCTTCATCGACTACGAGCAGTTCTGCTCGGCGGCCTAGATGCGGGAGATCAGCGTCGAGGAGCTCGCGGAGACGTTGGCGCGGCCGGACGGCCAACGCCCCTTCCTGCTCGACGTCCGCAACCCGGACGAGTACGCGTTCGCGGCGCTGCCGGGGGCGCTCCTCATCCCGCTCCACGAGCTGCCCGAGCGCTTCGACGAGGTCCCCGAGGATTGCGAGGTGGTGGTCTACTGCCACCGGGGCGTCCGCAGCCTCGCGGGCGCGGCGCTGCTCGAGCAGGTCGGCCGCAGGGCCCAGAGCCTGCGCGGCGGGATCGACGCCTGGTCTCTCTCCGTCGATCCGACGGTGCCGCGCTACTGAAGGCAGCGGCGGCGCTCCAGCGGTTCGACGCTGGACTCGGCTCCGAGTTCATCCTTTAATTCGGCCCACTCTGGAGGTCACGATGCCCAAGCTCTCGCCACCACCCGCCGAAGGAGAGAAGGCGCCTGCCTTCACCTTGACGGCGGACGACGGAAGGGCGGTGAAGCTGTCGGACTACGCCGGCAGAAACCTCGTCCTCTTCTTCTACCCGAAGGCCGACACCCCCGGCTGAACCCGCGAGGCCTGCGACTTCCGTGACGAGGTCGAGATCTTCGCGAAGCAGAACTGCGCCGTGGTCGGCGTCTCGAAGGATGCGCCCGAGGCGCAGAGGAAGTTCAAGGAGAAGTACCAGCTCCCCTTTCCGCTCCTCTCGGACCCCGACCAGAAGGTCCACGAGGCCTACGGCGCCTTCGGCGAGAAGACGATGTACGGCAAGAAGGTGAAGGGGACCCTGCGGACGACCGTGGTCATCGGCCCGGACGGGCGGATCCGCAAGATCTTCTCGAACGTGAAGGTCGACGGCCACGCCCAGAAGGTGCTCGAGGCGCTCGGCTGAGGCGCGCCGACCCGACGGGCTAGTCCGACGGCCGATTCGGGTTGCGGACGCCCTTGAGCCAGGCGGTCACGAACTCCTCGAGGTCGCCGTCGAGCACGGCGTCCACGTTGCCCTTCTCCACGCCGGTCCGGTGGTCCTTCACGAGCCGATAGGGAGCGAGCACGTAGCTGCGGATCTGCGAGCCGAAGCCGATCTCCTTCTTCTGGGCCTCGACGGCGTCGCGCTCGGCGTCGCGCCTCTTCTGCTCCTGCTCGTAGAGGCGCGACTTCAGGATCTTCATCGCCAGATCCTTGTTGCGCCCCTGGCTCCGCTCGTTCTGGCAGGAGACGACGATGCCCGAGGGGAAGTGGGTGATGCGGATGGCCGACGAGGTCTTGTTGACCTTCTGCCCGCCGGCCCCGGAGGCGCGGAAGGTGTCGATGCGGATGTCCGCCTCCTTGACCTCGATCTGGATGTCGTCCTCGATCTCCGGCGTCACGAAGACCGAGGCGAACGAGGTGTGGCGGCGGGCCGCGGCGTCGAACGGGCTGATGCGGACGAGCCGGTGCACGCCGGCCTCGGCCTTCAGGTAGCCGTAGGCGAACTCCCCGCGCGCGAGGAAGTCGGCGCTCTTGACCCCGGCCTCTTCCCCGGGCTGAAGATCGGTCAGCTCCACCTCGTAGCCGCGCCGCTCCGCGAAGCGCGAGAGCATCCGAAGGAGCATCGCGGCCCAGTCGCAGCTCTCGGTGCCGCCGGCGCCGGCGTTGATGGTGACGATGGCGGCGGCCCGGTCGTTGGGCCCCGAGAGCATCTTCGAGAGCTCCATGGCCTCGACGGCCCGCGCCGAGGCCGCGACCGACTGGGCAGCCTCCGCTCGCGAAGCCGCGTCGTTCGCCTCGTCCGCGAGATCGAGCAGGACGCCCGCGTCCTCGAGGGCGCTCAGCTGGCGGTCGTAGGCCTCGACGGTCTGCTCGAGCTGGGCCTTCTCCTTGAGGAGCGCCTGCGCCTTCTGGTTCTGATCCCAGAAGCCGGGCGCGGCCGCCTCGGCCTCGATGGCCTTCACCCTCTCGCGCTTGCCCTCGACGTCAAAGGCGCCCCCGGAGGTCCGACAGCCTCACGGACAGCTCCTTCATCTGCTCTCTCACCTCATCCACGGGCATGGGCGCGTCTCCCTGCTGCTACGGCGTTTGGACTCCGCCCGTCGGCGGCGGAGCCGCTCTCCTCCGGGCGAGCCACCAGGCGGCGATCGCGAAAGCGGCGCAAAGATAGGCGAAGCTGTCGCCGATCACAACGTAGGGGGTCTTCGCGCGAAGCAGCGGCACGCGCCCCTCGAGCAGGACCGGCGGCACCGCCCGGTCGGCCGAGACGCTGTCGTCATCGGTGTCGACGAGGCCGATGGAGGTCCGCTGCACGACCCGGCCCGCCGGATCGATGAAGGCCGAGATGCCGGTGTTGGCGGAGCGGGCCACGGCCTTGCCGGTCTCGACCGCCCGCACCGTCACGATCGAGAGGAACTGGTAGGCCGCCGACGAGAAGCCGTACCAGGCGTCGTTCGTGACGTTGACGAGGAAGTCCGGATCCTCGCGGGCAAAGCCGACGCCGATCTCGGGGAAGATGGCGTCGAAGCAGATGAGCGGGCCGTAGCTGACGTGCCGGGGCGCCGGCGCCCCCGTCCCGGCCACCTTCGGCCGCTCCTCGAAGCCGAAGGTCTCGAGCGTCTCGCCCGGATCGAAGAAGCCGATGTCCGGGACCAGCGCGTGGATCGGCAGGTGGAGCGTCCTCTCGAGCGGCACGTACTCGCCGAACGGGACGAGGTGGTGCTTGTCGTACTGGCCGACCACCGAGAGGTCGGGCGCGAGCGCGAAGGCGCTGTTCGTGAGCGAGCGGCGGCCGTTCGCGATTCCGAAGGTGACCCCGCCGAGGAGGAGCTGCGCGTGCAGGGACGGCAGCCCGAACGAGGGCAGCCGCGCCGGGCGGGAGGGCAGGTCGCGCGGGTAGCTCGCCTCGGGCCAGGCGATGAGATCCATCCCGTCCCGGTCGGCCTGCTCGGTGAGTGGCAAGAAGCGCGAGAGGATGAACTGGTCGTACTGCCAGCCGGTCATCGGGCCGCCGGTGACGCCGGCGTTCTTGATCTTCTGATCGACGTTGCCCTGCACGAGGCCGACCTTCGCGGTCGGGGCGGCCGCGAGCTGCCGATCGATCGCCCGCAGCCGGAACGCGCCGTAGAGGTGCGGCACGGCGAGCCCGAGCACGAGCGCCACCGCGCCCGCGCGCCGCGCCGAACCCCCGATCGCCCCGCGCGGCGGCGCCCCGCCCGGTTCGCCCTCGCGCGAAGGGCCCACGGGCCAGAGGATCTCCGCGAGCGCCGCGTTGCAGAGCACGACCACGAAGGCGAGCCCGTAGACCCCGAAGAGCGAGGCCCACTGCACCCCCAGCCGGTCGCGGGCGATCGCGTAGCCGACGTCCGCCCACGGGAAGCCGCTGAAGAGGTAGCTGCGCAGGATCTCGAGCGCCGTCCAGAGCGGGGGCAGCACGACCCAGAGCGGCCAGCCGAGCCCACGGGCGATCCAGCCCCCGAGCGCGCAGGCCGCCCCCCAGAAGAGCGCGAGGTAGAAGATGAGCAGGTAGAGGACGGGGACGGCGAGGTAGTTCGGGATCCCGCCGAACGTGTGCATGGCGACGTCGATCCACCAGATCGACAGGCTGAAGTAGGCGACGCCCGCGAGCCAGCCGAGCCAGAAGGCCCGCCGCGGGCTCGCGCCGCGCACGGCCCAGAGGAGCGGCACGAGCCCGACGTAGGCGAGGACGGTCAGCTGTCCGCCCGGCAGGATCTCGGCGCGGCCCCAGATCGGGAAGACCGTCGGCAGCGCGAGGGCGAGGAGCAGCCCGGCGCCGACGACCGCGACGAGCGCCGGGGCGCCGCTGCGCTTGGGATCGACCATCTGAGGAGGAGAACGCCGGCGAGGCGGCGAGCCGTCCCGGCGGCGCCTTCAGGCCGCGCGGAGAGGCCGCTCAGCGCCGGTCGAACCAGCCCTTCTCGGCGTCGCCGCCGGCCGGCGCGGGCGCCTTCTTGGGCGTCAAGGCGATGGCCGAGGCCGCCTCCTCGGGCGAGGCTGCGGCGGTGGCCACCGGCGCCGAGGCCGCCGCGGCGACGAGCGGGATCGGGGCCGACGCCGAACCGAGCGACAGGGGAACGGGCGCCGCGGCCGAGGCCGCCGCCGGCGGCGCGGCGTGCGCCTGCGGGACCGCCGCGCCGATCGAGCGGGCCAGCGCCTCGCGCGCGAAGGCGTCGAGCGACTTGCCCACCCGCGACGCCGCCGCGGCGAGCCCATCGGCGAGCTCCGCCGGCAGCTTGAGCGTGACGCTGCGCAGCGTCCCGAGCGCGGCCTCGAGCAGCTCGAGCGCCGAACTCGGCCGCGTCACCTTGAAGTCGCCGCCGTCGACCATGGCCTTGATCTTCCGGGCCAGATCCTCCTTGCGGTACCAGGTCCCGTCGAAGAGAACCTTCTCGCTGTCGAGGTCGATCGGAAAGCTCTCGGGCATCGGAATCGCCGCCTTTCGGGTGAATCTCCGCGGACCTCTGTTGAAGCGCGGGCCGCGCCCGGTGTCAAGAGCAACGGCCCGTCCGAGATCCGCCTCCGACGATCGAATGCCCTTCGCCCCGATTCCCTGGCGGCCGGGAGCGCCGAGCGGGCGCGTGAATGCGCTGGCCCCTCGGCGCCACCCAATTTTTTTTGTCCCGGAATCGGCTCCCGCTCGTACTCCTTCCGCGGAGGTACTCGCCCATGAACCGCTCGCTCGTCTCCCATCTGCCCGCCGTCGCCCTCGCCGCGGCGCTCCTCGGCTGCGGACCCAAGCCCTGCATCTCGACCCACGACTGCTCGTCCGGCCAGGCCTGCGTGTCCGGCAGCTGCGCCGAGACGCCGATCCAGGCGTGCAACTCGACGTCCGACTGCGCGTACGGCGACTTCTGCGACAACTCGGTCTGCGTCCCCAACTGCTACCTCCAGCCGTGTCCGAGCGGCCAGACGTGCAACCTCGGGACCCATCTGTGCGATGCGTCGGTCAGCCCGACCTCGGCCGGGGCCGGGGCGTCCGGCGGCTCCCCGGCGGCGGGCGCCGGCTCGGGCACGGGCGCGGGCAGCGGCGGCGCCCCCCTCGGAGACGGCGGAAGCTGCAGCGACAACTGGGACAGCTTCGCCGGCGCCTTCTTCTCCACCCACTGCATCGCCTGCCACGGACAGTTCGCCTCCTACGCCTCGGTCGTCGCCGACGCCACGAACATCCAGATGCGGCTGCAGACCAACTCGATGCCGCCGACCGGCGGGGTCAGCAGCCAGGACCAGCAGCGGATCCTCGCCTGGATTGCCTGCGGCATGCCGCAGTCGAGCACGAGCGGCGGCTCTGGACCACCGGTCCCGACCTGCCCTGCGCCGACCTCCAGCTGCACCTCGGCGACCTGGTGCAACTTCGCCCAGAGCTTCTTCCAGGCGAGCTGCCAGCAGTGCCACTCGACCTTCGGCAGCTACAGCGGCGTCCAGGCCAAGGCGGGCGACATCCAGGAGGTCCTCGCGAGCGGTGAGATGCCGCCGAGCGGCGGCCTCGGCGCCCAGGACCTCACCACCATCCAGGACTGGCTCAGCTGCGGCTTGCCGCAGTAGCCCGGACCGCTCCCAGCGGAACCGCCGACCGGTGAATATCAGCGGCCGCTGCCCGTCCTCTTTGGAGGGGGTGGCAAGGGGCCCATGCGGAACGAGCGGGCGACCAGCGAATCCTTCTCCGCGCGCCTCGTCCGCTCCCATCTCGATGGGGAAGGGCTTCGCGACCGAGAGGCGCGCGCGGTCCGGCTCTTCTCGTGGCTCACGACGGGCGCCGCCGTGCTCGGGGTCGCCTTCGCCCCGCTCCTCGGGTCGGCCCAGACTCTGCTCCTCGTCGGCGCGCTCGGGGCCCTCTCCCTCCTCGAGCGGCGCCTCGCGACCCGGATCGAAGGCGGCTTCTTCCGCCCCTGGCTCCCCTGGGTGAACAGCGCGGTCGAGGCCTCGACGCCAGGGATCCTGCTCGTCCTCGACGAGATCTTCCACGGGCCCGAGCTCGCCCTCACCCGCGAGGGGCTCGTCGTCTACGCCGCCGCGGTGCTGCTCTCCGCGCTCCGCCTGCGGCGCCGGCTCTCGCTCTTCGCGGGCGCGCTCGCGGCCACCGAGTACCTCGCCTTCTACTTCGCCGTCTGCCTGCCGAGCCTTCCCGCCGTCCACCTCGCCACGCTCGAGCCGGGCTTCGCGCTCGTCCGGGCGGCGCTCCTCCTCGCGAGCGGCGGGCTCGCGGCCCTGCTCGCGAGCCAGCTCGTCTCGGTCGCGCAGGGCGCGGTGCGCCACGTCCGCGAGCAGGACTTCGCGGGCAAGTACATCATCCACGAGCGGCTCGGCGCGGGCGGAATGGCCGAGGTCTTCCGGGCGACCTACAGCCCCGAGGGCGGCTTCGAGAAGCCGGTCGCCATCAAGCGCATCCTGGCCTCGTACGCAGGCGACCCGGAGTTCCTCGACCTCTTCCGCCGCGAGGCGCGCCTCGGCTCGATGCTGAGCCACCCGAACGTGGTGCAGATCCTCGACGTCGGCCGGCAGGGCCCCTCGCTCTTCATGGCGATGGAGCTCGTCGACGGCCTCAGCCTGCTCGAGGCGATGCGGGTCCTCTTGCGGCCTCTCCCCATGGCCGCGGTGGCCTACGTCGGGGCCGAGCTCGCGGACGCGCTCGACTACATCCACCGGCGCGCCGGTCCCAGCGGCGAGCCGCTCCACCTCGTTCACCGCGACGTGAACCCGGCGAACATCCTGGCCTCGCGCTACGGCGAGGTGAAGCTCGCCGACTTCGGCATCGCCCGCGCCGCGCGCGGCTCTCACCTGACCCGGCCGGGAGTCCTGCGCGGCAAGCTCTCCTACCTCGCCCCCGAGCAGCTCGAAGGCGACTCGCTCGACGGCCGGTCCGACCTCTTCTCGCTCGGCCTGACGCTTCGCGAGACGCTCACGGGGCGGCGACTCTTCCACGGCAGCGAGGCCGAGATCCTCGCGGCGATCGTCGACAGCGCGCCGCTGCCGAACGCCTCCCTGGATCTGGCGGGCGTCCCGGGGGAGCTCGACCAGGCCATCGCCGGGCTGCTGCGTCGCGATCCGGAAGCGCGGACCGCGAGCGGCCAGGAGCTGCGCGCCGCGCTCTGCCTCGTCCCTCCTCCCGCCGCCCCCTACCCGAACGGCAAGGAGGAGCTCGCTGCGTTCGTCCGGCAGGCGCTCGAGCGCAAGGCCGGCAGCGCCAGCGCGCCACCCGACGACCCCAACCGCACGCGTCGGGTCGTCGACCCGCTCGCCGAGGCCCGCGCCGTCGCCCTCGGCGAGCCGGCCCCGCGCCCGCGCCGGCTCGCGAACTGACGCTCCACGCCACCTCCCGACAGCTCTTGCCAGCGCCTGCCGTCGACGACACATTCCTGGCGCATGCTCGCACCGCTCGCGCTCGCCGCCCTGCTCGCTGCCCCGCCCTCCGAGCGCCGCTTCGCGGTCGAGCAGCGCTATGACGTGAGGGCGCCTCCCCATGGCGAGGCGACGCTCTTCGTCCCGATTCCCCAGGACGACCCCTGGCAGCAGATCACGGGGCTCTCCATCGAGGGGGCGCCCTTCGAGATCGTCCACGACGCGACCTACGGGGACGCCGCGGCGCGCGTGAGGGTTCCGCCCGCCGGAGCGCGCCTCATCGTCCGCTTCGAGGTCCGGCGGCGCGAGCGCTCGACCGACCTCTCCAGCGCCGACGGCTCGCCCGCGCCCGATGGCTACGCCCGGTCGCTCGAGGGTGACCGGCGCGTCCAAGTGGACGACCGCGTCCGCGCGCTCGCGCGCGAGGTGACCGCCGAGGCGAAGGGCCCGCTCGAGCAGGCGCGGGCGATCTACGGCTATGTCCTCGCGCACATGCGCTACGACAAGAGCGGCAGCGGCTGGGGCCAGGGCGACCTCCACTGGGCCTGCGACGAGAAGCGGGGCAACTGCACCGACTTCCACTCGCTCCTCATCGGCCTCTTGCGCGCGAGCGGGATCCCGGCCCGCTTCCAGATCGGCTACGCCGTGCCCGAGGGACATGGCGGCGAGCTTCCCGGCTACCACTGCTGGGCCGACTTCTACCTCTCGGGGGCCGGCTGGGTGCCGGTGGACGCGAGCGAGGCCTCTTTGCAGCCCGCGCGGCGCGACTACTTCTTCGGCCACCACGACCCGGATCGCTTCGCCCTCTCGACCGGACGCGATCTCGTCTTCCCGGGCATGGCCGGCCCGCCGCTCAACTTCTTCGTCTACCCCTACCTCGAGCTCTCGGGGAAGCCCGCGCCGGAGCTGGTCTCGCGGAAGACGACCTGGCGGGAGCCGAAGCCGGGTCTGACCGCTCGGTGAGGCCGATGGCCGAGACGAGCCGACGCTCGAGGGCCGCCATCCGCTTCGCCTCCGCCGGCCGCTCGTGGTCGTGGCCGAGCAGGTGCAGGAGGCCGTGGGCGAGGTAGCGGCGCAGCTCGTCTTCGAACGGAATCCCGAGCTCGCGGGCCCTCCGGCGGCTGGTGTCGAGCGAGACGATGAGGTCGCCGAGCGCGCGGAGGCCCGGGACGCCCTCCGCCGCGGGGAAGCTGAGCACGTCGGTGGCGCGGTCGATTCCGCGGAAGCGCCGGTTGAGCGATCGGATCGTCCGGTCGCCGCAGAGCCAGACGGAGATCTCGGCCTCCTCGCCGGGAAGAAGCGTCGCGACGGCCCGCCGCACGAACGCGCGGGCCACCGCCGCCGCGCGCGCCTGACGCGCCGGGGTGCGCAGATCGATCGAGAGCGCCGCGGGCACGCGCCCACTCTATCCCAGCGGCCCGGGACGGCGCCCGAGAGAGTGGAGTTCGGGCACGCCTCGGATCCGACGAGCGGATGGTCTGCGCCCTTCGCGACGAATCAGGGTGCGCCTGCCGCCGTGGCAGTCGGCGACGGGCTGGCATATGCTCCGCGGCCGATGACCGAAAGCGCGCAGAAGAGGCTCTCGCTCTCGGAGCTGCGCGAACGGATCCGCGGCGGCGAGCGACTGCCGCCGGGGCTGCTCGATTCGCTCGCCACCGACCCCCGCGCCGGGGCGCGCGAGATCCTGCGGCAGATCGAGACGCGGCGGCGGCTCGAGCGGGCCGAGACGCAGCGGCTCCACCGGATGCTCGCCCACGAGCGGGCCGCGCGGGCCGAGGGGTTTCTTCTGCTCGCGGGCGTCGACGAGGCCGGCATGGCGCCGCTCGCTGGTCCCGTCGTCGCCGCGGCGGCGATCCTGCCCGAGGACTTCCGGCCGCGCGGCCTCGACGACAGCAAGAAGCTCGACCTCGAGACGCGCGAGCGGCTGGAGGTGGAGGTGAAGGCGGGCGCCGTCGCCTGGGCCGTCGGCCTCGCCTCCGTCGAGGAGATCGACCGGATCAACATCTACCACGCGGGCCTGCTCGCGATGCGGCGCGCGGTGGAGGGGCTCGCGACGCGGCCCGAGCTCGTGCTCGTGGACGCCCGCACCATCCCCGGCATTTCGCAGCCCCAGCGACCCATCGTCCACGGCGACGCGCTGTCGCTGTCGATCGCCGCCGCCTCGGTGATCGCGAAGACCCACCGCGACGCCCTGATGGCGGGGCTCGACCGCGAGCACCCCGGCTACGGCTTCGCGCGGCACAAGGGCTACCCCACCCCCGACCACCTCGAGATTCTGAAGGCGCGCGGCGCCTGCCCGGTCCACCGCCGCAGCTTCGCGCCGGTGCGCGAGGCGCTCGGCCTCGCGCCCGCGCAGGGTGAACTCTTTCGATGAGCGCCGAGGACGCGCCGAAGCGGGCCGCTCTGAAGGAGCCCACGCTCGCGCGGCGCATCGCGCTCGAGGTGCTCCTACGCGTCGAGCGCGACGAGGCCTTCGCCAACGCGGCGCTCCAGGCCGCGCTCGACGGAGAGCCCGACCTGCCGGCGCGCGACGCGGCGCTCGCGAGCGAGCTGGTGCTCGGGTCGCTCCGCCGCCAGAGCCGGCTCGACCGGGCGCTCGAGGCCGCGCTCGACCGGACGATGGAGAAGATCGAGCTGCCCATCCGCGCCGCCCTGAGGCTCGGCGCGCTGCAGCTCCTCTTCCTGCGCGTGCCGGCCCGCGCCGCCGTCGACGAGTCGGTCGAGCTCGTCAAGGCCCGGGGCCTCGGCCGCGCCGCGGGCTTCGTCAACGCCGTGCTGAGGCGCCTCGCCCGTGAAGGCGAGCCCGCGCTCCCGGAGGAGCCCGTCGAGCGGATCGCGATCGAGGAGTCCCACCCGCCCTGGCTCGTGCGCCGCTGGGTCCGGCGGCTCGGCCTCGAGGCCACGCGGGCCCGCTGCGCCGCGAACAACCGGCCCGCGCCGCTCTCCCTGCGCGTCTCGCGGCGCGCCGATCCCGACGATCTCGCGCGCCGCCTCGCCGAGGCCCGCCCCGGCGCCTCGATCGCCCGGGGCCGCTTCGCGCCGCGCGCGCTGGCGCTGTCGGGCGCGGGCTCCCCCGCGAGGCTGCCTGGGATGCGCGAGGGCGACTTCCAGCCGCAGGACGAGGCCGCGCAGCTCGTCTCCTGCTACGCGGCCCCCGCGCCGGGGCCGTTCCTCGACCTCTGTGCCGCGCCGGGCGGCAAGGCGTGCCACCTCGCCGAACTCGGCGCCGCGCCGATCTTCGCCGTCGACCTCTCCCCCCGCAAGCTGATCCGCGTCGCCGACGAGGCGAAGCGGCTCGGCGGCCTCCCCGTCCGGCCCCTCGCCGCCGACGCGCGGCTGCCGCTGCCGGTCCCCGACGGATCGATGTCGCAGATCCTGGTCGACGCGCCCTGCAGCGGCCTCGGGACGCTGCGACGCCACCCCGAGCTGCGCTGGCGGCGGCTCGAGGCCGACTCCGCGCGGCTCGCCGCCCTTCAGCGCGAGATCCTCGCGCGCGCCGTGGCCGCGCTGGCGCCGGGCGGCGTGCTCACCTACGCCGTCTGCTCGACCGAGCCCGAGGAGGGGAGCGCGCAGCGCGACTGGCTCCTCTCGACCTACCCCGAGCTTCGCCCCGACCCACCGCCCCCGGGCTTCGCGCTCCCCGAGGCCGACGCGCTCGCGGCGAGCGGCGCGCTCGAGACGAGCCCCGAGCGGAGCGACACCGACGGCTTCTACGCCGTGCGGCTGCGGCGCGCCGTGGGCCCGTGGTAGAGGAGGGCATGGTCCGAATCGCCCCCTCCATCCTCTCGGCCGACTTCGGCCGGCTCGCCGAGGAGGTGCGCGCGGCCGAGGCGGCCGGAGCGGATCTGCTCCACGTCGACGTGATGGACGGCCGCTTCGTGCCGAACCTCACCATCGGCCCGCCCGTGGTCGAGGCCGTGCGGCGAGCGACGGCGCTGCCGCTCGACGTCCACCTCATGATCGTCGAGCCCGAGCGCTACCTCGAGCGGTTCGTCGAGGCGGGCGCGACGCTGATCTCGGTCCACGCCGAGGCCTGCCCGCACCTCCACCGGACGATCCAGCAGATCCACGCCGCGGGCGCGAAGGCCTCGGTGGCCCTGAACCCCGCGACGCCGCTCGAGGCCATCGAGTGGGTGCTCGAGGATCTCGACATGGTGCTCCTCATGAGCGTGAACCCCGGCTTCGGCGGGCAGCACTACATTCCGCAGGTGACGCGCAAGATCGAGGCGCTCGCGCGGCTGATCCGCGAGCGGAAGCTCGCGCTCGACGTCGAGGTCGACGGCGGGATCAAGCCCGAGAACGCCGCCGAGGTCGCCGGAGCGGGCGCGAGCGTGCTCGTCGCCGGCTCGGCGGTCTTCGGCGCCGGGGACTATGCGCGGGCCATCGCGGCGCTCCGGGGCGGGGCCGGGGCGCGGTGAGCCCGAAGCGGCAGCGGCAGACCGAGGGAGGGGTCGCCACCTCGAAGGAGGCCCGCGCGAGGCCGCCCGCCCGCCACAAGGTGCTCCTGCACAACGACGACTACACGACGCAGGACTTCGTGACGGGCGTCCTCGAGACGATCTTCCGGCTGCCGCCCGACGAGGCCCAGCGGCGCATGCTCGAGGTCCACCAGCGCGGCGTCACCATCGCGGGCGTCTACTCGCGCGAGGTGGCCGAGAGCAAGGCGCAGAAGGTGATCGAGCTCGCCCGCGCGCGGGACTTCCCCTTCCTCGCGACCGTCGAGCCCGAGTAGACGGCGGTCAGGGCGAGAGCGCCGCCCGCAGGACCGCTCGCCGCTCGGCCACGGCGGCATCCTCGGCGACCGGCAGGGCGGCCAGCGCGTCCTGAATCCGCGCGCGATCGAGCCTCAGCCCCTCCGCCTTCGCCTTGGCGACCGCCCCGAGACAATCGGCGAGATCCCGCTCGGAGAGGCGGCTCACCTTGAGGAGGACGAAGAGTGTCGGGGTCGGGCGAAGGATCTTCGAGCAGGCCCCCGCGTGGAAGAGCTCGGTCTCCTCGCGCCAGCCGGCGATCCGGTGGACGAAGAAGTCGGCCGCCGAGTTGAGGGCCTCGACCGGAAGGCCGAGGTCGGCGGCGAGTTCGAGGAGTGCAAGCCGCTCCGCCGCGCTCCCAGCGAGGCCGACGAGATCCACGTCCTCGGTGGTCCGCCGGGGCTCGATCCAAAGTGCCACGAGGGCTCCGCCGACGAGAAGCCACTCGCCCGGAAGCCGGTCGGCCACGGCGGCGACGACGGCAGCGATTCGTTCGCGATCCAGCTCGAGCGCCATTTCATGGCACTATAGAAGGCGATGGGCGATCCCTGGAAGCTCCTCGAGGAGAACGGGCTTCCCGACGGCGCGATCCGTCCCGTCGGACACGCCCGTTCGGCCGCGGCGGAGCTGCGCCTCGCCCTGGCGGAGGCGATGCGCTCGGTGGAGCCGGAGCGGCGCGAGCCTCTTTTGGCCTGGCTCAGCGCCTTTGAACACCACTGGCCGCGCCGCTTCGGCGAGGAGCTCGGGGAGGAAGGGAGGGCCGCCCTCTCGCGACTCGCCCGCGCACCCGTCGACGCGAACCGCTACCTGAAGCTGCGGCGAATCGCGATCGAAAACCTGGCGGCGCTCCGAACGGACGGCTGACCCGCGCACCGGGGAGGTCGCGAGGGCCGGTCGCGAGATCGGCCCCACGGGCCGCGCTTCGGCTCCCGCTCCAAGCGACGGGCGGCAATCCTTTCGGGCCGTTGGCGCTGGCGCGAACTTTGCTGGAGAGCCCGCTGTGGCCCCCCGCGCCCTCGCCCTCCTCGCGCTGACCCTCGCCTGCGCACCGCCCGCGACGGAGGTCCCGCGCTCTCCCTGCGGGCCGGATCCCGACCACGCGGCGAGGGACCACTTCGAGAGCTGCGAGGGCCGGGACCTCTCTCGCCTCTGCTGCCTCGACGGGCTGGCCGAGTGCCTGGACCCCGCGGACCCGTACGGCGTCCACGAGTGCGGCGACCCCGAGCCCTGCCTGTCGGCCTACCTCGCCTGCGACGAGGCGGTCACAGGGGGACCCAGCGGCCGCCCGACCAGACCGAGAAGCCCGTGACCGGGTGGACCTCCCAGAGCGTGCCGCGCGTCTTGCCGAGCTCCCCCGGGTGCTCGGGATCGTACATGAGCAAGCCCTCGACGCGAACCTTCGCCCGGTCGTGAGCGAGCCGCTCGAGGAGCCGCAGCCGCCAGCCCGGATGGAGGTCGCGGACGGAGGGCGTCATCTCGACGATGACGGCGTCGGCGCGCGCGAGCTTCGCGTCCAGGTAGTCCGTGGCCGGCCGGGCGCCGATCCAGATGTGGAAGTCGCGCCGATCCCTCGCGTGGCAGTTGCAGCTCTCGGGGCCCGACTGCTTCGCGGCGAGGAGGTAGCCCTCGAGCGCGACGCCGCGCCGCTCCTCGGAGGCGACCTGCGCCGCGAAGCTCCGGGGCCAGCGGTCGCGCCAACGCGGGACCTCGTAGCGGCGCGGCAGCGCGAGCAACGCCGGCACGTCGAGCGTCTCGAGCGCGGCGGGCGCCTCGGTCCGGTTCTTCTGGACGTTCAGCAGCCGGTCGCCGCCGTCCCCTTCGCGGGGGCAGGGCGACTGGGCGAGGACGAGCGCGAGGGCAAGGGGTCCGAGCGGCATGGCGGGGCGGCTGCATTGTCGCCCGAAGGCTCGGCGAGCGTCCAGCCGGCGACGCTCGGCCGCCGGTCGCTACCCGACCGAGGCGAGCGCGTGCTATGAGCGGGCCGTGACCGGCCGCGGCCTCGCGCTCTCGCTCGTCTGCGCCCTCGGCTGCGGAGGCGTGGCGCCCCCCGAGATCGCGCCGCCCTTCCCGGATGCCGGCCCGGCGCCGTCGCTCGCGGTCGCGGTCCTCTCGCCCGCGCCCGGCGCCGTGCTGCCCGGCGGCCCGGACGCGGGGACCTACGCCATCGAGGCAGCGGCGCAGGCGGTGGGGCTCTCGGGAAGCCCACGGCTGCAGCTCACCATCGACGGAGATCCCGTCGGCTCGTCGCAGACGGGGAACCTCGCGAGCTGGGTCATCGCGCTTTCGGAGCTGCGGACCGGAGGCCACTCGCTCGCGATCGCGGCGAGCCTAGGCGGGCTCGGCGCGACCGCGTCGGTCGACTTCTCGGTCGCCGACGGCGGTCCCTGAGCCAAGAGCGGCGGTCGCGAAACGCGACCGGGGGGTCGTGAAACGAAACCGGGGGCGCCGGGCAAGTTCCCGAATCTCGTGGGGGCGACTTTCGGCACGCGATTCGCATTTCCGCTGGACGACCGTTCGCCCCTCATGTAAACGCGCAAACCAACCAGCTCGGCGGAAGCTCCGCCACTCAAGGGGAAGCCATGCAGCGCCTCATCCCATTCACGATCCTCGTCGCCCTTGCCGCCTGCGGAGGGCAGGCCGGCGGCACGGTGAAGACGTCCAGCGGCTCGACCAGCGGGGCCTCCACCGGATCGACGAGCGGCAGCGCGAGCAACGGCTCCACGACCGGATCGACATCGGGCGGATCGAGCAGCGGCAGCACGATCGGCTCCAGCTCCGGCGGCAGCAGCTCGGCTGGCTCCAGCTCCGGCGGCAGCAGCTCGGCTGGTTCGGGCAGCAGCGGGGGCACGACCGGCGGCTCCTCCGGGGGCGCCACGGGCAGCGGCTGCGTCGTCGGCGGCATCAGCTACCCGGCCGGCGGCGCCAACCCCGCGAACGCCTGCCAGCTCTGCGACCCCAGCCAGAGCACGACGGCCTGGAGCAACTCGGTCCCGGGCACGGCCTGCGGCACCGGTGCCGTCTGCACGAGCGGAACCTGCGCGGCCGGCTGCTTCATCCAGGGGACGTTCTACCCAGAGAATGCCGCGAACCCGACGAACGGCTGTCAGCTCTGCGTCCCCGGCGCGACCACCTCCCAATGGACGAGCTGCCCCGGCGGTGGGATCTGCCAGAACGGAAGCTGCAGCGTCGGCTGCACCATCGCCGGAACGACGGTCTCGGCCGGCGCGAAGAACCCACAGGACGCCTGCCAGAGCTGCGACCCGTCGCAGAGCACGACGAGCTGGACCTCGGCCCAGGACGGCACGAGCTGCGGGGCGGGCGAGATCTGCAGCGCCGGGAGCTGCGCCTCGGGCTGCTTCGTCGGAGGGAGCTTCTACGCATCGGGCGCGACGAATCCCTCGAACGGCTGTGAGCTCTGCCAGCCGGCGCAGAGCACGACCGGCTGGAGCCCGCAGAGCGGCGCGGCGCAGAGCGGCGCCTGCGCGGCCGGCCAGATCTGCCAGAACGGAAGCTGCCAGACGGGCTGCTTCATCGGCGGGAGCTTCTACTCGAGCCTCGCGCCGAACCCCTCGAACTCGTGCGAGATCTGCCAGCCGTCGAGCTCCACCACCGCCTTCTCGCCGTCGACCGGCCCCGCGCCGGCGGGAGGAACCTGCGGCGCGGGCCAGGTCTGCAACGCCGGGAGCTGCACCTCGGGCTGCTACCTCGGCGGCGCCTTCGTCGCGCCCGGGGCAACCGAGCCCGGCGCCGGCTGCCAGGCCTGCGTGCCGAGCCAGTCCACCCTGGCCTGGAGCGCCGTCACCGGCCTCGCCCCCTCCGGCGCCTGCCCCGCGGGCGATGTCTGCGACCAGGGGAGCTGCCAGACGGGCTGTTTCATCGGCGGGAGCTTCTTCCCGAACCTCGCGACGAACCCCTCGAATTCGTGCGAGATCTGCCAGCCGTCGAGCTCCACCGCGGCCTTCTCGCCGGCGACCGGCCCCGCGCCGACCGGGGGAACCTGTGGCGCGGCCCAGGTCTGCAACGCCGGGAGCTGCGCCACGGGCTGCTACCTCGGCGGAGCCTTCGTCGCGCCCGGGGCGACCCAGAGCGGCGCCGCCTGCCAGGCCTGCATGCCGACCCAGTCCACCCTGGCCTGGAGCAGCGTCACCGGCCCGGCGCCCACCGGCGGCTGCCCCGCTGGCGACGTCTGCAATCAGGGCAGCTGCCAGGCCGGCTGCTACATCGCCGGCGCCTATTACTCGCCGGGCGCGGGGAGCGCGACGAACTCCTGCGAGACCTGCCAGAACACGGTCTCGACGAGCGGGCTCTCGCCCTACACCGGCCTCGCACCGAGCGGCGGAAGCTGCACCGCGGGGCAGATCTGCAACGCGGGCGTCTGCCAGACGGGCTGCTACGTCGGTGGAAACGTCCTCGCGGCCGGCGCCCTGCAGCCTGGCAACTCGTGCGAGGCGTGCGAGCCGACCCAGAGCTGCTCGGCCTGGACTCCAAAGACCGGACTCCCGCCCGCCGGCGGCACGTGTGGCGCAGACCAGGTCTGCGACAACGGCGCCTGCGCGAGCGGCTGCTTCATCGACGGCTACTACCGCGGCCCGGGGAGCGTCGATCCGAACCACACCTGCCGGAGCTGCGACCAGAGCTGGAGCACGCAGGTCTGGGCCCCCTCGTTCCAGACGTGGGTGGGCGGCACCGGATCGGGTCCGGTCGTCGCGACCGACTGGAACCAGGACGGCAAGCCGGATCTCGTCACGCTCGACCCGTCGAGCAGCACGATGCACCTCTTCCTCAACCTGGATGGCGGCACCTTGACCGGCGCAGACAGCTGGGTCGGCTACGGCACCGACGCCGGCTCGATGATCGCGCTACCGACCGGCCCGAATGGCGCGCCCGAGGTCTTCCTGGCGAACGCCGGGGGCAACGACGTGGACGGTGAGTCGAACAACGGCAGCGGTGGGTTCGGGCATTGCATGCATATGAGCAACCTTCGCTTCATCGATGGGCCTTGTTACACCCTCCCGGTCGGCGGCGACCCAACGCTCGTGGCCGGCGGCACCTTCGGTGGGGCGAGCGCGGGGACCGAGATCGCCGTCGCGAACGAGGACGGGACCCTCGGCCTCATCGTCGGCTCGCTCGGCAGCTACCAGGCGAACGTGATCAACTGGACGGCGACCCCGGGCACGGATCACGCCGACTCCCTCGTCGCGGCGGATTTCAACGGCGACGGCCTGACCGATCTCGCGATGGCCGAGGGCTACCCCTTCTCTTCGAACGGGCATGTCATCCCCTCCTGGGAGACGAAGATCTGGCTGGCCAAGGCCGCGGGCGGCTTCGGAGCCGCGATCATCGCGGGACCGTCCGGCGTGGGCCCCAATGGCTACCTCGCGGCGGCCGATCTCGACGGGGACGGCCACGTGGATCTCGCCGCCGTGGGCGGAAACGGCCTCGTGTCGGTCGACTACGGCGACGGCACGGGCAGCTTTCCGGTCGCGACCTCCCCAACCGGCGTCTCCGCGAAGGCGACCGGGATCGCCATCGGCGACGTCAACGCCGACGGGCGGCCCGACCTGATCATCGCGACGCAGTCGGCGATCTACCTCTACCTGAACCTCGGCAACCGGAGCTTTGCGAGCCCTCAGACGTACACCTCGGGCCCCTTGACCTTCATCTCGGCCTCCGGCTGGACGGCGCCCGCGGCGGGCTCGACGTATGGCAGCCCGACGACGCTGATTGGAACCGTCGACTCGAACGGCAACGGCCTCGCGCTGATGAACCGCTGCCAGTGAACCAGACCCGACCACGCCTCTTCTCCCTGGCCCTCCTCGCCCTCGCCGCCTGCGCGGGCCAGTCGGCCGCGATCCCGCCCGCGACCGGCGGGGATGGCGGCTCGACGAGCGGGGCGGGGGGAGGCGGCGGGTCGGGCGGCAGCTCCAGCTCCTCCGGTGGAAGCGGCGGGGAAGGCTGCCAGATCCAGGGCATCAGCTATGCCCCCGGCGACTCGAACCCCGCGGACGCCTGCCAGCTCTGCGACCCCGGCCAGAGCGCGACCGGCTGGAGCGCGACCCAGCAGGGCGCCCTCTGCGATGGCGGCGTCTGCTCCAGCGGGATCTGCAGCGCGAGCTGCTACATCGGCGGGACGCTCTACCCGCAGGGGGCCTCGAACCCGGGGAACGGCTGCGAGCTCTGCGCGCCCGCGGCGAGCACCGGCCAGTGGACGACCTGTCCGCAGGGCGGAAGCTGCTTCGACGGCGGCTGCAGCGTCGGCTGCGCCATCGACGGCGGCCTCTTCGCGGGTGGATCGCGAAACCCGTTGGACCCCTGCCAGAGCTGCGAACCCGCGCTGAACGGCACGGGCTGGACGGAGGCGGTCGACGGCACGAGCTGCGGGGCCGGGCAGCTCTGCGCCGCTGGGAGCTGCGCCGCCGGCTGCTTCGTCGCCGGATCGTTCTATCCCCCCGGCGCGACGAACCCGCAAAACGGCTGCCAGAGCTGCACGCCCGCCGGAACGACGACCGGCTGGAGCCCCGACACGGGTGCGGCCCCCGCCGGGAGCTGCCAGGCCGGGCAGATCTGCAACGGCGGAAGCTGCCAGCCCGGCTGCTACATCGGCGGCGCGCTCTACCCGAGCGGCGCGCTGAACCCGCAGGCCGCCTGCCAGAGCTGCCAACCGTCGGCCTCCACCTCGGCCTGGTCGCCCAACAGCGGCCCCGCGCCCGCCGGTGGGGGCTGCGGCAGCGTCTGCTGCAGTGGCGTCTGCTGCCCGGGGGGCGACGAGTGCAACTCCGGAGGGTCCTGCTGCGCGCCGAGCTGCGCGGGCAAGTGCGCCGGCGCCGACGACGGCTGCGGCCACCCGTGCGCGGCCGACCAGTGCAGCGGCTGCTGCGACGCCAACGCCGTCTGCCAGCCCGGCAGCCAGGACGCCGACTGCGGCGCCGCCGGGGCCGCCTGCCAGAGCTGCGCGAGTCCAGCCTTCTGCACGAACCTCAGCGGCGCCTACCAGTGCTGCCAGCCGACCTGCGCGAACAAGTGCCAGGGCGCCGCCGATGGCTGCGGCGGCAGCTGCGCCACGAGCGCCGGCTGCACGGGCTGCTGCAGCGGCGGCGTCTGCGAATCGGGCGGAATGAGCTGGGCCTGCGGCAGATTCGGCGGTGCCTGCGCGAACTGCGGCAGCGAGACGTGCAGCGGCGGCCGCTGCTGCGCTCCGGCGGGGAGCCCGACCCAGAGCTGCTCGAGCTGCTGTTCGAGGAGCTGCAGCGGCTCGACCTGCAGCTGAACGCCGAACGCCCCCGCCCTATGTCGCGCCCGCCCGCGGCGCGAGCCGCGCCATGCGCCGCAGGACCGTCCGCGCGAAGGTGAGCTCCGACCGCGGCGCGTCGGTGCGACCCGCCGCGAGATCCGCGAGGTAGCCGCTCGCCCGCTCCTCCCACGGCGCCGCAGGGGCCGCGGCCTGGTGCGCGAGGAAGCGATCGAGGACGCGGCCGTACTGCTTGACGACCTGCTTGCCGAGCCCCTCGCGCCGGCACTGTGCGAGGACGGCCCTCGCGAGCGCCTCGAGGTCCGGCGACGCTGAAGTGGGGGCTGCCGTCGCCTGGACCAGCGGCGGTGGCGCGACCGCCTCCGCGACGACCTCTTCGCCCGCGCGATCGTCCGGCTCCTCGGCGGGTGCCCGCTCGCCCGATCGAATGAGCGCGAGCAGCTCGCGGTTCGAGAGCCGCGCCGCGGCGCCGCTCCCGTCGAGGATCCCCGCGACGAGGTCGCGCTTCTTGCCGTGCAGCTCGAGGATGGCCTCCTCGACCGTCCCCTGGGTGACGAGCCGGTAGACGGTGACGGGCTTGTCCTGACCGATCCGGTGGGCCCGGTCGGTGGCCTGGTCCTCGACGGCGGGGTTCCACCACGGGTCCAGGTGGATCACGTAGTCGGCGGCGGTGAGGTTCAGCCCCGTGCCGCCGGCCCGCAGCGAGATGAGGAAGAGGTCGCCCTCGCCCCGCTGGAAGGCGTCGACGCGGTCGTCGCGCTCGGCCGCGGGCGTCGAGCCGTCGAGGTACTGGTAGTGGATGCCGCGGGCGTCGAGCGCCTCGCGGACGAGCGAGAGGAGTTCGACGAACTGGCTGAAAACGAGCGCCCGGTGCCCCTCCTCGCGCAGCGTCGCGACGATCTCGAGCAGTCGATCGAGCTTCGCGCTCGGCGCTCGGCTCTCCCGATCGAGCAGCTTCGGGTGGCAGGCGAGCTGCCGGAGCCGCGTCAGCTCGGCGAGCACCTGGAAGCGCGCCGTCGGGTCGTCCGCGCCCTCGGCGAGACCGGTCATCCGCGCCGCCGCCGCGAGCCGCGCGGCGTCGTAGAGCCGCCGCTCTTCCCCCGACAGCCGGACCGAGAGCTGGATCTCGGTCCGCGGCGGCAGCTCCGGCGCGACCTCGGCCTTGGTGCGCCGGAGCACGAACGGCCTGACGACCCGGGCGAGCGCGGACCTACGGGCGGGGTCCTTCCCCCGCTCGATGGGGTTCGCGAAGCGCTCGCGGAACTGCTCCCAGGAGCCGAGCAGCCCAGGGTTCAAGATGCGAAAGAGGCTCCAGAGCTCGCCCAGCTGGTTCTCGACCGGCGTCCCGGTGAGCGCGAAGCGCCAGTCCGCCTGGAGATCCCGGACGGCGCGGGCCCGGCGCGTCGCGCCGTTCTTGATCGCCTGCGCCTCGTCGAGCACGAGCGTCCCAAGCTTCGCCTCGCGGAAGCGCTCCTCGTCCCGGACGAGGAGCGCGTAGCTCGCGAGGAGCAGGTCGCCCGGACCGAGCTCGCCGAGGACGCGCTCGCGGTCGGCCTCGCGGTAGAGGATCGGCCGCAGGGAGGGCGCGAAGCGGCGCGCCTCCCGGATCCAGTTGCCACAGACGGAGGTGGGCGCGAGCACGAGCGCGGGGCCGGCCTGGGCGCGGCTCGAGAGGACCGCGAGCGCCTGCAGCGTCTTGCCGAGCCCCATGTCGTCCGCGAGGCAGGCGCCGACGCCCCAGGCCGACAGCCGCGAGAGCCAGCGAAAGCCGTCGCGCTGGTAGGGGCGCAGCAGCGCGGCGAGCTCCGGGGGCGGCTCGGGGTCGAGCCCCTCGGCCGCGCGCAGGCGACTCTGCAGCCGTCTCCAGGCGAGCGGGAGCTTCGCCTCGGCGGCGCCGTCGAAGAGGCCGTCGAGCTCGGGCGCGGCGGCCGGCGAGACCTCGAGCCCCGAGCGGCCCGGGTAGGCCACCTCGGCCGCGGCCGCGAGCCGCGCGCGCAGCTCCAAGGAGAGCGCGACGAACCGCCCGGGGGCGACCCGAACGTAGCGGCCGCCGCGTCGGACGGCGTCGAGCAGCTCGGCGAGCGGCGCCACGAGCCCCTCGATCTCGATCTCCCCCTTGATCCCGAACCAGTCGGTGCGCTCCTCCACGCGCACGCGCAGATCGCCCGCCGAGGCGGGCCGCGTCACCCGCCAAGCCGTCGCCGGCTCGTACCACTCGACGGAGAGCTCACCCGCGGCCGCGCGGGGCTCGACCGCCGCGAGCAGATCGAGGGCGCCATCGAGCTGGCCGATCTCGGCGAACCACGGCGGGGCCGACGCCGCGGGCGGCAACGGCAACCCGCCCAGCGTCGCGCCGACCGCGGCCGCCTCCGCCGGCAGATCGCGCTCGGCGAAGCTGCGCCGCGCCCCCACGAGCGACGCGAGCCGCGCCGGCCCTTCGCCCGGGGGAAAGAGCGGCCCGCCGGGCAGCGGCCGCAGCCGGACCTCGAGCCCGAGGCCGCCGGCCGGGAGCTCCCGGAGCCGCAGGATGGGACGGGAGTCGGCCGCGACCCGCTCGCCGGCGAGCGCCGCGGGCAGCTCGATGGGCAGGGCCGCCTCGAGCGGCGCGAGCCACCGGAGCAGCTCGCCGTGCCCCTCCGGCGGGAAGGTCGGCCGCAGCGGCCCGAAGGCCCCGAGCAGGGCCGCGGCCTCGGGCGGGATCCGCGCGATCAGGCACTCTGCCTTCGAATCGTCGAACTCCACGAGGTAGCGCCGCCCCCCGGCCCGCCAGGCCAGCTCGGCGGTCGCGGGATCGCCGCCCAGGGTGGGCCGCAGCGCGAGCGCCCCCTCTCCGGCCTCGACGACCTCGACCCGCAAGGGAGCCGGACGGAGCGTCCAGGGGCGGCTGCCGCCCCGCTCGCAGAGCAGCCGCGGGTGGCCCGCGAGCTGCTCCAGCGCCGCGAAGCGCTTCTCCTCGGCGCGCCGCAAGTCGGTCGCCTGGGCGGCGTCCTCGAGGAGATCGAGGACCCTCGCGTCCCCCGGCTGGGAGAGGGCGTCGGGCAGATCTCTCAGCTCCGAGAGGGAGATGGTCTTTCCGGGCGACCAGCCGCCGCGCTCGAGCGGCTTCTGGAGCACGGGCTCGAGCCGTGGAACGTTGCCCGACGGCGCGATCCGCCAGGAGAGCTGACGCCGCTCCGGCGGCTCGCCCTTCTGGCGCAGGCTCGCGAGCCGGCGCTCGAGTGCTCCGAGCGCCCGGCGCCAGTCGGGCTGGCCCAGTGTCTCGGCGAAGCTGGCCGGCAACCCCGCCGCGTTCTCGTGCAGGAGGCGGAGCAGCTCCTCGACCAGCGCCAGCGCGTGGGCGCAGCCCTCCCCCCTCGCGCTGAGGCAATCGCAGCGGGGCCGGAGCAGTGCGCGGCGCCAGCCGTCGAGCGACAGCTCCACGCTGGCGAGAGAGCCGGGCCACCAGGAGACGGTCGGCCGGCCGGCCGACCGTAGATCCTGAACCGAGGCCCGAAACGTGGGCGGCTCGGGCCGCCAGACGAGATCGACCTTCAGTGGCTCGCCCCCCGGCGCGACCGCCTCGCGCAGCTCGGCCCAGAGCTCCCAGAGCCGTTCGGCGAAGTCCCTCAGCGACGCGTCCGACGGCGGCTTCGCCCGAAGGGCCAAGAGCCGCGCCACCTCCTCCCCCTCGGCCCGAGTCCGCGCGGATCTCTTGCCGGACTTCGCCCGGGCGGGCGAAGCGACCGCGCGCGGCTTCACCGCGACCTGACGGCAGAGCGTGAGGTAGTCGCGGACCGCGCCCTCGATCTCGGGCAGAAGGAGACGATTCTTGCGGGAGGCGAGCCGAAACTCGAGGGCGCGATTCCCGCCGCCGAGGAGCTCCGCCAGCGAGCCGCAGAAACCGCGCTCGTACAGCGAAGCCAAGAGCCGCGACGCCGGGCGGGAGAGCCGCGCGAGGCCGAGGAACTCGGCGAGATCGCCCTCGACCTCGTCCTCGAGCCCCCGCTCGATCGCCCAGGCGAGCAGCTCCGGCCGCGTCTGCGCGTCGCACCGCTCGCTCGAAACCGTCGTCGCCATGCCGCGGGTCTACCTCAGCCCCCTGACTCTGGGCGAGCCCCCCCCAGGCGCAGTCCAGGACCCTCGGCCTCCGGCAGCGACCGAGAGGATGTACACTTCGCGGGTGCATCGAGGAGCTCCACTCGCCCTCGCAGGGCGTTCGAACGGGCAGGTCAGGATCGCCGCGTAGCTCCCCAGCGGGGAGACGGCACCGAGGATCATTGCGCAGTTCATCGGGTCGCACCGATTCACGGCGCCGGTCGAGCTGCTCGTCCAGTAGAGGTCGCTCGAATCCAGCTCCACGCCGTAGGGACTCTGCTGCCCGGAGATCAGCACGGTCGGGCTGCAGATCGCCATCTGGCAGCTCAGGGTCGAGCCGTCCGAGGGGTCCACCCGAGGGCCGGCTGTCCCGCATCCGGGCCCGTGGCGCTCCTTGGAAACAGCCTGGACTATCTCTCCCTCGTGCTCGCGGTGGACTCGCGGAACGCCTACTCGACCGACGGCGGCGCGCAGGGGGCAGTGCTGAGCGCGCCGGAGTCATCTCGGCGCTGGAGGCGGCGCCCATCCGAAGGCTCGTCGGCGGACGCCGTTCGGGGCCGCGCTGGCCTCAGGGCGGACCGTTCACGGGTTTCGGTCCTCCCAGCCGGCGTCGAGGGCGGTCAGCTGCGCCCGCATGACGACGGCAGCGAACGGCGGCGTGAAAAGACTTCCGGCGTCGAGGTCGCAGCCGAGCAAGGACGGATAGCTGTAACCGCAGAGCGCGAGAGAGCGGAGGCCCTCGTCATCCGAGGGCGCGCAGGCCTGGCAGAGCTGCTGGCAGATGGGATCGACGAAGTGGTCTTCTAGGCCCCGCTACAAGCCGGTACGCAGCTCCCGTTCGTGCAGCTGCCCGACTGGCACTCCATTCCCTGGCTGCACGCGGCGCCGGCGGCGAGCGCGGCGACGCAGCTCCCCATCTGGCTCTGAGCGTTGCAGTAAGCCCCTGGAAAGCAGCCGGCGTACTCCCCGGTCGGCGTCAAGCCGCACGGGCCGCCGGCGCTCGAGTAGACCGTGCAGACGTTCGAGCCGCCGCAGTAGGTGCCCATCTCGCACTGGTCGTGGGCCGGGACGCAGCCCCCCCCCTCGGCGACGACGGGCTCGCAGAGGTTCGAGACCGGATCGCAGTTCAGTCCGACGGCGCAAAAGGGTCCGCTCTGCGCGTTGCAGCCCTGGCCCTGGCTCGCCCCGGGGCTCGGGGACGCTTGTTGCGTGCAGACGGAGTTCACGCAGGAGTAGCCCGTGACGCAGATGTCCCCGGCAGCGCAAGCCTGTCCCGCCGCCAGCTCCGCTCGACAGATTCCAGGACAGCTCGTCAAATCGCAGATGTCGTTGGGGACGCAATCGAGACCGGTGTCGTAACAGCTTCCGCCGGTCGGGACGGTGCCCACGAGGGCCGCGGCGCAGGACTGCTCGGCGAGCGCCCCGGAACCAGAGGAGATTACCGCGCAGCTCATGCCGGCGATCTCCCCGAGACAGGCTTGCGCCTGGCTCGCGTCGTATTTCACGCGACCGCTCGAGACGGAGGTCGCGACAGCCGAGCATTGACCCTGAAAGGTGGCGGTCCAGAAGCTGGCCGGCCCCAACAGGCAGTCACCCAGTCGAGTCGCCAGAGCGCCGGTGAGCTGCGAGCAGAACTGGGAGGCCGTGAGGCCGCCAGTGGCTCCTCCACCCGCCGAGCCGCCGTCGGAAGCCCCGCCGTCGGAAGCCCCGCCGGACTTCGCCCCGGAGCCGCCGCAAGCGATCAGACCCGTGAGCGCCGCGAATGAAATCAGCCAATGACCCTTCGACGGCATGCGGTTCCTCCTCGTTCGAACGAGCTCTGCAGCTAGCCCATCGGATGCCAGCCGGTCAAGCGCTGTTTTCGTATCTCCATCATGCTCCGGAAGGTCCATGGATCTCGGAACTTACCATGGTGTCCCGGCGCCCATGCTCGCCGTGGTGAAGGCGATGCCCGTTGAAACCGTGACCAGACCGATCCGTCGCAGTCACCTCCGCGTGATCCATCGGCACGTAGCTCTTGCCAGCGTTCGCGTGATGGTCGCCCTCTGCGGGGACTTGGACGGCCGCGCCGCGGGCAGTACGCCGAAGCCGATGCCAGAGCCATTGACCGCGGCCGGCAATTCGCGGCTACACTGCCGGCGATGGCACGTCGTGAAGGCATGGCCGCTGCACGAAATGGTAAGCGCTGGGGCATGACCGAAACCGCTCGACCCAACCAGCCCGCGTGCGAACGCTCGGCATGGCCTGAAAGGAGGTGGGTGCAGACGGCCCGCCGGTAGCGGCGCCGCGCCACCCAAACCCCGATGGCCTCTCTCTCGGACTGCTTCAGAGAGCTGAACGCGCTGAAAAAAGAGGGAGTCCTCGCGGAGTACGCCATCGGCGGGGCGATGGCGATGATCTTCTGGGCCGAGCCCACCGTTACCTTCGACCTCGACGTGTTCGTCTTTCTGCCGGGCGAGGAGAAGCTCATCGTGACGCTGGAGCCGCTGTATCGGACGCTACGATCGAAGGGCTTCGAGCCGACCGCCGAGCACGTGCTGATTCACGGGACGCCAGTGCAGTTTCTCGTCTCCTTCGACCCCCTGTCGGACGAAGCCATCGAGTCGGCCGCCAACCGCGAGCTAGGGGGCGTGCCGTTTCGGGTGATGCGACCCGAGCACCTCGCCGCGCTCTGGCTGAGGGCGGGCGGCGCGAAACGACGCGAGCGCGTGGAGCTGCTGCTTCAGGCGAACGCGGTGACGCGAGAAGCCATCGACGCCGTCCTTCGCCGGCATCCTCCGCAAGAGGGCTAGGAGCCCATGGCCGCTCGCTCCCGTCCCTCGCCCGAACTCCTGGCCGCCCAGCGCGCGACCCAGGCGCGCCACCACCAGGAGGCGGCGGCGCGGCCCTTCGACGAGAAGGTGCGCCGCGTCCTCGAGCTCCAGAAGCTGCTCTGGCCCATCCTACGCGAGCGCCGCGAGCTGCGTCCGTGGGAGAAGCCGTGGGAGATCGACGGCTGACGCGGGCCTCGGTCACGCCTGGTCAGCGGCAAGTTCGGCTTGCGTCCGGTCCTGAGCGGCGTCCGCCGTCGAACTGGTCGCGCGGCTGATGTTTAGCCAGCCCGAGCAGCGGTGCCACTCGAGAGCCGCCAGACCTCGATGGCCCCTTCGCGACGCCCCCGCTCGAAAGCGAGGCGGCCATCGGGAACGGACGAGCCCGTGACTTGTATCGAGCGAGATGGAAATTGAAGCTTGCAGGCGCTTGACTACTAGCGAGACGAGGTGGCAGGCTGTCGACCATCTGGAGGGTACCCAAATGATCAAGCGTCTCATTCCCGGCTTTTTCTTTTTCTGCCTCACCCTCTCCGCCTGCGGCGGCTCGACGAGCGCCGTAAGCTCCAACTGCAATCCGGCCTGTCCGACCGGACAGAGCTGCATCGCCGGGCAGTGCTACGCGCCCACGACCAGCGGCGGCACCAGCGGGAGCACCAAGGGCTCGACGGACGGCGCCGACGCCTGCACCCCGAGCTGCACGGGCAAGTGCTCCGGCGCCTCGGACGGCTGCGGCGGCTTCTGCCCGGCGGAGAGCTGCAGCGGCTGCTGCGACGAGAACGACATCTGCCAGCCGGGCGACTCCACGGCTGGCTGCGGCCTGGGCGGCGCGCACTGCGCCGTCTGCACCCCCTCGCAGATCTGCGGCAACGGCGTCTGCGGATCGAGCTGCACGCCGAACTGCGGCGGCAAGTGCGCGGGCGCCTCCGACGGCTGCGGCGGGAGCTGCGCGACGGGAAGCTGTACTGGCTGCTGCGACGGCAACCACGTCTGCCAGCCAGGAGATGCCATCCAAGCCTGTGGAACGAGCGGCGTTAGCTGCGAGATCTGCGCCGCAACCGGCGTCTGCCAGGGCGGCGCCTGCTGCACCCCGACCACCCAGCCCACCTGCAACACGAATCAGGTCCCGAATGGCTGCGGCTCAGATTATCCCCCAAACTGCACCACTGCCGGGAGCGTCTGCTGCGGCGGCTCGAGCGGGACCTGCTGCCCGTCGGCCCAGTGCGCGGGCTCGACCTGCTGCCCGACCGGCCAGGTGGGCTACAACGGGAGCTGTTGCACCCCCGCCTGCACGGGCAAGTGCGCCGGCGCGTCCGACGGCTGCGGTGGCACCTGCGCCACGAACTCCTGCGCCGGCTGCTGCGACGCGAGCAGCGTCTGCCAGCCGGGCACCCAGAGCTCGGACTGCGGCAACAGCGGCGGCGCCTGCAAAAGCTGCTCGAGCCCGGCGTACTGTGGAACTCCGGTGACCTGTCTCCCTAACTTCCAGACGGGCCAGACCACCTGCATCACGAACCCGCCGGCCTGCTGCACGCCGAACTGCTCCGGGCAGTGCGCCGGCGCCTCCGACGGCTGCGGCGGGACCTGCCCGACGAACTCGTGCGGCGGCTGCTGCGACTCGAACAACAACTGCCAGGCGGGCACGAGCTCGAGCGCCTGTGGCACGGGCGGCATCGTCTGCCAGAGCTGCTCCGGCACGGTCTGCTCGAGCGGCCAGTGCGGGAGCTGCTCGCCCGGAGCGACGCGGACCGTCGAATGCGGCGCCTGCGCGAACGAGGCCGAGTCCTGCAACTCGAGCGGCCAGTGGGTGGTGCAGAGCGGCGGCTGCAACGTCTACTGCTCGAGCAGCCAGTGCTGCTCATCGGACAACGTGACCTGCGTCGCCGGCAACCAGAATACCGCCTGCGGCCAGAACGGCCAGGCCTGCGTCGATTGCGGCAGCCTGGCCACGAACAGCCAGAGCTGGGTCTGCGGCGCTTCCTCGCCCCCGACCCAGCGCTGCGCCCTCACCGCCGGCTCCGCGGTCGCCTGCTCGGGGCAGAACCCCATCAACAACACGGGAAGCTGCGTCAATAGCAACGACTGGTTCTGCGCCTCGGACAACTGCGGCCTGACCGGCTTCGGCTCCAGCAGCTGCGACTGCAAGAACTAGCGGCCGGACGCTCCCCGGGTCTGTCCTGGCCCTCCGCGGCTCGCGTCCGGGCGACGCGAGCCGCGGCGAGCCGCAGGATAGCACGGGCGCACCGCGCGCTGTTCGAGGGCTGGGCGGGACCTTGCCGGGCGCCTCTCGGCGACGGCGGCGCGAGGAAGAGGCTCGAACGGGCCGCTCCCGGGCTCCGCGGCGTGCGTCTCGCCCTCGAACGCGCGGGTACTCGCTCGTGAAGCGCGGGTACGGTCGTCAAACGAGCGCGATCAACGCTGATCCGACCGACGATCATCGTGATCAGAGCTCCGATCGTCGTGATCGGAGCACCGATCATCGTGATCAGAGCTCCGATCACGATGATCCGAGCACCGATCGTCCCGATCCGAGCACCGATCGTCGTGATCCGAGCGCCGATCGTCCCGATCCGAGCGCCGATCATCGTGATCGGAGCTCCGATCATCCTCGATCGCGCGCGTTTGAGCGTTGAACCCGCGCGTTTGACGACGTGACGCGCTCGTCTGAGGGTGTGGTGCGCCCGTTTGAGGCTCGAACCCGCGCGATTCGGGCTTGGACCCGGGCGTTTGACGGGAGGACCCGGGCGTTCGACCCTCGGACCCGCGCGTTCGACGCCGATCCCCGGCCGTTCGAGCGCTGGACCCGCGTCGCCGGCGCTCGGAGGCGCGCGTTCGACGAGGGGACCCCCGCGATCGAGCCTCGTCCCGACGCGTCTTGGCGAGCCTCTCGCCCGGTTCGACCAGCGCCCCGCGCGCCCGAGCCGAGGAGCCGCCCGCTTCCTCAGCGCTGCCGCGCCTCCAGCGGCTGGCGGTCAGCCCCGGAGAGGCTTCAGGGGCACTGGCCGAGGAGGATGGAGAGGGTCTTCGCGGGCTTGTTCGCGGTCACGAGGTCGGGCTTGCTGTCGCCGTTGAGATCGTAGGCGGCGATGGCGGCGGGGCCGGCGCCGACCGGGTAGCTGGCCGCGGGGGTGAAGAACGAGGTCGTGGTCGCGCCGGCGGCGGTCTGGTTGATGAACACGAGCACGGCTCCGAAGGCTGTCGCCACCGCGATGTCCGGCCGCCCATCGCCGTCGAGATCTCCGATCGCGATGGCGTTTGGCGAGGAGACCGCCAGTGACGCTTGCGCCGCGAAGGAGGAGCCGCTGTTGAGGAGAGGCACGAGCGTGTTGTTGGCGGAATCGATCACCGCCAGGTCGGGCCGGTTGTCCCCATTTAGATCGCCGGCCGCAATCCCAACCAGAGCCCCACCCGAGAGAACTGGCGTGCCGGCGCTGAGGCTCGTGCCACTTCCCTGGTTCGTCACAATCGTCACACCGTGCGCTCCGAGCGCGGCAATGTCGACCTCACCAGCGACGTTGGTGAACGCTCCGGCAACCAAGTCGACAACGTCCTCGGTCAGAGTGGCGTTCGTCTGCTCGATGAACGTTCCGCTGTGATTCAAGAAGGACCGAATGTCAGGCAGACCCGTTCCGCCGAGATCTCCAACGACGAGGTCGTTCGACTTCGCGCTCTGAAGATCGGCCACCACAAGCGCCGTCGGGCTGGTCACCCCCGTCAGCGTCGTCGCCGCGAAGCCGCCGTCGCCCTGGTTCAAGAGCACGGTCACGCTGTTCGAGCCGTTGTTCGCGACGGCGATGTCCTGCAGCTTGTCGTTGTTGAAGTCGGCGAGGACGACGGCGACGGGATCGGGAACCGTCGATCCGCTGCCGACGGGGACGGCTCGCGGCGCCGCAAAGCCCCCGTCGCCATGTCCTTCCAGGATCTCGATGTCGTATCCGCTCTCGGCAACGACCAGGTCCGGGATGCCGTCGCCAGTCACGTCACCCACGGCAAGGGCAACAGGGGAGTTCGTGGTTCCGGGTGTCGTCATCGCCCCCCCGAACCCCGCCGTCCACGCCTGCGCGCCGAGCGCCACGTTGCAGCACTCGTTCGGGTTCTGGCCGTCGAGCGCCTTGTCCGCCACAAGCCCCCCCGAGATGTCGCAGTACCTCCCGCACGCCCCACCCTTGCAGTAGTTGCCCCCGCTCGTGCACACCGTCCCGTCCGAATCCACCGAGAAGCTCGTCGAGTTCGTCGCCGGCTGGCAGCTCTGGCACTCGTTGTTCGGATCCGGCGCGCTCGCCCCGTAGACCTGCCCCCCCACCGCGCACGCCGCCGCGCACGCGCCCCCCACGCAGTAGTTGCCGCCGCTCCCCGACGTGCAGGCCACCACGCCAGACACCGGCGTGAAGCTCCCCGTCCCGCCGGCTCCCGTCGGGTCGCAGCTCTCGCAACCGTTCGTCGGGTCCACGGCCGACGGCGCGTAGAACTGCCCCTGCACCACGCAGCCGTTCTCGCACGCCCCGCTCCGGCAGAAGCCTCCCCCGGCGCAGCCCGTGTCGTCCGCCACGCTCGACCACTGGCCCACCGACGTCCCCGGATCGCACGCCAGGCAGCCCCCCACCGCCTCGAGCCCCCCGTCCGCCACGTAGCCCCCGTCCAGGTAGCAGCCCACCGCGCACGCCCCCTGGTGGCACACCTCCCCAGCGCCGCAGACGCCGGTCACGAGGCCGGTGAGCGGCGTCCAGGCCGTGAGACTCTGGGCCGGCATGCAGCCCTGGCAGCCGGCATCGGGCTCGCCCGCGCCCGCGGCCACGAAGGCGCCGCCGATGACGCAGCCGGCGCTGCAACTTCCGGCGGCGCAGACCTCGCCCGCGGGGCAGCCGCCGCCCTGGGGGACGCCGGTCAGCGGCGTCCAGTTGGTCTCGCTCTTCGAGGGGTCGCAGGTGAGGCAGCCGTTTCCGGCGGCGAGCGCGCCGGTGGCGCGGAAGGCCTGATCCACGTAGCAGCCCGCCGCGCACTGGCCCGCGTTGCAGACCTGCCCGGCCTGGCAGCCGCCGTCAGCGGGCAGGCCGCTGTAGGCCGTGAACTTCGCGGTCGACAGCGACGGCTGGCAGCTCTGGCAGGGGGTCGTGGGATCGAGCGCGCCGGCGGGGTAGGTCACGCCCCCGATCTGGCAGCCCGTGGGGCCCCCATCGGCCGCCGTGCCCGCGTCCGGCGCGGCGATGCAGTAGCCGGTACCGTAGGTCGTGTCGCAGATCTCGCCGGGCTGGCAGTCGGAGGTCGAGCTGCAGCTGATCGGGTGGTTGCCGACGTACGGCGCGCCGATGGGGCAGGCGGCGAGCGGGACGGCGAGGACCAAGAGGAGCGACTGGTATCGGTTCGACATGGTGTTCTCCAGAGGGGGCGAGCTCGTGGCCCCCCGCCCTTGGCCCTCGCCCGCTTCGCGGTGGAGGGGATGGCTGGGGTTCGCGGGCGACACTAGAACTGGCCGGCGACGGCGAGGCCGGCGGGGCCCGCGCCGAGCGCCACGCTCCCGGACGTCCCGCTGCCCGAGAGGGAAAAGAGCACGCCGGCGGTGACGAGGCTCACGCCGGAGGCGATCCAGAGCACGTCGGCCGCGAGGCCGAAGCCCGAGGCGCGACCGACGCGCTGGTTCAAGAGCCCCTCGTCCGCCGCCGCGACGGGACGGGTCATGCCGGCGACGGCGGTCCGCTCGACGCTGGAGACGATGCCGGCGCCGAGGCCGAGCGCGGCGAAGGCGACCGTGGCGCCGACCATCCGGTGGGCCCAGGCGCGCTGGGAGCGCGCCTTCGGCGGCGCACCCTCTTGGACGATGAGAACGGGCACGACCGACCGGCCGCCCGCGCCGCCCTGCCGGTACATCACGGCGCCCACGGCGTTGCCGGCGAGATCCAGCTTCACCTCGGCGGTCTCGTCGAAGCGGACGTCGACGAAGCGCTCGACGCCCGAGTAGCCCGGCGCGGTGACGCGCAGCGCGTGGCGGCCCGGCGTGAGCCCCTGGATCGGATCGAGCGGGGTCTTGCCGCGCGGCGCGCCGTCGATGCTCACCTCGGCGCCGCGCAGCTCGGTCAGCAGCTCGAGCGCGCCGGTCCAGCGCGCGGGGTCGAGCAGCCGCACGGCGGCCTCGCGGACGCCGCCGATGAGCGCGCTGCGCCCCTTCTGCGCCGCCTGCCGGCCGACGGTGGCGTGGACGCGCCGGATCTCGCCGCCGCTCGCGACGCCGACGAGCTTGAGGTCGAGGGCCGTCCGGCCGCCCAGGCCGCTCGCGACGCCGTAGACGATCTCGTCGACGCCGAGGAGCTTGCCGAGCCGGGCGAGGCAGTCGGGGCTGCCGTCGCAGCGAATGCCCAAGGTGCCGGCGCCGCTCGAGAGCTGCGCGACCGTGCGACCACGGGCGAGGAGCGAGACGCCGGGGAGCCGCTCGACCCGGGCGCGCAGGGTGGCGTCGAGCGAGTCGACGGTGGAGACGGGCAGGCCCAGCGGCTGGAGCGGGTAGATGGCGAGGCGGGTCGCGGCGCGGGCGCGGAGCGGAACGGCGAGGCCCAAGGCGAGCGCGACGAGGAGCGCGAGGCGGGTCGGCATCACGAGGGGCTTGGGTAGCATGCGATCGGAGGAGGGGCAAGAAAACGAGGAACGATCAGCTTCGACGGCGAAGCGAGAAGAAGAGGAGAAGCGCCAGGGCGCCGAGGCCGAGCGCGATGGGCACGGCGGCCGAGCCGAGCGGGCTCGGGGCGACCGGGGCGGGGCTGGGAAGCGGGGGCTGGGCGAGCAAGGGCCGCACGGGAGCGGGCGCGGGGGACGGCGCCGCCGGAATTGGCGAGGTCGGGGGCACGGCTGCCGCCGCGGCCGGAGGCGTCGCAGGCGGCGCCGGCTCCTCGGCCCTCAGGGCCAAGAGCTCTCGCACGATCCGCCGGTGGCGAGGCCGCGGCGCGGCCCGCCGCCGCCCGGTGGGATCGGCCTCGACCAGCCGGGGCTCGGGCGTGACGGGCTCGGGCAGAGGCGCGGTCTGCGGCGGGACGGGCGAGGCGGCGGCCAGCGCCGCGGGCCTCGAGGCGGCCGGCGCGGGCGGCGGCTTCCAGGCGAGCTCGGCCTTGCCGTCGTCGTCGCGCCCGCCGTTCCCGCCCCTATCGATGAGCTCCGCGAGCGGCGTCGCCCGCAGCCGCAGCCGCGACTTGGCGTCGGCCTTCTCGTCGACGTCGACGGCGAGCACGAGCTTCACCCGCAGCCCCCGCTCCGTCCGCACCTCGAGCTTCTTGTCGACGTGGTACTTCGTGTCGGCGTAGGTGAACAGGCCGAAGCCCTGCCGCTCGTCGTAGGCGAGCTTCAGCGCCACCGCGTGGCGCCCCGGCGCGACCGCCGCCTGGTAGACCGTGGAACGGCGCCCCTGCGGAGCAAACGGGAGCTCCTGCCCGTCGAGGCTGAAGGTCCCCTCGCCGAGCGCCCAGCGGCCGGAGTCGGGCCCCTCGAAGACGACGACCAGCTCGGCGGGCGCCGGCTTCACGATCTTCGCGAGCTCGGACTCGACGTCGCGCTGCGCTCGCCCGAGGTCGTCGGACGGCGCGGAGAGGAGAAGCGCAAGCAAGACGAAGGCCCCCATGCGGCCGGAGAATGGCACGCCTTTCGGGCGAACGAAAGTCTCCCAGCGCGGCCGGCCGGGAGCTCGTCAAAGGCCACGCGGCCTCGATTGGGACCTGGCTCGCCGGCAGCGGATCCGTCCGTCACGAGCGAACGCCCGGCGCCTCAACGCCCTGGCCGTCGAGAAGCGTGCGGATGCGGAGGGCGCTTGACAGGGGCGCGGGACGCGGCGACGGTTTCTCGCTCAGATGCGCTGGCGCCTGGACGACGTCCCCGACCGCTTCTGGACGCCGCGGCGGGCGAGCGCGTTCGTCTGGGCGCAGCTCGGCCTCTGGCTCGCGCTCGCGGAGTCGCTGCTGCCCACCCACGGCCACTTCTGCTACGACGAGGCCTTCTTCTACGACCGAAGCCTCCGGGTGGCGCGCGGCGGCGGGCTCGCCGCCGACGGGCCGTTCGTCTCGGGGACGACGCCGCGCGCCTTCACGCCGGGGGGCGGCGTCTTCGATCTCTACGCGCCGCCCTTCGTCTTCGCCCGCGATCCCCGCTGGGGGACGGCCTTCGTGCTGCTGCTCTCGGCCGCGGGCGTCCTCCTCCTCGACCGGGCGCTCGCGCGCCTCGCGGCCAGCGGCAGGATGCGGGTCGCGGCGGCGACGCTCGCCACCTGGTCCATCTTCCACGCCCGCTTCTCCGACCGGATCTGGAACGTCGACGCCTTCCTCTTCGCCGTGCCGCTCCTGCTCTGGCTCTCGGCGCGGCTGCGGGAGGCGCCGGCGCGGCTCGGGCCCTGGGCGTTCGGCTGGGGGGCGGCGGCGGCGCTCTGCCTGCAGATCCACCTGTCGGGCGCGGTGGCGGTGGCGCTCTGCGCCCTCGTCGCCGCCCCGGGGCTCGCGCGCCGCGGCTGGCTCGCGCCGCTCGGCTGGGCCGCTGGCGGCGGCGTCGCGCTCTACCTCCCCTGGATCCACGCGCAGCTCCCGCTCCACTTCGCCGGGCTCCTCGCGCTGCGCCACGGCCGGCCGGCCGGGCGTCTCTTCGGCGCGGGGCTCGCACGCTCGCTCATCGTCTTCGCGAAGTTCCCCTCGCAGGCGGCGCGCTTGCGCCCCGAGCGCCCCCCCGCGGGCGCGGCCATCCTCTCCGCCCCCTGGCTCGGCTTCCTCACGTTCTGGATCACGGCGGCGCTCGTCCCGCTGGGCCTGGCCCTGCGGAGCCGCTGGCGCGCGGCCTGCCTCGCGGGCCTCGTCCTCGCGCCGCTCTACCTCGCGGCGAGCGGCCGCGACTACTTCGACCACTACCTGATCGTCGGCGACGCCTTCTACCTCCTCCCCGCCGCCGCGGCGCTCGGCTGGCTCGCGGGCCGAGGGCGGCTCGGCGCCGCGCTGGTCGGCCTCTACCTGGTCGGCTTCGCCCTCCTCGGCGCCCGGCTCCTCGCCACCGAGTACGGCGGCGACTGGCGCGACTGGACGATCGGGGAACAGCTCGAGATCGCGCGCCACCTCGCCGACCGCGGCCACCCGATCGCGCCGGTGGGCCCTCCCCTCGCTACCGAGGAGTCCTTCGTCTACGAGACGCTCGCCCGCGACGTCCTCCAGCGCCCGCTCACCTTCGCCCCCGGCGGCGAGCCGTGCGAGCTCGGCGACGCCCCGCGCCAGGCGAAGGCCGAGTGGCCCGTCGGGGGCGGAAAGCACTGGCTGAGCTGCGGGAGGTGAGGCCGTGAGGAGGGCGAGTCCGCGCGGCTGCGGGCGGCCGGCGGGTGTTCAGGGGCGCCGACCGAGTGCGCTATAAGACGCCCCATGAAACGCTCGTCCATCCTCGAGAGGCGGCCGGCGGCGCCGCTCGTGGCGCTCTCGGCGCTGGGCTTCTTGGCCTACGCCAACGCGCTCGCGGGGTCGTTCCACTTCGACGACTCGCACAGCATCGTCGCGAACCCCTGGATCCGCTCGTTCAAGTTCTTCCCCCGCTGGCTCTGGGACACGCAGACCTTCTCCGTCCTGCCGCAGAACCAGGACTGGCGGCCGATGGTGCTCATCGCCCACGCGCTCAGCTACCTCCTCGGCGGCGGGCTCTCGCCGGTCTCGTTCCACCTGGTCAACCTCGCGATCCACCTCGCCTGCGTCTGCCTCACCTTCCTCGGCGCGAAGGAGCTTTTCGCCCGCGTGGATCCCGCGGGCGAGCGCTTCTCCGAGCGCTCGCGCCTCCGGCTCGCGCTCTTCGCCGGGGCGATCTTCGCGGTCCACCCACTCCAGACCGAGACCATCGACTACGTCTCCTCCCGCTCCGAGGGGCTCACCGCGCTCGGCATCCTCGCGGGCTTCTTCTGCCACCTGCGGCGGCGGGACCTCGGGGCGGTGGGCTGGTTCGCCTTCGGCCTCTCGGCCAAGGCGGTCGCCATCGTGCTGCCGGCGCTGGTCTTCCTGGAGGAGACGCTGATCTCGAGGCTGCCGCCGCTCCGGCTGGACCGGCGACGGATCGCCCGCTACGCCGGCTACGCGCTCGTCGCCGCGGGCTACCTCGCGATCCGCCACTACTGGGTCAGCGACTTCTCGGTGAAGAGCCGCGCCAGCACGGGCCGGCTCGACTACCTCATGACCGAGGTCCGCGCCTACTGGCACTACCTCGGGCTCTTCCTCTTCCCGGTGGGCCAGGCCGCCGACGCCAACTTCCGGGTGACGACGAGCCCGACCGATCCCGACTTCCTGCGGGCGCTCGCGGCCGGGGTCTCGCTCTTGGGGCTCGCGTTCGCGCTGCGGCGGCGGGCGCCGCTGCCGGTCTTCGGGCTCGCCTGGTTCGTCGTCGTCCTCGCGCCCACCTCCACCCTGCTGCCGCTCGCCGAGGCGGTGAACGAGCACCGGCCCTACGCGGCCGTGGCAGGGCTCGCCTGGGGCGCCGCCTGGCTCCTCGGCCGCGTGCCCGCCTGGTGCGAGGGGACGATCTGGGCCCGGCCGCGCGTCCTCGCGGGCGCCGCCGGCGCGCTGCTCCTCGCGCTGCTTGGAGCCAGCTGGGCGCGCAACCGGGTCTGGCGCGACGACGTCTCGCTCTGGAGCGACGTGGTCGCGAAGGCGCCCGACAACGGCCGCGCCCACCTGAACCTCGGCCTCTCGCTCTCGGGGCTCGGCCGCACAAAGGAGGCGCTCGCGCAGTACGACGAGTGCCAGAAGGTCTGGCCGGGCTACGCCTACTGCCCGCTCGACCGCGGCGTGCTCCAGGCGGCGCTCGGCCAGACGGACGCGGCGCTGACCTCGTACCGCGAGGCGGGGCGGCTCGACCCGAACCTCTTCTACGTCCCCTACTACGAAGGCATCCTGCTCCGCTCCCGCGACCTCGGCCGCTCGATCGCCGACCTGCGCCGGGCGGTCCGGCTGTCGCCGGGCTTCGAGGACGCCCACCGCGAGCTCGCGAGCTCGCTCTTCGCCGCGGGCGACAAGCCGGGGGCGCTGGGCGAGCTCGACCGCGCGCTCGCGCTCGACCCGGGCGACGGCGAGGCGCTCTCGCTCCGGGGCCTCGCCGAGGAGCTGCTCGGCGACCGCGGGGCCGCGAAGCGCGACGACGAGCGGGCCGTCGCCGCGAAGCCGTCGCTCGTGCAGGCGCGCATCAACCTCGGCTGGATGGCGGAGGAGGAGCGACGCTGGACGGAGGCGGACCGCTGGTACCGCGAGGCGGCGACGTTCGACGCCAAGGACGCCGACCTCTGGCGCCGCATCGCGCGGGTCAGCGCGGCGGAGGGGCAGGCGGGCAAGGCGCAGGAGGCGCTGGCGCGCGCGGACGAGCTCTCGAAGACGCGCCCGGTCGCGGGGACCCCGCCCCTCCCCTCCCGCGCTTCGCGCTGAGCTGCAAGGGAGCCTCGCGCCGGAGGAGGGCCGGGTGGCGGTCTTTAGGCCCTCGACCGGCGAGTCGCCGCGAGCCCGAGCAGGAGCAGCCCGATCCCGAGCCAGCCGGCCGCGCCGCCGCTCCCGCAGCCGCAGCCGCCGGCCGTGGACTTCGACGTCGGCGGTGGACCGGACAGCGGGCCGCCGCCCGCGTCCAGCGCGGCCGGGCCCGAGTCGGGCGCTCCCGCGTCCGCGCCGCCCGCGTCCGCGCCGCCCGCGTCCGCGAGACTCCCGGCGTCGGTCGGAGCCTCGCCCGCGAGGTCGCAGGCGCCGGCGTCGCCACCCGGGAAGCCGTCGCTCCCAGACGCGTAGGAGCCGTCGGGCGAGCCGCCGATGCACGGCGTTCCGGCGTCGCCCGGTCCGGTCACCTTGAAGAACTGCTGCTCCTGGCTCCAGGAGGTCTGGCACTGCGTCTGGACGTACTGGCAGCTCGGCAGGCCGTTCATCTGCGAGAAGGCGAAGACCGGGCAGAACGTCTTCGCGCCGTCCAGGCTCTTCCCGAGCACCATCTTGTCCGCGTAGTCGTCGGCGGCGACCCAGATGGCGCCGTCGGCCTCCGCGAGCCCCTTCAGGTGGGGGCCGCCCTCGCTCCGCTGCCAGGTCGTCTGGCCGGAGGCGAGCACGTCGAGCTCGCCCCTGCTCGTGCCCGCGTAGAGCGTTCCGTCCGAGGCGCGCAAGAAGGCGCTCATCGGAACCGCGAGGTGGAGCCCCGACTGGAGGGTGGCTCCCGCGTCGTGGGTCCAGGCGAGCCAGTCGCCCTGCCCGACGAGCGAGCTGACCCGAAAGTAGACCGTCCCGGGATCGGTCGGGTCGACCTGGGCGATGCGGACCACGACGTCGCCGAGCGACGAGAGGTCGAAGGTGGTCCAGTGCGCCCCCTCGTCGTCCGAGCGCATCAGGAACGGCGCACCCGTCTGCGGGCAGAGCCAGTTGCCGGTGACGTAGACGCGGCCCGCCTGGGCGCGCGAGAACTCGACGCCCGACAGGAGCGCCTGACCCGACCAGACCGGCGGCGCGAACGTCTGGCCGTCGTCGGTGGAGAGCGCGATCTCCGCGGCGCCCGAGTGCGGCGAGGCGAGCGCCATCACCGTCCCCGGGTTCTTGGGATCGAAGGCCGCGTCCGCGACGTTCACGTTCGCGAGCGAGCCGCCCCCCGCCGTCCAGCTGCACGCGCCGTCGCTCGAACGGAAGATCCCGGCGCCGCTGTCGGCCAGGATCGTCCCCTGGTCGCTCACCTGGTAGAGGTTCACGTTGATGCCGAGCGGCGTGATGGCCGGCTGCTCGCAGACGAAGTCGAAGGTCTGGGCGCCGTCGGTCGAGACGAGGAGCCCGAAGTTGGTCGCGATGACGACCAGCTGCGGCTGGGCGGACGGAAAGAAGACGTTCAGCTCGGTGGGGAAGGCGCCGTCGGCGCGCGCGAGCGAAGGCGCGGCGACGAGGGCGAGGAGAGCGAGGAGCCGCTTCATGCCCGCCTCCGGGAGCGGAGCGCCACGAGGGCGAGGAGCGCGAGCAGGGCGAAGCCCGGCCCCGTGGAAGCGGCGCCGCAGCCGCAGCCCTTCGGAGGCGCGGTCGACGAAGGGCCCGCGTCCAGCGCGGGCGTGCCCGCGTCGATCCCGAAGAGGCTCTCGAGCGCCGTCCAGGTGGTGCCGCAGGTCGCCTGGACCGACGTCCCCGGGCACTCGGCGAGGCCGCCGATCTGCACGAAGGTGAGGAGCGGCGTGTAGGCCTCCCCGCCGTCCTGCACGATCGTACCGCCGTCCTGGGCGATCCCGAGCGCGAAGCGATCGGCCCAGTTGTCGCCGCAGACGTAGAGCGTGCCGGCCCGCTGCCCGAGGCACTTGACGCGAGTCGGGGCGATCGCGGCGAACGGCTGGGCTCCCCCGTCGCCAGCGGGGGGCGCGGACCAGAGGCCGGTCGGCTGCGCTCCGCTCGTCTGCGTGCCGACGTAGAGGACGCCCGACGGCAGCTCGACGAAGGCCGTCATCGCCGTCGGCGCATCGAAGATCGAGGAGAGCGTCTGACCCGAGTCGTGGGTCACGAGGAGCTGTTCGCTCGCGCCGGACGACGGGACCCAGCGGAAGTAGGCGGTGGCCGGGTCCGAGAGCCCCGCCCCCGCGAGGTAGAGGATGCCGACGCCCAGCTCGGGGTGATCGATGGGGGCTCCCCAGCTCTGGCCGCCGTCGTGGCTCAGGAGCACGAAGGGGGCGCCGAGGGAGCCGTCGGGGGCGTCGGCCTCGCCGCCCGTCGCGTAGACGACGCCCCGGGAGGCCTGCGAGAACTCGATGCCCGTCAGGTTGCCCTGCATCGCGAAGACGGCCGAGCCGAACGTCGCGGCGTCGTCCGTCGACGGGTAGATCGCCGAGCTCCCGCCGCCGCTCGGCCCCTGCGCGAGCGCGAGGACGTGGCCCGGCACGAGCGGATCGAAGGCCGCGTCCCAGGCGTAGGAGCCCGAGAGCTTGCCGCCCGCGACCGACCAGCTACAGCCGAGATCCTGGGTGCGGACCAGGCCGCCGTAAGAGTCGCCGAGCAGCGTCTCGTCGGGCCCGAACTGGTAGAGGCCGATCGCCGACGACTGGCCGGCGAGCGCCTCGCAGAGGTAGCTCCAGCTGGCGCCGGAGTCGTCCGAGCGGAGGATCCCGAAGTTCGTGATGAGCACGATCCGATTCGGCTGGTCGGTGGGGAGGAAGACCTGGAGCTGCACGGGAAAGGCGCCGTCGGCTCGGGCGAGGCCCGGGGAGAGGAGCGCCAGTGCGAGGAGCGCCGCGGCGGAGGTTCGCATGGCGAGGGGAGCATAGGCCAAAGGGGACGGGGGGCGAAAGGAGGGCGAGCTCCGCGCGGCCTCGGCGACCCCCACCCATCTCCCCCGGCGTCGCTGGAGAGGAGCTGCCGGATCCCTCCATCGCGGAGCGGGGGAGGGCCAGGGCGGGGGCCACGAGCGCTAAAGGCTCTGCAGCCTCCGCAGCCGCGCGTAGTGGCCACCCTTCGCGAGCAGGCTCTCGTGGTCCCCCTCCTCCACGACCTTGCCGTGCTGGAGCACGACGATCCGGTCGGCCCGCTCGATGGTCGAGAGCCGGTGGGCCACGACGAGCGCCGTCCGGCCGCGCAGGAGCTCGGCGGTCGCGCGCTGGACCGCGGCGTCGGTGAGCGGGTCGATGGCCGAGGTCGCCTCGTCGAGGATGAGGACCTCGGGGTCCCGCAAAACCGCCCGCGCGAGCGCCACGAGCTGCTTCTCGCCGGACGAGAGGTCGCCACCGCGCTCGCCCACCGGCGTATCGAGCCCCTTCGGCAGCCGCTCGAGCGCCCCGCGCACCCCGAGCCGGTCGACGGCGGCCTCGACCCGCGCGCGCAGGTCGGCCTCGTCGGACGGGCGCGAGCCCAGGGCGACGTTGTCCGCCACCGTGCCGCCGAAGAGGTGCGGCTCCTGCGGCACGAGCAGGACGTGGCGCCGCAGCTCGGCGAGCGCGATCTCGGCGATCGGCACGCCGTCGACGGAGATGGTCCCGCCGCCGGCCGGCAGCTCGTAGAGGCGCGTCAGCAGCTTGACGAGCGTGCTCTTTCCGGCGCCCGTGGTGCCGACGAGCGCCACGGTCTCGCCCCGCGCGACCGCGAAGGTCGCCCCGTGGAGCGCCGGCGCGTCGGGGCGGTACTGGAAGCGGACGTCGTCGAAGCGGATCTCCCGCTCGAGCTGGAACGGCCTTGCGCCCCCCTCGCCCGCGGCGCCCCGGCCGTCGACCTCCTCCGGCTCGGCGAGCAGCTCGAAGGCCCGTTCGGCCCCGACCGCCGCCTGCTGGGCGACGGTGTACTGCGAGGTGAGGTCGCGCAGCGGGCCGAAGAACTGCGTCAGCAGCTCGGAGAGGCCGATGACCCCGCCGAGCGTGGCCCACCGGCCGGCCACGGCCCCGGCCACGGCCCCGGCCGCGGCCCAGAGCAGCATGGCGAGGCAGAGCGAGGCCGCGGCCTCGACCGCGGCCGAGAGCGCGGCGTCGTAGCGGATGGCGCGCAGGTTCGCGTCGCGGTAGTCGGCGTTGAGCCGATCCAGCTCCCGCCGGTTGTGATCCTCCCGGGCGAAGAGCTGCACGGTCGCCATCCCCGAGAGGTTCTCCTGGAGGTAGGCGTTGAGCCGGGCCACTCGGGCCCGGACCTCACGGAAGGCGGCGCGCGCGCCCGCGCGCAAGAGCTGCGCCCCGACGAACGCGAGCGGCACGAGCGCGAGCGCCCAGAGCGCGAGCCGAAGGTCGAGCGCGAGCATCGAGGCGCCGACGAAGACCAGGATGGCGACGCTGCCGAGGCTCCCGATGGCCCCCGAGGCGAAGAGGTCGCCCACCGCCTCGAGGTCGCCGGTCAGCCGCGTGAAGACCCGGCCGAGCGGCACCCGGTCGAAGTAGGCGAGCGGCAGCCGCTGCACGTGCGCGAAGACCCGCTCGCGCAGGTCGGCCACCGTGCGGGCGCCGAGCCGCGCGAGCAGGTAGGTCTGCAGGTAGACGACGGCGAGGAGCGCGAGGACCGCGAGCGCGTAGGCCGCCGAGATCCAGACGAGGCCGCGCGCGTCGCCGCGCCGCATGAAGTGGTCGATGGCGTAGCGGACGAGGAGCGGCCGCAGCGTCCGGAGCGCCGCCTCGGCCGGGAAGAGGCAGAGCGCGGCCCAGAGCGTCCGCCGCTGGCGCGAGACGAACGGCCAGAGCCGCCGCAGGGTCGAGAGCTCCTGCAGCGGCTGGAAGCGCGGCCTTCTGGCCGACCGAACGGAGGCGGCGGCGCCGTCGCTCACGCCGAGGCCCAGAGGTCATCCCAGATCCGCTCGCGCTCCCAGAGCCGGGCGTAGGTGCCGCCGCGGGCCAGCAGCTCGGCGTGGCTCCCCTCCTCGATCAGCGCGCCGCGCTCGAGCACGGCGATCCGGTCGCACTCCTTCGCGACCGAGAGCCGGTGGGTCGCGAGCAGGCAGCTCCGGCCCGACAGGGCGCCGCGCAGCTCCCGCCAGAGCGCGGCGGCGGTGTCGGCGTCGACATTCGCGAACGGATCGTCGAGGAGGAGGAGCTTCGGGTCGACGAGCAGCGCGCGCGCCACGGCGGTCCGCGCCCGCTGGCCGCCCGAGAGCGTCACGCCGCGCTCGCCCACCTCGGTGTCGAAGCCCTCGGGCAGGTTCGCGAGGTCGCCCGTGAGCCGCGCCTGCTCGGCGGCGGCGCGCACCGCCTCCATCGGCGCGCCCGGGCGGCCGAGCGCGATGTTCTCGGCGAGAGTCGCCGAGAAGAGGTAGGGCTCCTGGGGGACGAAGCCGAGCTGCCGCCGATAGGCGCGCAGCGGCAGGTCGACGAGATCCTTGCCGTCGACGACGACCTGCCCGCGCGGCACGTCCCAGAGCCGCGCGACCGCCGCGAGGAGCGTCGACTTGCCAGCGCCGGTGCGGCCGACCACGGCGACGGTCTCGCCGGGCGCGACCCGGAGGGAGACCCGGTCGAGCAGCGCCCGCTCGCCCGCGCGCACGGTCAGCTCGCGCAGCTCCAGGGCCCCGTGCAGCTCGAAGCCGCCGCGCGGGTCGGGGTCGACGATGTCGGGCGTCTCCGAGGCGATCTCGCGCACGCGGGCCAGCGCCGCACGACCGCGCTGCCAGGCCGCGAGGATCCAGCCGAGCATGCTGGTGCGGCTCGCGAGCTCGGCGAGGTAGCCCGTGAACGCCGCGTAGCCGCCCAGGGTCAGCTTCCCCGCGATCACCTCGAGGCCGCCCGCGACGAGGACCGCGAGCGCGCCCAGCCCGGCGAGCGCCCCGAAGAGCAGCTGGAGCGTGGCGCGCGTGCGCGCGAGCTCCACGTTCGCGCGGTAGTGGGCCTCGTTCCGTCCGCGGAAGGAGGAGAGCTCCTCCCGCTCGCGGCCGTACGCCTTGAGCGTCGCCTGGCCGGCGAGGCTCTCCTGGACGCGGGAGGAGAGCAGGCCGAGCTGGTCCTGCACGCCGCGCATGCGGCGGTAGATCTGCTGCGCCTGGCCGCGCACGAGCCAGAGGAGCGGCACGTAGGGGACGAGGGCGATCAGGGTGAGCCGCGCGTCGAGCGAGAGCATCGCCGGCAGCGCCACCGCGTAGGCAGCGACGGCGTTGACCGAGGTGAGCAGCCCGGGGCCGGCGAGGAGCCGCAGCTGGCCGAGATCGTTCACGCAGCGGCTCATCACGTCGCCGACCCCCGCCCGCGCGTAGAAGCCGGGCGACAGCTCGGTCAGGTGGCCGAAGAGGTCGCCGCGGATCCGATGCTCCATGTGACGGCCCGCGTCGAGGAGCGCGAGCCGCGAGAAGACCCGGACGACCGCCTGGGCGATGGCGACGCCGGCGACGGCGAGCGCCGCGAGGCGGGCGGGCTCGAAGCGCGTGGCCGTCATCGAATCGATGGCGCGCTTCGTCAGCCACGGGATCGAGAGCTGGAGCGCGTTCGTCGCCGCCACGAGCGACGCCCCGGCGAGGAGGCGCCGCTTCTCGCCGACGACGTAGGGCTCGATCCAGCGGATCTCGGGCGCGATGGAGTCGGGGGCGTCCACTCGGTCGTTGCTACCACATTCGAGGAGCCCTCACCCCCGCTCCCGCGTCGCCGGACGGGGGGGGAGCGGCGGGGGCGCCGGGCCCGACTAGTCGAGCGGGATCCCCGCGATGAAGCGGAGCCGCATCGCCCCGCCGTACTCCGGGATCGTGCTCGTCCCGGCGATCTGGAAGTCCGGGGTGACGACGAACCAGAAGCGCGAGGAGGCGAGCGAGAGCGAGGGACCGACCATCAGCGTCCGGTCGTAGCCGCCCCCCTCGAGCGGATCGGCCACGGCGTCGTTCGCGAGGATCTCCACGCCGAGGTGGATCCAGGGCCGGATCTCGTAGCCCGCGCCGCCGTTGAAGGCGAGCCGATGGCCGAGCCCCGCCCCGGTCGCCAGGGCCTGCTCGCCGATGAAGTTGCCCTGGAGGATGAAGTGACCCGCGTCCTTCTCGAGGATGAGCTTCCCCTCGAGCTCGAACGGCAGCCCGAGGTCGACCGGCCGCTCCAGCTCGCCGTAGAGCTCGACGTCGACGGGGTAGAGCCCCTTCTCGCCGAAGCGGTAGCGGCTCTCGAGCTGCCAGGAGTCGAGCTGGAACGGGCCGCCGGGCGCCTGCTGGAAGCGCCAGTAGAGGCTCGTGTCCCAGTGGTCGGTGATGCCGTACTCGACCTCGGCGAGCTCGTCGAGGAGCGTGCTCGCCCCCGCGCGGGAGAGATCCCCGGTCTCGACCCCGTTCCAGATCTCGACCTCTTTGCCGCCCTCTGGCTGCGTGAAGTACGGGTAGACGTGGGCGAACGTCTTGAAATCGGCCCGCGCCGGCGCGGCGGCGAGCGCCACCGCCGCCGCGAGCAATCGAAAATGATTCTCAAAACCGTCCATGCCGGGCGGAGTGATAACGCCGCCCCGGCGGGAGAGCAAGCGCTACCAGATCTCGCAGCGATCCTTGCGGACCATCGGCTGCCCCTCCTTGCACTGGAAGGCCTCCCGGAAGGCCGGGAGGTTCGAGAGCGGCCCGTCGACCCGGAAGCGGGCCGGCGAGTGCGGATCGACCGTCGCGAGCAGCCGCGCGTAGGGCTCGCGCACCTTCTCGCACCACGACTGCGCGTACGAGAGGAAGAACTGCTGCTCCGGCGTGAAGCCCGCCACGGCGGGGACCTTCTCGCGCTGCTTCTCGAAGGCCGAGTAGGCGAGCGTCAGGCCGCCGAGGTCGGCGATGTTCTCGCCGAGCGTCAGCTTGCCGTTCAGCCGCACGCCCGGCAGCGGCGAGTAGCCATCGTACTGGTCCGAGACGCATTTCGCCCGCTGCTCGAACGCCGCCTTCGCGGCGGGCGTCCACCACTCGCGCAGGTTGCCGTGGCCGTCGAAGCGGCGACCCTCGTCGTCGAAGCCGTGCGTCAGCTCGTGGCCCATCACCATGCCCACGGCGCCGTCGTTCGAGGCCTCGTTCGAGGCGCGGTTATAGAACGGCGGCTGGAGGATACCGGCGGGGAAGACCATCTGGTTCAGGGACGGATCGTAGTAGGCGTTGACCGTCTGCGGGTTCATCTCCCAGTCGTTGCGGTCGACCGGCTTGCCGATCTTGTTCAGCTCGCGCTGCACCTCGAAGGCGCTCGCGCGCAGCAGGTTGCCGAGGTAGCTCGTCCGGTCGGTCGCGAGCGACGAGTAGTCGCGCCACTCGTCCGGAAAGCCGATCTGGTTCGCGACGAGGCCGAGCTTCTCGACGGCCGCCTTGCGGGTCGGCTCGTCCATCCAGGAGAGCCCACCGAGCTCGCGCCCCATGGCCGCCTCGATGGACTGGACGCGGGCGACGTTGCTCGCCTTCCCCTCGGTCCCGAAGGTCTGGCGCACGAACGGCCGGCCGAGCGCCTGGCCCATGGCGTGGTTCACCGCGCCGATGCAGCGCTTCCAGCGCGGCAAGATCCGGGCGGCGCCGGTGAAGGCCTTGCTCTGAAACTGGAAGTCCTCCTGCACGAAGGAGTCGGGGAGCGCGGAGGCGACGGAGGCGACGGTGTGCCAGCGCAGGTAGGCCCGCCACTCCTCGGGGGGCGTCTTCACGACGAGGGCGTTCAGCTCCTTGAAGAAGTCGGGCGCCGCCACGTTGATGGCGATGATGCCTGGGTGCTGGAGCAGCGCGAGGTACTCCTTCCAGGGGAAGGCCGGCGCGAGCGTCAGCACGCCCGGCAGATCGATCCGGTGGTAGACGTGATCGGGGTCGCGCCGGAAGACCTTGTCCTGCGAGGCCTTCGCGAGGTCGGTCTCGAGCCGCATCACGGTCTTGGCGTCCGCCGCCGCCTTCTCCGCGGGCTCGCCGGCGAGCTCGAGCATCTTCTGGACGTGCGCGACGTAGAGCTCGCGGATCTTCCGGCTGTGCTCGTCGGCCTTGAGGTAGTAGTCGCGATCGGGGAGCCCGAGGCCGCCCTGATCGAGCTGGCCGATGTCCTGCGTCGCGTCCTTGAAGTCCTGCCCCTCGCCGAACTCGAAGAGCGCGCCGATCCCCTCGCCGTGGAGGAGCGCGACGACCTGGCCGAGCGAGGCCGGGTCCTTCACCTCGTCGACCCGGGCGAGCTGTAGCTTCAGGCTCTCGGGGCCGGTCTTCTCGATGGCCTGCTCGTCCATGCAGGTCGCCCAGAAGTCGCCGAGCCGGCGCCGGTAGGGGTCGACCGGGTCGCCTCGTCCCGCGGCGTCCGCCTCGAGGTAGGTCCGCAAGAGCGCGAGGTTGCGGTCGTCGATCTCCGAGAAGCTGCGCGTCCAGCGCGGCCGGTCGCCGGGGATCTCGGTCTTCGCGATCCAGCCGTTGCAGGCGTAGTGGAAGAAGTCGTCGCAGGGGCTCACCTTCGGATCGATGATCGAGGCGTCGATGTTCGGAGGAGGAGGCGGCGGCGGCGGCTTCACCTCGACCACGGGCGCCTCGGCGCGGACGGCGTGGTGGCAGGCGGCGAGCAGCGGGAGGGCGAGGAGAAAGGCGAGCTTTTTCATGGTGGCTCGGGCTTCTAGCTCAGCCCAACCGGGGGAGGAAGCGCTTTTCGACCGCGTTGACGCGAGGGGCCCGCGGCGGGTATGGACCCCCCATGCTCGCGAAGGTCTACGTCACGCTCAAGCCCGGGGTGCTGGACCCCCAGGGCAAGGCCGTCCGCTCGTCGCTCGCCTCGCTCGGCTTCCTTGGCGTCGAGGACGTGCGGCTCGGCAAGTACGTCGAGCTCCGGCTCGCCGAGACCGATCCCGGCCGGGCGCGGGCCGAGGTCGAGCGGATGTGCGAGCGGCTGCTCGCGAACACGGTCATCGAGAGCTACCGGGTCGAGGTCTCCTAGCCCATGAAGGTGGGCGTCGTCGTCTTCCCCGGCTCGAACTGCGACCACGACGCGGCCCACGCGCTCGAGCTCCTCGGCCACGAGCCGCTCCTCCTCTGGCACAAGGAGACGAGCCTCCAGGGCGTCGAGCGGATCCTCCTGCCCGGCGGCTTCTCCTATGGCGACTACCTGCGCGCCGGCGCCCTCGCCCGCTTCTCCCCCATCATGGCCGAGGTGGGGCGCTTCGCCGACCGGGGCGGCCCGGTGCTCGGCATCTGCAACGGCTTCCAGATCCTCTGCGAGGCGGGGATGCTCCCCGGGGTGCTCGCCCGCAACGCCTCGCTCCGCTTCGTCTGCAAGCACGTCCACGTCCGCGTCGAGGCCGGCGAGAGCCTCTTGACGCGCGGCCTGCGGCCCGGGACCGTGCTGCGCCTCCCCATCGCCCACGCCGACGGCAACTACACGCTCGACGACGCGGGGCTCGACGCGCTCGAGCGGTCCGGCCAGATCCTCTTTCGCTACTGCGACGAGGAGGGCCAGCTCTCCGCCGGCGCGAACCCGAACGGCGCCATGCGGGCCATCGCCGGCGTGCGCAGCGAGCGCGGCAACGTCGTCGGCCTCATGCCGCACCCCGAGCGGGCCTGCGAGGGGCTGCTCGGCGCCACCGACGGCCGGGCGCTCCTCGAGAGCTTCCTGTCGTGATCCGCGGCGCCATCCTCCTCGCGGCGCTGGCCGCGGCCCCCGCGCTCGCGCTGCCCGCGGACGGCGCGGCGACGGTCGCGCTCGGCGAGGTGACCTTCCTGCGCAAGAACTACCTCGAGGCCGCGACCGTCGATCCGCCCGACCTCGCGACCGCCGAGCGGATGCCGTCGTTCGAGCTGTTGCTCACGCCGAAGCGGGCGGGCGAGGGGCTCGTCTTCCTCCACGAGGACGGCCAGCTCGAGGTCGTGCGGCTGAAGGTCGTCGGGGGCGGGCGGGCGCCTTTGGGCGCCGAGGGCGCCCAGAGGCCGTTCGACCTCTCGAAGGCCCGCGCCCTCTGCCCCCACGTCGAGGAGCGCACCGTGGAGGGCGAGCGCTTCTTCCACGCCGACGTGCCCGGCGAGGCCTGCCGCGCCGCGCTCCTCGCCGCGCTCGCGGACGGCCCCTACGACGCCGACCACCTGCGGCTCACCTTCAGCCCCGAGGCGCTCCAGTCGCAGCTCGCCGCGATGCAGGCCCGCCTCGACGCCGCCCACCTCCGCGGCCTCGGGATCTCCTACACCGGCGCGACGCTCACGCTCACCGGCAAGGTCGACTCCGAGACGCGCCGCCGCGCGCTCGAGGCGATGTGGCCGGTGACGCTCGGCCGCATGCTCATCGACGACGAGACGAACCGGGAGGAGTGGTGAAGAGAGAGCAGCCGATCGACTCCGCTACCATCGCCCGCCACGGGCTCACGCCCGAGGAGTACTCGCGCGTCGAGGCCGCGCTCGGCCGCGCGCCGAACCTCCTCGAGCTCGGCATCTTCTCCGTGATGTGGTCCGAGCACTGCTCCTACAAGTCCTCCCGCAAGCTCCTGCGCGGCCTGCCCACGAGCGGGCCCCGCGTGCTCGTCGGCCCCGGCGAGAACGCCGGCGTCGTCGAGATCGGCGACGGCCTGGCCGTGGCCTTCAAGATGGAGAGCCACAACCACCCGAGCTACATCGAGCCGACGCAGGGCGCGGCCACCGGCGTCGGCGGCATCCTGCGCGACGTCTTCACCATGGGCGCCCGCCCCGTCGCGTCGCTCGACCTGCTCCGCTTCGGCGACCCCTCCCACCCGAAGACGCCGTTCCTCGTCGAGGGGGTCGTCGCCGGCATCGGCGGCTACGGCAACGCCATCGGCGTCCCCACCGTGGGCGGCGAGGTGGCCTTCGACCACGCCTTCGACGGCAACTGCCTCGTCAACGCCTTCACCGTCGGCGTCCTGCGGAAGGACAAGATCTTCCTCGGCCGCGCCGCCGGCCCCGGCAACCCGGTCCTCTACGTGGGGGCGCGCACCGGCCGCGACGGCATCCACGGCGCCACCATGGCCTCCGCGGAGTTCGACGAGACCACCGAGGAGAAGCGGCCGACCGTCCAGGTGGGCGACCCGTTCACCGAGAAGCTCCTCCTCGAGGCCTGCCTCGAGCTGATGCAGAGCGACGCCATCGTCGGCATCCAGGACATGGGCGCCGCCGGCCTCACCTCCTCGTCCGTCGAGATGGCCGGCCGCGGCGGCGCCGGCCTGCGGCTCGACCTCGATCGCGTGCCCGTCCGCGAGGAGCGGATGACGCCCTACGAGATCATGCTCTCCGAGTCGCAGGAGCGGATGCTCATCGTCGCCGCGAAGGGGCGCGAGGCGGAGGTCGAGCGGATCTTCCGCAAGTGGGACCTCGAGGTCGCGCTGGTCGGCGAGGTGACCAGCACCGGCAAGCTCGAGCTCTTCTTCGGCGGCGAGCGCGTCGGCGAGCTGCCCATCGGCCCGCTCACCGACGGCGCCCCGCTCTACGACCGGCCGCGGCACGCCCCGTCGGACCTCGCCGAGCGGCAGCGCTTCGACCCGGCGACCCTCCCCGAGATCCCCGCCGCCGAGGCGCTCCTCGCGCTCCTCCGGCGCCCGACCATCGCGAGCAAGGAGTGGGTCTACCGGCAGTACGACCACGAGGTCCGGCTCGGCGGCGTCGTGCGGCCCGGCGGCGACGCCGCGCTGGTGCGCGTCGAGGGCGGCAAGGTCGGCCTCGGCCTCTCCGCCGGCTGCAACTCCCGCTTCTGCGAGCTCGACCCGCGCGAGGGGGCCCGCCACGCCGTCGCCGAGGTCTGCCGCAACCTCGCCACCGTCGGCGCCGAGCCCATCGGCCTCACCGACTGCCTCAACTTCGGCAACCCCGAGCGGCCCGAGATCATGTGGCAGCTCGAGCAGGCCGTGCTCGGCCTCGGCGACGCCTGCCGCGCCCTCGAGGTCCCGATCGTCTCGGGCAACGTGAGCCTCTACAACGAGACCGACGGGCGGGCCATCCTCCCCACCCCGGCCGTCGCCGCCGTGGGGCTCGTTTCCGACTGCGCCACCGGCGCGCACAGCTGGTTCGCCAGCGCGGGCGACGTCGTCGCGCTGCTCGGCGAGCCATGGCGCTCGCCATCCGGCCCGCCCGAGCTCGGCGGCTCCGAGCGGCAGGCCATGGCCGGCCCGCTCCGCGGCAAGCCGCCCCCGCTCGACCTCGCCCGCGAGCGCGCCGTGCAGCGCGCCTGCGTCGCACTGGTCCGCGCCGGCCTCGTCCGCTCCGCCCACGACTGCTCCGAGGGCGGCCTCGGCGTCGCCCTCGCCGAGTGCTGCGTGATGGGCGAGCGCCGGATCGGCGCCCGCGTCGCCCTCCCCGTGCCCGGCCGCCCCGACCTCGCCCTCTTCTCCGAGGAGCCGTCCCGCATCGTCCTCTCCTTCGACCCCGCCCGGCGCGGCGAGGTGGCCCGCGTCGCCGCCGACCACGGCGCCCCGCTCCTCGAACTCGGCGAGGTCGGCGGCGAACGGCTCGAGATCGCGGGCGTCCTCGCGGTCGAGATCTCGAAGCTCGACGCCGCCTGGCGCGGCGGCTTCTTGGACGTCGTCGCGAGGCCGACGGCGATCTGAGGGCTCCCCCCGCCCGAGCCGAAGCCCCACCCGCTCGGCGGCTGCCGACAGATCGCCCTCGGCCGCCGGGAATGGCAGGGGCCGGCGATCGGGCGGCACTCGAACGCCTCGTCCGCGACCTCCTGCGGCCACCGCTGAGCCTCAGGCCCCTGTCCCTACGAAACGACGTTCAGGAAGCGGAGACCCCGGGCTGCGCGGCGCTGGCCCGCTGGCGCTCGATCTCGACGAGCCTCCCCGCGAGCGGCAGATGGATGAGTAGCGCGAGCGGGGGCTTGGAGAGCGCGGCCTCGAGGGCCTTCGCGTACCAGGCGAGCTGGGGGGCGTGCTCGACGGCGCGCCGCTCGGCCTCGGCCTCGGCGGCGGCGCCGGGGAAGGACTTGTGGTCGACGACCGCGAAGCCGTCGGGCAGCTCGAGGAGGAGATCGATCTGGCCCACGAGGAGCCGCCCCTCCAGCCGCGCCCGCACCGGCCACTCGCGGCGCCAGGTGGCCTTCGGCCAGCGCGCCTTCAGCGCGTCCCGCAGCCGATCGGAGGCGCGCAGGAGCGTCGCCGGGTCGATCGCCCCGAGGACGCCGTGGGCGTCGAGGAGGCGGCGCGCGATCTCGACCCGGCGCTCCTCGCCCTCGAACGGATCGGCGGCCAGAAAGCCGTGGACCGCCTCGCCGAGCGCCTCCATGGACGACGGCGCGGCCTGGAGCGAGAGGCGGCCTCCCAGGTCGGCGGACGCGCGAACCGAGAAGCTCTCGGGCTCCGGCCACGGCTCGCCCGAGGGGTTCAGCGTCTCCACCGGACGTTCGAGCCGGGGGCCCGCGGCGTACCAGCGCGGATCCAGCGGCGCCGCCCGCCGCTCGGCCGGCGGCAGCCCGAGGTACGCGCGGACGGGGCAGGGCCAGCGCCTCTCCCCCACCGTCGCCTCGGCGTCGCCGGGCGGGGCCGCGAGCGGCAGCGACAGGAGGGGGCGCCCGTCGATCTCCCGGAGCGGATCGAGCAGCGGCGCGCCCTTCTTCTCCCCGGCCACGAGCACGAGCAGGTCGCGGGCGCGCGTCAGCGCGACGTAGAGGAGCCGCAGCCGCTCCCGCTCGTCCTTGGCGAGCAGGCGCCGCGCCTCCGGCGTCTGGAGCGCGGCGTCGAGGAGGCGCAGATCGGTCGAGACGCCGCCGTACGGCCAGGGCCAGTACCGGATCCAGCGCCCCGCCAAGGGGTCGGTGGCGTCGAACCGCTCGGCACCCTCCACCTGGACGCCGAACACGTCCGGGGACCATTCCTTGTCGAGCTCCGACACGATGGTCACGGGCCACTCGAGCCCCTTCGCCTTGTGCCAGGTGAGCACGGTGACCGCCTCGGCCTCGGCGGCGTCGGCCTGGGCGTCCTTCTCGGCCTCCCGAACGCCCGCGAGGTGCACGAGGAGCCCCGAGGCGGTGCAGGCCTCCCGCCGCGAGCGGCAGAGCTCCTCGTAGCCGCGCGCGAGGCCGCGCAGCGCCTCCAGGTTGCCGAGCCGCCGCTCGGGCTCGGGCCAGCGGCGCAGGAAGGCCGGCAGGTCGATCTCGCGGATCGCGCGGTCGAGCGCCTCGGAGGGCGAGGCGCGGCGCGCCCGCTCGTGCAGCTCGCGCAGCGCCCGCACGCGGGGGTCGTCGCCGAAGGGCGGCGGCGGCCGATCGCCGGCGCCCCGCGCCCGCTCGGCCTCCTCGAAGCGCCGCGCGAGCCAGCCGTCGGGATCCCCGGCGCCGGCGCCCCCGAGCCAGGAGAGCTCGAGCGCCGCGACGCCGTCCTCGGGGTCCGCGACCAGCGCCAGCGCCGCCACCGCCAGCTTCGCCTCCGGCGTCGAGAGCAGCCCGCCGAGCTGGACGCGCGCCGCGATGCCGCGAGCCCGAAGGGCCGCGGCGACCTCGCGGCAGCGGTCGTTCCTCCGGCAGAGGACGCCCACGTCGCTCGGCGTCACGGCGCGAACCGCCCCGCCGTCGCCCCGCGACCGGACGAGCGGCCCGCGCGCGAGCAGGTCGACGATCCCCTCCGCGATGGCCTGGGCCTCGCTCGGCTTCGACCCCTTCGGCGCGCCGCCGCCCCAGCGCCAGAGCTCGAGCACCGGCTGCCCCGCGAGCGCCCGGGGATCCCGCGCGGCAGGCGCGAGTCTCACCTGCGCCTCCGGCAGTCCGTGGCTCGCGAAGGCGGGCGCGAAGACGTCGGAGACGAGCTCGACCAGCGGCGGCCGCGAGCGGTGCGACGTCCCGAGCAGCTCCGGCGGCGCCCCCCGCAGCGCGTTCGCCATGGCGGACTCCATCAGCTCGGGGTCCGAGCCCTGGAAGGCGAAGATGGCCTGCTTGCGGTCGCCCACCCAGACGGTCCTCTTCGCGAGCGCGGCCAGCTCGGAGACGATCGCGAGCTGCAGCGGCGAGACGTCCTGGAACTCGTCGACGAGGACGAGGTCGAGCCGCTCGGCGAGCGAGCGCCGCACCTCCTCCATCCGCAGGATCTCCCGCGCGCTCGCGAGCATGTCGCCGAAGTCGACCACCCGCTCGGCGTCCTTCGCCCGCTTCACCGCCGTGAGCGCGGCGCCCGCCACCTCGAACAGCTCCCGCAGCGAGTGGACGAGCTCGTCCTGAAAGCAGGAGAGCTCCACGTGCCCGTCCGCGAGCTGGCAGAAGGCGCCGGCCAGGGGCTCGAGCTTCTTCACCTCGCCGAGCTTCCTCGACACCCGGACGATCTCGAGCCAGGGCGGCAGGTCGCGGCGGACGCTCGCGAGGAGCGTGCTCACCCTGTCGGCCCGCTCCTTCGCGGCGCCGTTCGATCCGGCGTCCGCCGCGAGCTTCGGCTCGATCTTCGCGAGCTCCCGTTCGAGCGCCGCGCGAAAGGCCGCGCGGTCCATCCGGCGCAAGGGCGACAGCAGCGCGCGCAGCGTCTCCTCGCTCCGCTTCGCCGATTCCGAGAGATCGTCCAGCCCGTTCGATCGGGCGGCGTCGAGGAGCTTTCCGAGCGTCTCGCGAGCGTCCTTGCCCTCCATCGAGAGCCGGTGCGCGAGCTTCCCGAGCCGCCCGCTCTCCACCTGCGCGACCGCCCGCGCGAGGAGCGTGTCCGCCTCGCTCTCGGGCAAGGGCGCGAGCTCCGGCGAGAGCCCCGCCTCGAGCGCGAACTCGCGCAGGAGCCGCTCGCAGATCGAGTGGATCGTCCCGAGGTAGCCGTCGCGCAGCCGCGCGGCGAGCTCGCCTCGCCCGCCCTCGAGGAGCCTCTGCCGCAGCCTCCCCTCGAGCTCGGCCGCCGCCTTGCGCGTGTAGGTGATCGCGACGACCCCCTCCGGGCGCACACCGCCCTCGATCGCCGCGAGCAGCTCCTCGCCGAGGCGATGGGTCTTCCCGGTGCCGGCGCCGGCGCTGACGATGCGGACGGCCATCTACCCCTCCTCCGGGACGCGGCTCTCGCAGAGCGTCGCGAACTCGCACCACGGGCACGGCGGCCGCTCCCGCGCCGGGCCCTCCTCGGGCAGCGGCCCGCCCGCGAGCCCCGCCGCCTCCTCCTCCCACCCGCCGAGCGCCTCGTGGGTCGCCGGGACGAAGCCGGCGTCGAGGAGCTTTCGCCAGACGCGGTACCCCTTCTCGGCTCCCTCGAAGGTCTCCCGGTCGGCGGGGCCGTCCACCCGGGCCGCTCCCACGAAGAGCTCGTCGCGGGTGAAGAGCCTCGCGTCTCGAAGCGAGAAGTAGCCCGTCGCGGGCCAGCGGGCCCCCTTCGCGGCGAGCCGCGCGTAGATTGCGAGCTGGAGCGCGCGCCCCTCCTCGAGCCGGTCGCGATGGTTCCTCCCGTCTCGCTTCAGATCGACGAGCGCGGCCCGGGGGGCTCGGCCCTTCGAGAGCAAGAGATCGATCCGCCCCTCGATGGGCAGGCCGGCGAAGCTTCCCGCCACCTCCGCTTCGACCCCCTCGACGCCGAGCCCGCTCGCTTGGAGCAACGAGACGAGCGCGCGCGCGGAGTCCGAAAGCTCGCGGCGCAGCCGCTCCCGATCGAGGAAGCGCTCCGGCCGCGCGAGCGGCGCGGCCTCGGACTCGATCCGCGCGTCGAACGCCCGCTCGACCCGGGCCGCGGCCTCGTCGGGGGTCGCGCCTCCGAGCTCCAGCCGCTCGGGGCCGGCGAGCAGGTCCCCCAGGATCGCGTGGCCGAAGTCGCCTTCGAGCCGCGGGCCGTCCTGGATCTGGGCCGCGCGCCCCGGCTCGAGCCGCGCCCGGTACTGGAGGGCCCAGGCGAGGGGGCAGCCGAAGAGCTTCTCGAGCTCCGAGTAGGAGGTGCGCTCGCGGGGGCCGACCGTCGCCGGGGGCAGCCGCCAGACGGGCCTGGGCGACACGGGCGGCAGCGGGTCGAGCCGCTCCACGGCGGGAGCAGCGCCCTCTTGCAGCGTGGCGGCCGACGGGACGACGCAGCGGCCGAGCGCGCCCGGGGCGAGCCGGCTCGAAAGCTCGTCCTCGAAGGGATGCGGCGTCGCGGCCTCGTTGCCCGACAGCCGCCAGCGGACGAGCGTCAGCCGGTCGGCGGCCGCGAGGACGGCGCGCCGCCAGCCGCGCGACTCGTTCGTCCGCCGGGCGCCCGGCGCGTCGAGGAGCAGCCCCGCGGCCGTGAGCTCCTCCCGCTCCGGCGGGGTCCACGGGTCCGGGGCCGCGCCCGCGGCCGCTTCTCCGACGAAGGCCCAGTGGACGACCTCGGAGACGCCGTCGACGAGCTGCTCGGGAGTGGCGCAGAGCGCCGCGCGGCCCGCCTGCGAGGCCGTCGACGGCTCGTCGATCCCCCCGCCGACGACCGCGTCGTGGAGGCGGCGAAGCTCGAGGAGCGGGATCCGCCCCTCGCGCGCGGCGAGCAGCGCCTGGAGCGTGGCGGCGACGCCCGCGGCCGCGAGGAAGTCCGTCGCCTCCTCGTCCGAGCCCCGGGCCCGCAGCCAGCCGGCCACCTTCTCGCAGAGGCGGGCCGCCTCCGCCGCGGGGATGCCCTCGGACGGCGCGTGCGGCTCGCCGCCGAACCAGTCGTCGATCTGACGCCGCAGCCTCTCGCCCTTCTCGGGCGACTCCGCCGCCGCCTCGGCCACCGACTCCTCGATCGCCCGGAGCCAGCGCGGGTTGCCGAAGCCCGGCGTCTCCTGGAGCGCGCGGATGAGCCGGAAGCGGGCCTTCGCGGGGAGGGGCGCGCCCGGCAGGAGCAGGAGCTCGACCGCGCGCAGCGGATCGCGGGGCCGGAAGGCCAGCTCGAGCCGGAGCGGCAAGAGCTGGAGCGCCGGGCGCCAGGGCGAGGCGGTCGAGGCGCCGAGGGTCGGGAGCCCCTGCCGCGCCAGCGCGGCGTCGAAGAGCGCGCCCTCCGCGGGGACCACGATGGCCGCGCGCCCGAGCGGCCGGTCGCGCAGCGAGGCCGCGAGCAGCTCCGCCGCCTCCGCCGGCGTGTCCGCCTCGAGGATCCGCAGCGTGCCGTCGCCCGCGAGCGCGGGGCGCGCGCCCTCGCCGAGGAGCGCGCGCTGCAGCTTGCCGAGGTCTTTGGCTTCCGGCGCGAGCGGCCGCTCGTCGGGCGGACCCTCGATGGCGCACCCCGCCGCGGCCGCCGCCTGCACGAGCCGCCGCGCCCCCGCGTCGAAGGCGTCGAGCGGCATCGCGAGCCGCAGGATCGGCGGGTCCGGGAGCTCCCCCGCCTTCGCGAGCGCCGCGAGGAGCCCATCGAGCCGCTCGGGCTCGCCCGGCGGCAGCGCCTCGAGCGCGCGCTCGATCGCCGAGAGATCGCGAAGGCGCGGGCTCGACCGGAGCTCGCGCCCGTCCCAGCCCGCCGAGCGGAGCCGATCCCGCAGCGCGAGCAGGAAGCGCGCGACGCCCACCGGGTCGACCGCGCGCGAGCGCGAGTAGCAGCGGCGGCCGTCGTCGTGCGCGGCGAGCGCCCGGTCGAACGCCGCGAGCCGCAGCGGCGCGGGCGCGCTCTCCACGGGAACGCCGAGCAGCGTGCCGAAGCGCCGGCGGAGCCCCATGGGCCCCGTGGGCTCCCAACCCGCCCGCGAGGCCCCTTCGCCCAGGAGGTGCCGCCAGCCCGTGCCGCCGTCGTGGGTGAAGAGAAGAAGTTCGAGCAAGGCCGCTCCCCGGAAGACGGCTGGATCCTAGACGAGCCGGTCAGCCGCCGCCAGGGACACGATGGCTCGCCAGCGCTCCAGAAGTTGGAACGGTCTCGAGAACAGAGAGCGCCCGAGCGGCGATCAGCTCGGCGCCGGCTTCAGCCAGTCTTCGGGGACCTCGACGCGGTAGGGTTCGGCCGAGGAGGACGTATCCACGTCGAGGCGCACGATGCGAGCGCCGCCGACGCCCAGCTTGCCACGGTCTTCGATGACGGTGGCGCCACGAAGGCGGCCAGCCATCTCGATGCCCACGCGGTCCCCGACCTTCGGGTGCATGACCTTGGACTTGGCGCGCTGAGCCATGACGAGATCGTACTACCAGGGATCCCTTCCGACAACCTGGCGCAGGTGTGCCGCCGTGACCGCGTCGAACGCCTCGGACAGCGACTCGCAGAACCCTCGCCACGTTCGGACGTCAGCCAGTTGTGGATGGTGCCCTCGACCTTCTTCGCATCCGAGTCCTTCAACGTGAAATCCTGGTGGGCGATGGCGTTCCGCCAGACGTTGAGCTGCTCGAGCCCATCCTGGCGGCGCTCGTTCCGCCGATCCAGCCGCCCTCACTGCGGCCCAGAAGTCCAGCCCGAAGCGCCCGAAGTCGGCCCCGATGTTCCCCGGGTTCGGGTTCCCCCTGTCGAGCTTTCGATTGTCGGTGAGGAGCTTCAGGAGCGCGGGGCGGAAGCTCTCGGGCCGGGTATCGCCGACGAGGAACGCGGCTGCCTCGGAGTGGAGGTCCCGACAGAACTTCTGGAACTACGCGCTCACCGCGACGAGGTAGGCGTGGTTGATCTGCTCCGTGGCGTACCGTCGTCCCCGCCCACCTCCTCCGACCTCGTGGTGGGCTTTCAACAGCTCGTCGAGCTTGCTCCGGGAAGAGGTACGCCAGCCCTCGAGCGCCTTGGAGATCGTCGGGTTCGGCATCGACGACGAGCGTACCCGATCGCCCGCGGGGACGCTTCGCGACCGTTCGGCGCGAGGTAGACTCGCCGCCCCATGAGCACCCTCCCCCGAAAGCTCCAGCTCCTGCGCATGCTGCGCGACTCCCCGGACGGCGTGCGGCTGAAGGACGCGGCGGAGCGGCTCGAGGTGAGCAAGCTCACGGTGAAGCGGGACCTCGACGAGCTGTCGCGGTCGGCCATGATGGTTGCCCGCACCCCGCTGCGCCGCATAGATCGAGCCCATGGAATCCTCGGGGAAGGTCTACTACCTCGTCGAGCAGGGGCTGGTCGACCGCTGGACGGTCGTGCGCGTTCCCCTCGCCACGGTCGCGTTCTTCACCACGCTCGTGTTCGCCATCGGCGCGAGCCTTCGCCTGCCGGCCGTGTCCTGGGTCCAGAGCGCCGGCACCCTCGCCTCGGTCGCGCTCTCCTTCTACGTGGGCTACCGGGCGCTCGCCCTGATCCCCGCCGCCGGAGCGCGCGCCACGCTCGAGCTGTCGCGCGATCGGCTGCTGTTCACGGAGAAGGACGGGACGAGGCACTCCCTCGCCAACCGGGGCTGGACGAGGGTGTCTGAGGGGCTCGCGCACCAGAAGGCCCGCAGCGCTGACGGCGAGGTCTACCGGCTTCCAGGGCTCGTCGACCTCGTCGAGAGCCTCGACGTGCGGCCCTTCCGTCCCGTGGAGAAGAATCTGCGGCTGGCGCTGCGGGATGGGCTGTTCGTCCTCGGCCGGGGCGAGTACAACCCCGCCGGAGCGGCCGGGTTCAGCCTGTTTCCGTTCGAGTGAATGCAGCCCGTCGCCCTCGTCCTCGACCCCGCCGAGGCCGGACGACCTGCCACCACCCTGAAGGTTCCCTCCCTCCCTCGCCCCATCCTGGTCTCGCTAGGTAGGATGCAGCCTTGATGCCCATCTGGTTACCCTTGCTTCTGGCCCAGCTCGCCCTACCGCCGGGCCTCTACGACTCTTCGCAGCAACGACAGGGCCACGCCGCCTCCGGGTCGAACCCCTAAATCTGCGATGAAGTCCGGCGAAACCTCGCGGGGGGCTTGCTCCCCTTTCAAACGATGGGCGGGTGTTCCGTCGCTCGTCACGCCACCTGGACCACTCCGCGGTGAGCTGGAGTGGGGTAGGTTCGAACGCCGCGGGACCCGCTGCCCTTCGAGACCCTTGCGCCACCTGCTCCTGATCTCCAGCGCCCTCCTCGCCGGTGCCTGCCAGAAGGCCAACGGTGTACCGGCGCACGACACCCTTTCGGTCGGTGGCGCACCCCTGACACTCGTCCAGGCGAACAGCGCCTTCGCCGTGGCCGTTTATGGCGAGCTCGCCCGCGCACGGACGGGGAACCTCGTCTTCTCGCCCTTCAGCCTCTCCGCAGGGCTCGAACTCGCCTCTGCCGGCGCCGTGGGCGCGACCGCGCACGAGTTCGCCAAGGCCCTGTTCCTCCAGGGAAGCGCACCGGTGACCGCCACGGCCTTTGCCGCGCTCGACAGCCAACTCCGGAGGGACGGGGCGAAGGGCGACAACCAACTTTTCGCCGCGAACGCCCTCTTCGGCCAGCGAGGCGTCGCCTTCCAGGCGCCGTTTACCGGGCTCCTCTCGCGGGACTACGGCGCACCGCTCCAGGAGGTCGATTTTCAAGCCCACGCCGAGGGCGCCATCAACAGTTGGGTGAGCGGCCACACGAACGGGCAGATCCCGGAGATTCTCGCCCCGGGGGCGCTCGAATCGTCGACCCGAGCTGTCCTCGCGACCGCGCTCTACTTCCACGGACGCTGGGCCCGCGCCTTCGATCGCTCGCGGACCGGAGACGCCTTCTTCTACCCTGGCCTTTCCCCAAAGCGGGTCCCCACGATGCACGCGACGGCCTCCTACCCGTACGCCCACGTCGAGGGCTTCGCCGTGCTGGAGCTGCCCTACCTGGGCGGGACCCTCGCCCTCGATCTCGTGCTCCCCGATGCGCGGGACGGCCTTCGAGCGGTCGAGTCCTCGCTCTCCAGGGAGCGGCTCGCGATCGTCTTCGACATGCTCCGCGGGACCGAGGCCGAGGTCTCGATTCCGCGCTTCGCCTTCGCGCTGCACCGCGAGCTCACGGCGCCCTTGCGCGCGCTCGGGATCACCTTGGCCTTCGACAGCCACGCCGCGAACTTCTCGGCCATGGATGGCGAGGACGATCTCTTCCTCGAGAGCGTCGTTCACGCCGCGCGGATCGAGGTCGACGAGGAGGGGACGACGGCCAGCGCCGCCACCGTGGTCCACATGGGAACCAGAAGCCTCAGCGACTTCAGCGCCGGACCGATCGAGTTCACGGCCGACCACCCGTTCCTCTTCGTCCTGCGCGATCTGCCCACCGGAGAGATCCTCTTCCTCGGCCGGGTCGAGGATCCCGCCGCCCACGACTGAAGGTCTCCCGATCCCGCGGCTCGTCACCGCAAGAGCGCGGAGCGGCCGCACCCCTGATAACCTTCCAGCTCGAGCTTCGAGCCGAACTTTGACTTACTTGCCCCAGATCCACCCCGCGACGTTCGAGGCCACCAGCACCCCCAGCGCCACGAGCGAGAACCAGACGAACTTCCAGTCGCGCTGGCGCCCGAAGACCACCGCCGCGAGCACGATGCGCAGGGGCGGCAAGAGCATCAGCGCCCCGAGCCCCGCCCAGGTGAGGACCAGGGGATAGCGGTGGCTCACGAGCGCCGTCGCCAGCGCCGCGAGGAGCAGCACCCCCGCCGCGATCGTCCCCCAGCGCAGGACGTGACCTATCGCCGAGGCGAGACGGGCTTCAGCCGTAGGTGCGCCGGAGGGCATGCCAGACCATCTGCGCCGCGATGGCGAGAAGGACTCCCATGAAGATGCGCCGCACCCAGCGGCCGCGCAACCGGCCGATGAGGCGCGTGCCGAGCCACGACCCCGCGAGCACCCCCACGCCGATGGGGACGGTCAGCTCGGGCGTGATCTCCCCGCGCGCCAGGTAGATCCCCACCGTCACCGCCGCGGTGACGCCGATCATGAAATCGCTCGTGGCCGACGAGGCCTTGATGGGCATCCCCATCGCGAGGTCCATCGCCGGCACCTTGAGCGCGCCGCTGCCGATGCCCAATAAGCCCGAGACGTTCCCCGCGATGAACATGAGGAAGCTCCCCAGGGCCAGCTGGTGCACGTCGTAGCGGACCTTCCGCCCGAGCGCCGGGTCCTCGAACTCCGCGGAGAGCCGCAGCGCCTGCGCGCCCGGGCTGGGCCGGCCCTCCCGGCGCTCCGTCGCCTCGGGGCGGACGAGCAAGCCGAGCGCCGAGGCCCCGAGCACCCCCGCGAAGGCGAAGCTCAGGATGGCCCCCGAGAGCAAGGGCTGCAAGAGCGCCCCCACCAGGGCCCCCGTGGTCGTGAACATCTCGAGGAAGATCGCCGCCCGCAGGTTCGTCACCCGATCGCGCACGTAGGCCGCCGCCGCCCCCGACGAGGTGGCGATCACCGACACCGCGCTCGCCCCGAACGCGAAGCGCACGTCGAAACCGAGCAGGGTCACGAGCGGGACGACGATCACCCCGCCCCCCACGCCCACGAGCGCGCCGAGCGTCCCGGCCAGGACGCCGCCGGCGAGCAGCACCGCGTTGAGCAGTAGGGGGGGTAGGTGCACGCCCGGCAGAATGTAAGGCGCACCCGGCGCTCGTGGCTCCCCGAAGGGGGGCGCATCTGACTCTCGGTGCGGGACCGCGCGGTCGGCGCGCAGCGGTGCCTGCTGGGCGTCCTGGGGCGCCAGCGTCTCGACGTCATCGGCCGCGGGCACACCTGGCCGGAAGCCCTCGATCGCGCCGATGAGGACTCGATCGAGATCCAGTTCGGCGATCGTTCCCTTCGCCGTCTCGCCTCCCAGCGCCGCGCCCGCGACGGGCGCTGAGTACCTCGCAAGAGGCCGTTCGCCCGAGCGGACGTTACCGGACGGCCAAAGCGAGGCCTGCTATGCTCCCGCGCGTGAGGACGCGAAGCCCGCTGAGTGTCGCGCTGGCGCTCGCGCTCGCCGCGTGCCGGGGGACGGCCGCCCAGATCGCCCCGGCGGTCCTAATCCCGTCCGATCCCGCCGCCCAGCTCGCCCAGTTGGCGCGCTTCGGCGACGTGGGTCGGTGCCTGCGCGAGGAGCGCATCGTCCACGACCCCGAGGCCTTCGGCGGGCACCGGCACGAGTTCTCGCGGCGCAAGCCGGTGCCGGGACTCGCGGACCACGTCGCCGAGATCGCCTCCTATCTCGCCACAGACAGCGTTCGCGTGGCGCAGCGGGCCGTCGAACTGCTCTGCGCGGCGGGCGGCACCGACGCGGAGGACGCGATCGCCGCCCTGGGAGCACGCGAGCCCTGCCTCTTCTTTGCCGGCGAGGCGCTCCAGGCGATGGGGGCGGCCCCGCGCCCGAACGTGCAGCGGGCGCTCGCGGCCCAGGCGGCGGCGCTCGCGGACGACGGCTGTACGCACGGCGCCAACGGCACCAGCTGCCCGCCGTACGCGAGGTCGCGCTGCGCGAAGGAGCTCGAGGCCGCCGGCCCCGACACCGTCCCCGGGACCCCGCGGGCCGAGGAGTACGCGAGGCTCGCGCAAGGCCCTTCGGGCGGCGCCGCCTACCGCGCCTTCGTCGAGGCCGCCGCTTCCCGCTTCCCCTCCCGCGGCGAATGGTGGGGCGCCCGCCCCGACTTCGGCCGCCGTGAGGGCGCGACGGCCCTCGCCGCCAACGCGAAGCGCGCCGGCCTCACCAAGGCCGAAGTGCTCCGCGACGCGACGCGCGGCGCTTCCGCCTCGGAGCTGGACGATCTCGACGAGATCGCGGAGGCCATCGGGGGCCAGACGCTCGCGGAGCTCGAGGCGCTCGCCCCCGGCGAGGCGAAGCGCAAGGGCTTGCCCCCGATCGAGCACGCCTTCTGGCACGAGATGGCCGGCGACGGCACGAGACCAGCCGCCGAGCTCTGCGCCGGGGGCGGCCCGCGCTTCCTCTCCGACAGCTGCGTGCAGGCGGAACGGGCGACCACGGCGTCTCTCGACGACCGGCTGGCGGCGAAGGACCGCCGCGGGCTCGCGGCGTTCATGGAGGACAGGCACGAGGACCTCACGAAGCGCCTGCTGGCCGCGATCTACCTCTTGCAGCTCGGCGACGCGCGCGGTTTTCCCCTCCTCGAACGCATGCTGGTCGAGGGGACCGCCGAGTCGGAGCTTCGCCCGCTCGCGGCGCCCACCTTGCAGTCCACCCCGGTCCCCCCGGCGCTCGCGCCGCGCTTCGAGAGGCTGCGGGCCGCCGTGGAGAAGGCCAACGAGGGCTACCACGACCGGCAGCGGGCGCTCGCGCGCTCGGTGACGGTGCCGTAGGGCCGTTGCGCGGACGCAGCCGAACCCTGCGCGGACGCGGCCGACCCCAACGCAGGGGGCCCCAATGTCCACGCAGGGCCGGCAAATGTCCGCGGTCGCGCAAGCTCCTCGTTCGCTTTGAGGGCTCTCGTGTCCATCCGGGCGCCTCCAGCGTGCGCCCGATGTCCGGGCGATGTCCCGCTGGCGGCGCCGCCGCGCCCCGCGAAAGAGGTATCCTGTCCTCGGCCATGCGCTCCCTGCTCGCGCTGCTCCTCTGCGCCGGCGCCTCGTGCGTCCCGGGCGCCAAAGGTCAGGGAGCGTCGGGCTCGACCGGCTCGGCGGGCGGCGGCGGGACCGGGAGCTCGTCGGGGAGCGCGGGCGGCGGATCGGGCGGGCCCGCCGACGGCGGCGCCACGGGCGGCTCGAGCGCGGGCGGATCGGGGAGCTCGAGCGGCGGCCCCGTCGTCACCCACCCGACGAACATCCTCGCCAACGGCGGCTTCGAGCTCGGCCTCGAGTGCTACGCCGACTGGGTCTGGAGCACCACCGGCAAGAGCTACAAGGGCGACTACGACTTCTACCTCTCGAGCAACGCGCACTCGGGGAGCCGGTCGCTCGAGATCCGCTGCAACGGCTCCGACTGCGGCAACGGCGGCTCGAACGGCGGCAAGGCGGCCATCTTCACCGAGCCCATCCCCACCGCGGGCGGGCAGGCGTACAGCCTCGGCGTGTACACCCAGTGCGCCGCCGCGGGCGGCGGCGGCTTCGTCTACGTGCCCGGCACCGCCGCCGGCGACGTCACGAAGAAGGTCAGCTGCGACGGGAGCTGGCGAGAGACCAGCCTGAGCTTCACCACCGCCGCGAACGCGACGAGCTTCACGTTCTACGTCTACTCCAACGACACCGCCTCGCTCTTCGTCGACGACGCGACGCTCACCGACGCCGACGGCACGGTCCCGGCCCAGACCGTTCGGCACGCGGGGATGCGCGAGGCCGGGATCGAGGGCGACCACCTGGTCGTCGACGGCCAGCCGTACCTCGCGCTCGGCTTCTACTCGGTGCCCTACGGCGCGCTCCCCGACGCCGCCGACGCCGGGGCGAACACCGTGATCGACATGGGCTCGGCGGGCGACTGCTTCGCCACCGCGCAGGGGAGCTTCCTCGATCGGGCCTACGAGCTCGGGCTCAACGTGCTCCCCGACTCCACGTTCACCGCCCGGCTGCAGACCCCCGCCGTCTTCCCCGCGGTGGCCGCGCGGTTCGCGCCCCACCTGGCCGAGATCGGCTGGTACCTCTGCGACGAGCCCGACCAGAACGCGGTGGCCTTCTACGACGTCCCGCCGAGCAGCTTCGTCGCCGAGGGCCAGGCGCTCGCGCCGGCCCTCGGCGTGCCGGCCACCGCCGACTTCCAGCACGCCGACTGGGACCAGACCGGCTTCGACGACCCCTACGCCCCCGGCGTCGCCTTCTACATGGCCGAGCCCTACGGCACGAACTTCGGGGGCGTGACCACCGCCATGAAGACCTTCGCCGGGATGGGCGCGAAGCCCGTCTGGCTCGCCCAGGACGACCCGGGCGCCGCGTACGTCGTGCCCAAGAGCTGGTTCGACGTCATCGCCGGAGCCACCGGCATCGTCTTCTTCGACTGGCCCGCCTTCCAGGGCGATCCCGCCGGGATGGCCGCGGCCCGGCAGGCCTTCGCCGAGCTGTCGAGCCTCCGGCCCGCCATCTTCGGGACCGACGCGAGCGCCGGCCTCACCGCGCCCGCGGGCATCGCCTTCGCCGCCCGGTCGGCCTCCGGCCACACCTGGCTGTTCGCGGTGAACCCCACGTCGGCCACGGTCACCGGCCGGTTCGGCGGCACCGGCCTCGCCGACGGCGCGCAGGTGAGCGTGCTCTTCGAGAACCGCTCCCTGACCGTCTCGGGCGGCGGCTTCACCGACGCCTTCAGCGGCGTCAGCCGGCACGTGTACGAGCTGAGGTGAGGACCCCGCGCGGAGCGGCCATGCGCGACGCGCGGGCCGATGCGAGTGAAATCGGCGAGTTACAGACTCTTCCCCGACCGCCGCAGGCCCTGCGCGGGTTCGTGTTGAGCCATCACCGACCGGAACAGCCTCATGACGGGTTCGTGATGAGCCATCACCGACCGGTGAAGCCTCATGACGGGTTCGTGATGAGCCATCACCGACCGGTGAAGCCTCATGACGGGTCCGTGATGAGTCATCACCGACCGGTGATGCCTCATGACGGGTCCGTGATGAGTCATCACCGACCGGTGAAGCCTCATGACGGGTCCGTGATGAGTCATCACCGACCGGTGATGCCTCATGACGGGTCCGTGATGAGCCATCACCGACCGGTGATGCCTCTTGACGGGTCCGTGATGAGTCATCACCGACCGGTGATGCCTCATGACGGGTCCGTGATGAGTCATCACCGACCGGTGAAGCCTCTTGATGGGTCCGTGATGAGCCATCACCGACCGGTGAAGCCTCTGCACGAGTCCGTCGAGAGGCTCGAGCTCGCCGTCCTGGCTCTGTTCCTACGGCTCGAGGCCCACGTGCCCTTGGGCGTGCTCGCCGACGTCGAGCTTCTCGTCGTTCCAGCCCAGGGGAAGCCTCTTCTCGAAGTCTTTGTCATCCATGGGCTTTGGGCCCAGCGCCACGACGAGGAGGAACGGGCCCTGGGGCAAGCGGTCGAGCTTCACCCGCAGGCGGAAGTGGCCGCAGTCCTTGCCGCACTGCGTCTTTTCCTCGCCGGAGTGGGCGAGCCAGATCCCGCCGCGCGCGTCTTCCAGGCCGACGGCCGCGTAGAGGTCGTGGACGTCGCGCGTCACCTCGACGTCGAGCCGCTCTCCCTCGAGCTTCGCCGTCACCGGGACCAGGTTGCCCTTCCGCACGGGGCCGACGGTCGGCTTCGGCGCGAGCTCTTCGCCCCCGTGCTGTCCGTCGTCCGCGCGCGCCACGAGGACCGGCTCGACGACGGGCACGGACGCGCCCACGAGCCAGAGGACGACCGCCGCCGCGGCCAGGGCGAGCCCCCCCGCGCCCCCGACGAGCCAGAGCCAGGGCCGGGACTGCCGCTTCGGGATCCGCCCCTCGCGCTCGAGCCGGCGGCGCGTCGCCTCGTACATCGCGAAGTACTCGGCGCCCGTCTTCATCGGCGGCAGCTCCGGCTGCTCGATGAGCCGCTCGACCACCGGGAACGCCGCGCGCCCCACCCGCACGGCCTCCCGGCAGCGCTCGCAGCCGGGCAGGTGCGCCTCGAAGGCCGCCTTCTCCGCGGGCGAGAGCGCGCCGCCGAGGTAGTCCGCGGCCTCGCGGAGCGGGTGCTCGGGATCGGAGTGGGGAAGGCGCGGCGCGTCAGCCGTCATCGTCTTCTTCCTCCAGGATGCTCCGGCCTTCGGCCTCCGCCCGTCGGCCGGCGGAGCCGTCCTCCTCCGGCAAGTTGCTCCGGCCTTCGGCCTCCGCCCGTCGGCCGGCGGAGCCGTCCTCCTCCGGCAAGTTGCTCCGGCCTTCGGCCTCCGCCCGTCGGCCGGCGGAGCCGTCCTCCTCCATATCGGGGTCGAGCGCCGCGCGCCACTCCTCGGGGATCTCGGCCTTTCGCGCGAGGAGCCTCTCCAGCACCGTCGCGCGCGCCACCGAGAGCAGCTTGCTCCAGTTGCCGCGCGAGAGCCCCGTCGCCTCGCCCACCGAGGGGCCGCCCCGCTCCGCCCGTAGGTGCGCCTCGAAGACCTTCTGCTGTTGGAGCGGCAGCGCGCTCACGATGGCCGCGACGACGCCGAGGAACTCCGCCCCCTCCACCTCGGCGAGCGCGTCCGGCCGGTCGTCCGCGCTCGACTGCTCCGCCGCGAGCGCCGCCTGCCCCTCCCGCTCGCGCAGCAGATCCCGCTTCTCCTGCCGCGCCACCTGCTTCACCACCCGCGCCGCGAGCTTCTCGATCGGCTCGTCGCGGCGCAGGAGCCCCGTGGCCTGCCACTCGCAGAGCGTCTTGATGCTCTCCGACTCGACCTCGTCGCAGCGGTGGACGAGCGCCTTCCAGCGCGTCATCTCGCGCCGCGCCGCCCGCATGAAGAGCTCGAAGAACTCCGCCGCGACCTTCCGGTCGCTGCGCTCGAAGCCGTCGTAGAGCCGTGCGAGCTCGTCCGCGTCCAACGGGGTCCCTCCCGGGGGGCGAGACTAGCAGGGGGGCGGCCCGGCGTCAGCCCGGTTTCCAGGCTGCCGGTCACACGGCCGGAGGACGCGCGGCGGGCGACGAGGTGGGACGGGGGCTCGCCCCCGCCGTCAACCGTTGGCGGCATCGTAACGGCCGTCGTCACGGGCGAGGAAGCGGACGAGGGCGGCGTTGAGAAGCAGCCAGGCGTCCTGCGACAGCCTCGCGACGACGACCGCGCGCGATCGCGGCCGTGGCTCGTTGCCGAAGTGCCACCGTTTCTTCACCACCATGGGCTGGGCGCTCTCCGTCGCGAGCAGGCGCCGGCTGAACATGGCGATTTTCGTCAGGTCCGCGACGAACCCCAGGGAGCCCGGCGCCCCGGGCCACCTTGGCAAGAAGAACGAGCGTGAGAGGCGGTACCACCGGAGGTCCCCGAGGAACTCGACCGGAGTCGCCTCAGGGAGCTCGTACAGCGGCGATGCCAGGAACGAGGGCACCTCGTCGAGGGAGCGGTTGTAGTCGCAGCTGTTGCCCAGAACGAACCAGAAGTCGACTTCCTCGGCGACCGAGATCTCGCCCTGCTCGTCGATCGCCGGCAAGCCGCTGTGGAACTGGACGACGTCACCCTGGCAGAGGTCGCCACTCGCCGGATCGATCGTCCCGTAGAACCGCGTCGAATCGGCAGCGGCGCCCGAGGCAAGCGTCGCGATGGCGCGCTTGACGTCCTCGGGATCGTAGACGGGCGGCCACCGGCCGTCGGCCACGTGGCCCTCCCCTTCCTACTTGCGCCGGATCACGCGTCGCGGAACGGCTTTGACCAAAGTCTTCGAGAACGTGGCGAACCGGGCGTCGGCTTCCGGATCCACCGGCAGCAACGCCATCCCCTCGATGAAGTCGAACCCGGTTCCCAAGCCACCCTGCCGGCTCGGTTCGCTCAGCAGAACGGACGCGGACACGGTCCGAGGGTCGAAGCTTTGAACGAGGGCTGGAACGTCGACGTCCGTCGTCAGGCCCGATGGACGATAGGCAGGCAGGGCGTTCATGGCGTTCCTCCTCCTTGGAACAGGGCCTTCGTCTTCTCGGTCAGGGCGCCCTCGAACGAGCGCCGCACCTGGACGTGCGCTGCTTCGTGCCAGCTGCGGATGCCCGCTGGATCGGGCCGCAACCCTACCGAGGATCGGGCGTAGATGTCGAGCACGTAGGTCGCCATCCCCCCCTGCGCTCCCTGGAAGACCAGGTTGAGCATCACCTGGCCGCCCTCGAACTCGCCCGACAGGATCTGCATGGCGAACGGCCGGTGCTGTCCCGACGGCACCTTGGGATAGATCTCGAAGAAGGTCGCGGGATCGCCCGCCTCGACGGGGACCCTGATTCGGTTGACGTAGCGCTGGCCCGCCCAACCGATCTCCTCGGGCCGCCGCTGCTCGAGGAACAGCCGGACGAGCGATTCAAGCGTTCCGGCGTGCTGCTCGAAGTTCCGGTAGTGCCCGAGTAGGTTGTAAGCGCACATCGAGGGGCTGAACTGAAACATCTCTCCCAGGTCGCTCGTCCAGAGGCGGCGCCTGGCCAGCTCCGACTGCATCGACCGGGCCACCGGGCCCGCGGGCGCGAGTTGGATCTGAAAACCGGGCGGGCGGACGGTCTCCCGCGGGCCGTCGAACTGCTTCGCCAGCGCGCTCTCGAGCCGCGCCTCGGTCTCCGGGGTCCAGTCTCCGCCGTCGCCCGGGACGAACAGCTCGAAGACGGCCTCGACGAGCGGCGGCTTGGGGTACCGGAGAGCCATGCGAAAGGATTAGCACCGCCCCTGAGGGAGCGCCAAGAAAGGGAGATTGAGGTTTCAGCGTCGACGGCGTCCCGTCCGGGGCCGTCGTCCGCCGGCCCCGCGCGAGCGCGCCTTCGGCAGCCCCGGCTTCCCCCGCCGGCGGAGGCGCGGCGACGGGCGCCGTCCCAAAGATTAGGGGCGGTCGGCCGCGTGGAACGATGGGCGGCGCGCGAGCATGCGAAGCTGCGCCCGCACCTGCTCGCGGATCGAGAGCCCCCAGCACAAACAGCCGGGCAACGAGAGGAAGAGTCGGGTGAGGAGATGAACCTCGACCTTCTCGCGCGGCACGGCGGCCAGTCGCTTGAAGCACGGGAGCGCCCGCTCGACCTCGGCGTCCCACCGCTCGAAGAACGCGCAGATCACCGGCTCGTCGTCTTCGACGAAGCCGCGGTGGAAGCGCCGGAGCTCGGCGACGCCCCGTTTCGAGAGGCCGGTGGGATGATCGAATGGCGGGAGGTCGTCCCGGGCGCCGCGAACGATTCGGAGCTTCATGGACGAAGCCTACTCGCCGGGCGAGCGCGTGAGACTCGTTCGCGAGACGGAGCTGCTGTTTGACTGGCCACCGCGGGTCCTAGCCCCCCTCGCTCTTCTGCCGCCGGTGCCGCGCCGTCAGGCCGATGGCGCCGAGGGTCGCGCGGACCATCGAGTCCCTTCCGTGCCCCGTGCACGAGTGCCAGGGCTTGTCGATCTCTCCCAGGTGCTTGCGGGCCTGGCGGCCGAGCTCGGTGCGGATGTAGGTCATCACCACGGCCCCGTCGCGATCGGCCATCAGTCGCTTGAACTCGGCGAGCTGGACGCCCCAGTTGGACGTCCAGCCGGTGTGGAGGAAGTCGATCTCCACGTTGGGGTGGGTGCGGCCGAGGATCTCCTTCACGTGCAGGTCGTACTTCTCTTGCTTCTCGTTGCCGCCGACGAAGAGGAGCCGGAGCCGCTCGGCAGGCGGCGGCGTGGGCGGGAGCTCGGCCGGACAGAGGAGCTTGATGCGCGCGTCGAGTTCGGCCGTCTCCTCGGCGGGAAGCGCCAGGGCCTTGAGCCGCTCGTGGTAGCCGAGGGCTCCCTCGGTGTCGCCCTGGGTGAGGAGGCGGTGGATCGTGGCGGCGAGCAGGTGGGCGGCGCTTCGGCAGTCGCCGCTCGACTCGTGCAGGCGGGAGCGGCAGACGTCGGCCTCCTCGCGAGACCAGGCGCCCTCGTAGTTCAGCGGGTCGTCGAGCAGCTTGACGAGGAGCGGCTGCAGCTCCGAGTGCTCGATGGAGAGCTCCTCCATCTGGTCGAGCACGGACGCCGTGTCGTCCACCTTCCTCTGCTGCTGGTAGCTCGTTAGGAGGGCCAACAGATCGGCGAAGCGCTTGCTGGCGGGCCGGGCCTGGCGGCGGGAGCGGCGGACGAGGGCCTGCTCGAGCGCCGGGACCTTGGCGAGCATCTCCGGGACCGGGCGGATCTCGTCGAGGAGCCCGTCCACCTCGCCCTCGAAGCGGCGCTGGCTCCAGTCGAAGAGCGTCCGGGCCTGGACGGGGGTCATCAGCTCGACGGCGACGCGCAGCGGCTCCCGCAGGAGCCAGCGCGGGAACTCCGACCGCGGAACCTCGTCGCCGAAGCGCTCGAGCAGCTGGAGCGCCCAGGCGAAACGGGCCTCGTCCATGGAATTGAGGAGGGCGAGGGCGAGGTAGACGCCCACCCGCGCGTAGAGGCCGCCCACGCCGTAGAGGTCGAGCTGCTGACCCATCCCCGCGAAGGAAGGCTCGAGGCGCCGGCTCGCCTCCTCGTGCTCCTTCCCGAGGAGCGCCCGGACGCCGGCCAAGTACTCGGCGTTGACGCGCGTGCCCTCGCTGTCGAGCGCCTCGGCGAGGAGCTTGACGTCGAGCCTCGCGAGGAGAGCCGAGGCGTCCGCGCGGTCGGTGGGCAAGCGGACGTCCCAGAGCGAGCGGAACTTGCCGTGGCAGAGGACGAGATCGGAGACGAGCTGGGCGCGGTCGGCCGCAGGGGAGTCGTGGCAGATGCGCTCGAAGGCTCTCTCCGCCTCGGTGAACCGCTCGACGCCGCGCAGGGCCTGGGCGCGGCGCCGGTCGAGCTCGTAGGCGATCCGGACGGGAAGCCGCGCGCGCATCGACGTGACCGCCGCGTCGAGGAGGTCCAGGAGCCTCTGCGCCTCGGTGGCCCTCCCGAGCCGAAGGAGCGCGCCCGCCCGGTCGAGGACGAGCCGGAGCAGCGCGTGCCTCTCGCGGTCCAGCTCCCGTCGCACCGCGTGCTCGAGCACGTCCTTCGGGACGAGCCCGACGACCTCCGCGTCGCGGTCGTCGGCGAAGTAGGCCTCGAAGAGGGGGGAGAGCACGCGGGCCGCGGCGGGCTGGGCCTCGGGCGTGCGCATGAGCTCCGTGAAGTCCTTGGGCGATTCCTTGACGAGGGAGAGCAGCTCCCCGGGGCCCTGCTTGCGGGCCGCGGCCATGATTCGGCCCGCGAACATCCAGGCGCGCCTCGCGGCGTTCATCTCGAGGAAGTCGCCGCCGCCCTGGCGGCCGAGCAACCCTTGCAGGAAGCCCCAGTGGAAGTAGCTGTGCTGGCGATCGGCGTTGAGGCGGATGACCTCCTCGACGATGTCGGTCACGGCCTCGACGTTCGGCGCGCCGGCGACCTCGCTGACCGCCCCGACGATCGTCTTGACGAGGAGGTTGTCGAGGGTGGTGAAGCTCTCGGCGGTCTCCGGCTCCTCGGGGGCGGGCGCGGGCGGGGCCTCGACCTCGTCGCGGGGCACGAGCCAGCCCTCGGCCATCAGGAGGTCGAGGGCGCCCCAGAGGGGGGCGCGCCAGGCCGGCATCTGGAGGCCCGCCGTCACGAAGTAGGCAGCGACTTGGCGGCGCTCGAACCGACCGGCGAACGCTCGGGCGGCCTCCACCGCCTCCTCCAGAGACGGCGGCCGGGCCGATTCGCTCTTGAGACGGCCGTCCTCGTGCGGAATGCCCCAGCGGTCGAGAAAGGCCGCCATCAGGGGCCGGCGGTGAGCGACGTGGAACCGGATCAGCGCCCCTTCGGTGCAGGGCTCGAGCGCGGGACTCGTCCGAAACCGGAGGTAGTGGTCGGCCTGCTTCGCGGCGGGCAGCTTCTTGAACGTCTGCGGGCGGTAATGGAGAAGCGACGCGAGCCTCTCTGCGACCAACTCGCGCAGCGCCAGCGCAGAGGGGCTCTCGTCCTCGAAGAAGGACTGGATGATCTGCTGGCGCTCCTCGGGGGAGCAGAGATCGAGCGCGCCCTGCGCAGTCCACTGGGAGGCTGTCCCCGGAGCGACCATCGCCGGAGAAAGTACCCGCGCGATCTGACGGCCTCGCCGCACTTTTCGCGGCCGCTGGCCCCTACCTCGGTGAAGGCCGCAACCGAAGGCGGGCGGCGAGAGGACGGGGCCTCGATGGCCTTCACGCGGGATTGGCCCGCAACCCGTCCCCTCGCTGGTGGCTCGCCGGAATCGGAGAACCAGACGAACGAGTGTGGGAGGCCCCGGTGATCGCGCGAGCGGTCGCCGGGGCCTCGTTTTTCGGGCTCGGCTGCGCGAGGCTCGACCGTACCCTCCCCGCTGCCTTAGAACGAGAGAGCGGGAGAGCGCATGGAAAGCTGTAGGCCCAAAGCATGACCGTTCCCCGAGCGCTCGGTCAGGACTTCAGCCTGGACGAGCTCCGCCGACTCCTGGCGCCTAAGGCGGAGAAAAATGAGAGTTATGAGCGCGATATGCGCTCTCATAACCTCTCGCCCGCATGACGGCCCAGGCGTGTGCGCCTCTGGCGAGGCTCGGGGCCCGAGCGTTTCGATGCTTCCTCTTCGCGGCGGAGAGGCAGCAACCGGCGGGGAGCGGAGGACGCCCGGTGACGTGGTAGAAGGGGCGCGTGTGGAGGAGCTGGCTTCTCGCTCTCGGCTTCGTCCTCTTTGGATGCCACCAGCGCGGGGACCCGCCGCTCGGGCGTGGCTTCACGGACCGCTTCGACCGGTCGGCGCTGGGGCCGGACTGGTTCAACACGGGGGGGCCGTGGCGCATCGTGGACGGCGCGCTCGAGGTGGACCACGCGCACAACCACGCGCTCTGGCTGCGGCGGCGGTTGCCGCGGGACGTGCGGGTGGAGCTCGACTGCACCGCCCACTCCGCCGACGGGGATCTCAAGGTCGAGCTCGACGGGGACGGGAAGAGCTTCGAGTCGGACGAGGCGGTGCGGCGGGATCTCATCTACACGGCCACGGGCTACGTCTTCATCTTCGGCGGCTGGCACGACCAGTTGAGCACGCTCGTCAAGCAGAACGAGCACGCCTGGCAGCTCGATCGGGGCGTGCCAGCGCGGCAGTCGCCGCGGGTCACGCCGGGGCGGAGCTACCACTGGGTGATCGAGCGGCACGCGGGACGGCTCGACTGGTGGATCGACGGGCAGCCGTTCCTCGCCTGGGACGATCCGGAGCCGCTCGAGGGGCCGGGGCACGACCACTTCGGCTTCGACGGCTGGGAGAGCGACGTCAGCTTCGACAACCTGTCGATCACGCCGCTCTGAGCCGAAAAGCGCCTGCCTTTCGAGGCGTTGGCGCCCTCCCAAAAAAAGACGCCGCACTTTTGGCGCCTGCTGGCCCCCTACTCTGTGAAGACCGCAGCAAAGGGCGTGGCAGCCCAGGGCGACGGGATGGGTCTTCGGCCGGCATGGTGCCGGACGGCGCTCTGGGCCAGGTACGCGAACAGACACTCAACGTTGTGGAAAGGAGGTGAATGCAATGGCCAACAACAACACCAAGGTGAACTTCACCCCGAAGGCGCTGTACACGGACTTCCTGAACTTGCTTCAGGGGTTCCAGACGGCGTTTCCGTCGGGTGGGTCGCTGACCGTGAACGGCAAGATCGAGACGCAGGCCCAGCTGATCCAGCTGTGCCAGGCGGCGATCGCGCCGATGGTGGCCACGGCCGATGCGAAGGCCGCTTTCGTGAACGCGAAGGCGGCCAACACGGCGGCCGTGCCAGGGTCGAAGGAGCTCTTCCAGCAGTTGAAGGGGGCGCTCATCGGGACCCTGGGGCGAAAGAACCCCGAACTCGCGAAGTTCGGGATCGCGTCGCACGCCCCGAAGGCCCTCACGCCCGAGCAGAAGCAGCTCAAGGCGGCGAAGGCCAAGGTCACGCGCCAGAAGCGCCACACGATGGGTCCCCGCCAGAAGGCCGCAGTCAAGGCCGATGGCGTCCCCACCGTGACGGTCGGGCCGGAGGGGATGAAGGTCGTCCCCGCCCTCATCGACCAGCCGGAGTCCGCGAACGCGGCCCCGGCGGCGCCGAAGGGCACCACGGGCACCGGCAACTAGTGCCCGGCGGTGCAGCCCTCGTAGTTGCGTAAAACCAGGCGGCGGCCCCTCCTCGCGATCAAAAGCGGGGGGCGGCCGCCGCCGCTTTTTCAGGTCGGGAGCGAGTACGGCCCCGAGGGGGCGGCGCTCGGGGGAGCCGGGGCTGAATCGATTAGAGCCCTCCCTGGCTCTCACCTCCCATGGCACCCTCCGAAGAGATCCGCAAAGCCGTCCTCGCCCAGGCGCAGGGGTCGATGGCGCTCCAGCTCGCGTTCATCGGCGTGACCAACGGGCTCTTCGCGGCCCTCGAGAAGGGCGACGCCACGGCCGCCGAGCTCGCGGCGCGGCTCCAGCTCGACGCGGGCTACCTGACGCGCTGGCTGCAGGCCGCCTACGCCTTCGGCCTGCTCGACGCGAGCGGCGATCGCTTTCGGCTCGCCGAGGCGGGCCGGGCCTTCCTCCCGAACGAGCCCGACACGCTGATGCCGATGGCCGTGCAGGCCATGCTGGGGGCCCACCTGAGCGAGCGGGCGGCCCTCTTGATGCGGACCGGGGAGCGGCCGGGCGAGAGCGTGCTCGCCGAGCGCGAGACCATCCTGCCGTGGTTCGGGCCGATGCTCGAGGCGACCTTCGGCCCGATCTTCGAGCGCGAGCTGCTGCCGGCCGTGCCGCTGCTCGACGAGATCGGCCGCCGGGGCGGGCTGGCGCTCGATCTCGGCTGCGGCAACGGCTGGTACCTCCGCCGGCTCCTGGCGCGCCACCCGAAGCTGCGGGGCGTCGGCCTCGACGGCATCGAGGAGAACGTCCGCCAGGCGACCGAGCGCGCCCGGCGCGACGGCCTCGCCGACCGGCTGTCGTTTTTCGTCGGGGACATCTACGCCCACGCGCCGGTGGAGCCGGCGGCGCTCGTGGTGATGAACCGCGCGCTCCACCACGTCTGGGATCGGCGCGAGCAGGTTTTCCGGCTCCTGCGCGACGCGCTGCAGCCGGGCGGCGCCGCCGTCATCTGGGAGCCGGCCTGGCCGGACGAGCTGAGCAGGCTCCGGGAGCCGCGCGCCCGCGGCCTCGCCGTCCAGAACCTGAGCGAGCACGTCCAGGGCAACCACCTCCTGCGGCCGGCCGAGATCGAGGCGGCCTTCGCCGAGGCGGGGATGCCGGCCAGCAGCTTCCTGGTCGGCGGCGGCTTCGAGGCGATCGTCGTGGGCCGGCGCCCGAGCTGAGCCTCTCAGCCGCCCCCCGCCCGGGCCCTCGCGGCGCGGGCGCTGATCTCGTAGGCGGCGAGGGCCGCCGCCGCCACCAGGAGGAGCCAGACGACGAGGTTGCTCCAGAGCCGCTCGGGGTGCGCCGCCGCGCTCGCCAGCTCCCGCAGCGGCGTCGAGAAGCCGAAGTAGAGCATCCAGCCGGCGAGGGCCGCGTACAGGGCGGCGGCGAGGAGGCTGACCGGGCGGGGCCGCGGGAGCTCCCTCCTCCCGAAGCGGACGCGAAAGAGCGACAGCGCTGTCAGCGCGGAAAAGAGCGTGAGGACGGCGCCGATGAAGGTCCGCGGGCCGGCGAAGGCATCCCAGAGGGTGAGCTTCGTTCGCAAGGGGCGTGTGAGCGCGAAGGGGTCGTCGAGCCTTTGGCCCGCCGACCTTACCGCGGGGCCGCCGCCTCCACCACGCGGGCCGCCCCGCGTGGACGGGTTCGGCTATGATGCGCGCGCCGGCGCTCCGCTCGGCGCCGTGACGACAACCCCTTCGAGGTCGAGATGATCAGCCTCCTCATCGTGATGAGCCTCGCCGCCCCGACGGATTTCCACGCCGGCTTCGCCCACGGTCAGCACGGGAACCCGGCGAACCTGGACTCCTACATCGCGAAGATGGAGGAGCCGGAGCGGGCCGCCTGGCAGAAGCCCGACGAGGTGGTGAAGGCCCTGGCCGTCTCCCCCGGCCAGACCGTGTGCGACATCGGCTCGGGCCCGGGCTACTTCTCGCTCCGCTTCGCGAAGGCCGTCGGCGACGGGGGGCGGGTCTTCGCGGTGGACGTCGAGCCCAAGATGCTCGAGGCGCTCCGCGAGCGCCTGGCGGCGGCGAAGCTGCGGAACGTGACGCCCGTCCTCGGCCTGCCCGACGACCCGCTGCTGCCCGCGGCGGCCTGCGACCTCGTCGTGATCGTCGACACCTACCACCACTTCCCCGACGGCCCGGGCTACCTGCGGGCGCTCGTCCCCCGGCTCAAGAAGGGCGGGCGCCTCGTGAACATCGACTTCCAGAAGCGCGAGCTGCCCGTCGGCCCGCCCGTCCAGCACAAGATCTCGCGCGACGACTTCCTGAAGCAGGCCGCGACTGCCGGCCTGTCGCTCCGCGAGGAGAAGACCTTCCTTCCGTACCAGTACTTCGTGCTGCTGCAGCCGAACGCGCCCTGACGTCCGGCGCGGCAGCCGACGTCTCGAACCCGCGAGCGCCAGCTGCTCGCCGACCACGACTGGGCGATCGCGCGCGAGCCGTTCGTCGAGACCCGGCGACCCGCCGCGCCCGCTTCACGTCGCGAGCAGGACGAGGCCGCTCGCGAGGATGAGGAGCGAGACGATCCGGCGGAAGAGCTGCTCGGGGAGTCGGCCGTGGAGCCGCTCGCCGAGGAGGAGGCCGAGGAAGGCGACCGGCAGGAGGGCGGCAGCGAACCCGATGGCCGAGCGGTCGAGGATCCCGGTCGCGCCGTAGCCGATGAGCCGCAGGCTCGATTCCAGGACGAGCAGCATCGTGAGCGTCGCCCGGAAGACGGACTTCTCGAGCTCCCGGCGGCCGAGGTACGCGGCGTAGACCGGCCCGCCGATGCTGAAGAGGCCGTCGGTGATCCCGCCGAGGAGCCCCGCCGGCAGCGCCCAGCCGCGCGAGGCGGCCCTCGGCGGCGCCCTCGCGAGCGAGCGGGCGGCCTGGAGGAGCAGCCAGCCGCCGAGGAGGCGTCGCAGCAGGATCGGCGAGAGCGCGTGGAAGATCGGGAGCGCGAGGGCGAGGCCGGCGAGGGCGGCCGGCAGCAGGAGCCCGAGCTCGCGCCAGGCGGCGCGGCGAAAGTCCTTGAAGCCGATCCAGAGCGCCGCGAGGTAGTTCAGGACGGCCACCGCCGGGACGACCCGCGTGAGCGGGAAGAGGATCGCGAGGAGCGGGACCGCGATCATCCCCGACCCGAAGCCCGAGACTCCCCGCGCCCCGAAGGCGAAGAGCACCGCCAGGGCGGCGAGGGCGAGCTGAAGCGAGTGCGAGGGGGTCATCGAGCGCCGGGGACGAGCGGGCAGAATGACCTGTTCTCGAAGGATGGTCCACGCGGCCGCCGCCCCCCACAGGGAGCCGCCCGACGAGCGGCTCACCCGCGGCGGCGGCGAGGCGACGGCCGGCACTCCTCCTGGCCTCTGCTCGCCCGGCTCCCGCGCGGGTGGGCCTCGGTTGCGCCTTCCCGCCAGCCTTCGAGCACGAGGCGGGCCGCGTGTTGCGCGAGCTCCCTCAGAAACGGCGCCTCGTGCGCTCGCCGGGCGCGAAGCACGGGGTCGCTCACCTCCAAAGGGGTGAGACTCTGGTTCACGATCCAGGCGAGGGGCCGGATGTCGGCGCGAGCGAGATCGCGCTCGAGCTGCATCGCCTCGTGGATCGGGGTCGCCTCCGGCAGCGTCACCAGCAGCACGTGCGTGTAGTCCGGATCCCTCAGCCGCGGCAGGAGCCGTTGCACCGCGTCGGGGCTTCCGCTCGGCTTTCGCAGCAGCTCTCGATGGTAGGCCTCGGCAGCGTCGAGCAGGAGCAGGGTGTGGCCGGTCGGAGCCGTGTCGATGACGACGAACCGCTCCTCGCCTTGCGCCACCGTCTCGGCGAACGCCCGGAAGACCGCGATCTCCTCGGTGCAGGGGCTGCGAAGCTCCTCTTCGAGCAGCGCCCTGCCCTGCGCGTCGAGGCCGGCGCCCGCCGTCGCCAGCACCTCTTCGGTGTAGCGGCGGCTCTCGAGCGCCGGATCGATGCGCGTCACGCGGAGCCCGGACGCGGCGGCGTTCAGCTCACGGGCGGCCTGCTCGACGTGAGCCGCCGGATCGGTGGTCGTGAGCGTGACCGGCAGCCCCCGGCGCCCGAGCTCGCTGGCGATGCGCGCGGCCACGCTGGTCTTGCCCACACCGCCCTTGCCCATCGTCATCACGACGCCCTTCCCGTGCTTGGCGAGCTGGTCCACCAGCGCGGAGAGTCGGTCGCCGCGAACGGCGTGCGCAGGCAGGGGCGGGGGGGCTTCGAACGAGCCCCCACCGAGCGTGCCCAGCTGGCGGAGCGCGTCGCTTCCCACGAGTCCGAACGGGAGCAGCGGAACGTCGACCCGCCTCAAGCCGCGCAGCCCAGCAGGGAGCGCCTCGAGAGCCGCCCGTCCGCGAGCGTCCAGCGCCGCCGCCGTCGGGTCGCTCGCGTCCCGCGCCTGGAACACGCCGTTCAGGATGAGTCGGACGTTGGCGACGCCGAGCTGCGCGAGCTCCGACCGGGTACGCTCGGCCTCGGTGAGCGATGAGGCTTCGGGGCGAGCGACCAGGACCAGCGTGGTCTGCGCGGGATCCCGCAGCGCCTCGTTGGACGCGGCGTACAACGTCCTCTGCGCGCTCAATCCCGAGAGCGGGCCGAGGCAGGACGTCCCCCCCACGTTCGTGTCGATGAAGTTCGTCCAGGCGGCGGGCAGCTCGAGCAGCCGAAGCGTGTGGCCCGTCGGCGCGGTGTCGAAGATGACGTGATCGAAGTCGGAGGTCGCGGCCTCGTCCCCGAGCAGCTTGGAGAACTCGTCGAACGCCGCTATCTCGACGGTGCACGTGCCCGAGAGCTGCTCCTCCATGCTGGCGATGGCGACCGCCGGCAAGAGCGCTCGATAGGGGCCGACGATGCGCTCGCGATGGTCGCGGGCGGCCTGCTCCGGGTCGATGTTGAGCGCCGCGAGGCCCGGCACGTCCGGCAGCTGTGTCGGCGTGGCCGACAGCTTCACGCCGAGCAGCTCGTCCAGGTTCGAGGCCGGGTCCGTGCTGACGAGCAGCACGCGCTTGGCCGCGTCGGCGAGGCCGATGGCCGTTGCGCAGGCCGAGGAGGTCTTGCCCACGCCGCCCTTGCCCGTGAAGAAGAGGATGCGCGTCGGGTCTTCGATCAGCGCGGACATGACGGCTCCTTCTCAGCAGCAGCCGGACCTCTTCTGCCCGGCGGCCGCCTGGTTCCCCGAACCGCAGCAGCCGCCCGAACACTCCTTGGGCGCTTCGGCCGCGGCCTCGGGAGTCCCAGCCCCCCCGACCTTGGCCGAGGTGGGAGCCTCGACGCCAGCCCACGCCGCCAGCTCGTCGCGCGACGGGAAGACGCCGCTGCTCTTGACCTCGCCGTTCACCTTCACGAGCGGCAGGCCGGCCTCCCCCCTCGTCTCGAGGGCGGTCTTCGCGGCCACGTCCTCGGCGAAGGCCGCGGGCTGCTGCGAGAGGTTGAACCGCTCGACGGAGACGCCCTGCTGCTTCAACCAGTCGAGGTCCGCCGCGAAGCGGACGAGTTTCGGGTCGACGGAGGGGCCGCAGATCCCGGTCGAGCAGCACATGGCGGGGTCGAAGACGCGAACGACGGTCATGGATGAACTCCTTCGATTTATCGGCGCTGCACGATGGATGGGGCCAGCAGAGAACCTAGAGTCCCGCGACGATCGCCTTGAAGCGCCTGAGCATTCGGGGTTCGATGCAGTAGCAGACGCGCGGACCGTCCACCTCGCCCCGGATCAGGCCAGCTTCCTTCAAGACCTTCAGGTGCTGAGAGACCGTTGACTGGGCGAGTGGAAGCTCGCCCACGATGTCGCCACACACACACGAACTCTTGCGGACCAAGAGGCGGACGATCCGTACCCTGGCCGGATGCGCAATCGCCTTGCTCAGCGCGGCGAGCGCTTCGTCGGCCTCGGGTCCCTCGATGGGACGAAGGTCCGGCTCGGCGTTCGGCGGAGGGCAGCAAGAATCGGTCTCGGCTCGCTGCCTCATCGTCTTTCTGCGATAACTCCGCCGGTCCTTCAAGTCAAGCTGCGAGCCGCGACGGATCCGGTTCACGGCGCGCGGGCGAGCGCGAAATTTGCGGGCGCGGGCGGGCTCCGCTACAGTTCTCTCCCATGAAGGTCACGCCGCTCGACATCCGGCAGAAGCAGTTCGGCAAGAAGGTCCGCGGGCTCGACGCGCGCGAGGTCGAGGCGTTCCTCGAGCTCGTGGCGGCGGAGTTCGAGGAGATCGTCCGAGAGAGCATCGCGATCAAGGACGAGCTGAAGCGCAAGTCGGCGAAACTCGAGGAGTTTCACGAGCGCGAGCGGACGCTGCAGGAGACGATGGTCACGGCGCAGAAGGTGACCGAGGACATCAAGGACGCGGCCAAGCGGCAGGCCGAGGTGGTGGTGTCCGAGGCGGAGCTCCAGGCCGAGAAGATCGTCCAGGGCGCGCACAACCGGCTCGTCCAGATCCTCGACGAGATCGGCGAGCTGAAGCGGCAGCGGACCCAGTTCGAGGCCGGGCTCCGCTCGCTCGTCGAATCGCAGCTCAAGCTCCTGGAGGTCTTCCAGGGCCAGCCGGCCGCGCCCCGGATCGGCGAGAACGTCGAGTTTTTGCAGCAGAAGACGGCCTCCGGGCAGTAGCCCGCAGCCGCGCGACGAGCCCCTCGCGCGCCGCCTCGAACGCCCCCTCCCCCTTCGGCCAGCGATCGACGGCCGGCGAGAGCTGCCGCGCCGCGAGGCGCGCCTCGCGGGCGAGCCCTTGCCCCGCGGCCAGCTTCAACAGCCCGTAGTCCTGCACCGCCTGCCGGAGCCGCTCGAGCCGCACCGTGGAGACCGGCTGGCCGTCGAGCCCGCGCCCCACGAGGTCGGCCGCCGCGCCCGCGCCGGACGACTCGAGCCGCAGCCCCACGACGCCGTTTTCGTAGGCCATCCAGCCGATGGCGCGGACGGCTCGCCGATCGCCCCCCGGCGCGAGGGTGGGCAGCCGCTCGCCGGGGGAGACGCCGAGCGTCCACCAGAGGCGAGTGGGGCGCGGCTCGCGGGCGGGGGAGTCGAGCGAGAGCGTCTCGCCGGACTGGCCGAACGGCAACGAGGTCGCGTCGGCGAGGCCGCCGAGGTCGGCCGCGGGCTTGCCCATGACGAGCTCGACGCCCGGGACCGCCCGGTGAAGCGCGGCCGCCCGGTCCACGCCGCCGGGGCCGTCGAACTCGTCGCCGCCGAAGGCCACGACCTCGCCCGAGAATCCGCGCCGGCGCAGCCGCTGCTCGGCGTCGATGAGCGCCTGGAAGCGCTGGAGGTCGCCTCCCGCGCCGGGATCGGGCAGGACCAGCGCCGCGATGCCCGGCCCGTCCACGCCGGGGCTGCCGAGGTAGGGGCCGAGCTTCTCCTCGAACTGGCTCCAGTCGGCGCCGCCGAGCCCCCAGAGCTCCTCGGGGGAGAGGCCGTGGCGAACGGCGAGGGCGAGCACGGGATCCCGGGCGAGGTTCGGCGCGAGGAGCGTCCGGGGCGCGACCACGCGCAGCGCCGGGACTTGGGGCGTCGCGAGCGGGGCCACGCGGAGCCGGCCGATCTCGATCCGGCAGCCGCCGAGCCTCGCCTCCGCCCGGTAGTCGCCCGCGGCCGCGTCGGCTGGGACGGCCACGATGGCCCAGAGCGTCACCGGGGCGTCCGGCGGGACGGCAAAGCCCTCGGGGCCCTGGGGCAGGAGCCGGTCGTCGGTGGGGCCGGCCTCCCGGAAGAGGCGGGCCTCGAGCCGCCGGCCGCGCGGCCCCTCGAGGTCGAGGCTCGCCGGCCCGGTCAGCCCACCGTCCCGGCGGCGGACGGCGAGTTGGAGATCGATCTGCTCGCCGCGCAGCGCCACGACGGCCCAGCCGCCCGAGGGGGCCGGGGCGCCCGGACCGGCCTCCGAAGTTCCCCAGAGCTCGACGGGACAACTCTTCCCGAACTCCGCCGCGGCGGCGCGACTGCCGAGAAGGCCGAGCAGCCAGAGCAGCGCCCATCCCCCGATGTGACGTCCCATGGCAATCCCCTCCCAGGCAAAAAGCTGGGCGCAAGCGGCGAGTGGCGCCAGCCTCCGTAAAAAGCCAAGCATTGCGGCGGCTTCGAGAATCCGTGGGCCGGGCCGCCGAGGGGCAAGGGGCCGCCCGAGCGCCGCCGGGGCGACGAACGTGCTTGCTAGCCAGCGGTCAAATCACCTATAAAAAAGGCGGATTTGGGAGCCGGCGCGGCCCTGGTCGGCGGATGGATGGAGGAGCTCGCGGGTGAGCGCCGAGGGGAACCGTCTTCCAGTCGTGGTGGCAGGCCTGGGCCCCATCGGCCAGGAGGTCGTCCGCTCGGTCCTCGCGACCCCTGAGCTCGAGCTCGTCGCCGCCCTCGACATCGACCCCCAGCTCCTCGGCCGGCCGCTCGAAGAGCTGATCGGCCAGCCCGCCGAGGGGCTCGTCGTCGAGGAGGAGAGCGCCGAGACGCTCGGCCGCGCCAAGGGCGGCGCCCTGCTGCAGCTCACCGGCTCGCGGCTGCCCACGGTGCTCGCTCAGCTCGAGCGGGCGATCTCGCTCGGCGTCAACGTCGTCTCCTCCTGCGAGGAGCTCGCCTTCCCGTGGCTCGCCCACCCAGACACGGCCGACCGGATCGAGCGACTCGCCTCGAAGGCCGACGTCTCGATCCTCGGGACGGGGGTCAACCCGGGCTTCGTGCTCGACCGGCTCGTGGTGACGCTCGGCGCCGCGACGGGCCTGCTGCGGCGGGTGGAGGCCGAACGGGTGGTCGACGCGTCGTCCCGGCGCGAGCAGCTCCAGCGCAAGGTGGGGGCCGGGCTCACGCGCGAGCAGTTCGAACGCGGCGTCCAGGCCGGGAAGATCGGCCACATCGGGCTGGCCGAGTCGGCGGCGCTGGTCTCGGCAGGGCTCGGCCTCGGCTGCGACGAGTTCGACGAGGAGATCGAGCCCGTCATGGCGACCCGCGCGATCGCGGGGCCGGTGCCGGTGGACGTGGGCCGCGTGGCGGGCTCCACCCAGCGGGTCCGCGGCTTCGCCTCCGGGCGCGAGCTGCTCTCGCTGCGGACCACCATCGCCGTGGGGGCGCCCGATCCCCACGACCTCGTCGTCATCGACGGCGACCCGCCGCTGCGCGTCCGCTCCGAGGGCGGAATCTCCGGCGACCGGGCCACGGCCTGGTCGCTCGTCAACGCGATCCCGGCCGTCGTCACCGCCGAGCCCGGGCTCCTCACGGTGCTGGACCTTCCAGCGGGGCGCTGACCCATGACCAAGCCGAAGCTCAGCCCGAAGACGCAGCCTCCCGCGGTCCAACCGCCGGTGACCGACCGGTCGCCCTTCGCGGGCCTCCCCCTGCGTGGCGGCCCGGAGACGATTGGACCGGTGCTCGACCCGAAGCCGCCGTCGGGCTGGAGCGCCGCGGCGCAGAACGAGATCGAACGGGGCGCCATCCGCCGCTTCGCCGAGTCGCTCGGGGAGACGAACCCGATCTACTTCGACCCGGAGGCCGCCCGGGCGCAGGGCTTTCGCGACGTCGTCGCGCCGCTCCTCTTCCCGATGGCGCTCCGCTCCTCGGCGACGCTCTCGGACGTCGCGCCGCCCAACCGGACGGTGCTCGGGGGGGACCAGCAGGTCGAGTCGATGGAGCCGATCTGCGCCGGCGACCGGGTCCTCGTCAGCTCCCGCATCGCCGAGGTCACGCAGCGACCGGGCAACACGGGGCCGCTCGAGTTCGTGGTGGTGGAGGAGGAGGGGCGGAGCCCCGAGGGGAAGCTGCTCTTCCGTACGCGGCGAACGCTGATCGTCCGCGCCGGACGCGAGCCGGGGCCGAGCTCCGGCCAGGGAGCCTGATCGATGTCGCTCGCTCGAAAAATCTACTACCAGGCGGTCCAGGTCGGGGACGAGATCCCCTCCTGGCAGACGCCGCCCATCGACCGGCGCCAGATCGTCCGCTACGCAGGCGCCTCGGGCGACCTGAACCCGCTCTACTACGACGAGCCGTTCGCGCGCGCCGCGGGCTTCCGCTCGGTGCTCGTGCCTGGGGCGCTCTCGCTCGGGGCCATTTCGCAGATGACGACCGCATGGCTTCGGGCCCCGGCGCTGCGGCGGCTGCACGCGAAGTTCCTCAAGATCATCTGGCCGGGCGAGGAGCTGGTCTGCCGGGGCCGCGTCACCGGCAAGCGGCGCGACGGCGGCGACTACCTCGTCGACCTGGACCTCTGGATCGAGAACACCGACGGCGAGATGCTGGTGCGCGGCAACGGCACGGCGTCGCTCTTTTACAGCGCCCAGGACGAGGCCCAGCGGCTCGCCGGCGGGCCGCCGCTCATCGTCGACGAGCCGGCGCCCATGGCCGCGGAGAAGCCGAAGGAGAAGCCCAAGGCCGCGAAGCCGAAGCCGCGCCGCTGATGCTCCCGCTCGCCTGCGCGCTCACGCTCGCGGCCGCCTCCCCCGCCGCCTCCCCCGCGGAGCAGCTCTTCGCCGAGCGGCTCGACCCGGGCGCGCTCGACCGCGCCATCGCGCTCCTCACGAAGGAGACGGCCGCCCGGCCGGACGACGCGCCGGAGCTGATCCTGCTCGCGCGGGCCGAGGCCTTCTGGTCCGACCTGCGGCCGGACGCGGAGTCGGCCGAGGCGGACGCCCGGCTGCGGGCGGGGATCCGGGCGGGGGGCGCGGCGCTGGCGATCACCTCGCCCGCCTACGCCAAGGCGCTCGCGGCCGGTCGGACGCTGCTCCAGGCGCTCGGCGAGCTGGAGCCGTCGGGCGCGCTCGCGCTCTACTGGATCGCGGCCGACCAGCATCGGCTCGCGAGCCGCCACGGGCTCGCCTGGCTCCTCCTCGAGGCGCCCGAGCTGCGGGCGCTCTTCGAGCGCGTCGCGGCGCTGGCGCCGGCGACCTTCCATGGCGGCGCCTACCGGCACCTCGCCGAGCTGGATCTGGCGCTGCCGGCGGGCTTTCAGGCGACGCTCGCGGGGGCGCGCAGCGCGCTCGACGAGGCGGAGCGGCTCGGGCCGACCTTCCTTGGCAACTCGCTCGTCTGGGCGGAGCGCTACGCGGTCAAGACGCAGGACGTGCCGCTCTTCCGGCGCCGGCTCGGGCAGATCCTGTCGGCGCCGGAGGGGCTCGACCCGTCGCTCGGGCCGGAGAACGAGCTCGCGCGGCGGCGGGCGCGAGCGCTCCTCGCCGAGGAGGGCGAGCTCTTCACGCGCGCCGCCATCGAAGCGGCGGGGGTCGCGACCCCGGCCCCCCCGGTCGAGAAACCGGACGGGGGATCGGCGGGCAAGCGCCCGTAATCCCGAGGGCGGACGGCCGGCACGACGATTGCCGAGAGCGATCCCCGAACGCCCGCCTTTCGCGGGCCCGGAGGTCGCACATGAAGCGCTCGATCGTCGCAGCCCTTTCGCTCGGTCTCTCCCTTCTCGCCGCGTGCGGTCAAGGCATCGTCGCGAGCGGCCAACCGCTCGGCCAGCCGAGCTCGTCGGGCGGCGATTCGGCCCAGAACGCCCCGCCGCAGAGCGGGCCGACGCTCGCGCCGCCCGGCGACGCGGGAACGCCGCCCCAGGCGGCCGTGGACGCCGGACCGGCGCCGGGGATGATCTCCGGCAGGCTGCTCCAGGCGGCCGGTGGGCCGCTCGCGTCGGCCACCGTGGAGCTGAAGCCGGGGGGCCAGCTGGCCCAGGTCGACTCGCAGGGAGACTACCTGTTCCAGAGCGTCACGCCCGGGGCCTTCGAGCTCGACTTCTCGGCCCCCGGCTTCCAGCCGGCCACCCTCACCGGGACGCTCGCCGCGGGGGAGGCTCAAACCGAGCCCGAGGTCACGCTGCAGCGCTCGACGCAGCTCTTCGCGACGGACGGGGGAATCGACTGGCTGGCGTTCGCCCCGGTCGACGGCGGCCTCTACGCCGCCGATTCGACGACGCTCTGGACGGTCGGCTTCGACTACCCGGCCGCGCCGCTGGCCCAAGGGGAGGGGCTCTCGGTGCTCGGCTTCACGAGCTCGGGGATCCCGGTGGCGATGCACGACTGCAGCCCGATGACGTTCCAGGACGGCGCCACCGGGGTGACCGGCTCGCAGTGCACGGTGACGTTCGGCGACCAGACGCCGAAGAGCGCGCAGCTTCAGAACGGCTCGCAGAACCCGCCGCTGATCGTCGGCGACGCGGTGCTGGCGCCCAGCGCCGTCCAGCAGGTCCACTACACGGCGTCCTTCTTGAAGACCCATTTTTCGTGGGATGGCGAGAGCGAGAGCTGGCAGGCGGTGAGCGAGAGCGGTGATTCGACCGTCGTCACGGGCGTCGCGGGGGCCCCCGCGCCGGTCTCGACCGGAGCGGCCCTCGTCGGCTATCAGCTCAGCGCCGGCGCGAACGGTGGCGGCAACGCGAGCCCCTTCGTCTGGAGCTCGACGAACGGCCTCGAGACCGGTGCCGCGGGCGACGTCTTCGCGCTCCCGCCGCAGCCGCTCGCCGCCGCGGGCGGCCTCGCCGCGCTGGCCGTCATGGACGAGGCTGGGCCCAACGAGTTCGGGTTGACGACCGACCTGTTCGGCGTGTCGCTCGTCGGCGACTCGATGGGGCAGGCGTTCTTCATGGGTGAGCTCGCGAGCGCTCAGAACGCCGGCGGCCGCCTCGCGGCGGTCGTACCGATCGCTCAGGGGGTCTTCTGCGCTCAGGTGGACCAGTCGTCGTTCGTCCAGCTGGGCAACAGCGCGACGCCCGTCTCGAGCTGCAGCGAGCTGTTCGCCGGGCCGGCGGGCTCCGTCGCGCACCTCGAGGGCGACGAGCTCGTCATCAGCAGCGAGAACACGGGGGCGAGCCGCGCCAAGCTGGCCTTCCCGGGCCAGTGGGCGACGCCCGTCCGGTCCCCCGGCGGCACGCAGGCCGTCTTCCCCGGCATCCCGACGCTGTACGATCTCGCGGGCGGCCAGGCGATCACGCTGCCCATGACGCCGGCGCAGGCGGCGTTCAGCCCCGACGGCTCGCGGCTCCTGCTCGTCGGAGCGGACGGATCGCTCCACGCGGTCGCGCTCGCGGGGACGTCGCTCGCGGACGCGCCGCTCGAGGGCAAGGTGTCGGTCGCGACCTGGACGCCGGACGGCAAGTCGGTGGTCTACGCGGGCAGCGATCCGGCGGGCCACACGGGCGTCTTCGCGCAAACCGTCCCGTCCCCTTGATCCAGGGGCGGTCCGTTGGGGAAGATGGCGAACCATGACCTGTACCGAATGCGGCGCCGAGGCGCCGGATGGCTCGTCCTTCTGCCCCGCCTGCGATGCGGTGCTCGACCCAGGGGCCTTCGAGGAGCAAGGCGCGGAGGAGCAGGCCGCGCCCCCTCCCTCGAAGGCCCCGCCGCGCGTGGCAGACCCTCGGAGGGCCCCGAAGCCGGCCGCGGTGGAGGCCCCGGCGCCGCGGCGACGCCGCAAGGCGCCACCCTCGGTCGACTACTCTCCGGATCGGGTGCTCGCCGACACCTGGGGCAGCCTGCAGCTGCTCTCGCCGTTCGACCGGCTCGCGGTCGGCGGCTTCGCCGTCTCGACGCTCTCGCTCCTGCTGCCCTGGAAGTTCACTCAGGTCGGCGGGGACGAGATCGGGGTCTTCGCCGGCGGCTGGCTCGTCTTCCTCTGCCTGGGCCTCGCGGCGGCAGCCCTCTGGTTCCGGACGGGCGACGACCTGCGCGGGATCCGGCCCGATCACCTCGCCCTCGCCCAGCTCCTCGGCGCGGTCAGCTCGGTGGGGCTCTCCGCCTACCTCTTCTTCAGCTCGCTCGACCCGCACCCGTACAAGAGCCTGCTCGGCACGACGAACCTCTGGAGCTCCTACCCGGAGTTCGGCGTCGTGGTCTGCGCCCTGTCGGGGCTGGTCCTCGCCTACGCCTCCATCTGGGCCTGGTGGGCCGAGCGGGAGACGATGGGCGGCTGAACCTCCCGGGCGTTCACACCCGCTCAGTCCAGCAGCCGCTCGAAGTAGTGGAGCGACGCGGGGGCGTCCCACTCGCGCGGACCGACGAACTTCGCGATCACCCGGCCCGACCGATCGATGACGTAGCTCTCCGGATACTTGGAGGTCCCGTAGGCGCGGCTGACGCGCCCCTCGGGATCCCAGAGGACGTCGTAGCCGGTGGGCTCGCCACGGAAAAACTCCCGGATCGGACCCCAGCCCTCGTCCACCGAGAGGGCCACCATCGCGAAGTCGCGCCGGTCCTTGAGCCGGGCGGCGAGCTGCCGCATCGAGGGGACCTCTTGGCGGCAGGGCGGGCACCAGGTCGCCCAGAAGTTCAGCAGAACGACCTTCCCCTTGTAATCGGCGAGCGAACGCGTCCGCCCCTGCTCGTCCACGAGCGAGAACGGCGGGGCGGGGAAGCTCTCGGCCTCGACGTCGAGCGATTCGAGCTCGGCCTGCCGCTCGACGACCGTCCGCTGGTAGGCCTTGTTGGCGAAGACGCCGCCGATGGCCGCGCCCGCGACGATCGAGAAGATGACCTTGGTCTTGCGGCCGACCGGACGGCCGCGCGTGAGCGTGGCGCGGGGGTCGAGGGTCCCCATCTCGAAGGCGCGGGCGCGCTCGAGCCTGCGGATGAGCGCCGCCTCGTCGATCCGGTACTTGAACGCCTTCCGGCCGTCGACGTAGACGACGGGGATGTCGTCTTTGAACTGCTCGAAGAGCTTCGCGTCGCGCTCGATGTCGACCTCGACGAGATCGAACGGGAGCTGCGCGCGGACCTTCGCGAGGACGGCCTTGGCGTCGTCGCAGAGGGGGCAATCGGCCTTGCCGTAGAGCTCGACCTGGATCATCGGCGGCTCACTTCATAACAGACTGACGGGCCGGCGCCACGGCCTCGAAATGCAAAGGAGGGTGGCGAATCTTCCCGCCACCCTCCCGTGCTTTCGAGCGCTCGACGGCTGGCTCTACGCGCCGCCGTCGGTGGGCGTCCCGCAGTAGCCCGTATGGACCGAGTTGACGACCGCGCCGTTCGCCCCAGCGGTGGCGATGGTCAGGCAGCTCTGGCCCGTGGGGCAGGGCCCGCCCGTCTGGCCGACGTTCGTGCAGAGCTGGACGCAGACGTTGTTGTTCGCGCCGATCGTCCCGAGGCACATCGAGCCCGCGGCGCACGGATCGAGCAGCCCCGTCGGAACCGGACCGTTGCACGGCTGGCCGATGGCGATGGGGCTCGAGTCCCCGACGACGCAGAGACCGGTCGGCTGATCCGCCCCCGTGTAGAAGAGATCGGGGAAGCACTTCTCGGGGATGCCATCCGAGGAGGTGACGCAGCCGCCACCCGTGGACGAGGTGAAGTCACAGGCGACGGAGCAGCTGCCGAAGTCGACCGGATCGCTGCTCTGGCCCTGGGCAGGGAAGCAGACCTGCGCCGCGCCGACGCCGCCGTCCGCGGTCACCTGGGGCCCGCAATTCGGCCCGGCGTCCGAGGTCCCGGCGTTGCAGGTGGGCGAGCAGACGCCACCCCAGCAGAAGTTCTGGGGGTTGCAGAGCCCACCGATCTGACGGTTCCCGTTGAGCAGGCAGGGATCACCGGTGGTGCCGCCGTCGTTGGCGCCCTCGATGCAGAAGCCGAACAGCCCGCCCTGCTGCCCCGGGAAGGTGTAGGGGAGGCAGAGTCCGTCGGTCGCGGTGGAGGCGGCGCAGGTTCCGAAGTAGTCGCTGCAGCCGCGGCCCCCGGAGAGGTTCTGGGCGCAGACCTTGTAGTGCTTCCCGTCGGCGCCGACGCCGTTGTCGACGCAGACGTTTCCGGGGTTCACGCAGTCGGCCGAGGTGTCGCAGAGCTGGGTGCAGAGCGGACCCGCCTGGGCGTAGAGCTGAACCGTCAGACACTGGGTCTGGAGCGTGCTGTCCGCGATCGACTGGCAGGCAGGCCCGCCAGGCAAGCAGCCCTGGCCTTCGGTCGGCTCGACGCAGACGCTCGTCTGGGCGTCGCAGACGTAGCCGGCGGCGGCGCAGGGATCCACCGTACCGGTCGAGCTGCTCTTGACCTGGCAGGCCGAGCCGAGGACGCACTCGGGCGACGAGCTGCACTGGCCGCTGGCGCAGTAGGTGGGGCCCTGGAAGTCGGTCGCCGCGAGGCAGAGGCTCTGGGTGCAGGTGAGCCCCTGGGCGGCGCAGCAGTCGGCGTCCGTGGCGCAGTTCGCGAAGTGCGCGCCGCAGGCGGGCGCGCAGGCCGCGGCGCCACCATCGGCGCCCGGCGCACAGGAGAGTCCGTTGCAGCAGCCGGCGCTCGCGCCGCAGCTCTCACCCTGCTGACCACAAGGGGTGAGCGACGGGCAGACCCCGCCCTTGCAGGGGCCGGCGCAGCAAGCCGCCGCGCCGCCGTCCGTCGAGCAGGCCGCGCCGCCCGAGAGGCAGGCGGTGAGCGAAGGCAGAGGGGCCGTGGCGCAGACACTCGACTGACAGACGTCGCCGCGAGGGCAGTCCGCCGCGGTGACGCAGGCGCCGCCGAGCTTCGAGGGAGAGCAGCCGGCGTCCTTCTGGAGCGGCTGGCAGCTGTTGCTCGTGGGATCGCAGGTGAAGTTCGCGCAGCAGTTGGCGTTGATTCCGCAGGGAGAGCCCGCGCCCACGCAGCTCGATCCGCTGCTCCCGCCCGAGGTTCCGCCGCTCGTGGTGGCGCCGCTGGTTCCGCTCCCGCCGTCGGAGCCCCCGGACTTGCCCGCGCAGCAGGCGGTGAACACGGCGAGCGTCAGGGCGACACCGAGCATCGACAACCGTCTCATCGTTTCTCTCCTCGCGAAATCGCGGCGGCGCCAGGCCGTCTCGTCGGCCTCCGGCCGCTTGATTGCGCCGCTTGTATCCTCCGGCCCCCAGGACTGGCAAGCACTTCCCCCGTGGTAGCCTGACGCCCGTGTCAGCCCCTGAACCCGCTCGCAAGTCGGCGCGCGTGCTTGCGAGCCTCTTTTTTGCTGCGGGGGTCGCCGGCCTCATGACGGAGGTGGCACTCTCCCGACTGCTGGCCGATGTCCTGGGCGGCGCCGCCCTCGCCTCGGCGGCGGTCGGGGCGGCCTACCTCGCCGGGCTGGGGCTCGGCGGCGCGCTCGGCGCGCGCCTCGCGCGGAGCCGCCTCGGCGCCTTCCAGCTCTTCGCGCTGATCGAAGGCTCGGGCGCTGCCGTCACGCTGCTGCTCCCGTCACTGCTCCCACTCCTCCGGACGGCCATGGCCGGAGCTGGCCCCTTCGCGCGGCTCCTCATGGCGGCGGCGGCAACACTTCCGGTCGCCCTGCCGGGCGGCGCCGCGCTGCCCGCCTGCGCCGGCCGCTTCGCCTCGGGCAACGGCCGCGACCCGGGCGAGCGGGGCGGCCTCTTTTACGGTCTTGGCGCCGCAGGTGCCGCCGCGGGCGCGCTACTCGCCGGAATCGTCGTCCTCCCGGCGCTGGGACTCTGGGGCGGCTGCGCCGTCGCCGCGGCGATCGATCTCGCGATCGCCGCCCTCGCCCTGGGGATGGGACGCGGGCGAGCGCAGGGGCCTCTCCCTCACGAGGAGGCGGCGGGGGCCCCAGCGCCTCTCCCCCGAGCGGCCGCACGGCTCCCGGCGCTCGCCGGACTCTCGGCGGCGGCGCTGGCCGGCCTCGCGGGGCTCTCCGCCGAGATCCTCTGGATTCGCCTCCTCCTGCCGTGGCTCGGCGGGACCTCGCGCGCGCTCGCGACGATCCTCGGCCTCTACCTCGCCGGCACCGGGATCGGCGCGGCGCTGGCCTCGCGAGCGGCCCGTCGCGACGCCCGCGCGCGCGCCGTCCTCGCCCTCTCCCTCTGCGGCGCGGCGCTGACGCTCTCATCCGCCATTGGCCTCTCGCTCCTCGACGGCTGGGTCCGCGTGCAGCGGGCCTCCGGAGCGGGCCTGATCGCCGCCACCATGCTGCTGCCGGCCACGCTCGGCTTCGGCGCGGCGACGCCGTTCCTCTTCGCTGCGCACGGCGAGGGGCGCAGCGACGGCGACGCGCTCGCCGGGATCGGCTGGGCGTCGGGGCTGGGCTCGGCCGCCGGGGCACTGCTCGCGCCGTTTGTCCTCGCGTCCCGGCTCGGCCCCCGGGCGGGCCTCTTCGTTGCCGCCGGGCTCTGCCTCGCCGCCGCGCTGCCGCTCGTCCGCGGGCGGGAGCTCGCCGCCGTCGCCGCCTCGGCCCTGGTCCTCGGCGGCGCGGCCTGGGGGACGCCAGGGGCGGGCCCGCTCCCCCCCGGGCTCCGGCTGATCCGGAGGGCCGAGGGCTCGCTCGCCGAGGCCTGGTCCATCGAAGAGCCCGTCGAGCACGCCCGCGGCCTCGAGGTCAACGGGAGGCTGCGCGAGGGCGGCACGGCCCTGGAGGCGCGCGCGGCGGAGGCGCTGCAGGCCCACGTCCCGCTTCTCTGGCACCCGTCGCCGCGGCGGCTCCTCTGGCTCGGGGTCGGCACCGGCGTCTCGCTCGCGGCGGCCGAGAGCCATCCCCTCGAGCGCGCGGAGGGCGTCGAGCTGCTCTCCTCGGTTCTCGAGCTGCTCCCGACCTTCGCCCCCTACAACGCGGGGATCGCCCGGGCCGTCCTCGTGGAGGACGACGCCCGTTCGTTTCTCACCTCCTCGCGGGCGCGCTACGACGTCGTCGTGGGCGAGCTCTTCTACCCGTGGGAGGTCGGGGCGGGCGGGCTCTACTCCGCCGAGCAGCTCCGGGCCGCGCGCGACCACCTCGCCCCGGGCGGCCTCTTCTGCCAGTGGCTCCCGCTCTACCTGCTCCCGCCCCGGGGGCTCTCCGTCGTCGCGGCCACGCTGCGCTCGGTCTTCCCCCACACGGCCGCGCTCGCGGGGCTCGTCGTGGCGGAGCAGCCCCAGATCGCCCTCTGCGGCGCAGAGGAGCCGATCCGTCCGCCCAAGGGCACCGCCCCCCGCGTCGCGGCTCTGCGGGACGGCGGCGCGCTCTCCCGGCTATGGGGCGATCCCGACTCGGCGCTCGCGTCGCTCTTTCTATTCGGGGACGAGGGGATGGCAGAGATCGCGGGCGACGCGCCGATCGAGACCGACCTGAGACCGCGCATCGAGTTCCTCTCGGCGGAGGCGGCCTTCCGGCTCCGGGAGGACTGGACCGAGAACCTCACCCGCCTGCGCGCGCTCGCGGCGCCAGAGGGACCCTGGGCCGAGGCGCGGCTCGCGCTCATCGACGAGGCGCTCGCCCTCGGCCTCGGCCGTCTCGACCGGGCCGTCGAGCTCCAGACGAGGGCGGTCGAGCTCGCGCCGGGGCTCGGCGAGAGCGCGCTCGCGGGGCTGAGGCTCGAGGGGCCGCTGCGCCGAGCCCGTCGCTACGCGGAGGCCGAGGCGCTACTCGACCGCGCCGTCCGGACGCTGGATCCGGACGCCCGAACGCTCTTCATGGCGGGGACGTTGCGGCTGCGAGCGGGGGACGCGAGCGACGCCGAGCCGCTCCTGCGCCAGAGCCTCGCGCTCGACCCCGCGGACGTCGACTGCCTCTTGCACCTGGGTCTCGCGCTGCGGGCCCAGGGCCGGCAGGAGGAGGCGGAGGCGTACTGGCGCAAGGCGCTCGAGCTCGACCCCGGAGACGAGAGGGCGCTCCGCTACCTGAGGCGCTGAAAGTCGGCCCTCGCTCGCGCGCCGCGAGGGAGGAGCGAGGGGCAGCGAGCAGGGCCGGAAAGTTGCCGCGGGCGCGCGTGAGCGGTAGCCTTTTCTCCGACCCATGGATCTGCCCGAGAAGCCTCCGAGAGCGCAGCCGGCAGCGAAGCAGCCCTGGCTGAGGACGCTCGTCGGGCTCGCGCTCGCCGGCGCCACCGGGACGGCGCTCGCCGCGCTGGCGGCCGGCCCGTCGCCTGCAGCGGCGCCGAAGGCGGAGGCCCCGGCGGCGAGCCTCCCGCCCGCTGGGCCCGCACCGACCGCGAGCCCAGCCAGGCGCGCGGACCCCGAGGGCGAGTCGCTCGAGGCGATCCTCGGCTCGGCCCTGCTCGACTCCCGCCAGCAGCGCTACGTGACGGTGGGCGCCGACGGGTCGCGCACGCCGCTGACGCTCGACCCCGAGCTGCAGCGGACCGCCGATCGGCTGCTCCAGCTCTACCGAGCGCCGCTCGCCGAGCTGGTCGCGATCGATCCCGCCACCGGACGGCTGCTCGCGGTGGCGCGCGGCGTCGGGCCGGAGCCGGACGGCCAGGCCATCGCCGCCGAGGCGACCTACCCGGCGGCTTCGGTCTTCAAGCTCGTCACGACGGCGGCGCTCCTCGACCGCGGGGTGCCGGCCGACGAGGCGGTCTGCTACCACGGGGGCAAGCACCGGCTCCGGGCGCGGCTGCTCGCGGACGACGCCAGGCACGACCGGCGCTGCGTCTCGCTCGCGCAGGCGGTCGCCCACTCGAGCAACGTCGCCATCGCGAAGCTCGCCGAGCGCAACTTGGACCAGGTGCTCCTACGCTCCTGGGCGAGCCGATTCCTCTTCGATGCGCCGCTCCCGCTCGAGTCGGAGGCCGAGCGCTCCCGCGCCCTCGTTCCCGCGGATCCCTTCGCGTTCGCCTCCACCGCGGCGGGCTTCGGCCAGGTGACTCTGAGTCCGCTCCACGGGGCGGCCATCGCCGCGGCCATCGCCAACGACGGAACGCTCGCCCCCCTGCAGATCGTCGACGGACGACCGACCGGCCAGCCGCGCCGGATCCTCTCGCCCAAGCTCGCGCGCGAGCTGACGGCGATGATGGAGCTGGCCGTCAGCGAGGGCACCGCCCACAAGGCGTTCCGCAGCCGGGCGGCGCGAGCGCTCGAGGCGGCCGGCAAGACGGGCAGCCTCTCCGCGCACCAGCCCTTCCGCGACTACTCGTGGTTCGTGGGCTTCGCCCCCGCGCTCTCGCCCCGCATCGCGGTGGCCGCGCTCGTGGTGAACGGCCTCAAGTGGCGCGTCCACGCGTCGACGTTGGCCGAGGCCACGATGCAAGCCTACCTGCGCCCGCCCCGCCCGCAGAAAGCCCAAGCGCGCCGATAGCCCATGGAGGCGCGCTGGCAGGTCGTTCGGCAGATCCCCTGGCAAGGGCTGCTCCTCTCGGCGCTGATCCTCGCCGTGGCGCTGCTGGCCGATCGGCTCTGGTCGCTGGCCCTCGACCGGGTGCTCGCCGTGCGGCGCAGCCAGCAAGCGGGCAAGGAGGCGAGCGAGTCGATAGAGACGCGAGTCCGGATCCTCGGCCGGCTCGGCCGCGCGGCCATCTACCTCGTCGCGGCGGCCGCGGCGATGTCCCACTTCAGCTGGCTGCGAGCCCTCTCCACCGGGCTCTGGGCCTCGGCGGGGGTCGCCGGCCTCGTGGTCGGCATGGCGGCGCGCGGGACCCTGGGCAACGCCATCGCGGGGGTGACGCTCGCCTTCAGCCAGCCGTTCCGCGTGGGCGACCTCGTGACCCTGCGCAACGAGACGGGCACGGTCGAGGACATCACGCTCATGTACACGCTCATCCGGACGGGCGACAATCGGCGGCTCGTCATCCCGAACGACGTGCTCTCGTCGGAGGTGCTCTACAACCACTCCATCGTCGACAGCCGGATCCTCGCGACCGTGAAGTTCCACGTCGGCTACCGCGCCGATCTCGGCGAGGTGACGCGAACGCTCGGCCAGGTAGCCGCCCAGAGCAAGGCGCTGCTCGCCGGGGCGGCGCCGCCGAGCGTGGCCGTGGCCGAGGCGGGTCCCAGCGCCATTCGGGTGGAGGTCTCGGGCTGGACGGCGAACCAGGCGCAGGCTTGGGCCTTCCAGGGCGACGTGCGCGAGCGGGGGCTCTCGGCGCTGGCCTCCATCCACGAGGCGTTCCCGCTGCTCCCGCCGCCTCAGAATTCGTAGGAGCCGGCGAGGTAGATGTCGAGGAAGCCCTCGCTGGTCGGGGTGGGGACGAAGGTGACGCCGGTGGCCTGGGTGGCGCCGCCGGTCGGGACCTTCGTCATCCCCTGGCCGAAGCTGTAGACGAATCCGATCGTCGTCTCGGTGTGCTCCGCCGGCAGGGTGATCCCAGCGGTCACGCCGTAGACGTCGATGTCGGGGAGCTGGGGCTCGGGGCCATCGTCGATCTTGGGGGCGGACGAGCGGTTCGTGAAGAGGCCGCCGCGGACCGGGTACTTGTCCGCGAAGAGCCACCTCCCGCCGAGGTCGAGGTTCACCACCGGGAGCCGCTGGACGCTCCGGACGAAGTTCGGGTACTGCACGCCCGCCGGTAGGGGGCCCTCGATGAGGTCGTAGGCGATCGGCCCCCAGCCCGAGACGTCGAGGTCGAAGAGGGTCCGCGGGGCAGCGCGCCACGCGAGCCCCGCGCGGCCGTGCACGGGGAGCAAGGTGTTGGCGGCGAGCCCGTTGATGGGTGTGTCGGTCAAACCCGCGCCCGTGCCGGCCGCGCTGAACCCCTGGACCTCGTCGCTCGACCCGGTGCCGAAGACGGTGACCGACGGCGAGGCGAGCGAGAGCCCCAGGGTGAAGTCCGGAGCGAACTTCCAGAGCGCTCCGGCCTCGGCGAACAGCCCCGCGACCGCCATCTGGAGCGAGGTCTCGTCCAGGAAGTAGCTCGCGGCGACGCCCTGCGAGCTCACGGCGCTCCCGCTGATGGTCCGCGACGCGCGGTTGACTGTCCGGTAGATGGCGTCCACGGAGAGGCCGAGATCCAGTTCGTCGGTCATCCGCCGGGCATAACCGAGGCCGATGAGCGCGGTCTGATCGAGCGTCGTCTGCGAGAGATCCTGGAGGGCGTTCGCCCCGATGGCCGCCTGGCTGAAGCTGCTCGACTGGTCGTCGAGCATCATGACGGCGAGCCCCCAAGCCTCCCGGTAGCGCCCCTTCGAATCCTTCGGCCCGATTCCGTTGACGCTCCCAGCGAGCCCCGGGACGGTCGTCATCTGAGAGAACGCCGCTCCGACCCCGTGGCTGATGCTCCCCGTGAAGGACGCTCCGGGCGGAGGCGTGAGCGCCTGCTGCAGCGAGCCCTGCTGGAAACCGTAGAACGAGAGGCTCGCCGATAGGGTGGAGGCCTCGGTCTCCACGAGCCCGGCGGGGTTGTAGTAGGTCGCGGACGGATCGTCGGCGATGGCTGTGTACGCGCCCCCCATCCCGGCCGCCTTCTCCCCGAGCAGCAGGTTCTGATAGTTCGTGTCGTCGGCGAGCGCCGGCAGCGCCGGGCCGCCGAGGACGGCGATCGCCGCCCCGGCCGCGAGCCACCACCGCCGGCTCACTCCTCGGAGTCTCTGAGCGCGGCGATGACCGAGAGATCCTCGAGGGTGCTCACGTCGCCCTGCGATTCCCGGCCGGCGGCGAGATCGCGCAACAGGCGGCGGACGATCTTGCCGCTGCGCGTCTTCGGCAGTGCGTCAGCGAACCGGATGTCGTCAGGCCGCGCGATCGCCCCGATCTCCTTCGCGACGTGGGAGCGCAGCTCAGCGGCGAGCTCCGTCGAAGCAACCTTCCCCTCTTTGAGAGTCACGAAGGCGCAGATCCCGGTTCCCTTCAGCTCGTCCGGGCGTCCCACCACCGCGGCCTCGGCCACGACCGGGTGGCGGGCGAGAGCGCTCTCGATCTCGGCGGTGCCGAGGCGATGGCCCGCGACGTTGATTACGTCGTCGATGCGCCCCATCAGCCAGAGGTAACCGTCCGCGTCGATCCGGGCTCCATCCCCGGTGAAGTAGCGGCCGGGCACCTGGCTCCAGTACTGCTGCATGTAGCGCTTGGGATCGTTGTGGACGGTCCGCAGCATCGATGGCCAGGGACGGGAGAGCACGAGGGTTCCCCCCTCTCCCGGGGGGACGGGGCGTCCCGCCGAGTCGACGATCTCGATCTCGATGCCCGGGAGTGGAAGCGTCGCGGAGCCAGGCTTCGTGGGGGTCGCGCCGGGCAGCGGGGCGACCGCGATGGCGCCGGTCTCCGTCTGCCACCAGGTGTCGACGATGGGGCAGCGCTCCCCGCCGACGACGCGCCGGTACCACATCCAGGCCTCGGGGTTGATGGGCTCGCCAACCGTGCCGAGCAGCCGCAGCGAGGAGAGGTCGTGCTGCTTCACCCAGTCGTCCCCGGCCTTGATGAAGCCCCGAATGGCGGTCGGCGCCGTGTAGAGGATCGAGACCCGGCGCCGCTCGACGATGTCCCAGATCCGGTTCGGCTCGGGGTGGTTCAGCGCGCCCTCGTAGAGCACCACCGTCGCACCCTCGGCGAGCGGACCGTAGACGACGTAGCTGTGGCCCGTGATCCAGCCGACGTCGGCCGTGCACCAGTAGACGTCATCCTCCCGCAGATCGAAGACCCAACGGGTCGTCAGCGCCGTCTGCAGGAGGTAGCCCCCGGTGGCGTGGACCACGCCCTTGGGGCGGCCGGTGGTGCCGCTCGTGTAGAGGATGAAGAGCGCGTGCTCGGCGTCGAGCGCCACCGACTCGCAGGTCGCCGGCTGGCCCCGCACGGCCTCGTCCCAGTAAATGTCCCGCCCCGGCTTCATCGGGACCTTCTCACCCGTCCGGCGGACGACGACGACGCGCTCGACCCCGGGGAGCTTCTGGAGCGCCTCGTCGGCGTTCGCCTTGAGCGGAACGACCTGGCCCTTGCGAAAACCGCCGTCGGCGGTGATGAGCAGCTTCGCGCCGGCATCCTCCATCCGGTCGCGCAGCGCCTCCGCCGAGAAGCCGCCGAAGACGACGCTGTGCGTGGCACCGAGCCGCGCGCAGGCGAGCATCGCGACGACGGCCTCGGGGACGAGCGGCAGGTAGATGCCGACCCGGTCGCCAGTGCGGACCTTCATCGCCCGCAGCGCGTTCGCGAGCCGGGAGACCTCGGCGAGGAGCTCCTCGTAGGTGAGGATCCGCTCCTCCCCGCGCTCGCCTTCCCAGACGATCGCCGGCTTGCTTCCCCTGCCCTGCTGGACGTGCCGGTCCAGGCAATTGAAGGAGGCGTTGAGCTGGCCGCCGACGAACCACTGGGCGTGCGGCGACTGCCACTCGAGAACCCGGTCGAAGGGCTTCGTCCAGACGAGCTCCCGCGCCCGCTCCGCCCAGAACTCCTCGGGCTTCTCGACCGACTGCCGGTAGAGCGCGCGGTACTCGTCCATGCTGCGGATGCGCGCGCGGTTCGCGAATTCCGGCGGCGGGGGAAAGAGCCGGTCTTCGTGCTGCTGGCTGTCGATGACGAGCCGATCTTCGGGTTGCCGCACGAAACCCCCTTCTGCCCCGGCCAAGTTGCGGGCGACCCAACTTAATCACTCGACCCCTCCCTGGGCAACCGACCAGCGGGGAAAGCCGTGACGGCAGGGTGGCGGAACATGGGCGCGCGTTGGTAGTCTCGCCCCGTGGAGAGCCTCCCCCGCAACAGGCTGCTCGCCGCGCTCTTCGTGCTCGCGCTCGCGGAGACGCCGATCCTCTTGCAACTCCTCGACCTCGACCGACGCTACCTCTTCTTCGCCTTCGGCCTAGCCTGGGCGGTGGCGTTCTATGACCTCGTCCAGCCCGGCCGCCGCGCGGTCTGGATGGGCCTCGTCGTCTACGGCCTGACGGCCGTCACGGCCGTACCGCTCCTGCTGCTCTGGCTGAACTTCCGCCCGCACGTGCTGCACCAGCCGTTCGGCCACGATCTCTCCGAGCCGCTCGAGCGGACGCTCGTGGGGCTCTTCGGCGTCGGGGTGCGCGAGGAGATCTGCAAGGCGGTCACGCTGGCAGGCGCCCTGGCGCTCGGCTCCCGGCTCCGCCCGCGCATCACGACGCGCGAGGGGATCGTCTGCGGCGCCATGAGCGGCCTCGCCTTCGCCGCCGTGGAGAACCTCGAGACGTTCCACAGCCTCTGCCACGTCGAGGCCGTGACGCTTGCCCATGGCCTCGACGCCCGCATCGCCTGGACGGTCGCGGCCGCACTGAGCCGGCTGGTCTCGACCCCCCTCGCCCACGCCTGCTGGTCCGGGGTCGTCGGCTGGGCCCTCACCGCCCAGGGCTGCGGCCTCGCGCGCCGGCTCGTGAACGCCGCGGGCGCCATCCTGACCTGCGCCGCGATCCACGGGCTCTACGACGGCTGCGCCGCCGTGGGCAACCACCTCGGCCTCGGCGTCCTCCTGGCCGCGAGCTTCGGGTTGCTCCTCTTCCTCGCCACCCGCCCCGAGGTCGCCGCGCCGCCGGCCCCGGCCTCGGCCCCGATCCCGCTCTCGCTCGCCCCCGGGCGTCCCGAGGCGCTTTAGAGTGGAGCCCGCCGCGTGACCTACGTCCTCGCCATCCTCGCCGTCGGGCTCCTCATCGCGCTGCACGAATTCGGCCACCTCGTGGCTGCCCGGATCGTGGGCATGCGCGTCGAGCGATACAGCGTGGGCTTCGGGCCGGTGCTGCTGCGCTTCCAGATCGGGGAGACCGAGTACTGCCTCTCGGCCGTTCCCATCGGCGGCTACGTCCGAATCGCCGGGATGACCCCAGGCGAGGCGATCGCGCCGGACGACCGGCGGGCCTACGGCCGGCGGCCCGCCTGGCAGCGCTTTCTCGTGATTGCCGCGGGTCCGGTGACGAACGAACTCCTCGCCGTGGCGCTCGTCTACGCCGTCGCCCTGGCGGGCATGCCCTATACCAAGCAGGCGATCGTCGGTGAGATCCTGCCCGGAAGCGTGGCCGCGCGGGCCGGCCTGCAGGTCGGCGACGAGGTCGCGCGGATCGACGGCGCGCCGGTCGAGAGCTTCGGCGATCTCGTCACGGCGATCCACGACCACCCGGGCGAGACCGTGGCGATCGACCTCCGCCGGGGCGGCCAACCGCTCCGGATCGCCGCGAAACTCGGGAGCCCGCCGCTGCTCGGCGTCGCCGCTCCCGTCCGCCGCTACACGCCGCTCGAGGGGCTCCCCGCCGCCGTCGCCTGGACGGGCCGGCAGACGGTGGGGATGGTGCAGGGGCTCGCCGAGGCGCTGCGCCACCCGAAGGGCGCGCAGATCTCGGGGCCGATCGGCACGGTGCAGGTGACCGTCGACGAGGCGCGCCACGGCTGGCAGAGCCTCGTCTTCACGCTCGCCCTGATCTCGCTCGCGCTCGCGGTCTTCAACATCCTGCCCTGGCCCGCGCTGGACGGGGGAAGGCTCCTCTTCCTGCTCTACGAACTCGTCTTCCGGCGGCCGGTCGACCAGCGGGTCGAGACGGCGGTCCACGCGCTTGGGTTCCTCACGCTCATCGGCCTCATCGTGCTCGTGACCGTCGGGGACGTGCGACGGCTCGCTGCCGGCTCGGGCATCACCGAGCCGGCTCCCGCCGCCGACGCTGGCCGCTGACCGGCCGAACCAGCCGCGGCGCGGCTTCCGGAGAGGGCGCGAGCGCTCGCCCGGTCACTTGAGGTGCCAGAAGAGCGACCATTTCGCGGCCGCGGCGCCGGCGGCACCGAGCGCGAAGAGCAACCCGAGCGCCCAGCGCCACGGGCGCGGCCGGAGGCGCGCCATGAGCGCGGCCTCTTCGTCGACGGCCTTCGTGGCCACGAGCGACTCGGCGTCGACGCAGGTGAGCGCCTCTTCCTCGGTGGCGAAGCCGCGGTGGGCCATCAGCGCCGTGAGGCGCGCCTGCGGGTGGAGCCGCGGCGCGAGCTTCGCCTCGATCGTCTGGAGTTCGTGCGCGAGCGCCCCTGCGCTCGGCCAGCGGGCCCGCGGCCGTTTCTCGAGGCAGCGTTCGATGGCGAGGGCAAGCCTGCGCGGCACGTGCGAAGCCCGCTCCCGGACGGGGACGAAGCGGCCCTTTCGAATGGCGGCCTGCAGCTCGTCCGGTCCCTTGCCCACGAACGGCTTCTCGCCCACCACGAGCTGGTAGAGCGTCACGCCGAGGGCCCAGAGATCGGAGCGGACGTCGGGCCGCTCGCCCTTCAGGAGCTCAGGCGCCAGGAAGGCCGGGCTCCCGACCAGCACGCCGTCCCGGGTCAGGTCCTTCTCGGTCTGGTCCTTCGCGATCCCGAAGTCCATCAGCTTCACCTCGCCCGTGCGCGAGAGCATGACGTTCGCGGGCTTCACGTCGCGGTGGAGCAGCTTGTGGAAGTGGACGTAGTCGAGCGCCTCGGCGAGCCGCGCCCCGACGATGGCGACGCAGTCGGGCGGAAGCGCGCCGCCCTTCTCGAGCAGCTTCGAGAGGTCCGCGCCGTCGACGTACTCGGTGATCAGGTAGAGCGCGTCCCCCTTCTCGACGAGGTCGTGGACCGACACGATCGCCTGGTGCTCGAGCTGCGCATAGGCGAGCCCCTCGCGCCGAAACCGCTCGGCGAGCTCCTTCGAACGCGCGAACTCCGCGGGCAGCTCCTTGACCGCGACGCGCCGCTCGAGCGGCTCCTGGACGGCCTCGTAGACGACGCCCATGCCGCCGCGCCCCAGCTCGCGAATCAACCGACAATTTCCGACCTTGCGCGCCGCCATCGGCTGCGAGGATCGCCTGACGGGGCCGACCGCGCAACCCACCGCCGGGGCGACGCGTCGACGACGCGTTGCGGAAGGCTCGACGGGGGAGCAGACTGGCCGCCGCTTGGCAAACGTCGGCTGGGAAATCTGGGGGACCGTGGCGCTCCTGCTCGTCGGCGGCGAGCTGTACACCCGCGCCTTCATCCTGCTCTGGCCCGCGCTCGCCGCCTTCGGCAGCGCGATCGGCGCGGCGCTCGGACTGCCACTCGACGGCCAGCTCTTTCTGTTCGCCGTCTCCTCGATCGTCCTGCTCGTGGCCTCGCGCACCCTCTTCTTGCGGCTCGTCTCCCCCGAGGGGCGGTCGCTCGCGGTGGGGGCCGAGGCGATCCCCGGCAAGTCCGTCAAGGTGCTCGAGCGCCTCGAGGGGCCCCGCGCGCCCGGCGCGGTCCGGCTCGGCGGCGAGCTCTGGAACGCCTACACGGAGGACGGCTCTCGGCTCGAGCCGGGCGACGCCGCCCTGGTCGTCCGAGTGGATGGTCTCAAGCTGGTCGTTCGACGCGCTCCGCTGGATTCGCCGGCGGTGCCCGAAACATCGGTCTGGAGGGAACCAAAATGACGATCGTGCTGCTGGTGCTCGTGATCGTGGTGTTCGGCGTGCTTCTCACGGGGATCAAGATCATCCCCCAGGCGCAGGTGATGGTGATCGAGCGACTCGGCAAGTTCAATCGCCTCGCGAAGAGCGGGCTCAACGTCATCGTACCGATCATGGACAAGCCGCGCCAGATCATGCTGAAGCGCGACGGCCGGCTCTGGACGACCTCGTTCGTCGACCTGCGCGAGCAGGTGATGGGCTTCGAGCAGGTGCCGGTGATTACCCACGACAACGTCGGGATGCAGGTCGGCAGCGTCATCTACTACCAGGTCATCGACCCGGTGAAGGCGCTCTACGAGGTGCAGAACCTCGTGCTCGCCATCGAGCAGCTCGTGATGACGAACCTTCGCAACATCATGGGCGGCTTCTCCCTCGACGAGACGCTGACCTCGCGCGAAACCGTCAACACGAAGCTCCGCATCGTCATGGACGAGGCCACCGAGAAGTGGGGCGTCAAAGTGACGCGCGTCGAGCTGCGCGAGATCGAGCCGCCGGCCTCCATCAAGCAGGCGATGAACCTCCAGATGACCGCCGAGCGCGAGCGCCGCGCCGAGGTCACCAAGGCCGAGGGCGACAAGGCCTCAGCCATCCTCAAGGCAGAGGGCGAGAAGCAGTCGGCCGTGCTGCGCGCCGAGGGTGAACGGGACGCCGCGATCGCGCGGGCCGAGGGCGACAAGCGGGCCCGCATCCTCGCGGCCGAGGCCACCGCGGAGGCGACGCGGCTGGTCTTCCAGTCGATCCACGACGGCAAGCCCGACGCCGAGCTCATCACGATCAAGTACCTCGAGACGCTCGGTCAGCTCGCGCAGGGGAGCGCCAACAAGGTCTTCGTGCCCTACCCGACCATGGACGTGCTCGGCTCGATGGGCGCGGTGGCGGAGTCGCTCAAGACTGCCGCGACGCGCTGAGTCTTCGGGCAGATCCAGCTTCGCAGCGCCCCACGGCCGGCACGCGATCACCGCCGCCTCCGAGGGCGAAGGGGCGGAGGGGGCGAACGGACCGCCGCGAGGAGGGCGAGCTGGCCGCGCAGCGGACGCAGCGCCGTGGGTCGGCGCCCGCCGCGCACCGCTCAGACGCGCCGCGTTCCATCGGAAGTCCAGGGTCTGCCTCAAGGGCGCTCCGGGGTCGAGCGGTCCCGACTCGGACGCTCCAGTCGGGGTGATTAGGTTCTGTCAGGAAGCAGGAGTCGTGGAAAAGGAGGCTGCACATGGCGACGCGTCGGAAGGGCATCACGAGCACGCGCACGACGACCTCGATGAGCGTGGTCGAGGCCGGCCGCAAGGGCGGCGAGCGGGTCCTCCAGGAGCGCGGACCGCAGTTCTTCTCGAAGATCGGGAAGAAGGGCGGACAGCGCGTCCGCGAGCTGATCAACGCCGGGCGCCGGGCCGAGTTGACCTGAGCGTGAGGCCGAGGGGCCGAAAGGCCCCTCGGCGGTCGGGGCGGCCCCGGGAGGGTCGCCCCGATCCTTTCCCGATCGGATCGGCCGGCCTAGCTTCTCCGGAGGAGGGGGGTGGCGCATGGAACCGATGGAGCTCGTCTCGGAAGAAGTGAGCCTCTCGCGGGGAAGGATGATTCTGTTGATGGCCGAGTTCTTCCGCTCGCTCGGCTACCTGGACATCCGGGCGCGACTGCCCGGCCAGCCCCCACCGCTCGTCATCAACGGGTCCATCCGAAATCACCAACCGGACGTGACCTGCCTGCAGACGGACGCTCGCTCGACCGGGATCCTGCTGGACGCGGTTCCGATCGAGAGCATCCCCGACCTCGAAACCGAGAGCCGATGGACGCTCTTCCACTCGGCGGCGGAGCTCTATGGGGCCGAGTTTCACGTCGCAGTCCCGCGCTTCATCGCTCACCTCTCCGGGCCCGACCTCGTCAGGACGCGGCTGCGCGACATCGGGATCCGGGCGAACCACGTCTGGTCGATCTGAGAGGAGGAAGCCATGTCGAAATCGCGAGACACCGAGCCCATGGATCTGGAGCCGGAGGTCACCTCCGAGATGCAGCCAGAGTCGAGCTGGCCCGAGCCCTCGGGAAAGATCGACTGGAGGGACCCGATGACCCCGCACGGCCCATCGCCGCGCGTCGCCGAGGACGCCTCGGAGGAGCTCGGCGAGATCGGGCCGGACGATCCAGCGGCGAGCGACCTGCCGTTCGACATCACGCCAGACGGCCTGGAACAGCGTGGACCGGTGGAGGACGAGGAGCGCGAGACCGCCCGCCCGACGCCGCACGAGACATTCGTCCACGAAGATGACTGGCCTCCGGGCCGCTAGCGTTGACCGAGCACGTCTCGGCATTTGGGCCGGCGGCTCGTCCGGCGTCAGCCTTGGCTCAGCCCGCCCTCGGCCGGGCCGTCTGGGTCTCCCAGAGGCTCGCGAAGAGGCCACCACGCTCGCGCAGCGCCGTGGCCGTTCCGGCCTCCGCGACTCGACCTCCGTCGAGCACGATCAGCCGGTCGGCGTCGGCGACCGTCGAGAGGCGGTGTGCCACGATCAGCACCGTCCGGCCCCGCGCGAGCCGCCCAAGGGCCTCTTGCACCTGCGCCTCGGTGGCGACGTCGAGTGCGCTCGTCGCCTCGTCGAGAAGGACCACGGGCGCGTCCTTCAGGATCGCCCGGGCGATCGAGAGCCGTTGCCGCTGCCCCCCGGACAGCCGGGCGCCACGCTCGCCGAGGCGCGTCGCGAGCCCCTCGGGAAGCTCGCGGACGAAACCGAGCGCCCCGGCCGCGTCGAGCGCCGCCTCGACCAGCGATCGCGCGGCGCCTGGGTGAGCCGCGGCGACGTTCTCTTCGACCGACGAGTCGAACAGGAAGGTCTCCTGCGCGACGAGCGCGACCCTGCGCCTCAGCTCGGCAAGTGGGAGCTCGCGCAGATCGCGGCCATCGAAGCGAACCGCCCCGGCGGTCGGGTCGAGCAGCCGCGGCACCAGGTGGAGGAGCGTCGTCTTGCCCGCCCCGCTCGGACCCACGATGCCGATTCGCTCGCCCGCCCGCACTTCGAGGTCGAGATCCGAGAGCGCCGCTCGCTCGCCATAGCGGACGGTCACGCCCTCGAAGCGCAGCTCGCCCCTCGCCGTCCCGAACGGACGCGGCATCGGCGGGTCGCGGATGGCGGGCGGCTCGTCGATCAGGCCGAAGATCCGATCGGCCGCGGCGAGCCCGGGAAAGAGCCACTGGCTGCCGCTCGCGAGCGACTTGATCGGCTGGTAGGCGAGCAGGATCGCGCCCAAGAACGAGAGCAGCCGCTCGGGAGCCACCGTCCCGGGTAGCGCCCTCAGGTAGACGAGCAGCCCCGCGAGCGCGCCGATGGCGAGCAGTTCGAGCGTCGGCGTGAACGCGGAGCGGAGAACGAACGAGCGGCGCTGGACGGCGAGGAGCACGGCCTCCTTCTCGGCATGCGCCGCGAGCGCCATTCGCTCGGCGCCATAAACGATGAGAAGCGGGCTCGCCGCGATGGCCTCCTGCGCCGAGGCGACGATCCGGCCCCGCGCCTCCTGGGATTCGCGGCCGATGCGGCGCAGCCCGCTCGCGAAGCGGGCGATCGGCCAGACCGTGGCCGGCACGGCGACGATGGCGAGGCCCAGCAGCCGGGCGTCGAGCAGCGCGGAGACCACGAGCAGCGCGGCGATCTGGAAGGAGTCGCGCAAGCTGCTCGCCATCCCCTGGGCGAGCGCCCGCTGCACCTCTCCGAGATCCGTGCCGAAGCGAGAGAAGATCTCGCCGGTGTGACGCCCCTCGAAGAACGAGATGGGCATGCCGAGGAGCTTCCCGTGGAGCTCCTCCTGGAGGTCCGTGGTCGCGCCCAAGGTGAGCGCCGCCGACCGCTCCGCCTGCACGAAACCAGCGGCCGCCCGCACGAGGCCGAGCAGCGCGAGCGCGGCGGGGAGGAGGGCGCGCGCGAGCGGCGGCGGCGCGCGGCGCAAGAGGTCGCCGAGCGGCCCCCGCAACCAGGCGGGCGCGGCACCGCCCGTGTAGAGCATCTTGAGCGCGGGCCCCGTGAGCGCGGCGAAGGCGCCGGTGGCCGCCGCCCCGACTGCCATCGCGCCGACCGCGGCGATGAGCGCCCCCCGCCGGCGCCAGAGCAGCCGCCAGAGCCGCAGGTAGATCGGGAGCCAGGGCGTCTCCACCCTCGGGTCGTACTTCGCGGGCAGGCTCCGGTCAATCGACGCCCGGTTGCCCGCGGCGAGCGGCTCCTGATATCTCGGCCCCGTGCCCGAGGCCTCCCCCGCCCTCGACGTCCGGCTCGGCCGGGCCTTCTTCCGCTGGCGCAGCCTCGCGCCGATCCCGGTCATCGCGCTCGTGCTCTGGCTCTCGCTCCCGGCGCTCTGGGACGCGCTCCCCGAGGCGCCGGACGGGCGGCTCGCCTCGCTCGCCGGGCTCGTGCTCTGCCTCGCGGGACAGGCGCTGCGTGCCTACGTGCGCGGTGTCGTCCCCGCCGACACGAGCGCGCCGACGCTGAGGCTCGGCGCGGGCTCGCTGAACACCGCCGGCGCCTACCGCTTCACGCGCAACCCGCTCTACCTCGGCAACCTGCTCCTCTGCGCGGGGCTCCTCCTGCAGGTTCGACGAGCGGCGCCGCTCGCCCTCGGCCTCGGCTTTTTCTTCGTCGAGTACTTCTTCGTCATCCGCGCCGAGGAGGACTTCTTACGCGGCCGCTTCGGCGAGAGCTACGAGCGCTGGGCCGCGAGCGTCCCCCGCTTCTTCCCCCGCCTGACGCCCGCACCCGCCGCAGCGCCTGCGCTGCCCTTCGACGCGGCCCGCGCGCTGCGGGCCGAGCACAACCCGGCCATGGCCTGGCTCACCGCGTTCATCGTCCTGCGGGGGTTGCGCGCCACCGCCTCCGCGCCCGCACCCGGGGCGGTCGCGGCCGCCTATCTCGCCGGGCTGTCCGGGCTCGCGCTCGCCTACCTTGGGGTCAAGGGCTGGAAGCGCGGCTGGTGGGCCGCTCTCCGTTCGCCTTGACAGCGCTCGCGCGAGCTGGCTATGACAGGCGCGTTCCTCGCGGGTGTAACTCAGCGGTAGAGTGCAACCTTGCCAAGGTTGATGTCGAGGGTTCGATCCCCTTCACCCGCTCCTCGGATTCCGTTGGCAGACAAGGCGTTCGGAGCGCCCGCCGGGTCGCCCCGGCCCCCCAACTCGGAACCCGGTAGCGCCCGGGTAGCATCCCGACCGCTCGTCACCGTCGAAGACCCGCAGTCCACGCCCCCCGCGCCGCCCACTGAGACGAGCCGCTCGGTCTCGCGCAGGGGCAGGCCCTCGGGTGTCCCGAGCCCAAACCGGAGCCGGTTCGCCTCGGCCCGCAGGTAGTCACCCGCCAGGTGCCCGTACACCTCAGTCGTCAGGGTCGGCGTCGAGTGCCGCATGATCTTCTGGACGGCCTGGAGCGGCGCGCCCTGCTGTAGCAGCAGGCTCGCAGTGGTGTGTCGGGTGGCGTCGTAGAAGCGGAGCGGCCGCACCTCGGGGGTGGGCCAGAGCTTGCGCCCGTCCACCGGGCAGCGCCGGAGCCCGGCGTCGGGGGTTGTCTCGGCATGCCCGCACCCGTGGCGGCGGCAGGCGTGCCGGAAGCCCGTCACCGCGACGCCAGCGCGCCCCATGGCCCGCCGGAGGATCGCCGAGAAGGGCGTTCCCCTCGGAAGCATCGTCCCGTCGGGGCGGGGGAAGACCAGCTCGCCGGGCGAGCCGGCGAGCGCAGCTTCGAGGAAGGGCACCAGCTCCTCGGCGATCGGGAGCCCGTCAACGCGGTTGCCCTTCGTCACGTTCCGGGAGCCCGAACGGGAGACGACCAGCCAGCGGCGCGGGAGGTCCACGTCCTGCTTGCGAAGTGCCCGCAGCTCGGAGGGGCGAAGCCCGGTGAAGATCGCCGTGGCGAACACGTTGCGGAAGCGGGGCGCGAGCGCGGCGAGGAGCGGAGCCACCTCCTCGCTTCGCAGGTAGGCCGGCGGCCGGCGGGGAACCTTTCGCTTGGGCACCTCGGCGACGACATTCGAGCCGGACCATTCGCCCGTGCGACAGGCGCGGTTGATGGCCGCGCACAGGATGCCCCGGAGCCGGTTGACGGTCTCCGGCTTGAACCGGGCGGCCTCCGCGTCGAGGAAGTTCTCGACGTGGGCGCGCGTCAGGCGGCCGAGGGGCGTTCGCGCGAGGTCCGTCTCTCGGACGTGCAGCCGGATGTACGCCTCGCTCGTCTCGAAAGCCGGCCGGGCGCGCATGCCGGCGAGCCACGCTTCGCAGGCGCCCCCGAGGGTCACGCTGTCGTCAGGGAGGGGGTCGAGCCCGAGCCGCTGGCGCTCGGCCTTCCGCTCCAGCTCGGCCGCGATCCGACGGGCCTCGGTCAGCGTGCGGGCAGCGGTCGCGACGTTGCGACGCTTGCCGCTCCCGTCGGTGAAGCCGACGTAGTAGGTCCCTCGTTTCTGGTAGGCGGACGCCACGACTCACCTCGTCTTCTGGGAAAAGGCTACCACGCGCCCCTGCTGCCCGCGCTCGCCCCTCGCGTAGGCGAGGAGCGCCGAGCGCTCGAAGCGGATTGCGTGTCCGAGCCGGACGTGCGGCAGCTCGCTGGCCTCGACCCGTTGGTAGATCCACGACTCACTCATCCCGAGGAGCGCGGCGGCGCCGCGCGCGTCGAGGAGCTTCTCGAACTCGGGCGCGGCGGCCGGCGCGGCCTTCGCGGCGGCGAGGTCCGACCGCAAGCCCTCGACGGCGGACAGCAGCCGTTCGAGGAGCAGTGCCATCGTGGCGAAGCCGGCGGGAGACTCAGGCATGACGACACCTCGGGCAGGTGGCGCCGGTCGCGACGGGCGACTGGCAGGCGAAGCAGAAGCGGATTGAGTGGCCCCCGCGCGCTGGCCGCGGGCGCGGTTGGCAGCGGTCCAGCGGCCCGAGGTGGAGCACGGCCGAGCTCCAGGCTTTCGCGGCACGGTCGAGCGCCGGCCTGTCGCCCATGGATCTCACGCGGCCCCTCGGGTGAGCAGGTAGCCGCGCTCTGCGCTCGCGCGGGTGGCGCTTTCGACCTTGTGCCGCAGCTCGCGCTCGGACCACGGCGGCTCGCACCGTTCATTCCACTCGGCGAGAAGCGCCAGCGCCACGTCTTCAGGCAGGTCGAAGCCGCGCACCAGGCCGAGGGCGGCCCTGAATGTGGCGTTGTGGCCGCCCTGCCCGGAGACGGCACCTGGAACGCACTGGAGCCACCCCCTGGCCCGCCGGACGCACCGGCCGAGGTCCGTGGGCACCGTGAGCGGCGAACGCGCCACGGCGGCCCTGGGGCGGTCTGCGAGCCGTTCGAGAAGCCAGTCGGGGGCGTCGGCAACGGGGTGGGCCAGGCCGAGGCTCGGGTGCCAGCGGTAGAGCGAGCCCGAGGGGTGGACGCTCGGCGGCGCGACCACGTAGCCCCCGGCCCCGCGCACGTCGAGGCCCGGCCCGAGGCGGCCGGCAGAGCAACGCGCCTCGCCCCGGTAGAACAAGTGCCTGCCGCCCCCGCCGGTCAGGGCCTCGCGCGTCGGCGGCAGCTCGGCCAGCTCGGCGAGGCTCTCGTCCCCGCCGTGGCGCGGGTCCACGTCGAGAACGAGCAGCCCGTTCCCCGTGGCGAGCCCGACGTTGGCGTTGGGCCACCGGGCCCACCAGGCGCGGATCGTGGCCTCGTCCGTGCTGGCGTCACGGCATCCGTGGGTCGCCAACGGGACCTTGCCTCGTGGCTGGCAGGGGAAGACCCGGGCGCCGCGGCGGGTGAGGTCGAGCGCGGCGGCGCCGAGCCCTTCCGATGTCCCCACCCCCCTTACCGCGCTTTTCGCGCTTACCGCGCAGGGTGTCTCCATGGCGATCACCCTTCCTCGCCAGGCTCGCGGGGGACATACCGCGCTTTCCGCGCAGCCTGTGGGACTGCAATCCACCGCTCGGCTGGCCTCCCGCGGGTCTTTTCAGCAGTGCATCGGGCCATCCCCGCCCGACTGAGGGCGTCGAGGGCACGTCCGATCTGCTCGGACGACTTGTGGCGGGCGAACAGTTCCCTGATCTCGTCCCTCGTTAGGCCGAGGGCGGCAGCGTGTAGCGACCGGAGAATCTCATCCGCGACGGGATCGCCGAGCGAGTCCCCGAAGATCGCGCACACCGAGTCCTCGGCGTACCGCCAGACGGCAAGGGCCGCGTCGAGGTGGGCCACCGCGATCTCGCGGGAGCGATCGAGGAGCGCATAGAGAACCGATAAACGGAGCACCTGGGCCTCGGCACGGCTTGTGAGCGCCCCCGCAAGCCCCGCCCGCTCTGCCGCCAGCTCCTCGTAGATGGTGGCCCACCTTGCCCGTGCCGTCGGGTCGCGCCGCAGCTCGCCAACTCCTCTGGAGAAGTCGACCGCCGCTTGAAGGTCGCGGCGAAGGTCGGCCAACTTGGCGTCACTGAGATCGCCGCCCTCGGGCAACAGCTTCGAGCGCTTGACGAGAAACCACAGAAAGCGGTTTCCAAAGCCGTTGGCGCTCTCGGTTCGGTCGAGGTAGCGGAGTAGCTCTTCCTTGGTGATGTGACCGACGATCGCGATGTGGGCGTCCGTGGCGACGGCAGGGGAATTCTTCGTCAGCGTTCGAAGCGTTCCCGTGTCCCATGCCTGCCGGACGATCGCTGACAAAGTGTTGCCGTCCCGGTCGAGAACTCGGAGAACGCCCGCGAACTCGGTCTCCAGCAACAGCAACCGCTTGTCGGCCACCCCACCGTCAACCATCAGGTCTTGGTAGCCGACGATCTTCTTGGACCGACCCTTGCCTTCCCGGATCGGCTCCTTCTTGCTGATGGGGTCGCGGACTGCCCAGATCAGCCCCTCGCCGCTCGAGAGCCCGCCTTGCAGACGATCGCGCGTCCAGTCGGAGTCGACGGTCTGGAACAGCGGCTTGATTGCCTCGGCCGCCGTTCCCTTCCTGCCCTTCGAGGAGGTCCCCACCATGACGGCGAACAGGTTGGCGGTGTGCTGCGCCGCGCCGACCTTCGCGTGCGGCGCTCGCCCGGCGCAGTCCCCGAACATGACGAGGAGGTGAGCGAGGAGGGCAACCGGGTCAGCCTCGGTCTCTGGGCTGATCGTTCCGACTACCTGGCCGGCCAGCCCATGAAAGGCCTCGGATCCAAGTTCCGGTGGGTTAGGCTCGGAAGCGACAGGAGGAGAGGGTGCGCGGTAAGCGCCATAAGCGCGGTAAGGGTCCGCGGCGTGCGTTGCCGTCACCGGCTTCTCCGTAGCGGCAGCCCCCAGATCATGGCGACCAGCTCGCCCACCTCGTGACGTGGGATCGGCGACGGCGCGGCGGTATTGGCCGCCACGAGGCGGTGCCGCGCCTCACGCGGCGCCACCCCCGCGCGGTACAATCGCTCGGCCTCGGCTATCAGCTCGTGCGCGTTCTCGCCGCGGCGTCGGGTCACGGCCGGCCTCCGGTGCGCTCCGGGGGGCGGCAGGTGGGCGAGCCGCTCCCCGATGAGCACCGCAGTTCCACGGCGCAACCCCAAGCCAGCGAGGGCCCGCGCAAGTGTCGCGCGCGGGATGCCGAGTCGGCTCGTGGCGGCTCGCTCGCCAGCGTGCGCGACCAGGGCGGCCAGCGCTTCGCGGAGGTCCGACGCGAGGGGTTCACCGCGGACAAACGGATTGGTTCGGCTCTGTCGCATGCGCCCAAGGATGGCGCGTGCAGCTCAGCCCCGTCTGTTCGGAAGCGGCAGGGCGTCCGCTTCCGCCGGGTCGGAAGCGCGGCGACCCCACAACCCCAAGGGTTTTACGCGGCCCCCTCCGGGACGTTCGGAACCTCGGAAGTTACTTCCGGGAGGCCGGAAGCTTTCCGGCCCGTTCGAGGTCCGCCTGGTCGACCCACTTTCGGCCCCGATCGTCGTGGACCGCAACTCCGTGTTTCTTGCACCACGCGCGAGCCGTGCGTTCCGAAACCTTGAGCCGGTCCATGCGCTTGGCCACCGCGGGGCGGATTTGCTCCCAGCCGATAAGGGTCGGAGGCGAAACCAATTCCCGGTGCTCCCCTTGGTAGGGCGCCCACGGGTCAGGGAGGGTCCACAGATTCTTGGGCAGGTCATGCAACGGGTGATCATGCGTCCCAAGGATGGAGGCCAGGGTGGATTCGTCGCCGCTGCGCGGTATTGGCCATCGAGCAGAGCCGTTGATTGGCAAGGGCGACTCCCCCGCGATGAGACGGCGCCGTACCTCCGCGCCGCCAGCCGCGAAGGCACCCTTGTCTTGGGCGATACTTGTTAGGTCGAACCTCCGTGGGCAGGACTCTCGCGACCGGACGTAGCCGGTGACCGCGTTGATCCACAGGTTCCAGCCTGCCGCGCGCTGCTTGCGGGTTGCTTCCACAGGGGTCGTATCCCGGAGCATCTTGAGAACGATCGCGGCGTCCTCGTCTTTGCGAAGCGGCATGCGACCGAAGCGGTCCAAGAACAAGCGCCCCATCCATTCCCAGAGCCACTCGACGGCGGGGTGAGAGTCGGCCCCCGCGCGCACGCCAGCGTCAGGGGTACGTGCTTTCTTGGCGGCCATCGGGTCCTCCGAAACAGGCCCCGACCTCGGGGCGGTGCAACTTGCTACTGCACCGCCCTTCTTTCTACGCCCGGGCCCTGACGGTGCTACGATCAGAGTGCCGATGGGCAACTTCCGCTTCTACCGCCGCACGCGCCTCTTCCCGGGCGTCGGGATCAACCGGTCGGCCTCGGGCCCGTCCCTCTCGCTCGGCGTCCGCGGCGCGCACGTGACGTTTGGGCACGGCCGCGTCACGCGGACGGTGGGCATCCCGGGGTCGGGCCTCTACTGGACGAGTCGCACCGGGCAGAGCACCGGCTTCCACTCGGCCCACGTCGAGGCCCCGGTCAGCCCGGCCGTGCAGACTGCCGCACACGTCTCGGTTACGGTGGTCGTCCTCGGGATCCTCCTTGCCCCGGTGGCGACCGTGCTGGCGATCGTCGCCTTCCGGTTCGTGATCGGGCTGGCCTTCGCGATCGTGCTCTTCTCCGCAATCGGCCGCGGTAGACGGCGAAGGTAGCCCGCCGCAAGAGGGCAAGGTGCCGCGCTCACTCTTCGGGCGCGAGAAACCAGATCGGCCGCAGGGGGAAGGTGCGCTTCGCCCGCTCGCTCAGCTTCTCATAGTGCCGGGCCCAAAGCCCGTAGAACTCTGGCGCGTCAACGAGCGTCACCTGGCGGCTCTCTTGCCGGCGCGCCTCCTCGCGCGCGTCGCGGGTGAATCCGCCCGTGCTAACGAACAGCCCGATGTCGCCGTCCCCGATCAAGGCCAGGAACGAGCGGAGCCCCTCGACGGCGACCGCCTCGGCCGTTCGCTTGACCTGCACCTTGATCCGGGGCGGCTGCGCGCCGAGCGGGTCGCGGAACGCGATGATGTCGATTCCGCCGTCCTTTCCCTTCGGCGCCTCCCATGTCACGAAGTAGCCCATCGCGCGAAGCAGCTCCGCCGCGAGGGCCTGGACCTCGTACGGGGGCCGATTGGCGAGGAAAACGGTCGCCTCCTCGGACGCCTGCTCCTCGGCCTGCTCGAACGTGATCGTTGCCGTGCGTTCGCCGCCCGCGGCCTCGGCGTCGGGGATGGCGACGGTCCCGGTGGTCGGCGCGTCGCCTTCCAGCCCCGCCGACTTCCACGCGCTGTAGAGCCGAGCAGCCTCGCGGTAGAACGCTTCGGGCGTCGTGAATCTTGCGAGGGCTTCCTTGCCGGCGTCCGTCACGGTCCAGACCCCGACGCTCTTCGTAAGCCACCCAGCCTTGGCCAGCCCGACCGTCGCGAACCGGATGATCTTGTCGAAGCGCCGTCCGCCGCTCTCGTAGTTGCCGGCCTCGTACGGCGTCAGGCGAACGCGGCTCGCCAGCGCGGCGACGGCGGCCTTCGCTCGCATGCCCTCGGGATGTTCGAGGAGGAGCGCGAACAGCTCCCGCTGGAGCATCCCGCTCCGTTCGATCGTGATCTCTGCCATGGCGCCCGTGTAGCAGGCTTTGGTCACACGCGCGAGCGGCGCGGGAGAGACGGCCGCGCGCGGCCCGAGGATGGGGGGCCTTCGGGCAGCGCGACGGCCAGGGGCCATGCGCCCCAGCGCACTCTACCTCGCCAGTCGAGGAGCGTCAGGAAACCGGCTGCGCGGCAGGTCAGGCGGCGCGGCGCGCCGTCAACCGCCAGAGGCGGCCGGGCTTGGCTTCGTAGGCGACGGCGAGGCCGAGCGCGGCGAGGGAGTCCAGGGCCAGCTCGACATCCTTGCGCGGGGCGCGGGTGAAGCCCGCGGCGACGGCTTCGACCGTCTGGCCCCGGCCCGCGTGCAGGGTTGCTCGGACGGCGGCGATGCGCTCGGGCAGCGCCTTGGGCCAGGTCGCCCGTCCGCCTTCCGCGGACTTCGCGGTCGGCAGCGCCAGCATTTCCCGCTGCTCGGCCTGGGCGCGCCGCCCTTTCGCCTGGAGTTCGGGCCGCAGCCACCGAACGGTGCCCTTCGCCTCCTCGTCTGCCCGCTCATGGTTCAGCGCCACCAGCCGGTCGAGGATCTCTTCATCCCCGAGGTCCGCCGGCCAGCCGTAGGCCGCGAAGACCGCGGCGTCGAGGTCGTCGTGGATCTGCCGGAGCACCGAGACGAGCCCGGCTTCGTGAATCGCCTTCTCCTTGTCCGAGAGGGCCTCGCCCTCGCGAAGCTTCGCGAGGACGTTGTACATCCCGGTGATCGTCAGCTCCGGGTGCGCCGCTTGCTGCCGCTTCCGGTGGGCGTCGAGATCCTCGGCAAGCTTTCGGATGGCTGCCCTCTGCGGCGCGGAGGCGTCAGGGAACGGGAAGGGATCGAAGCAGGGGCCGTTCTGATAGCGCGGCCGATCCTCCAGCGTCCCACCCGCGGCCAGCGCCCACGTCACGTGGGCGCGACTTGAAAGCACGCCGAGCACGAAGGCGTCGTCACTGGCGATCGCGTATAGCGAACCGTCGGGAACCGTCGCACCCTCGACGAACGCGAACGGCCGATGCTTGGCGACCTCGGGGGTCACGATGTACCGGGCAAGGCCGCGCAGCGCCTGACGCATCCCGGGCCGAGGCTCCCCAAAGATCCACCAGTTCTCACGGTGATTCTTGCGTGCGACGTGGTCACGGTGGGGCTTTATGAAGTTGACCGCGCGCTGGTACAGCGCCGGGTAGTGCTCGCGAGCCTTGCCTTCCTCCAGGCCGAATAGGTCGATCACGAACGCGGCCCGGGACCGTTGTACGAAGTCCTTGTTGCTCAAGAACGGTTTGACAAACTCGCGCTCGGCCCTTGGGATCCCCAGCCGCTCCTCTTCCGTGAGCAGGAAGCCAGGGCCATCGCGGGGCCCTACGAGCTTCATGCCCTGCCAGCAAAGCTCGGAGCAGGCACGAAGTGGCTTGGCCCGCGTCACCGCGGCGCCGACCGTCAGGTCAGGGTTGAGCCGGCCGACCTGCACGGCAAAGGTCACGTCAACAGCGTCCGCGCCACTCCTCTCCCCGGCGACGGTTGCCAAGCGCCCGATGGAGGGGCCGGGCTCACCCACGGTCATCGCGATTCGCACCGCGGCGCCGTCCGCGTTCTTGACCCACGGGTGATCCGGGATCGCAAAGACCAGGGAGAGCGGCGGGGCGCCGTCGAGGTGGGCCGCCACCACCTTCCGGTCGAAAACCTGCGTGATGCTGTTCGTGGTGATGAAGCCGAACCTCTGGACTTTCCCGGCCCGCGTCAGGCGCGCGGCGATGTCCCACCAGAACATGACGAAATCGCTAGTGTCCGGCACGTCCGTGTAGGCGGACCGGAGCGCTTCCACGTAGCCGTCGCCGAGTGCCTGCCGCATCCGCTTGTTGCCCACGAACGGCGGGTTGCCGACGATGTAATCGGCCGCGGGCCATTCCGCCTTGCGCGGGTTGACGTAGCGCTCGACGAGGACGCGCTTCGCCTCGTCGGGCACCTCCTTGCCCGTCACCGGATGGGGCTTCGTGCTCTTGCCGTCCCAGCGCAGAAGCGGCTTGCCGCGATCGTCGGCCGCCGGCTCCACGCGGTCCCAGGCGAGCAAGGCGTCCCGGCACTCGACGGTGTGGTAATCCCCGAGGACGGGCTCTCGGGGGGCCGCGCTCCCGTGCGTCCGGAAGTGCCATTGCAGGTAGCCGATCCAGAGCACCAGCTCGGCGATCTCCTTCGCGCGCGGGTTGACCTCGATGCCGTGGAAGCGCGCGGGTGTCACGCCGATCGCGCCGCGCTCGATGTCCTCCTGGCCGGTCTCTCCAAGCTGCCCGTGGAGCGACAGCACCTCCGTCTCCAACCGCTTGAAGAGGTCGAGGGTGACGTACAGGAAGTTGCCCGTGCCACACGCGGGGTCCAGCACGCGCGTCTCGCAAAGCTTCCGGTAGAACACCGCGACGCTCTTGCGCGCCCCCCCGGTCTTGCCCTGCTCCACCTGCACGCGCACAGCCGCGCGGATGGCGTCCCACTCCGCCCTCAGTGGTTCCTCGACGGTTGCGCGCACCAACCGCTCGACGTAGGCGCGAGGCGTGTAGTGGGCTCCCAGCCGGTGGCGCTCCTCGGGGTCGAGGGCCCGCTCCACCAAGGTTCCGAAGATCGAAGGCTCGACCTCCGACCAATCGCACCTCGCCGCTTCGAGGAGCAACCCGAGTTGCTCGGCCGACAGCGGCAGGGCCGTGGGGTCGTGGAACAGCCCGCCGTTGAAGTGAAGGATCAGATCGCCCTCGGGTGTCCCGCCGCCCGTATCCATGTTCCGCCAAAGGAACTGCACGCCCTTGGGGAACCTCTCCGGGTGAGGGATCCATGTGCGCTCCAGGTACTCGACGAACACGCGCCGGGGGAGCAACCCGATATCCTCCGCGAACATCGTGAAGATGCAGCGCATGAGGAACGTCGCCACGGCGTCCGGCTTGTTGCCGGCCTTCTCCAGCGCCCGGGCAAGCTCCGCGAGGTGCGCGGCCACGTCGCGGGTGACCTTGATCGCCTTGCGCGACGGGTCGACGCTCTGCGGGTCCGTCCAGAGCGCACGAAAGAGGTCGAGGTGCTTGCCGATGTCCGCGAGGAAGATCCGGTTGCGGCGCGCGTTCGGGAACGGGCGGTAGGCGCGCTCTGCGCCGAAGGCGGCGTAGAGGTCGAAGCAGTAGCCGATGTCGCACGTGACGACGAACGGCGGCGGGCGGTCGAGGTGGTGCGCGTACTTCAACGCCTGGCCGTACGCATCCTGCATCGCGACTTCCCAGCGCGGCGTCCCCCGCTTCGCGACGGCCGCCTTGCTGCCAGCCTCCGCCCCCTGCTTCGCCTCCAGGATGAAGCAGTCCTCCTTGTAGAGGTCCATCCGCCCGAGCGTCTCCACGCCGTCCTCGTGCGACAAGGCGACGGCGCGCTCGAAGACGTACCGATTCCGCTCGGGATCGGGGCCCGCCGGGTCCGGGCGTGGGACTCCAAGTACGTCGCAGAGGTCCGAGAGGAACGAGTCCTTGTTGGCTCGCTCTTGGGCCTCGGAGTGGGCCCACTTGGCCAGGAAGTCAGGAAGCCGCATGCGGTCGCGCCGCCGAAGCGTCGCCGCACAAGGCGAACTTATGGCATCGTTTTAGTCAAGAGCATTCCGGCCGACTGTCCGCCGGATGCAGCCTCTCGACCCGGAGACCGTTCAGCGGCACGTCGGGCGGCGCATCGCAGAGCTGCGCGGGGAACGCGGACTCACTCAGGCGCAAGCGGCAGAGCAACTCGGCGTCAGCACGCGGTACGTTCAGAGCGTCGAAGGCGGGGCTCAGAACCTTGGGCTCGAATCTCTCGTGGTGTTTGCGAACCTGTACCGCGTCCCCCTGGCCGAGTTGGTCAGGCGGCCCAGCAGCATGAGAGCCCGGCGGGGGCGGCCATCGTCCCGCTAGCGCCGTTGACGACAGCGAGGCGACGTGGGCGGGCGGCGGTGGCTTCTACAGCCCGATCCCGCTCGCCGCGTTGTCCTCGAAGAGCGAAGCGTCCCGGACGTAGCGCGACACCATGGCGAGCGACTTGTGCCCGGTTTGCTTCATGATCACGGTGGCCGACTTGCCGGCCTTCGCGGCGGCCGTGGCGAGCCCGGCCCGCAGCGAGTGCCCCGAGAACTCGTCCCCAGCGACGCGGCGGACGACGCGCCAGACGGCCTGCCCCGTCATGCGGCCCCCGAGGTTGCCCCAGCGGTCGACCCTGCGGAAGAGCGGACCCCGTGCCCCCTCGCCCAGGCTGGTCAGCCAGGCACGGACGGCGCGAACCGGGCAGGTCGCCTTGTCCGAGCCGAAGGGCACGCCCACCTTGCGCCCCCGGCCCTCCTGGTCGGTCTTCGAGCGCCGGAGCGTCACGGTGAGTCCGTCGTCCCCGAACTCGAGATCCCCGACGTTCAAGCTGGCCAACTCGGACCGGCGGAACGCCCCTGCGAAGCCGAGCAAGAGCAACGCCCGGTCCCGAGTTCCCTGCGGCCCCTCGGGCAGCGTGCCCACCACGGCCCGCAGCTCGGCCGGCAGAAGGGGCCGGGCCTGCTTCTGAGCCACGCCCAGCTTGCGGCGGATGCCCTTGACGACGGCGCGGACGTTCGCGTCCGACCGCGGCGAGGGCAGGCCGGCGGCCTTGTGGGCTTCTGCGATGGCCGCGAGGCGCCGCTCGATGGTGGACACCTTGAACCCCTGGTCGGCCAGCTCACCGAGGTAGAGCGCGACGGTGGCGGCCCCGGCCGGCAGCGCCGTGCCTCCGTGAGCCTCGCACCAGGCGGTGAAGTGCGCCCAGTCCGAGCGGTAGGCGCCCCGGGTGGCCTCCGAGCGCGCTGCCCGGGCGAACTCGCGGGCCCGTTCGACGGCGGCGGGGGTCACGGACAGCCCGGCGGGGGCCTCGGTGCGGACGGTGAGGGCTTCGCCGGGGGGCAGGCGGGCGAAGGCGGCTTCGAGCTTCGCGGGGGGCGGGGTCATGGGCTCGAGCTCCTCTCGAACGGCAATGACGCACTATAACATTATATTACGATGCGTGTCAAGGTAGGAGCCGAGCGCAAATTTGTGCCTTCTAGTCCACGTCTGGGGGCGGCCCGTCGCTCGCCATGAGCCCTTCTAGCGAGCTGGCCCCACAACCGCGCTCGCGAAGCTCTGCATCCTTCGCCCGCTCGGTATCCACCCCGCGCACCTCGGCCTCGGTCCCAGGCTCCCCCCATGCCCGTCGCAGGATCGCCTCGGCGGCCTTCAGGACCACGCTTGGATCCGGGGCCTCTAGGAGGTCGCGGAGCCGCTCGACGGCCCGGACCGAAGCCTCGCGGCAGGCGGCGCGCACCTCGAGCGCGCGGCCGGTGAGCTTGGGCCTGCCGCCCGGGCAGCCCGAGACGCCCGGCTTGAACGAGCCGCGGTTGCCTGATCTGCGCCTGTTCTCAGGCACGGCGGCCCCCCGCAAGCTGGCGTTCGAGAAGCGCGGCCATCACTCGCCAGTCCGAGGAATGGCCCAGGGCTTCGAGCCCGGCGAGCGCCGCTCGAGTCTCGGCCGGTGTCCGCGCGCTCGAGATCCGCTCGAACGCCTTGGAGACGCGCCCCCTGGCGCGTGCCAGAGGGGAATCCCGGCAGGCGGGGCAACGGCAAGGCTTGGCGGGCGAGCGCTTGGACGCCATGGCCTACCGGCCTCCCTTCGACGGTCCGCGCCGCTTGCTTGCCTCGACGAACACGGCGAGGTCCGACGGGTCGACTCGGATCGCGTTCGAGACTCGGACGTGCGCCAGTTCGCCACGCTCGGCGAGCGCGTAGACGGTGGCGGTCGAGACGTGCAGCCGGGCGGCTACGTCGCGGACGGTCAGCAGGTCGTCTGCGCCCCCTCGGAGACTGCGAAGCGAGCGGGACGGTTTGGGAGCCTCGGGTAGCGGCCGGGTAGCATTTGGGGTGGGAAACGGTGCGAAACGGTGGAGCGGAGGGACCCCGAAGCCGTCTTCGACTCCAGAGGTTGCGCCTACTTGCGAAGGGGTGCGACCCGCTGGAAACCCGCGCCCCGCCTTGCCAAGGTTGATGTCGAGGGTTCGATCCCCTTCACCCGCTCCAGCTTTTCTTCCTGGTCGCCGCCGGTAGCATTCAGCCGGTCGACCGGCGCGGCGCCGAGCCGCGGAATGACACTCAGCGATCGCTCATGGCTGACCGCTGCTTCTCCTCGGCGACCGCCGCCCGAAAGAGATCGCGCAGCCGCCGCTGCTCCGCGGCAGAGAGCGCGACCATCCAGGGCGCCGGCTCGTTCAACCGGGCGATCAGCCGGCGGCGCAGGGCCACGCCCTCCCGGGTGAGAGAGACCATCTTGATGCGGCGATCGGCGGTCGCGCCGCGCCGCTCGACGAGGCCGCGCGCCTCGAGCTTATCGACGATCCCGGTGAGGTTCGAGGGCTCGCAGCGGGCCGAGGCGGCGACCCCGCTCATCGTCTGCTCCCGCTCCGGCTCCAGCTCGACGAGCGTCCTCGCCTGGATGGGAGTGACACCGATCTCGACGGCCACCGACTGAAACCAGGTCGAGCGGGAGATCAGCAGATCGAAGAAGGCCTCGGCGAGTTCCTGGGCCACCGAGCGCTCGCGCGAACCCCTCGGCGATCGCCCGAGGCCAGGGCCTTCCCTCTTCGCGCTCGCGGGGCGCACGACCGAAGCATACCGGATCGACGACTGGTTCAACAAGTGAAGTATTTCAGTTGACAATCATCATGGTTCTGAGACATGAACCATTGGGGCGCATAGGCCTCCCGGGAGACAGCCGCCGTGACGCTCGTGAATTCGTTCCCTGGCTGGTCCGGTGCCCTGCCTCCGGCGGCCCGTCCCCTGCGGGGGCTCGCGCTGCTCGCGCTGCTCGGCGCAGCGACTCCCGCCCTTGCGCTGCAGCCGCTGAGCGAGTTCTTGGCCGGCGCCAGGAGGGCGAGCGTCGACGACCGTCAGGCCGCGGTGGCGCGGGTGCAAGCGGAGACCGGCGCGCTCGCGACCCTCGGGCGGTCCCTGCCCTCGGTGAGCGCCCGAGGCATTTACACCCGCAACCAGTACGACGTGGTCTTCCCCGCCATCCCCGGCTTCACCACGAGCGCGCTCACGATCCTGCCGACGAACCAGTGGGACGCCTTCTTCGAGCTCGACGTCCCCATCGTCGACCTCGCCAGCTGGTCGCGAATCGCCTCGCAGCGGGCGCTGGCGCGGAGCGCTTCGCACGGCGAGCGCGCCACCCTCCTGCAGGTCGAGCAACAGGTCGCGAGCTACTACCATCAGCTCATCGGGGCCGAGGGGTTGCGCCGCTCGGCGCAGCGGACGCTCGAGGTGTCCGAGGCAAACCTCGCGCTGATTCGCGACCAGCGGCAGGAGGGAGTCTCCACGCAGCTCGACGAGAATCGCGCCGCCGCGGAGGTCGAGAGCGCCCGCAGCGCCATCGCGGACGCGGAGCTCGCCTCCCAGATCTCGCGCCGGGCGCTCGTCACGTTGACGGCCGTGACGCCGACCGGCGACGTGCCGTCGACCGAGGACGACCTGCACGAGGAGGCGCCCCTGCAGAGCTGGGAGTCGACGCCCGAGGACCGGCTGCCGACGCTCGAGGCAGCGGTCGAGCAGACGCGCGCGGCCGAGCTCGGCCGGCGCGCCGCGGCCTACGCCCTGATCCCGACGCTCTCCGGGTCGATCAACGAGCACCTCACCAACGCGACCTCGTTCGTGGGCCAGCCCGCGTACTACACCGCCATGCTGAGCCTCAACTGGCGGCTGGACCTCTCCACCATCGAGACCATCCGGCTCGAGAGCCAGGCGGCGCAGATTGCCCGCCTGGGCGAGGAGCGCGCGCGGCTCGCGACGCACGACCAGATCTTCGGCGCCTGGCAGCGCGTCCACGCGGACATCACGAAGAGCCGCGCCACGCGGGCTCAGGTGAAGGCCGCCGAGCTCGCCGCAGAGTACGCGCGCGAGCGCTACGCCGAGGGCGCCGGAAACCAGCTGGAGGTCGTACAGGCCCAGCGCGACGCCTTCGCCGCCGACGTGGCCCGACTCCAGGCCGACGCAGACCTCTCTTATTCCCGCGCGGTCCTGCGCCTCGTCGCGGGACAGCCTCTCGACCCGGAGCCCGTCCAATGATCCGCCACCTGCCGATCGCCCTTCGGCTCGCCGCTTCGCTGCTCTGCCTCGCCGCCTGCGGAGAGCGCGTCGCGGAGGGCGAGGCCGCGAACGCCCCGAAGGCCACGCCGATCCACGTCGAAACGGTCGCGGTGACCGAGCGGCAGATGCCCAAGACGGTGCTCCTCGCGGGCTCGCTCAAGGCCTTCGAGGAGTCCGACCTCGCCGCCAACGCCAACGGCCGGGTGCTGCGAACCATGGTCGAGCGGGGCAGCCTGGTCGCGAAGGGCGGCTCCATCGCCCAGCTCGACACCCGCTTCTCGGCCCTCGCCGCCACCGAGGCCAAGGCCAACCTCGCGGCCGCGAGCGAGCAGAAGAAGCTCGCCGAGCGGGACTGCGAGCGATTCCAGCGGCTCTACCGGAAGGGCACCATCTCCGAGCAGGAGTTCGAGCGCGTCATGTCGAGCTGCAAGACCTCGGCGGAGTCGGCCGACGCCGCCGCGGCTCGCGCCGAGGAGGCGCTGCAGATGGTCGGCGACGCCACCGTCCGCGCCCCGTTCGCGGGACTCGTCGCCGAGCGCTACGTGAGCCCGGGCGAGTACGTCCGGGCGGACTCCCGGGTGGTCCACCTCGTCCAGATCGACCCGCTCCGGCTCGAGCTCACGATCCCCGAGGCGGACCTCGCGGCGGTGAAGGAGGGCCAGAAGGTGGACTTCCAGGTCGACGCCTTCCCGGGCGAGAGCTTCACCGGCATCGTCCGTTACATCGGGCCGGCGGTGCGCGCCACCACCCGCGACCTCGTCTTCGAAGCGCTGGTGCCGAACGCCGATCGGCGGCTCAAGCCCGGGCTCTTCGCCTCCGCCCAGCTCGTCGTGGGCAGCGAGCCGCTCCCGGTCGTCCCGGCCTCCGCGCTCCGCCACGACGGAGAGAGCTGGCGGGCCTTCGTCGTCGAGGGCGGTCAGATCGAGGAGCGCGTCGTCCAGGCCGGACCCACCGTGGGCGGCGAGGTGGCCGTGCTGAACGGGCTGGCCCCGGGAGAGCGGCTCGTCACCCACCCGACCGAACAGACCGCCGACGGCGTCGCGGTCGCGCAGTAGCGGGAGACAACCATGCAGTGGCTCGCCAGCCTTTGCGTCCGACGGCCGGTCTTCACCGTGGTGGTGATGCTCGCCATCTCGGTGGTCGGCATCGCGGGCTACTTCAAGCTCGGCCTCGACCAGTTCCCGAAGATCGACTTCCCGGTCGTGGTCGTGACCACCCGCCTCGACGGCGCCGCGCCGGAGGAGGTCGAGACCGAGATCACCGACAAGATCGAAGAGGCGGTGAACACGATCAGCGGCATCGACGAGCTCCGCTCGGTCTCGGTGGAGGGCGTCTCCCAGATCTTCGTCACCTTCAACCTCGACAAGAACGTCAACGTCGCGGCGCAGGAGGTGCAGGACCACGTCAACAGCTCGCTGCCGGACCTCCCGCGCGGCATCGACCCCCCCATCGTCGCGAAGCTCGATCCCGACTCGGTTCCGGTGCTGCAGATCGCGGTGCACGGCAAGCACTCGGTTCGGGAGCTCACCGAGCTCGCCGACAAGCAGATCCGGCGGCAGATCGAGAGCATCCCGGGCGTTGGCGACGTCTCCCTCATCGGCGGCCGCAAGCGGCAGATCAACGTCTGGATGGATCCGGTGCGGCTGCGCTCGATGGGCCTCACCGCGGTGGACGTACAGCGGGCGATCGCCACCCAGAACCTCAGCACCCCAGGCGGCGCGGTGCAGACGGGCCCGACCGAGATCACCCTGCGCGTGCAGGGGCGCGTGACGAGTCCAGCGGCCCTGGCCCAGATCGTGGTGCGCGACGCCGACGGCCACCCGATCCGGCTCGGCGACGTGGCGCGGGTGGAGGACGGCGAGGAGGAGGAGGACTCGGTCGCGTTCGAGAACGGCAAGCGGACCGTGCTTCTCTCGGTGCGCAAGCAGTCGGGCGAGAACACGGTCGCGGTGGTCGACGGGGTGCTCGGACGGCTCAAGGCCATCGAGAAGGCGCTGCCGCACGGCTACGAGCTCGAGGTCGTCCGCGACAACTCAGGGGTCGTCCGCACGAGCGTCAACGCCGTCAAGGAGCATCTCGTCCTCGGCGCCCTCTTCGCCTCGCTCGTCGTGCTCCTCTTCCTCGGCAACTTCCGCAGCGCCGTCATCGCCGCGGTCGCCATCCCCATCTCGATCATCGGCACCTTCGCCCTCATGTGGGCCCGGGGCTTCACACTCAACATGATCACCCTGCTGGCGCTCGCGCTGGCTGTCGGCATCGTCATCGACGACGCCATCGTGGTTCTCGAGAACATCTTCCGCTTCATCGACGAGAAGGGCTACCGGCCGTTCCCCGCGGCCATCGCCGCCACGAAGGACATCGGCCTCGCCGTCCTCGCGACGACGCTCTCGCTCCTCGCTGTCTTCGTCCCGGTCGCCTTCATGTCGGGGATCGTCGGCCGCTTCCTCGAGGGCTTCGGCCTGACGATGGCCTTCGCCATCGCCGTCTCGATGCTGGTGAGCTTCTCGCTCACCCCGAGCCTCTCGGCGCGCTGGCTCGACCCGCCACTCTTCGACGAGAAGGGCAAGCGGCTACCGAAGAAGAAGAGCGCGCTCGAGAGGTTCGTCGACGCGGGCTACCAGCCGGTCGAGAACGCCTACATGGCGGTGCTCCGCTTCGTGATGCGCCACCGCTGGATCGTCGTGGTCGCGTCCCTGCTCACGCTCGCCTCGACGCCGCTGCTTTTCAAGGCCGTGCCGAAGGGCTTCATCCCCGAGAACGACGACGCCAACTTCGAGATCAACGTGCGGGCGCCCGAGGGGACGAGCCTGGAGTCGACCGAGATCGTCGCCGAGCGAATCGCGCGCAAGGTGCGCGAGCTCAGCCCGGACGTGCTGCTCACCCTGACGAGCATCGGCGGCGGCCAGCAGCGGCTCGAGAACCTCGCCAAGATCTACGTGCGACTGACCGACCCGCGCGCCCGCAAGGAGACGCAGATCGGGCTGATGGCGCGCGTGCGCAAGGAGATCGTCCAGAAGCTGCCGAAGGATCTGCGCATCGACGTCTCCGAGGTCGACGCCTTCAACTCCGGCCAGTCGACGGCGTCGGTCCAGTACGGAATCTCGGGCCCCGACCTCGGCAAGCTCGCCGACTACAGCAGCCGGATCGTCGCCGAGCTCAAGAAGGTGCCCGGGGCGGTGGACGTCGACACGAACCTCGTGGTCGGCAAGCCCGAGTACGACGTCACGATCGACCGCGAGAAGGCCGCCGACCTGGGCGTGCAGGTGGCGGACATCGCCGGGACCCTGCAGCTGCTCGTTGGCGGCCTCAAGGTCTCCACCTACGCCGAGAGCGGCGAAGACTACGACGTGCGCGCCCGCGCCGATCTGCCCTTCCGCTCCGACCGGGAGAGCCTCTCGCTCATCACCGTCCCGTCGGTGCGCTACGGCTCGGTGCCGCTGCGCGAGGTCGTGACTGTCCGGCAGGGTACCGGCCCCTCGGTCATCAACCGCGTCAACCGGCAGCGCCTCGTCGCGATCAACGCCAACGTCGCGCCCGGCTTCGGGGAGAGCGACGTGATGGCGGCCCTCGTCCAGATCATCCACGATCAGCAGCTTCCGGCCGCCTACCACGCGCTCCCGCAGGGCCGCTCCCGCGAGACCGGGAAGGCGGCGGCGAACTTCGTCATCGCCTTCGGCCTCTCCTTCATCTTCATGTACCTCGTGCTCGCCGCACAGTTCGAATCGTGGCTTCACCCCATCACGATCCTCCTCGCGCTACCGCTCACCGTTCCGTTCGCGCTCGTCTCGCTCCTCCTCTTCGGGCAGACGCTGAACATCTTCACCGGTCTCGGACTGCTCGTGCTCTTCGGCGTCGTGAAGAAGAACTCGATCCTCCAGGTGGACCACACGAACACGCTGCGCGCGCAAGGGATGCCAAAGCTCGAGGCCATCCTGCAGGCGAACCGAGACCGGCTGCGGCCGATCCTCATGACGACCGTGGCCTTCGTGGCCGGCATGATCCCGCTCGCCGTCTCGAAGGGCATCGGGGCCGGGCTCGCGCGCGCCACCGGCAGCATCGTCATCGGCGGCCAGACCCTCTCCTTGCTGCTCACGCTGCTCGCGACGCCGGTGGCTTACTCGCTCTTCGACGACGCGTCGGTCTTCTTCGGCCGCCTCTTCGGCCGCGGGGAGAGGACCGACCGCGGCGAGGCCGAGGTCGTCCCGATCGAGGGCGGCACCCCGGCCTTGGCGGCGCCCGAGCCGAAGACCAAGCCGCTCGCCGGCTGAAAAGACCCGGGGCCCCTGCGTGCGCCCCTGGGGATGCCCGCTGAGCTACTTGCCGCTCCCGTTGCCGCCGCCGGCCTCGGTCTGCTTCAGCCGCTTCGGCCGGGAGCCGAGTGTCATCGCGGCTAGAAGGAGTGTCACGGCGGCGGTGAAGTCCGTCCCTCCCGGCCCCGTGCCGCAGCCGCGGCCGACGGCGGCGCGCGCCCCCCGGGTTTCGCTGGTCGTGGGGCTTCTCGGGGCCGCGAGGGGCGGGAAGAGCGGCGCGTGGGGCCGCTCGATGTCCAAGGCGGGCCAGAGGGAGCCGCCGCCGTCGGGCGAGTTCGAACTCCCGGCGTCGGGCGTCTCCGTCCCGGCATCGGGCGTCTCCGTCCCAGCGTCGGACGCAGGCGTCCCCGCGTCTGGCGCAGGCGTCCCCGCGTCGGACGCAGCCGTCCCCGCGTCGGGGGCGCCGCCGCCCGACGACGAGACGCCGAGGTCGCGCTCGATCGCGTCGGCCATCTGTGCGCGCGCTTCCTCGAAGACCGCGCCATCCTGCGTGAACTGGCTCGCCGACTGGGCGACGAGCGCGAGCGCCGCCTTGGCCGAATCGACGTCGCCGAGCGCCGAGAGCTCGTGGAGATACTCGTAATCCTGCAGGCCGCCGCGCAAGAGCTTCAGCCGCAGGCTCTCGATCGGGATGTCGTGCGTGCCGCCGATGATCGACGGGCTGCCTGGGTAGAAGAGCGAGCCGTCGCCGTTGTTGCCGAAGACGTACTCGTTCTGCCAGGCGGCGGCGCCATAGACCGCCATGCTCATGGTGGTGTCGTAGTAGAGCTCGCCGGTCACGTTCTCGGCAAAATCCACCCACTCGAGCAGCCGGTTCGAGGCGGCGCTCTCGTCGAGGTAACGCATCGGCCAGCTCGGATCGCCGCCCTGCGCGCCGTCGACGCAGGTCGAGGTCGGCGAGCACGATTGGTAGGTCCAGAGGAGCGAGTCGGGCGTCGTCAGGAAGTTTGCGTACGCGGGCCGCGTGTCCCCCGACGCCGGGTCGAGCGAGTTGTCGATGGGCACGAGGATGTCGATCGACGACAGGACCCCGTTCGCCGTCGCGTTCGCGAGGTCGGTGGTCACCAGCGTGCGGAAGTTCGGGTCGCCCGCGTGGACGATGGCCGCCCGGGTCGGGATGTCGCTCCAGGCGCAGGTCATGGGCGGCTCGTCGCAGGTGTAGTCAAAGAGGCGTGAGAACCAGCCGTTCGCCTTGAAGTGCGCGGCCCAGGCGGCGAATGAGGCGGACGACCAGTCGCCGACGTACTGGATCGAGGTGAGCTGCGCGCCCTGAAGCTGGTCGGGCTTCGTCAGCGCCGTCCCGTTCAAGAACGGGCCGTAGAGCTGGTCGAAGGTCGAGAAGCTCCCCTGGCCGCTCGAGACGGGCGGCGCGTAGACGAGCGCGCTGATGGTGAGCCGATGGTTCAGCGCGTCCTGGAAGTAGAGCGCGTTCAGCGCCTCGAGCTGCGGATCGGTGCAGTTCGGCGCTCCGTAGCCGCCGAAGTGGCCGACGCAGGGACCGTCCCAGTCGAAGCCGAAGGCCGTGGTGAGCGACGAGGTCGAAGGGAGCGCGAAGGCCCGCACCCGCAGCGTCACAGGGACGCTCGCGCTCGTGCCGTCCGAGAAGCTCGCGGTCGCCGCGCCCGCGTAGCCGCCGGGCGGCTGGCCCGCCGGCACGTGGAGCTCGAGGTAGAACGGCTGGCTGCGGCCTGCGGAGACCGTGACCGGAAAGGCGTTGCGCGTCTCCCCGTAGAAGTCGTCCAGCTTCGGGACGAGCGGATCGGGCCAGTCGCCCACCGCGCCCGCCGAGTTCGAGGGGCTCATCACCGCCACCATGGCCTCGCGGTAGACCAGCGCCGAGGCGCCCGACAGCTTCGCGCCGCCCGGGCCCGTCAGGTCGGAGAGCGAGACGTCCTCGACGGTGACGGGCGCGCCCGAGGCCGCGACGACGAGTTGGAAGGCCGCGAACTCGTTCTGGGCGTCGGAGAGCGCGATCGAGGTGAGGAGCGGCGGCGGGGGGAGGTCGCCGCGGACCTTCTCGGTCTCGGGGAGGGCGCCGACGTTTGGCGCCTGCGCGAGGGCAGGAGCGGCGAGCAGCAGGGAGAGCGGCAGGAGCGCCCGGTGGCTTTTCATGGGCGGCAAGGAACCAAGAACCGACGCGCGGTCGCAACAGACGGGCAGCCGGGGGGCCGATCTCGCTGCCCCGGGGCGCCGCGTGCGCGGCCTTGGCCCGGGCAGCGCTCTTTGCTAGCGTGCGCGGCGTGCCGGGCGAGATCCGAACCTTCCGCGACTTCTGGCCCTACTACCTGGGCGAGCACTCGAGCCGGGCGAACCGCGCGCTCCACTTCGTGGGCACGACCTGCGCGATCGGCTCGATCGTCGCGGCGGCGTCGTTCGGGCTGCCGGCGCTCCTCTGGGGCGCGCCGCTCCTCGGCTACGGCCTCGCCTGGACGGGCCACCTCTTCGTCGAGAAGAACCGCCCGGCGACCTTCCGCTACCCGCTCTACAGCCTCGCGGCCGACCTCCGCCTCTGGGCGCTGATGCTGACGCGCCGCCTCGGGACGGAGCTTTCGCAGGCGCCGAGGAGCTAGGTGCAGGCCACCGCCAAGACGAGCGCCCCGCGCACGGGCGACGCCGCCGCCTGGGAGCCGGTGCTGGGCCTCGAGGTCCACGCGCAGCTGCTCACGAAGAGCAAGATCTTCTGCGGCTGCTCGACGGAGTTCGGGGCGCTGCCGAACCACCACACCTGCCCGGTCTGCCTCGGGATGCCGGGAGTGCTGCCGGTCTTGAACCGACAAGTGGTCGAGTTCGCGATCCGGACCGGCCTCGCCCTCGGCTGCGCGGTCCGCGAGACCTCGGTCTGGTCGCGCAAGAACTACTTCTACCCGGACCTGCCGAAGGGCTACCAGATCTCGCAGTACGACCTGCCCATCTGCGAGCACGGCGGGCTCGCGCTCCCGTCGGGCAAGAGGGTCCGCATCCGGCGCATCCACATGGAGGAGGACGCCGGCAAGAACCTCCATGGCGAGGCCGAGGGGAGCCTCGTCGACTTCAACCGGGCGGGCGTGCCGCTGCTCGAGATCGTGAGCGAGCCCGACCTCTCGAGCGCACAGGAGGCCTCGGACTACCTGAAGTCGCTGCGCGCCGTTCTCATGTACCTCGGCGTCAACGACGGGAACCTCGAGGAGGGCTCGCTGCGCTGCGACGCGAACGTGAGCGTGCGCCCCTTCGGTTCGAACGCGCTCGGCACCCGCGCCGAACTCAAGAACATGAACAGCTTCCGCTTCCTCCGACAGGCGATCGAGTACGAGATCTCTCGCCAGATCGATCTGCTCGAGTCGGGCGGGCGCGTCGTGCAGGAGACCCGGACCTACGATCCCCAGAAGGGCGAGACGCGATCGTTGCGCACGAAGGAGGAGGCGCACGACTATCGCTACTTCCCCGAGCCCGACCTGCCGCCGTGCGTGGTCTCGGCCGACTGGGTGGCGAAGGTACGCGAGGGGCTCCCCGAACTGCCGGCGGCGCGCGCCGCCCGCTACCGCGCGCTCGGCGTGGGCGCGGCCGAGGCGGCGACGCTCACCGACGAGCGGCCTCTCGCGGACTGGTTCGAGCGGGCGCTCCCGGGCTACCCCGACGCCGGCAAGCTCTCGAAGCGGGTCGTCAACGAGCTCGTGGCCGCGGTCCGGGACGCGGGCGAGACGCTCGGGTCGCAGCGGGCGACCCCCGAGACCTTCGGCGAGCTCCTCCGACTCGTCGACGCGGGCGAGCTGTCGGGCGCCGCCATGAAGGAGGTCCTCGCCGAGCTCGTCCGGACCGGCGGGGCGCCGCGCGAGATCGCGAAGGCGAAGGGGCTGACCCAGGTCTCGGACGCGGGCCAGACCGAGGCCGCGGTCGACGCCGTGCTCGCCCGCGCTCAGGGCGAGGTGGCGAAGTACCGGGCCGGGAAGACGCAGCTCATCGGCTTCTTCGTCGGGCAAGTGATGAAGGAGATGCGCGGCCAGGGCAACCCGGCCGTCATCGGAGAGATCCTCAAGAAGAAGCTCGGTTGACTCCCGAGCGGAGTTCTGGTGTAGTACCGGCCCTTTTCGAAGGAGTTGCCGATGTACGCCGTCATCAAGACCGGGGGCAAGCAATACCGCGTGAGCGAAGGCGACGTGCTCCGCGTGGAGAAGCTGCTGGCGGACGTGGGGGCGAAGGTCGACCTCGACGTCCTCATGGTCGGAGGGAACGAGGCCGTCAAGGTCGGCCGTCCCACCGTGGAAGGCGCCAAGGTGACGGCCGAGATCACCGCGCACGGGCGCGGGGCCAAGGTCATTCACTTCCACAAGCGCAAAGAGGGCTACACCTACAAGCGCGGCCACCGGCAGCCGTTCACCGAGCTCAAGATCACGGCGATCCAGGCCTAGGAGCAGAGACCCATGGCGCACAAAAAAGGACAGGGCTCGAGCCGCAACGGCCGCGACTCGCCGGGGCAGGCCCGCGGCATCAAGGTGTACGCTGGCGAGAAGGTCAGCGCGGGCAGCATCCTCGTCCGGCAGGTGGGGACGAAGATTCACCCGGGCAAGAACGTCGGCCTCGGCAAGGACTTCACCATCTTCGCCACGGTCGACGGCACCGTGAAGTACGAGCGGCTGGGACGAGACCGGAAGAAGGTCTCCGTCTATCCGGCCTAGCCGAGGCGCCGGGCGGCCCCGGCGGCCGCAGCAGTGAAGTTCATCGACGAGACCAAGATCCACGTCAAGGGCGGCGACGGCGGCAAGGGCTGCGTTGCCTTCAGGCGGGAGAAGTTCGCGCCGCGCGGCGGGCCCTCGGGAGGCGACGGCGGGCGCGGCGGCGACGTCGTGCTCGTGACGGACGGCCGGCTCACCACGCTGCTCGACTTCCGCTTTCAGCCGCGCCACTTTGCGAGGGACGGCCAGCCCGGAATGGGCTCGGACTGCAACGGCCACGCGGCCGAGGCGATCGAGCTCCATGTGCCGGTGGGCACCGTGGTCCGCGACGCGGCCACTGGCGAGACGCTCTTCGACCTCACGAAGCCGGGGGAGCGGGTGGTCGTGGCCCGCGGGGGACGCGGAGGCCTCGGCAACATGAACTTCGCGAACTCGACCCGGCAGGCGCCGCGCTTCGCCGAGCCCGGGCAGCCGGGCGAGGAGAAGGAGCTCGTCCTCGAGCTCAAGCTCCTCGCCGACGTGGGCCTCATCGGCTTCCCGAACGCCGGCAAGTCGACCTTCGTCTCGCGCGTCTCGCGGGCGAGGCCCAAGATCGCGGACTACCCGTTCACGACGCTGGTGCCGAATCTCGGCGTAGTGGCCTACAAGGACCGGCTCTCCTTCGTCGTCGCCGACATCCCCGGCCTCATCGAGGGCGCGCACGAGGGCGCCGGGCTCGGCCACCAGTTCCTCCGCCACGTCGAGCGCTGCCGCGTCCTCATCCACCTCGTCGACTGCGGCACGCCGGATCCCGGCCGGACGCCAGAGGACGACTGGAAGAAGATCAACCGCGAGCTCGCTCTCTACTCGCCCGAGCTGGCGAAGAAGCCGCAGATCGTCGCGGCGAACAAGATCGACCTACCAGAGGGGCGCGAGCGGTTCGAGAAGCTGCGCCGGGCGCTGCGTCGCAAGAAGGTCGAGGTGATCGGCGTCTCGGCGGCGACCGGCGAGGGGGTCGGGGAGCTGCTCGACCGAGCGGCGCGCGTCCTCTTCGGGCAGGGGGCCGGGTAGGTGAACCGGCCCGCGGCGACGGCGCTCGAGCCCCGAGAGCTCCTCCTCGAGCGGCGGATCGAGCGGATCGAGCGGGTGGTCGCGGCGCGCAGCCGGTCGCTTTCGATCGTGCTCGAGGGGATCCACGACCCGCACAACCTCGCGGCCATCCTGAGGACCGCCGAGGGGCTCGGGCTTCAGGACGTGCACGTCGTCGAAGCGGCGAGCGGCTTTCGACCGAACGCGGCGGTGACGCAGGGAGCCGACAAATGGCTGACGCTCCACCGCCACGCGGACGCGCGGGCGGCCACCCAGGCGCTGCACGACACCGGCCACGCCGTCTACGCGAGCCTCTGCTCGGGCGACGCCGTGCCGCTCCATGAGATCCCCTTCGAGCGGAAGATCGCGCTCGTCTTCGGCAACGAGCACGACGGCGTGACCAGCGCCATGGCCGAGGCCGCCGACGCGCGCTTCCACATCCCCATGGCCGGCTTCACCCAGAGTTTCAACGTCTCGGTGGCGGCCGCGATCGCGCTCTGGGCCGCCGTCGACGCGAGGCGCCGCCTCGGGCTCACGGGCGATCTCGCGCCCGAGGACCGTCAACGCCTCACCAGTGATTTCTGCGCCCGGGCCGTCAAGCAGGCGAAGCGGCTCGGGCTGCGTTAGGCTCCGCAGCGAGGAGACGACCCGATGATCACCGCCCTGGCGCTCGCGCTGTCCTTCGCCGCCGCCCCGCCGCCCCATCCGCTCGAGCAGCCGGTGGCGCGGATGCAGGAGCTCTACGAGAAGGCGAAGGATCTCCGGGCGCGCTTCTCGCAGACCTACGTGAGCCCAGCGCTGCACAAGACGCTGCACAGCTCGGGCACGCTCCTCTGGAAGCGGCCGGGGATGCTCCGCTTCGACTACGACGCGCCCGAACCGAAGAGCTTCGTCGTCTCGGGCGACCGGTTCACGAGCTATGTCCCGGACGCCCAGCAGGCGATGGAGGGGAGCTTCAAGTCGGCGGAGCTCTCGGCGTCGGTGGCGTTCTTGTTCGGCCAGGGTAGGCTCGAGCGGGAGTTTTCCGTGGGCACGCCGGATCGGACCGATCTCGCCGAGGGGATACGCCTCGAGCTCGTGCCGAAGAGGCCGGACCCGCGGCTGAAGCGGATCTACTTCGTGCTCGACCCGAGGAGCTGGGCGGTGCGCGAGAGCCTCGTCGTCGACGGCGCCGGGGACGAGAACCGCTTCGACTTCACCGAGATCCGGACGAACACGGGCATCGAGGCGAGGGCGTTCACGCTGACGCTGCCGCCCGGGACCGAGGTCGTGAGGAGCGCCCCGGAGGGCGGCGCAAAGTAGCGGCCCGTCGGCCTCGGATCAGACGAACTCGGCCTTCGCCTCGCGGTTCAGCAGATCGACCACGGCGTCGCGGGGGGCGACGCCCTCGTAGAGCACCCGGTAGACCGCCTCGCAGATCGGCAGGTCGACCTCGAGCCTCTTCGCGAGATCGTGCGTCGAGCGGGCGTTCTTCACGCCCTCGGCGACCATCTTCATCTCGCCCAGGATCTCCTCGAGCTTGCGCCCCTTGCCGAGCTCGAGCCCGACCGTCCGGTTTCGGGAGAGCTGGCCCGTGCAGGTGAGCACGAGGTCGCCGAGGCCCGCGAGCCCCGAGAGCGTCAGCGGCGAGGCGCCCTTCGCGACCGCGAGCCGCGAGATCTCCGCGACGCCGCGGGTGATGAGCGCGGCGCGGCTGTTCTGGCCGAAGCCGAGCCCATCGGAGATCCCGGCGCCGATGGCGATGACGTTCTTGAGCGCGCCGCCGAGCTCGACCCCCACCACGTCGAGGCAGGTGTAGACGCGAAAGCGCGGGGCCGAGAAGGCCTGCTGCACCTCGCGGGCGATCCGCTCCCAGCGCGAGGCCACCGAGACCGCGGTGGGAAGCCCCTGCGCGACCTCCCGGGCGAACGAAGGACCGGAGAGCACGCAGACGTAGGGGTGGAGGAGCGGCGGGAGCACGTCCTCGAGCACCTCGGTCATCGTCGAGAGGGTGCCGTTCTCGATGCCCTTCGAGGCAGTGACGATCGGGACCCCGGGCGACAGGAGGGGCGCCGCCCGGCCCATGACGTCGCGGACGGCGTGCGAAGGAACCACCTCGACGACGAGCTCCGCCCCCGAGAGCGCCTCCTCGAGCGAGCCGGTCACGTGGAGGGACGGCGGCAGCGGAAAGCCCGGCAGGTAGACGGAGTTCTCCCCCGCCTTGGCCATGGCCCGAGCCTTCTCGGGGTCGTGGGCCCACAGCTGGACCGGAAAGCCCTTCCTCGCGAGCACGAGGGCGAGCGCGGTCCCCCAGCTCCCCGCGCCGATGACGGACGCGCGCATCAGCGGTCACCTCCTGCCGTCGACGCTACGGGCCCGCGGCGCCCTCTGTCAAACGAGGCACCGGGGGAGGTTGAGGGCGCTCGTCCGTTCGTCCATAATCCAGCCCGCCATGCGCTCTCCGCTCGTCCGCTTCGTGCTGGTCCTCTCGCTCGGGAGCGCGCTCTGCGCGTCGGACGCGGCGCGGGCCGACGTCGACCCTGAGGCCAAGGCGCGCTACGAGGCGGGCGTCCGCGAATACCGCGCCGGGGACTACTCACGGGCCATCGCGGACTTCCAGGCCGCCGACGAGAGGGCGCCGAACGCCGCCCTGAGCTTCGACACCGCCCAGGCGTACGAGAAGCTCGCGGACCTGCCGAACGCCCGGCGCTTTTACGTTCAGTACCTCGAGCGAAAGCCCGACGCCGACGACCGGCCGGCGGTCGAGACGACGATCGCCTCGATCGATGCGAAGCTGAGCCAAACGAGCGCGCCCGCCCCCATCCTCGTGACCGGCCCCGAGAGGGCGCCCGCCTCACCCGAGGCGACGGCCGACCAAAGGCGTCCGCGCGGCCACCTGCTCAGCGAGATCTTCTTCGGCGCCGGGGCCGCCGGCCTCCTCACCGGCGGGACGCTCAATTTCTTCGCCTCGCAGGCCGCCGCGCAGCCGACGGTCGCGCCGCTGACCCGGAGCCAGATCGCCTCGCAGTACGGCAGCGCGAACGGGCTCTGGACCGGGGCGCTCGTCGGCTACGGGGTCGGGGCGGCGCTCGCGATCGCGGGCGCCGTGGTCTACGTCCTCGAGGATGGCCGATGAACCGTCTCGTCTCCCCTCTCGCCGTCGCGGCGCTGGCGCTCGCCGCCTGTCCGCCGAACGAGACCGGCGCGCTCTGCCAGGACAGCACCGTCTGCCCCTCGGGCCAGAGCTGCCAGTCGGGTCAGTGCGAGCCCTCCGGGGGCGCCATCGGGATGGACGGGGGGGCGGGAAGCGACGCCGGCACGGGGCTCTACGGCACGGTCGCCCTCAACGGGGGAGCCATCCCTTCGAACCTCGCCTGGGTCTACGAGTGGGACCATTACCCGAACGTCTCGGACGGCGGCATCGAGGCGCCGCAGGCGACGGTGATCGCGGGCGACGGCGGCACCTTCTCGTTCGAGGGGGTCGACGCCGGCGGCTCGTACTACCTCGCGGCCCAGTACGATCTCGACGGCGACGGTAACCCCGCGCAGCCAGGCGACCGCTTCGGGATCGACCCGCACCCCGCCTCCCCGGGACCGTCTCCCATCACCGTCGACGTCAACACCGCCGTCTGCTCCGCCTGGTCCGACTTCGACGTGGACGTTCCCGAGACGCTCCTCCTCGCCCTGATCGCCGAGGTGCCCGACATCACCGGCGCGGGCGAGCTCGCCAACGCCACGGTGATCGCGACCGACCCGAGCGGCACCACCCTGGCGCTCAATCAGCGCTCAGGCAGCGGCAATCCCTACCTCGACGGCCGCTATGCCTGGACCTCCTCGGGGACCTCGGCGGTCGCGGGGAACTACCGATTCGCGGTGCGAGGCAAGGGCTACCCGAACGGAAGCTGCGTCGTGGACAATGAGCCGCTGACGCAGGGCCCGAACTCGCTCTCGGTCCCGAGCCCGCTCGCCGCCTCGAGCGATCAGACGATCACCTGGGTGAGCGCGCCGGGAACCGAGGAGGACGACATCGAGGTCCTCGACGCCAGCTCGAGCCCCGAGACCCTTCAGCTCTACCAGCAGAGCGTCACGTCGCCATACACGCTCAAGGCGAACAGCTGCCCCACGCTGGGCAAGTGCCGGATCCGGATCTTCTCGATTCACTTCGCCTCGACCTTCCCGGCCGGGGTCGGGATCGAATCGGCCTCGATCAGCCGTCGCGTCATCACCACCGGCTGAACCTACTCGGCCAGCACTTCCGGTCCGAGCTTCCTCTGCCCCTTCCCCTTCCGAATGAGGAAGACGAGCGGGATGCAGCCGCCGATGAGCAGCGCCACCCAGAGGAAGGTCTGCTCGTAGCCCATCGTCGCCGACTGCCGGTAGACCTCGAACGCCAGCGCCCCGAGCCCCATCCGATGCGCCGTGCCGCCGTGGACTCCGGCCCGCGAACCGAGGCCGCTCGAGAGCATGGCGAGCCGCTGCTGTACGGCGCCGCGGGTCGGCACGAGGTGCGCGATGATCGAGTTGTGCGCCAGCTCGCGGCGATTCTCGAGGAAGGTCGCGAAGATCGCGACGCCGAAGCTGCCACCGAGCTGTCGGATCAGGTTGTAGAGGCCGGTGGCGTTGGTCATCTGCTCGCGGCGGATGGTGGAGAGCGTCACCGTGGAGAGAGAGACGAACATGAGGCTGAAGCCGATTCCCTGTAGGATCTGCGGCAGGAGGATCTGCCAGGTTCCCGACTGGAGCGTGAAGTGCGACATGAGGAAGGTCGCGAGGGCGGAGAGGCCGAGGCCGAGCGGAACCTGGAGGTAGTGCCCGAGCCGATTGTAGAGCATGCCGGCGAGCGGCATCATCACGATCATCGCGAGGGCGCGCGGCATCAACGCGAGCCCGGATTGGGTCGCGTCGTAGCCGAGCAACTCCTGCATGAAGAGCGGCAGGAGGAACATGCTCCCGAAGAGCGCGGCGCCCAGGATGGCCCCCACGAGCGTGCCCGAGGTGAACGAGAGGTTCTTCAGGATGCGCAGATCGACGGCCGGCTGCTCGGACGTCAGCTCCTGAACCACGAAGATGGCGAGCGACACGACCGCCGCGAGCGCCATCGCCGCGATGAAGGCGCTCTGAAACCAATCGTTCTCGTTGCCCTTCTCGAGGACGGTCTGTAGGAGCCCGAGCCCCGCCACGAGGAAGAGGATTCCGACGAAGTCGATCCTCGCCGGTCCGCCGCGGGCCTTCGCATGCTCGGGATCGTGGATGAAGCGCTGCACCATGAGGATTCCGATGATGCCGATGGGGATGTTGATGTAGAAGATCCAGGGCCACTCGAAGTTGTCGACGATGTAGCCGCCCAGGGTCGGCCCGAGCGCAGGACCAATCATGACGGCGAGCCCGTAGAGCCCCATCGCCATCCCCTGCTCCTCGAGGGGGAAGGTCTCGCGGAGGATCGCCTGCTCGGTGGGCTGCAGGGCGCCCGCGCCGAGGCCCTGAACGATCCGGAAGATCACGAGCGTCGACAGCGACCGGGCGGCGCCGCAAAAGAACGAGCCCACGAGGAAGAGGCCCAGGCAGAAGAGATAGACGCGCTTGCGGCCGAAGACCGTCCCAAGCCACGCGACGAGCGGCATCACGATGACCATCGCAACGATGTAGCCCGTGGAGACCCAGGTGATCTCCTGAATGCTCGCGCCCAGCGTACCGCGCATGTGGGGCAGCGCCACGTTGACGATGCTCGAGTCGATGGCGCCCATCAAGGTGCCCACCGTCACCGCGATGGTGACGGTCCACTTGTTGACCTGGGGAGCGGTCGTGCTTGACGCTGCCATGCAGCGGCTTTATACAGAGTTCACCAAATGAATCAAGATTCACATCCAGGAGCCAAGGCGCACGCGAGCCTGCGCGAGAAGGTCCGGGGGTTGGTCCGGGATCAGATTCTCGACGCCGCCGCGGCCATCTTCGCCCAAGACGGTCTCCAGGCGGCGAAGATGGAGGAGATCGCCTCGAGGGCCGGCGTTGCCGTTGGCACGGTCTACAACTACTTCGCGGACCGACAGGCCTTGCTCGCGGCGGTCATGGACGAGAGAACCCGCCTGCTCGCAGACCGCCTCAAGGCCATCGAGCGCACGAGCCGGGGGCAACCCTTTGGCGAGCGGCTCGAGGTCTTCCTGCGCGAGCTCCTCGGCTTCTTCGACGCCCAGCGCGCACTCTACTCCGTCCTCATCCAGGCGGAATGCTCTCCGTCCCACTCGAACCGGATCGCCTGGGCGCATCGCGACGGACCCTTCTCCGAGATCTACCGCCAGGCCGAGCGGCTGATCGAGACTGGCCGGCGCGAGCGGGTCCTGCGCGACGAGGAGCCGGGCTTCCTCGGGGCCATGCTGGTCGGCATGGTGCGGACGATGGCGATCCGCGCCCTCCTGGACGCGAAGACCCCCACCCTCTCCGACCGGCTGCGGCAGATCTCCGAGCTCTTCCTCCGCGGGGCCTCTCGATGAACGGCGAGCTCGCCCTCGTACGGCCGGCGCGCCCCGCGCCGAACAAGTGGCTCATCACCGTCTCCATCACCTTCGGGACGCTGATGGGAGCGCTCGATTCGAGCATCGTCAACGTGGCGCTGCCGCACATTCGCGGCACGGTGGGCGCGACCATCGAGGAGATCACCTGGATCTCGACCGCCTACATCGTCGCGACCGTGCTCGTCATGCCCCTGACCGCCTTCCTCGGGTCCTTCATCGGCCAGAAGCGGCTCTACCTCATCTGCCTCGTCATCTTCCTCGTCGGCTCCGCGCTTTGCGGCCTCGCGCGAACCCTGCCGACCCTCATCATCTTCCGCTGCATCCAGGGCTTCGGCGCCGGGGCCCTCCAGCCGACGGAGCAGGCCATCCTCCAGCAGACGTTTCCGAGGGAGGAGCAGGGCATGGCGATGGCCATTTTCGGCCTGGCCGTCATGATTGGACCCGCCCTCGGCCCCACGCTCGGCGGCCTGCTCACCGATACCTACAGCTGGCCCTGGATCTTCTACGTGAACATCCCCATCGGCCTCCTTGGGCTGGTGATGGTCACCGCCTTCGTGCCGGAGGCGGACGACCTGAAAGAGGCGGCGCGGGCGCGGGCTGAGCGCGCTCGTAAGAACTTCGACTGGCAGGGCATCGCGTTCATGTGCATGGGCCTCGCCTCGCTGCAGACCTTCCTCGAGCAGGGCGACCGCGACGACTGGTTCAATTCGCCCTTCATCTGCGTCCTCGCGCTGGTCGCCGTCTTCGCGCTCGCGGCCTTCGTCGTCCGCGAGCTGACCGCCGAGGTCCCGGCCGTGAACCTGCGGATCCTGCGCGACCGGACCTTCACGGCGGGGACGCTGATCTCATCGGTCATGTTCGCGGTGCTGATGGCGAACATGTTCTTCTTGCCGCTCTTCATGCAGGAGATGCTCGGCTTCACGGCGACTCAGTCCGGCCTCTCGCTTCTCCCGCGCTCCGCGATCATGTTCGTGGCCACCCCCATCGTCGGCAAGCTCTACAACCACGTCTCGCCCCGCGTCACCGTGGCCATCGGGGTCGTCCTCTTCGGCATCGGCGCCTTCCTCGAGAGCCACCTCACGCTCCAGAGCGGCGAGTCGAACATCATCCTGCCGATGCTCGTTCAGGGGATCGGCTTCTCGTGCCTCTTCGTGCCGCTCACGGCCGCGAGCCTCTCGACCGTCCGGCGCGAGGAGATGACCGACGCCACCGGCCTCTCGAGCCTGCTCCGCCAGGTGGGCGGCAGCATCGGCGTCGCGGCCTTCGCGACCGCCTTCTCGCGGGACACCGTGCGGGCGCGCGGCGACCTGCTCCGTCACTTCGTTCCGACGAGGCCCGAGGTCGTGTTCCGTCTTCAGCAACTTCGCGCCGGGCTCGCCATGCGCGGCCTCGCCGCCCCCGGGACCAACCCGGCGCTCGCGATGTTCCACTTCATCGCCCTTCAGCAGTCGACGGTCCTCGCGTTCGAGCGGGCCTTCGTCCTCCAAGGGCTCTGCTTCCTCTTCAGCCTCCCGCTGCTCTGGTTCCTCAAGGTGAAGCGAGGCGTCGCCGCCCCAGAGCACCTCGTCGTCGAAATGTAAGGAGATCGCCATGGAAAGCACCGCCACCAACTCACGCGACGCAGAGGTCGCCAAGCTGCCGGGCGCCGAAGGCGGCCGCGGCTCCTCGAAGCGTGCCTTCGGAATTCTCGCCGTCGTCCTCGCGCTGGTCCTCGCGGTCATCGGCGTCTACCTCTTCGTCACCCGCGATCAGGTCTCGACCGACGACGCCCAGATCGAAGCGGACGTCGAGCCAATCGCTCCCAGGGTCGGCGGCGCCGTCGCCAAGGTGGACGTCGCCGACAACCAGCGCGTGAAGGCGGGCCAGCTGCTCGTCGAGATCGATCCCGCCGATTACGAGGCGAGGGAGAAGCAGGCCGAGGCGCAGCTCTCGCTCGCCGAAGCCCAGGCACTGGTGGCCGAGGCCGGCCTGAAGATCACGCAGGCGTCCGCCACCGGCGGCCTCACGACGGCCGAGGCCGCCCTCTCGGGCTCGTCGGTGGGCGTCGTCTCCGCCAAGGCTCAGGTCGAGGCGGCCCGCGCCGGGCTGGCCCGCGCGGAGGCCGAGGCACACAAGGCTAAGATCGACCTCGACCGGACGAAGCAGCTCTTCGCCGATCAGGCGGTGCCCCAGGAGCGGATGGACTCGGCGGAGATCGGCTACGACGCCGCGAGCGCGCAGGTCGCCCAGTCGCGCGCTCAGCTCTCCGCCGCCGAGGAGGCCGAGCGTTCGGCGCGCTCCCGTGTCAACGAGGCGGAGGGTCGACTCGGTGCGGCCAAGCCCATCGAGGCTCAGATCCAGGCGGCGAAGGCCAAGGCCGACGCGGCCGAGGCGCAGGTGGCCGCGTCCCAAGCCTCGTTGACCCTCGCGCGGCTGCAGCTGTCGTACACGAAGCTCGTCGCTCCCATCGATGGCGTCGTCAGCAAGCTGAAGCTTCAGCCTGGAGAGCTGGTCTCGGCCGGCCAGCCGATTGCCGAGCTCGTTCCGGACGAGGTCTACGTCGAGGCGAACTTCAAGGAGACGCAGATCGGCGAGATGCGGGCAGGCCAGCGGGCCGAGATCTCGGTCGACGCCTTCCCGGGCCGAACGCTTCGCGGAGTGGTCGAAAGCCTGAGCGGAGGCACGGGCGCGCGCTTCAGCCTTCTGCCGCCGGACAACGCCTCCGGGAACTTCGTCAAGGTCGTGCAGCGCGTGCCGGTTCGCATCAAGCTCGAGAGCCCCCCGAAGGAGCTCCGTCTCGCCGCGGGCCTCTCGGCCGACGTGACCGTCTACGAGAAATAGAAGACCCCGGCGGAGCGTCGGGGCGGCTCAGTGAGCGCCGCCGCTCGACTCGCGCGAGCGGTGGCGACAGCCGCTCCTCGCCCCCTGTCCGTCGACGTACCGTTCCCCAGCCCTGGGAGGAAAACCGATGACCGCAGCCTTCGCCATCCTGAGCCAGCTCGCGGCTGCCGCGTTGACACAGGCGGCGGCGCCCGGCGCCCATGTCCTCGCCCTCGACGAGGCCGTTCGCATCGCGCTAGACCGAAACCCGCGCGTCCGCGCCGCCCGAGCGTCCGCCGAGTCTCGGCTCGATCAGTCGCGTTCGCTTCGAGGCCACCTCTTGCCGGTCGTGAACGTGAGCGGCCAGTATGACTGGGCCAACATGCCGGGGAGCGGCATCAACATCTGCCAGCTCGGCGTCGACTTCACACCGCCGGGGCAGCCCGGCCAGACGTCGAAGCCGCCTCCCGACTGCGCCAACGGCCCCTTCTACCCGATCCACGACCTCGGCTTCGGCCTCGGCACCGCCACCATCGCTCAGCCGCTGACCGGCCTTTTTCACCTCGGCGAGGACTATGCCGCCATGGGCGACGACGCCGACGCCAGCGCGGAGGACGAGCGGACCGTAGAGGCCGACGTACGCGAGCAAGTCGAGGCGGACTACCTGAGCCTCTTCGAGGCGCGCGCCCTCCAGGGCATCGCCAAGGCGAGCGCCGAGCAGCTCCAGGATCAGCTCAAGCTCGCGCAGTCGCGTCTCGCGGCCGGCGTCCTCACGAAAGCCGACCTCCTGCGCGTCGACGTCGCGGTCGCGAACGCGAACCAGCAACAGATCCAGGCCGGGGTGCAGGAGCAGATTGCTCGAGCTTCACTCCTCACGATCCTCGGGATGCCGCCCAACTCCACGGACGTCGATTTCGCGCAACCATCCGAGATCGTCGAACGACGGCTCCCCCTGGGCTACGAGGAGGCGAACCGCTTCGCCAGCGAGCACCGGACCGAGCTCCAATCGGCATCCCTTGGGCTCGACGCCGCGCGGCACCGGCAGCTCGCTCGCGACTTTTCCCTGCTCCCCGAGCTCAACGCCTCGGCGAGCGTCATGTACCTCGACGGTCTCCCTCCCGGCATACCGAACGTGGTCGAGATGTGGGGGCTGAGCCTGAGCTGGAACGTCTGGGAGTGGGGTGCGAGCTACTACCAGATCCGCGCCGCCGCGGCCCTGAAAGACGCCTCGAGCGAGCGCCTCGAGGGAACACGCGAGCAGGTGTCGCTCGAGGTCGATACCCGCCTCGAGCAGACCAAGGCGGCGGAGAACGCCGTGCGAGTCGCCCAGGACGCGATCACCCAGGCCGAGGAGGCCTTTCGAGTGGAGACCTCCCTCGTCAAGGCCGGCGCCGCCACCACGACCGATCTGCTGGACTCCCAGGCGGCGCTCACCCAGGCTCGCCTCAACCTGATTCGGGCCAAGTACCAGGAGCTGCGCGCCCGCTCCGCGCTCACGCGGGCGCTGGGGGCATAACCCATGAAGGGGGTGGTGGTCAGTCGCCATGGCGGACCCGAGGTCCTCGAGCTGCGGGACCTGCCGGTTCCCGACCCGAAGGCTGGCGAGCTGCGCGTGCGGGTTCGGGCAGCGGGGCTCAACTTCTCCGACGTTGCGGCGCGGGTCGGCCTCTACCCCGATGCCCCGAAGCCGCCCTGCGTGGTCGGCTACGAGGTGGCCGGTGAGGTCGAGGCCGTCGGCGCCGGGGTTTCGGGTTGGCACGAAGGAGATCGGGCCGTCGCCCTCTGCCATTTCGGCGGCCAGGCGGAGCTCGTCTGCATGCCGGCCAGCCATGCGATGCCCATCCCAGCCGCCTCGAGCTTTGCCGAGGCGGCCGGATTTCCGGTGGTCTTTCTCACCGCCCATCACCTCGTCCATTGGGTGGGACGGCTGCGCCCGGGTGAGCGCGTGCTGCTCCACCAGGCGGCCGGGGGGGTGGGGACCGCGGCCGTGCAGCTCATCCGTGAGGCAGGCGGGGAGATCTTCGGCACCGCTTCGAAGCAGAAGCACGAGCGGCTGCGCGAGATGGGCGTGGCCCACCCGATCGACTACCACGCGGTCGATCCCGCCGCGGAGATCGAGCGGATCGCCGGGCCGCGCCCGATTCAGCTCGCGCTCGACCCCATCGGCAGCGCCTCTTGGAGAAAGAGCTACGAACTTCTCGCTCCGGGTGGCCAGCTGCTCGCCTTCGGCTTCTCCTCGATGGTGCCGGGGGCGCGCCGGAACCTCCTGCGGGCCGCCTGGGGCGTCGCCACCGCACCACGCCACTCGCCGCTTCGCCTCATGGAGGACAATCGGAGCGTCGGCGGCGTCAACATGGGGAGGCTCTGGGACCGCGAGGAGATCGTCCGCCCGCAGATGGAAGCGCTGCTGGGCCTCTGGAGCGCTGGGCGGATCCGGACCACGCTGGACCGGACGTTCCCCGCGGCCGAGGCGGCAGCCGCCCACCGCCATCTCCAGTCTGGAACGAGCTTCGGAAAGATCGTGCTCGAGTTCGACTGAGCAGTCGTGAAGCTCCGGATCGGCTGCCTGGCGACGGGAGGGGGTTCGTTCACTCCCTCTGAGCCTGCCACTGGCCTCGCGCTGGCGGGCAGTGCTACGAAGAGGCGATGGGGCGTCCTCACCAGCTGTTGCACGGCCAGGCCCGGCAGCAGGCGGCCGATGCGGCCAGGACCCTCGGGCGGGCGAGCGGGCGGACGGTCTGGATCGTCCTTCGCCCACGCTCCGATCGCTACCTCGAGGTCGCGCTCGCCGCCGGCCTCGTCACGGGTGCCTCGGCGCTTGGCCTGCTCCTCTACCTGCCCTTTTCGTTCGCGACCGATTGGGTGCTGGCCGACGTTGGAGGAGCGGCGCTCTTGGGCTCGGCGCTCTGCCTGCTGAGCCCCCACGTCCTACGGCTGATTCTGCCCGCGCGACTCGCCCACCAACGGGTCCACGCGGCGGCGTGCCGGCTGTTCGTCGAGCATCTGGCCGCGAAGGGGTCTCTCGGCCCCTCGATGCTCCTCTTCCTGTCGCTCGCCGAACGCCGAGCCGAGGTCGTCTCCGCGCCGCATCTCGCCGCGCTCGATGGGCCACGGGCCGCGGGGGCCCTCTCGAAGCTCGAGGACGCACTGCACCACCGCTCTCACCCGGAACGCTTCACCGAAGCGCTCTCGGAGCTCACCAGGCTCATCGGTCCGACTGACCAGCTGGCCCCCCGCGCGCCTGCAGGGGGCCTGGACGACGAGGGCTCCGCCGCATGAGGCGCCTCGCACCCTGGCTCTCCTGGGGGGGGCTCTCCGCCCTTGTTCTCCTTTCCAGCACGACCGCCCTTGCGCGCCTGGGGGGAGGGGGCGGCTACCACTCCTTCCACTCTGGGGGCCACTTTCATTCCGGCGGCGGTGATGGCTCCGGCGGGGGGGGCGCCGACGCCGACCTCGTACTGCTCCTGATCCGACTGGTCATCGTCTACCCGAAGGTCGGGCTGCCGATCGCGCTCTTGGTTCTCGTGGGCGTGATCGGCCACCAGATGAGGGGTGGCACCCTCCCATCGGGCGGCGGCTGGAGCGCCAGCGAGGCCGATGCGCCCCAAGCCGTCGAGGCGATCGCGGGAACGCCGGCCCCGGACCCAGGGGGCTCGCTGGACGCGACCACGCGGCAGCGGCTCAGGGAGATCCGTCCCTTCGATCCCGACTTCTCGTCGGTGCTGCTCGAGGACTTTCTCTACTCCCTCTACGCCGAGGTGCAGCGCCAGCGGCCGATCGGACTCGAGCGCCTCTCGGGCTACCTTTCGCCGCGGGCCCGGACCGACCTCGGCTCCATTCAGCCCGTCCCCACGACCGTCTCGGACGTGGTCGTGGGGCAGCTTCGGTTCGCCGGCATCACGGGACTCGAGCCGGGCGCGGCCTCCGTCGGGTTGCGAGTGGCCTACGAATCCAACTACACCGAGCGTCGCGGAGAGACCGACTACCCGCTCAAAGCCGCCGAGATCTGGACGTTCGAGCGCTCGAAAAAGGCCCGTTCCAAGCCGCCTCGAGCCACCCAGCTCGACCTCTGCCCCTGCTGCGGCGCCCCACTCGAGGGGCTGCGCGAGGGCCGTTGCGCCTACTGCCACAACGAGGTCGCGACCGGCGCCTTCGACTGGGTCGTGACGGAGGTCGAGATCGTCGAACGCGAGCTGGCGAGCAAGGCCGATCTCCTGGACGAAGGCTCGACCTGGGATCGGCCGACCCGGGTCGAGCTCGGTGCGCAGGACCGGCTCGCCGAGCTCGAAGCGCGCGAGGATGGCCTCACCTTCCAGGCGATTCTGGCCCGGACGCATCGGCTCTTCCAAGAGCTGCAGCGCGCCTGGGCGGACGTCGACTGGCAGCGCGCTCGCCCCTTCGTCAGCGCGCGCCTCTTCGAGAACGAGGCCGCCTTCCTCGAGCGCTACCGGCGCGAAGGGATGCACAACGTCCTCAAGAACCAGCAGCTCCTCACCTGCGAGCTGTCCGACGTCGAGAGCGACCCGCACTACGACCAGGTCACCGTCCGAATCCGAGCGCGAGGCCTCGACTACGTCCTCGGCGAGCGCGAGCGGCTTCTGTCGGGCGATCCGAATCGCGAGAAGACCTGGTCCGAGTACTGGACTCTCATTCGCGGTCGTTCGCTCGCGGCCTGCGTCGCGGCGCAGAAGAATTGCCCGAGCTGCGGCGCCGAGATCCAGATCAACATGAGCGGCCAGTGCCCCTACTGCCGCGCCGAGGTCACCGCCGCCTCGTTCGACTGGGTCCTGAGCGCCATCCGGCAGGACGACTCGCCCGACTGGTTGGAGCCCTAGCCGACGAGCCGATCGAGCGCGAGCTCGCGGCCGAGGCGCCTCGACGCCTCGGCCCGGGTGGACCTCGGAAGAACGACGATCCGCGGGCGCCGGCCCCTCCTCGCCGCGGCGATCCAACGAGCGTTGTCCTCGCCGGAGGGGTCCGAACGGCGGGCCGCCGAGAGGACGACTGCCCAGAGTCGAAGCCCTCGCCGCTCCAGCGCATCGAGGGTGAGGACCGTGTGGTTGATGGTGCCGAGCGAGTTGCGCCCGACGAGCAGCACCGGAAGGCCGAGCTCGGCCGCGAGATCCAGGTTCGTGCGCCGGGGCTCGAGCGGCACCTGAATTCCACCGGCCGACTCGACGACGACCGGCATCGCCTCGCCGATCCGACGGACCAGGGTCGCGGCCCGCGCGACGGAGCCGCCGGTGCGCCGGCCCTCTCGCTCGGCGGCGGCAGCCGGCGCGAGCGGCAGGCGAAAGCGGAACGGACAGCGCAAGTCGATCGGCAGGCCGCTCTGGGCCGCTCGTTCGAGGGCGGCCGCATCTCGCGCCACTGGGTCGCAGCCCGTCTCGAAGGGCTTGAGCCCCGCGACCAAGGCGCCTCGCTCGCGCAGCGCCCTACAGACCGCGCTCGCGACGAAGGTCTTGCCGACTCCCGTGTCCGTTCCCGCGACGAAGAGCCCGGTCACGCGGTCGCGGCCTCGATCGATTCCGCGACCACGCGCGCGAGCAGATCGATCTCGTCCTCTTCGATGGAGAGCGGCGGCATCAGGACGATCACGTCGCCGAGGGGACGGAGCGCGACCCCCCGCTCTCGGGCCTGAAGGATGACCCGGTGGCCCATGCGGCGCGCGCGCGCGAACGGCCGACGCGTCTCCCGATCCTCGACGAGCTCGATCCCGACCATGAGCCCCCGCTGCCGTACCTCTCCGACGTGCGGATGGCCCGAGAGACCGGCGAGGCGCGAGGCGAGCCGCTCGATCTTCGAGGGGAGCCGCGCCAGCGTCCGGTCCCGATCGAAGATCTCGAAGCTCGCGAGCGCCGCGGCGCAAGCGAGCGGATTGCCCGTGTAGGTGTGGCCGTGAAAGAATGTCCGATCCGACTCCCAGGCACCGAGAAAAGAGCGGAAGACCTCCTCGGTCGCGAGCGTCGCGGCGAGAGGCAGGTAGCCCCCCGTGATCCCCTTCGCGAGGCAGAGGAGATCCGGCACCACCCCTTCCTGCTCGCAGGCGAAGAGAGTCCCGGTCCGTCCGAAACCGACCGCCACCTCGTCGGCGATCAGGAGGACGTCCGCTCGGTCGCAGGCCTCTCGAACGCGCCGCAGCCAGCCTTTGGGCTGCGTGATCATCCCCGCGGCCCCTTGCACGAGCGGCTCGACCACCACCGCCGCGAGCTCGCTTCCGTGCCGCTCGACGAGCGAGGCCAGCTCGTCGGCGCAGGCGACGCCGCAGCTCTCGGGCCGCTTGTCGAGCGGGCAGCGATAGCAGTACGGCGGCGGGCCCCGCAGCACCTCGAAGAGCAGCGGCCGGAAGATCTCGTGATAGAGGGAGATCCCTCCCATCGAGACCGAGCCCAGCGTGTCCCCATGGTAGGCCTCGCCCAAGGCGAGAAAGCGCCTCTTCTCCGGCCGGCCCCGCTGCTTCCAGTGCTGGAAGGCGATCTTGGCGGCGATCTCGACCGCCGTGCTGCCGCTGTCCGAGTAGAAGACCCGCGAGAGCCCCCGAGGCGCGCGCCGGCAGAGCTCGGCGGCGAGCTCGATGGCTGGCACGCTCGAGAGCCCGAGCAAGGTCGTGTGGGCGACCCGGTCCAGCTGTGCGCGGATCGCCTCGTCGATCTCCGGCCGGCGATGCCCGTGAACCGTCACCCAGAGCGACGAGACTCCGTCGAGGTAACGGCGGCCCATCGTGTCGACGAGGAAGGAGCCCTCGGCCCGCTCGACGATCAGCGGCTCCTCTCCGAGCCAGCCCTGCATCTGCGTGAACGGGTGCCAGAGGTGCCGCTGGTCCAGCTCGACGAGCCGCGCGTGCCGTTCCGCGGCGCCCTCGGGCCGTTCGGCTGGGGCGCTCACGCGCCGACCTTTCTGCGAGGCGGCTCAGGCTCGGCCTCGAGCGCCACCGCTCCAATCGCCGCCGCCGCCCGCCGAAGCTGCTCGATCGAGTGCCCGGCGCAGACGGAGGCGCGGAGCCGCGAGGTCCCCGGCGGCACCGTCGGCGGCCGCACCGCGCGGACGAAGAGGCCGTTCGCCTCGAGCCGCTCGCTCGCGCGCATGGCGGCGTCCGGCTCGCCGACGATCACGGCGAACAGGTGGCTCCCGGCCGCGATGGGCCGTGTCCCCGCCCGCTCGAGATCCGACTCGAAGAGCGCGGCGTGCGATCGCAGCCGCGCCCGAAGCGCCTGTCCCTCGGGCGAACGGACGATCCGGATGGCCTCGAGCGCGGCCCCGCAGGCGGGTGGCGCCAGGGCGGTCGTGAAGACGTAGCTGCGGCAGCGGCCGACGAGGAAGCGGATGAGGCGGGCCTCTCCCGCGACATAGGCCCCCGAGGAGCCGAGCGCCTTGCCGAAGGTCCCCATCTGGACCTGGACGCGCTCCGCCACGCCCTGCTCGGTGCAGAGGCCCGCACCCTCGCCGTAGAGCCCGGTCGCATGGGCCTCGTCGACCATGACGAGCGCCCCGTGCCGCTCGGCGACGTCGCAGATCTCGGGCAACGGCGCGAGGTCGCCGTCCATGCTGAAGAGGCTGTCGGTGACGATGAGCTTCCGACGGGCCCTCGTCCGGCGCAGGCGCCCCTCGAGGTCGCCTGGATCGGCGTGCCGGTACACCACGCGCTCGGCGTGGCTGAGCCGGCAGCCGTCGATGATCGAGGCGTGGTTCAGCTCGTCCGAGAAGACCGCGTCACCCTCCCCGACGAGGGCCGGGATGATCCCGGTGTTCGCGTGGTAGCCGCTCGGGAAGACCATCGCGGCCTCGGTCCCCTTGAACTCCGCCACGGCGACCTCGAGCTCGCGGTGGATGGGAAGGTCGCCGCCCAATAGCCGGCTGGCGCCGGCCCCGGCGCCGTGACGCTCAGCCGCGTCAGCCGCGGCGCGCCGGACCCGGGGGTCGGCCGCGAGAGAGAGGTAGTCGTTCGAGGTGAGGTTCACGAGCGTCCGACCGCCGCGCTCGACCTGCGGCCCCTGGGGCGAATCGATGGAGACGTTGGCGCGCAGAAGGGATCTCTCCGCCAGCTCCCGAAGCGCCTCGTCGACGAATTGAAGTGGGTCGGCCAAAGCAGGAGGATTGTACTCGGCCGCGCGAAAGAGCCAACCGTGAGGTGGCCCGACGGGGAGCTGCCCCGCGCGGGCTTCGGGTCAGGCGTCGCCGCCGCCGGCGTCGCTCATCGGGCCCGCGTCCGCCCCCGCGTCGCTGCTGCCGCCGTCTTCACCGGCGTCCAGCCCGCCCGCGTCCGCGGGCCCTCCGTCGAGCAGACAGCTCTCGCCGCCGTCCCCGGGGCAACCGCAGGCCCCGGCCACGCAGACCTCGCCGTTCGTGCAAGCGTTCCCGAGCGTCCCGCAGTTCGAGTTGTCGATCCGGAGATCGACGCAGGCCCCGTTCGACGCGAGCGACCGGGGGTCGGGGCAGAGGCACGCTGGGCCGCCGTCCGCACCAGGCCCGCAGATGAAGCCGCTCGAGCAGACGTTCCCGCAGGAGCCGCAGTTGTACCGATCGGTCGTCAGGTCGGAGCAGCTCGCCTGGGTGCAGAGCGTCTGCCCGGTGGGGCACGGCGGGATCGTCTCGCAGCTCGGAAAGACGTAGCCGCAGGAGGACCAGAGGCCGACGAGAAGGGCGCAGAGGAGGAGGCGCATCGGGAGCCAGGAAAGCTACCGGACGCCGCCCGAAAGGACAACCGCTCCCTGCGCCTTCGGGCGCCAGCGGCGCGCGCCCTCCGCGAGAATGGCGAGCGTCGCGACCATGACCACGCCGATCCCGCCCGCGCAGAGGAGTCCCATCGGCCGACTCGCCGGCGTCTCCAGCATCTTCCAGTACGGCCCCAGGATGGAGAGCGCCCCCCCCGAGAAGGTGGTCGTCGCCACCCAGACGAGGGGCAAGAGCGTCACCCAGGCATGGCGCGCCTTGCCGAGGTTGACGATCCAGCTCGTCGCCACCGTGAGCGCGATGACGGCCAACAGCTGGTTCGCGACGCCGAGAAGGGTCCAGAGCACGCCCATGCCGCGCGGATCGGCGAGGGCCGCGAAGATGAGCCACGACCAGGCCGCGACCACGAGCCCGGTCGCGAGGACCGCCGCCGGCCAGAAATCGTGGCGGCCGAGCCTCGGGTGGATCCGGCCAGCGACCTCCTGCACCATGAAGCGGGCCACCCGCGTGCCCGCGTCGACCGTCGTCAGGATGAACAGCCCCTCGAAGACGATCGCGAAGTGGTACCAGTAGGCGAGGATCCTCGGCACCGCCCGCACGAGCGGAAGCTTCGCGAAGATCTCGGCCATCCCAACCGCGAGGCTGACGGCGCCACCCGTCTTTCCCGCGAGCGCGGTCCCCACCTCGTGCTCGAGCCGCGCGAGGTCGACCGGCTGCAGGCCCAGCCGGTGAAAGACCTCGGCGGTCGCGTTGATGGCGTAATAGTCCCCTGGGTGGAGCGCGCTCGCGGCGACGAGGCAAGTGACGCCCACGAGCCCTTCGCAGAGCATCGCGCCGTAGCCGATGGGGCGCGCGTCGCTCTCGCGCGCGACCATCTTGGGCGTCGTCCCCGTCGCGATGAGCGAGTGGAAGCCGCTGATGGCGCCGCAGGCGATGGTGATGAAGACGAATGGGAAGAGCTTCCCGGCGACGATGGGCCCGCCGCCGTGGACGTAGGCGCTCATCGCGGGAGCGCGCAGGACCGGGTGAACCCAGAGGACCCCGAGCACGAGCGCACCGATCGTCCCGAGCTTCAGGTAGCTGCTCAGGTAATCGCGCGGGGTGAGGAGCAACCAGACCGGGAGGACGCTCGCCGCGAAGCCATAGACGGCGACGCCGATGGCGACCCCCCGCGGCCCCAGGGCGAAGGCGCGTTCGAAGAGCTCGCGGGCGGGCGCGCCGACCGGCAGCCCGCTCGCCCAGCCGCCGAAAGCGACCGCCGCGAACAGCCCGGCGACCCCGAGCACGCTCGCCCACGCGATGGCATTCCGGCCACCCGACGTCATCGAGAGGCCCATCGCCATGGCGAGCGGAACGCTCGCGACGAGGGTGAAGGTCCCCCAGGCGTCCTGCTTCATCGAATTGACGACCGCGAAACCCATGGCCGCCACCGCGACGACGAGGACGACGAGGATCGCCCCCGAGGCCAGCGCGCCGGCCAGGGGTGAGATCTCCTCGCGCGCGATCTCGGCCAACGATCGGCCGCCATGACGCAGGCTGGCCCCGAGCATCACGAAGTCGTGCACGGCCCCGGCCAGCACGACCCCGGCGACGAGCCAGAGGAAGCCCGGCGCCCAGCCGTACTGGCAGGCGAGCACCGGGCCGATCAGGGGCCCCGCCCCCGTGATGGCCGCGAAGTGGTGGCCGAAGAGGACCCAGCGCGGCGTCGGCACGAAGTTCTGACCGTCCGAGAGCTCCCGGGCGGGCGTCACCCGGCTGTCGTCGAGCACGAGGATTCGGGTCGCGATGAACGCGCTGTAATAGCGGTAGCCGACGGCGAGGACGCCGATCGCGCCGCAGAGCAGCGGCAGCGCGTTCACGACTGCTCGATGTCCGTCGCCGCTGGCCGTTGGGCCGCGAAGTGGGCCCGCAGGGCCATCTGGCCCGAGAGCAGGCCGGCGAGGATGCCGTCCTCGTAGTTGAAGCGGCCGTCGTTCGCCAGGGCGGCGTGATCGTCCGGATTCAGGACGTCGTCCGCGGTGAGCTGCGGCACGAGCTCGCGGGCGTGCGCGAGGACCTTTTGGCGTTGCTGCCGGATCATCTGTTCCAGCAGCGCGTCGAGCGCCGCGGCGATTGGCTGGCTGGGATCCATGCGGCTCCTGTGTACGACGCGCGAGGGAAGTGCGTCAACGACGTGCCGAAGGCCGTCCGGAGTCCCACCTTGAAGGAAGAGGTGTCCATGGCACATGGCATCGGAGAAGACCCGCATGAGAGCGTCTGGACCTACGTCCACGACGCGGACTACCCATCCACCCGCGAGGAGCTCGTGGACGGCGCCGAGTTGGACGAGGCGCCGGCCGCGGTCGTGAATTTCCTGAAGTCGCTCCCGCAGGATCGGTACGAGAACGCACTCTCGGTGGAGCGCGACTTTGCCGAGGCCGCACGCCGCATGGCCCTCGGCCAGCGGGCCGACCAGCTCGGCCCCGACCGGCGCAACATCGGCCGCGACCTCATCGAGGGGCCAAGCGCGAGAGGCGTTCACCACCCCTGACGCAAAACGACCCTCGCTCAGGCTCCCTTGGTCTTCGACGCCGCGAGATGCCGATGAAGCGCGTAGCGCTCTTTCACCTCGGCGCGCGCCGCCTCGAGCAGCTTCTCGCGCCTTCCGGGATCGCCCGACTTGACCGCGTGGAAGCGCGTCTCCCGGGCGAGGTAGCGGTCGAGTTCGACCTTGGGCTCCGCGGAGTCGAGCTGCAGGGCCGACTCGCCGCGTTCGAGCCGGCGCGGGTCGTGCCGGTAGAGGAGCCATGCGCCCGAGGCCACGGCGAGCCGCTGCTGGTCCGCGCCAAAGGCGAGATCGTAACCGTGGGCGATGCACGGACCGTAGGCGATGACGAGCGACGGCCCCGGGTAGCTCTCGGCCTCGACGAGCGCGCGCACCGTCTGCCCGTCCTTCGCGCCCATGGCCACGCGGGCGACATAGACGTCCCGGTACGCCATCGCCATCAGGCCGAGGTCCTTCTTTCGAGTGGCCTTCCCGGCTGCGGCGAAGCGGGCGGTCGCGAGCAGCGGCGTCGCCTTGGACTGCTGGCCGCCGGTGTTCGAGTAGACCTCGGTGTCGAGCACGAGCAGGTTCACGTCGAGCCCCGAGGCAAGGACGTGATCGAGGCCGCCGAAGCCAATGTCGTAGGCCCAGCCGTCGCCGCCGACGATCCAGACGGTCTTGCGGACGAGGTCGTCGGCGCAAGCCGCGAGCGCCCGCGCAAAGCCCTCGCCCGCGAGGTCGGCCTCCCGGAGCCTCGCGCGAAGCCGCTCGACCCTCTGCCTCTGCGCCGCGATCGCCGCCTCGCCGTCCTCGCGGGCCTCCAGGATCTCGGTGACGAGGAGCTCGCCGACGCGCGACGCGTTGGCGCGCAAGAGCTGCCTCGCGAGCGTCCTCCGCGCGTCCGTGCCGAGCCTCATCCCAAGCCCGAACTCGGCGTTGTCCTCGAAGAGCGAGTTGGACCAGGCCGGCCCGCGGCCGTCGGCGCCCGTGCAATAAGGCGTCGTCGGTAGGTTGCCGCCGTAGATCGACGAGCAGCCGGTGGCGTTCGCGACGAGCAGGCGATCCCCGAAGAGCTGGGTGAGCAGCTTGACGTAGGGCGTCTCGCCGCAGCCGGCGCAGGCCCCCGAGAATTCGAAGCGCGGCTCGAGGAACTGGCTTCCCTTGGGGTCGAGCTTCACCTTCGTCCGATCGGCCTCCGGGAGGCCAAGGAAGAAGCGCCAGTTCATCCGCTCGGCCTGCAAGAGCGGCGGCTGCGGCGCCATCGCGATGGCTCTGCGCGTCTCGTCGGCGGGATCGTGGGCGGGGCAGACCTCGACGCAGAGGCCGCAGCCCGTGCAATCCTCGGGCGCCACCTGCAGGGCGTAGTCGTGGCCGGGGAAGTCCGCGCCGCGGTACGCCACCCGCTTGAATCCCTGCGGCGCGGCGATCGCCGCGTCCGAGGGGAAGACCTTCGGTCGGATGGCGGCGTGGGGGCACTGGAGCGCGCACTTGTTGCACTGGGGGCAGAGGGCCGGGTCCCAGACCGGGATCTGCTCCGCGAGGTTCCGCTTCTCGTAGCGCGCGGTGCCGACGGGATAGGTCCCGTCGACCGGGAAGCTGCTCGCCGGCAGCCGGTCTCCCTCGTTGCGAAGGAGGGCCGCCGTCACCGTCCGAACGAAGGCTGGCGCCTCGTCCGGGATCGGCGACCAGGCGGCGCCGGCGCCCCCCGGACGAGGACCCCGCGGGACCTCGGCGAGCCCGGCGAGCGCCCGATCGACCGCCGCGAAGTTCTTCTGCACCACCTCCGCACCCTTTCGGGCGTAACTCTTCTCGATGGAGCGCTTGATCCGATCGATGGCCTGGGCCTCGGGCAGGACGTTCGAGAGCGCGAAGAAGCAGGTCTGCAGGACCGTGTTGGTTCGACCGGGCAGCCCGGCCTCCCGAGCCACCTTCGAGGCATCCACCGCGAAGAGCCGGACGTCCTCGTCGTGAATCGACTGCCGCAGCCCCACGGGCAGCCGCTCCCAGAGCTCCGCCGCCGGGTAGGGCGCGTTCAACAGCAGCGTCGCGCCATGGCTCGCTCGTTCGAGGACGTCGACGCGCTCGAGCAGCGCGAAGTGGTGGCAGGCGACGAAGCTCGCGCCCTCGATGAGGTAGGGCGCCCGGATCGGCGTCGGGCCAAAGCGCAGGTGCGACACCGTCAGCGCCCCGGACTTCTTGCTGTCGTAGACGAAGAACCCCTGGGCGAACCGGCCCTCTCCCTCCCCCAGGATCTTGATCGAGCTCTTGTTCGCCCCCACCGTGCCATCGGATCCCAGGCCATAGAAGACCGCCCGGACGACGTCGCGCGGCTCCCCGTCGACGAGCACCGGCCGGAGCGAGAGGTTCGTCACGTCGTCGTCGATCCCGACGGTGAAGCGAGCTCGCGGCGCCTCGCGCGCCAGCTCTTCGAAGACCGCGGCCACCATCGCCGGGGTGAACTCCTTGCCGCCGAGCCCGTAGCGGCCGCCGTGGACCTGCGGGCCCGGCACACCTGTCTCCCGCTCCGCCTCGTGCAGGGCCGCCGAGACGTCGAGGAAGAGCGGCTCGCCCAAGGACCCGGGCTCCTTCGTCCGATCGAGGACCGCGATGCGCCGGACGCTCTTCGGGATCGCGGCGAGGAAGCGACGCGCGTCGAACGGCCGGTAGAGCCGCACCTTGACGAGCCCCACCCGTTCCCCGCGCGCCACCCAGCGCTCCACGATCGCCTGGACGGTCTCGCAGCCCGACCCCATCGCGACGACGACCCACTCGGCCTCGGGATGGCCCACGTAGTCGAAGAGGCCGTAGCGGCGACCCGTGCGCGCGCCGAGCCGGGCCATCGCCCGCTCGACCAGGTTCGGGCAGGCCAGGTGGTAGGGGTTCTGCGCCTCGCGAGACTGGAAGAACGTGTCAGGGTTCTGCGAGCTGCCGCGGAGCACCGGCCGATCGGGGGTCAGGGCGCGCTCACGGTGGGCCGTGACCGCGGCGGCCGAGACGAGGGCCTCGAGATCCCCGTTCGACAGGGTCCGGATCTTCGCGATCTCGTGCGAGGTTCGAAAGCCGTCGAAGAAGTGGAGGAAGGGGAGCCGGGCCTCGAGCGAGGCCGTGTGCGCGACGGCCGCGAGGTCATGGGCCTCCTGGACCGAGGCGGAGCAGAGCATCGCCGCCCCCGTCTGCCGGCAGGCCATCACGTCCGAGTGATCGCCGAAGATCGAGAGCGCGTGCGTCGCGAGCGCCCGGGCCGCCACGTGCAGACAGCAGGGCGTCAGCTCGCCGGCGATCTTGTAGAGCTCCGGGATCATGAGCAGGAGCCCCTGCGACGCCGTGAAAGTGGTCGCGAGCGCGCCGGCCTGAAGCGCGCCGTGGAGGATTCCCGCCGCCCCCGCCTCCGACTGCGCCTCCACGACTCTCGGAACCTCGCCCCACAGGTTCGGCCTCCCTTCAGAGGCCCATTCGTCCGACAGCTCCCCCATCGCCGAGGAGGGGGTGATTGGGTAGAGCGCGACCAGCTCGCTGAGCCGGTAGGCCACCGAGGCTGCCGCCTCGTTGCCGTCCATCATCGCCTCGGTCGCTTCGGTGATCTCGCTCAAGGTTCCCGCCTGGATATAAGGTTCCAATCAGCTCAAGCAAGGCCGGGGCCGTCCGACGATCGGCGATCCGACCAGGGGGAGGCGCAGCGAATGCGCGTCTGGGGGCGAGACGCGCATCCATTGCACGACCCGTCGGGCCGCTTCTCATCCCCAGGTCCCCGCGATACACACGAACCATGCCCTTGCTCGGCGCCCTGTCGTCGCTCCTCTTCGCCGCGACCGCCGCCCGCCCGGTCGTCGCCGTCGAATCGGGGGCGCTCGTCGAGCCGCCCACGGGCCGCTTCTGCAGGGTGACGGGCGACCCGGCCTTCTCGATCACTCCCGGCGGCTCCCTGCGCCTCGCCCCGGGAGGCACCGGCGCGCGCGCCGAGCTCGCCTACGGCGACTGCGCCGCGCCGCGCGTCGAGACGCTGGTCGGCGTCGGCCCGCTGCCGCGCGAGCCCGCCTGGGCGGAGATCGACCTCGACCGCGGCCTCGCTTTCTTGCGCGGCGCGGAGCTCTCGAACCGGCCGATCTGGTGGCGGGACGAGGGCGCTGCAACGTTCTCGAGCTCCGTCTGCCCGTCGGTCACCCTGGAGAACCAGATCGAGCGTTGCGAGATCCCGATTCCCGTCGCGACGCTCCACGCGGCGTTGCCGCGCGGGCCCTCTGGCCTCGTCATCCTGCGGCTTCCTTCGGGGATGCCCCCGCCGGGCGAGCCGTTCGTCCTCTGGGACCGGCACGGCGCGCCTCGCCCACTCGAGGCCTTCCGGGTCCCGGTGCGCCGCTACGTGCTCGACCAGCCCCCGGTCCGCGCGGCACCGCTCGAGGCCTGGCGGAGCGAGGCCGCGCTGCCCGTCGCCTGGCCGGGCGCCGTCGAGGCGGCGAGCTGCGAGACCTCCTGCCGGCTCTCGGACGAGGGCGACCGGCTCGTGGTCACGCCCCCCGAGTCGGGCGCCTCGCTCGCCGTTCAGCTCGAGCTGCGCGACGGCGTGGCGCTGCGAGGTCCGCATGGCCTCGTCTCCAAGGCGGTGGTGACGCTGCCCCTCGCCCGCTGCCAGCTCCGGCCGCTCGCCCCAGCCCTCCTCGGGGGCGTCGACGACCACCGGCTGCCGCTCGCGCTCGGCGAGAGCTGCCCCCACGGACCGCAGGACCTCACCGTCGAGACGTCGCCGCCCTCCGCCTCGGCCGTCCTCTCGCAGTCCGCCGACGGCCGGCGCCTCGTCGTCTCCCTCGGCCACGTCCCCGCCCGGGGGCTGCCGTCGCTCGACGTCCGGCTGCTCTCCGGGACCACGCACGCGCTCGTCGGCTCGGTGACCGTCCCGATCACGGAGGGTCACCTCGGCACCCGCGCGCGGCTCGTCGACCCGCAGATCGGCGAGCTCGACGCCATCCCCACGAACCGTCGGGTGCGCGTCGATCTCCTCGTCCCCGATCCGAGCCTCGCGCCCGCCCTCACGCCCGAGTCCTTGCCGGGCTACTACCAGGTGCTCGGCAGCCGCCCGCGGCTCGAGATCCAGGGGACCGCCCCGAGCGGCGGCACCATCCCGATCCTCGTGGGCTACCGCCCGATCGAGGCCGGCCTCGGGCCGGAGGAGCCGCCCCTCGCGGTCTTTTCCGCCGAGCCCGGCTACAAGGTCCGGCCGGTCAGCGTCCCGATCTCCCTCGCCCCCGAAGAGCCGCGCGCGAACCGCTTCATCGCCGTCCTCTGCCGCGGCGCCGGCGGAGGCGAGCGGCGCATCCTTCCCGGCGAGACCGTCAACCTGCCCTTCGAGAGCCGCCACTCCTGCCGCCTGCGCATCGACCGCGGCGCCATCACCCCGGAGGAGGGCCCCCAGCGGCTCCGCCTCACGCTCGCCGTCAGCCACTCCGACGGCACGGCCGCCCCCGGCGGCTTCTCGAAGCTGCTCGCCATCGCTCCCCTCCCCGGCCACGAGTCGGTCTGGATCGAGCCCAGCGTCCCGGTGAAGCCGTTCGATCACGTCCACGTCTCGCTCGCCCACGAGCCCGGCGACCCCTATGCCGCGGGCGACGGCGTCGGCGGAGTCACCGGACAGGAGCTGACGCTCATCTTCGGCAACGAGCGGCTGCGCCTCTACGGCTCGGCGACCATTCCCACGGGGCTCTACCGGCTCACCTCCGGTCCCGACGCCGGGGTCGTCGCGTTCAGCGCCGGCGCCCTCTTGCGGCTCGCGGCGCTCGATCGCGAGGGCAAGGAGTTTCCGATCGACCTCGAGGTGGGCCTCTTCGGCACGGACCTCGCCGCCGCCCCCATCGCGCCGGGCGTCCCGGGCCCGAGCGCGGAACTCTCCATCGTCACCGGCCTCGGCCTGACGGTCCCCATCCTGAACGCGAACCAGCCGACCCAGGCCTCGGTCGGGATCCACGCCTGGTTCGAATACTCCCCAACGGTGATCCCCGTGCCGGCGCAGCACTACGCGCAGCAGCTCTCGTTCATCTTCGGCCCGTCGGTCTCGATCGGCGACATCGGCGCGAACTTCTGATTCGGAGCCCCTCGTGCGCATCCGCGCTTCAAAGCCCGGCACCGCCTCGCCTGTAGCCCCTTCGGCGCGCCGCTCGTGACCCGAGGTCGCGCGCCGGCGGCCGGACGGATCCTCGCCCTCGACTGGCTGCGAGGGCTCTCGGTCCTCTTCATGGTGCAGACGCACGCGCTCGCGCTCCTGCGTCCCGAGCTGCGCGCCGGGCCCCTCTTCGACGGCCTGCAGCGGTTCGACGGGCTCGTGGCGCCGGCCTTCACCTTCGCGGCCGGCTTCTCCATCGCGCTCGTTCAGGTGCGGGGGGCGCGCGGCGGGGCGCGCGGTCGCCGGGTGCGGCGGACGGCGCGGCGCATCGGCGAGGTGCTGTTCGTCGCCTGCCTCGTGAACTGGATGTGGTTTCCCATCTTTCGGGAGCCCCGTTACCTCCTGCGGATCGACATCCTCGGCTGCATCGGCCTCTCGCTCGCCGTCGCCTTGCCCGTCCTCGCGCTGCTCGCGCCCTTCCCCCGCGCCATCCCGCCGCTGGTGCTCGTGCTCGCGGCGGCCGCGTTCGGCGCCGCTCCGCTCGCGGAGCCGCTGCGCGGGCCCCTCTCGCACTTCCTGAACGTCGCCTCGGGCTCGCTCTTCCCGCTCCTCCCGTGGGCGGGCTACGTCTGGCTCGGCGCCTCGGCGGGCTCGCTCGCCGCCTTCGCGAGCCGACGCGCGCTCGTCTTCTGGCTCTGCGGCCTCGCGGCGGCCGGCCTCGCGGTGCACCGCGCCAGCGGCCTCTGGCAAGAGCTCTATCCGCCGCACGCCTTCTGGATCACCGACCCGACGAACCACGGCGACCGCTGGGCGATCGTCTGCCTGCTCGTCGTGGCGCTCCTCGGGCTGGAGGCCGTCGCCTCGCCGCGACTGCTTCGCTCGGGGGCCGTTCGCTTCATCGAGCTGTTCGGGACCTCGTCGCTCGCGGCCTACTTCTTCCACGAGGCGCTGCTCTTCCACGGCATCGAGGGAGTCTACCTCGCGCGCTGGTTCCAGGACCGCTGCGGCTGGCCGCTCTACTGGACGCTCGCCCTGGCGCTCATCGCGGCGACCTTCGTCCTCTCGGCGCTCGCCGACCGCGCCTACCGGCTCTACGACCGACTCGTCAGCCGCTCGGGCTAGTTGAGCAAGAGCCGCCGGCGCCGGGAGACGGCGAGCATCGTCTGCGCGGCGGCGTCCTGGGCGGCCCGGGCGGGCGCGAGCTCCTGGTAGCGCTCGAGGTCGCGGCGGGCATCGTCGAATCGCTCGAGATCGTAGAGCAAGAGGCCGCGGTCGCGAAGCAGGTTCGGGTGCGACGGCGTGAGCACGAGCATGGTGTCGAGGGCGCGAACCGCCTTCGCCCCCTCGCCGTTGCGCATGAAGGCCGACTTCAGATTGGCGAGCATCCGAAAGAGGATCGCGCGGTGGCTCGCGGGCTCGAGCATCTCGCGATCGAACTCGGCCTCCTGTTGCACCGAGCGGAGGAGCCGCTGGCAGTCGTCGATGGAGAGCTGGCGGCCGCCGTCGAAGGCGTCGAGGACGACGAAGCCCTCGTCGAGGTTGCAGCGCGCGAGGAAGTGGCCCGGGAAGGCGATGCCGGCCATCGAGAGGCCGGCCCGCTGGCCGACGAGGACGTAGACGAGCGAGAGGCTGAGCGGGATCCCGGTGCGCCGGTCGAGGACGTCGGAGAGGAAGCTGTTGCGCGGGTCGCTGTAGTCGGTCCGATTGCCATGGAAGCGCTCGACGCGGCTGAGCTGGTCGATGAGGGCGCCGAGGAGCTCGAGCGGCTCTCGGCTCGGCGCGCTCTCGCGGACGGCGTGGGCGAGTTCGTCGAGACGATCGACGTAGCGGTTGGCCTCGAGGCCCGGGTACTCGTCGGCGGCGAGCGCGAGGGCCGCCCGGGCGAGGTCGATCTCGTGATCGGGCCGGTCGACGAGGTGACGAAAGAGTTTACGCGCCGCGGCAGCCATCTGGGGAGTGTACCCCGCCGTCGCCACCCCTGCCCAGCCGCGGAGCCCCACGGCCCTGACCCAAGTGAAGCCCCGAGGCCGCACGGGCCCAAACACTCAAACATTAAAGCGGAAGTGCGCCACGTCGCCGTCCTGCACGACGTAGTCCTTGCCCTCGATGCGCAAAAGCCCCTTGTCGCGCAGCGCCGCCTCCGACCCCAGGGCCAAGAGCTCCTCGACCCGGCAGATCTCCGCCTTGATGAAGCCGCGCTCGAAGTCGGTGTGGATGACGCCCGCCGCCTGGGGGGCCCGAGAGCCCTTGCGGACGGTCCAGGCGCGGCACTCGTCCTCGCCGGCCGTGAAGAAGGTGATGAGGCCGAGCAGCTCGTAAGCGGCCCGGACGAGCTTGTTCAGCCCGGGCTCCGTGAGGCCGCTCTCCTCGAGGAACGCGCCGCGCTCCGCGGCCGGAAGCTGCGCGATCTCCGCCTCGAGGCCGGCGCAGATGACGACCGCCTTCGCCCCCTCCCGCTCGGCGAGGCGGCGGACCTTCTGGACGTTGGGGTCGGCCTCGGGATCCGCGAGCTGCGACTCGCCCACGTTCGCGACGTAGAGGACCGGCTTGTCGGTGAGCGCGAAGAGATCCGCGAGGCGCGCCCGCTCCTCCTCGGTGAGCCCCTGGGCGCGCAGCGGCCTGCCCTGGTCGAGCCCGTCGCGGACCCGGTCGAGGAGCGCGAGCTCGGCCTTCGCCTCCTCGGCCGGCTTGCCGCTCCCCTTCGCGGCCTTCTGGGCGCGCTCGCGCCGCTTCTCGACGGTCTCGAGATCCTTCAGGCAGAGCTCGGTGTCGATGACGGCGACGTCGCGCTCGGGATCGATCGAGCCCTCGACGTGGACGACGTTCGGGTCCACGAAGCAGCGGACGACGTGGACGATCGCCTGGACCTGCCGGATGTGGGAGAGGAACTGGTTGCCGAGCCCCTCGCCCTTGCTCGCCCCCTTGACGAGGCCGGCGATGTCGACGAAGTCGAGCGTCGTGGGCGTCGTCTTCTTCGGGCGGTAGAGCGCCGAGAGCTTGGCGAGCCGCTCGTCCGGCACGCCCACCACGCCGACGTTCGGCTCGATCGTGCAGAACGGGTAGTTCGCCGCCTCCGCCTTCGCGCCCTCCGAGAGGGCGTTGAAGAGCGTGGACTTGCCGACGTTGGGAAGGCCGACGATGCCGCAGGCGAGGGACATGGGAGGGGCCGCGCGGCGCCGGCGGCGGCGCTTAGGCCGAGACCTTCTGCCGCTGCGGCAGCTCGACGACGTAGCGCTCGAGGAGCTCGCGCTGCCGCCCCTGATCCTGGAGCTGATCGCCCAGGATCTTGGTGGCGACCTCGATGGCGAGTTCGACGACGACGCCCTTGAGCTCGGCCTGGGCCTTCGCCTTGTCCTCGTCCAGCTGGCGGCGCGCGTGCAGGAGGAGCTCCTCCGCCTCCTTGCGCGACCGCGCCACCAGCTCGAGGCGCGCGGTCTCGGCGTCGGCGAGCGCCTTCTTCATCGCCTCCGCGGCCTCCTTGCGGGCCTCGCCCACGAGCCGCCGGTGCTCGTCGAGCAGCCCCTGGGCCTCGCTGCGGTCGCGCTTCGCCGCCTCGAGGCTGCCGTGGATCGTCTTCTCGCGCTCCTCGACGAGCCTGAGGATCGGCCGCCACGCGACCTTCGCGAGCAGCAGCACGAGGACGACGAAGGTGACGATCGTCCAGAAGACGAGTCCGGGCTCGACGGCCATCAGATTGGCGTCTGCGAAGCAGGGGGCCATCATGCGCGCTCCAATGGCGGGGCGAACGCCCCGCCCTCCATCAGCTCTTGATCGACAGCAGCAGGCAGACGATGGCGCCGAAGAAGGCGACGCCTTCGATCATGGCGGCGGTGATGAGCATGCCGGTCCGGATGTCGCCCGCGGCCGACGGCTGACGGCCCGTGGCCTCCATGGCGGCGGCCGTGAGGCGGCCGATGCCGATGGCGACGCCGATGACGCAGAGGCCCGCGCCGATGCCTGCTCCGAGATAACCGAGTGCCAGGTTCCACATGGTCTTTTTTCCTCCTCCGTTGGCTGCTTCTCGCTTCGGGTGAAAAGGCTCTCAGTGTGCGTGCGCGCTCATCCCGATGAAGAGCGCCGAGAGCATCGTGAAGATGTAGGCCTGAATCAGGATGATGATGAGCTCGAGCAGGTAGAGCGCGACCGCGAACGGGACCGAGCCGATGGCCACGATCGGCGTGTGCATGATGAAGACGAGCCCGAGGATGAAGAAGATGACGATGTGGCCGGCGATCATGTTCGCGAAGAGCCGGATGCAGAGCGCGAAGGTCTTCGTGAAGAGCCCCAAGAGCTCGATGGGGAACATGAGCGGCGTCATCCACCACGGCACGCCCGCCGGGATGAGGTGCTTGAAGTAGCCGAAGAAGCCCTGGTGGCTGATCCCGGCGACCTGCATGAGCACGAAGGTGCAGCCCGCGAGCGCCGCGGTGACCGCGATGTTGCCGACCGAGGTCGCGCTGAACGGAAAGAGGCCGACTCCCGCGCTGAAGACGATGAAGAAGAAGGCGGTGAGCAGGTAGGGGAGGTACTGGTCCGCCATCTGCTCGTCCATCGTCTTGAGCGCGATCTCGTCGCGCACGAAGAGGACGATCATCTCGATGAGGTTCGAGAGCCCCTTCGGGACGAGGCTCTTGCCGCGAGCCCGACCGGCGAGGAAGACCACGAGGAAGAGGACGACGGAGGCGATCCACATCCAGACGACGTGCTTGGTGGGCCCGAAGTCGTAGACGTGGCCGAAGAGGCTCACCGGCCAATGGGGGAGCTGGATCACGAGCTGCCCGCCGAACGGCCAGTGGAACTCGAGGACGTGGCTGTCCGTGACGTGCTCGAAGACCGCGTCGGCCACCGACGGCTGCTTCTCCGAGGCCTCGGCCCCGAGCTCGGCTCCGAGGAGGAGCGAGGGCGCCATCGAGAGGAGGCTCATCGGGCGGCCCCGAGCGACGCCGGACGGGTGGCCACGGCGACCTCGACCGCCTGGCAGGCGAGGTAGATCGCGAAGAAGAGCCCGCAGAAGGCCAGCGCGCTGCCGCCGAGCCGGACCGCGAGGACGAGGCCGACCCCGAGGAGGCCGAGCCGGGTCACGAAGCCGAGCACGATGGCGCGGAGCGCGCTCTCGATCCCGGGCGCCCCGTCGCGAAGAGTCCAGCCGAGCAGCCCGAGCGTGACGAAGCCGGCGGCGCCGCCCGTGCCCCATCCGCCCCAGAGGCCGAGGGCGGCCCGGTGCGAGAGCGGCAGGGCCGCGAGGACGGAGCCGAGGGCCAGCCAGGCGGCGATCGCGCTGATCTGAATTTTCATCGACATCGTTCGTCAGTTCCCGCGCCGCTTACCGAGGTTGATGGCCGTGAGGATGAGCTCGTACAGCCCGACGAAAATCCCGAGGAGGCTGCCGCCGACGAGACACCACGGCGCCGTCTGGAGCCACCGATCCAGCAAATATCCGCCCAAAACGCCCGCCGTCACCGACCCCAACATGATCCAACCCACGTCGAGGTAACGAAGATCCGCTGTCGGGGTCTTCGCCCGGGGGCCTTCGCCTGGCTCCCGTGGACCGTCCACTGCCGCGCCCGACCCCTCGAAAAAACCGTTGCCAGACCTGCGGATCTGGGCGCCCCGGAAAGGGGCCCCCGTTTAGCATGCGATGATCTCGGCTGTCAACGGAAAGGCTCGCACCAGAGCCTTCCGTCCGGCCCGCTCCTCCCGGGCGGCTCAGAGCCGCTCGAAGGCGCGGCGGGCGGCGGCGATGGTCCCATCGATCTCCGCCTCGCCGTGGGCGAGCGAGACGAAGGCGGCCTCGAACTGGGACGGGGGCAGGTAGACGCCCTCCTCGAGCATCGCGTGGAAGAAGCTCGCGTAGCGCGCCCGATCCGCCCGGCGCGCGGAGGCCGCGTCCACGACCTCGGCCTCGGCGAAGAAGAGCGTCCACATCGATCCCACGCGGTTCAGCCGCACGGGGAGCTTCGCGCGCGCGGCCTCCTCGACGAGCCCCGCGGCGAGCCGGGCGGAGGCGGCCTCGAGCCGCTCGTAGCTGCCGGGCCGGGCGAGCGCCGCGAGCGTCGCGACGCCCGCCGCCATCGCCACCGGGTTCCCCGAGAGCGTGCCCGCCTGGTAGACGGGCCCCTCGGGCGCGACGAGCGCCATGACGTCGGCGCGGCCGCCGAACGCGCCGACGGGCAGGCCGCCGCCGATGATCTTGCCGAAGGCGGTGAGGTCGCCGCGAACGCCGAGCCGCTCCTGGGCGCCGCCGCGGGCGACGCGGAAGCCGGTCATCACCTCGTCGACGACGAGGAGCGCCCCGGCGGCCCGGCAGCGGGCGGCGAGCGCCTCGAGGAAGCCGGGGGCCGGCGGCAGAACGCCCATGTTCCCGACGATCGGCTCGACGATGGCGCAGGCGATCCGGGCGCCGTGCTCCGCGAAGAACGGCTCGAGCCGCGGCACGTCGTTGAAGGGGAGCGTGTGGGTGAGCCGAGCCAGCGCCGAAGGGACGCCGGGCGAGTCGGGGAGGCCGAGCGTCTCGACCCCGGAGCCCGCCCGGACGAGCAGGCTGTCGGTGGCGCCGTGGTAGCAGCCGTCGAACTTCAGGATCTCGTCCCGCTTCGTGAACGCGCGCGCGAGCCGCAGGGCCGCCGAGGTCGCCTCGGTGCCCGAGCTCGTGAAGCGGACCCGCTCGAGCCAGGGCATCGCCTCGCGGACCGCCCGCGCGAGCCGGATCTCCCCCTCGTGCGGCGCGCCGTAGCTCGTCCCGTCCAGGGCCGCCTCGGCGATGGCGCGGCTCACCTCGGCGTGGGCGTGGCCCAGGATGAGCGGGCCCCAGCTCCCCACGTAGTCGACGTAGCTCCGGCCGTCGACGTCCTCGAGGGTGGCCCCGTGGCCCCGCCGGAAGAAGCGAGGCGTCCCGCCGACGCCGCCGAACGCCCGGACGGGCGAGTTGACGCCGCCGGGGAAGAGGCGCCGCGCCTCCTCGAAGAGCGCTTCGCTGCGATCCATCTTCAATCTCCTTTGGCCGCGGTCGGGGTCGGCGCTGGGGTCGGGGCTGGGGCTGCCGCTGGGGCCGGCGGCGTGAGCAGGGCAGGGGCCGCGGCTGGAGCTTGCGTCGCCGCGGAGGCGACGTGGCGCCGCGGGGGCGCCCGCAGGCCGTGGTCGAAGGCGTCGGGGTGCTCGAGAAAGCGATCCCGCGAGAGCTTCGCCTCGAGCCGCTCGATCTCGAGCTGGATCGTCCGCGGGTTCGGGTAGCCCTTCAGGCAGGCGAGCAGCGTCGTGAGCGCCCGATCGTCCTGCCCCTCCTGCTCGAGCAGCTTCGCGAGGGCGAGCTGCGCCCGGGGGACGAGCTCGGGGTCCTGCGTCCGGTCGATGAGCCCCTGGTACGCGGCGATGGCCTCGGACCGGTCGCCCTCGAGCTCGAAGCAGCTCGCGACGAGGAAGCGCGCCTGCGGCGCCCGCTTGCTCTGCGGGAAGCGCTCGAGGAGCGCCCGCGCCTCGGTCCGCGCCTGGGCGAGATCGCCGAGCCCGAAGTAGCCCTCGGCCGCCTGGTACTGGAACTCGTCCGCGCCCGGCCGGTCGGGGTAGGCGGCGACGAGCGCCTCGAGCTGGGCGATGGCGCCCGGGACGTCGCCCATCCGGTCGCGGAGCAGCTCCGAGAAGTGGACGCGGGCCTGGTACGCCTCGGGCGCGTCCGGGAGCCGGTCGAGGAGCCGCTGGTAGGCGTCCTTCGCGCAGCGGGCGTCGCCCATGTCGAGGTAGCAGAGGTCGCCGAGGCGGAAGAGCGCGCGGGCGCGGATGGCGCGGGCCTGCGGGCCGTCGTCCTCGCCGAGCCGCCGGAGCGCGTCGCGGTAGCTGGCGAGCGCCTCGGGGTAGCGCTTCTGCACCTCGAGCGCGTCGGCGTGCTCGAGGAGCCCCTGGGCGGAGCGCGGACAGGCCGAGAGGGCGAAGAGAAGCGCCCAGGCTGTCCGGCGCGCCCTCACGCTTCGTCGGGCTCGGGCTCGGGCTCGGGCTCGCCGGGCTCGGGCTCGGACTCGGGCTCGCCGGGAGGAGGCTCGCCGCCCTCGACCGCCTCCTCGGCGGCGAGGCGGCTCAGGCCGACGACCTTCTCGCCCTCGCCGTCGACGCCGATGAGCCGGACGCCCTGGGTGTTGCGGCCGATGACGCTGATCCCCTTCGCGGGCATCCGGATGAGCATCCCCTTGTCGGTGATGATCATGAGGTGGTCGGCGTCGCTGACCTGCACCGCGCCGACCACGCCGCCGTTCCGCTCGGTGGTCTTGATGGTGATGATCCCCTTGCCGCCGCGCCCCTGGAGCCGGTACTCGGCCTCCTCGGTCCGCTTGCCGTAACCGTGCTCGGTGACGGTGAGGATCGAGCTGCCGGGGGTGAGGACCTCCGCCGAGACCACCGCGTCGCCCTCCTCGAGCGTGATGCCCTTGACGCCGTAGGCCGCCCGCCCCATCGGCCGGACCTCGTCCTCCTGGAAGCGGATCGCCATGCCCTGGCGCGTCGTGAGGAGCAGGTCGCGCTTGCCGTCGGTGAGCCGCGCCGCGACGAGCGCGTCGCCCTCGTCGATGCCGAGCGCGATGATGCCGCCCTGGCGCGGGTGCTGGAACTGGTCGAGCTCGGTCTTCTTGATGATGCCGGCGCGGGTCACGAGCACGACGTGCTTGCCCGGCTCGAAGCTCTTGACCGGCAGGATCGCCGCGAGCTTCTCCTCGGCCTGGAAGGCGACGAGGTTGACGATGGCCTTGCCGCGGGCGGCGCGGCCGGCGGGCGGGATCTCGTGGACCTTGAGCCAGTAGACCCGGCCGCGCGTCGAGAAGACGAGGACGTAGCTGTGGGCCGAGGCGACGAAGAGATCCTCGAGGTAGTCGTCGTCCTTGGCGCCGGCGCCGATCTTGCCCCGGCCGCCGCGCCGCTGCGCCCGGTACTCGGTGACCGGGTTGCGCTTGACGTAGCCCGCGTGGCTCAACGTGACGACCATCTCCTCGTCGGCGATGAGGTCCTCGGCCGACAGATCGGTCCCCGCGCCGACGATCTGGGTGCGCCGCTCGTCGCCGAACTGCTCGCGCAGCGCCCGGAGCTCGCCGACGATGACGTCGAGCAGGACCCGGTCGACCCGCAGGATCTCCTCGAGCCGCGCGATGGTCTTCTGCAGCTCGGCGAGCTCGTCCAGGATCTTCTGCCGCTCGAGGCCGGTGAGCCGCTGCAGCTGCATCTCCAGGATGGCCTTCGCCTGGATCTCGGAGAGGCCGAAGCGCGTCTGCAGCCCCGCGCTCGCGATCTCGCGATCCTTCGAGGCGCGGATGAGCGCGATGACCTCGTCCAGCCGATCGAGGGCGATCTGCAGGCCGAGCAGGATGTGCTCGCGCTCGCGCGCCTTGCGCAGCTCGTGGCGGGTGCGCCGCGTCACCACCTCGCGCCGGTGGGCGACGAAGCGCTCGAGCAGCTCCTTGAGGCCGAGGACCCGGGGCTGCCCCTGGTCGATGGCCAGCATGTTGATGCCGAAGGTCTCCTGCAGCGGCGTGTGCGCGAAGAGGTTGTTCAAGACCACGGCGCCCATGGCGTCGCGCTTCACCTCGACGACGATCCGCATCCCGTCGCGGTCGCTCTCGTCGCGGATGTCGCTCACGCCCTCGAGCTTCTTGTCGCGCACGAGCTCGGCGATCCGCTCGATGAGCCGGGCCTTGTTGACCTGGAAGGGGATCTCGGTGACGACGATGGTCTCGCGCTCGGTCTTCGGGTGGACCTCGATCTCCGCCTTCCCGCGGACCTGAATCTGGCCGCGCCCCGTCTGGTAGGCGCGCAGGATCCCCTCGCGGCCGTGGATGAAGCCGCCCGTGGGGAAGTCGGGCCCCGGCACGAAGGCCATCAGCTCCTCGAGGCCGCAGCGCGGCTGGTCGACGAGGTGGATCGTGGCGTCGATGATCTCCCGCATGTTGTGCGGCGGGATGTTCGTCGCCATGCCCACCGCGATGCCCGTGGCGCCGTTGACGAGGAGGTTCGGGAAGCCGGCCGGCAGGACGAGCGGCTCGTGCTCGCTGTCGTCGTAGTTCGGCCCGAAGTCGACGGTCTCCTTCTCGATGTCGGCGAGGAGCGCCTCGGCGAGGCGGTCCATGCGAATCTCGGTGTAGCGCATGGCCGCCGGCGGATCGCCGTCCACCGAGCCGAAGTTCCCCTGCCCGTCGACGAGCGGGTAGCGCATGGAGAAGTCCTGCGCCATGCGCACGATCGAGTCGTAGACCGCCGCGTCGCCGTGCGGGTGGTACTTGCCGATGACGTCGCCGACGATGCGGGCGCTCTTCTTGTAGGCCTTGCCGTGGCTGTTGCCGAGGTTGTGCATCGCGAAGAGGATGCGGCGATGCACGGGCTTCAGGCCGTCGCGGACGTCCGGGAGGGCGCGGCCGATGATGACCGACATCGAGTAGTCGAGATACGAACGGCGCATCTCGTCTTCGATGGCGACGGGGATCTTCTGGGCGGTGGCGGTCGGCGGGGGCATTGGAGGGGCCTTCGATGTGAAACAGCCGTCAGTAGCCCAAAATGCCGCGCCGGGTCAAACGTTTCCGGGCCTCCCTTGCCTCGCGCGAAGGCGTTCGCGTAGGCTGCCGCCCGCCATGGCCAACAGGCGACCCTCCAAGGGATTCCTCACGCGCGACCGGCAGCGGCAGCTGCTCACGCTCCACTTCGCGCTCTTCCTCGGCGGCGTCGCCCTCGCCGCCCTGCTGAACCGCAGCCGAACGCCCGACCGGCTCTGGTTCCAGTGGGTCGCGCTGCCGTGGCTCGGGCTGCTCCTCGTCCACCTGGCCTCCTTCGCGCGCCGGACGCTCGCGAGCATGACCGGCGGCTCGGGCGGAGAGGGCTAGCGGCGGCGTCGCCCGCGGTTGACAGCGGAGTCGGCGATCGGAGAGCATTCCATCGTCGGCCGACCGGCCGCTGGAGGATTCGAATGCCCGTCCGCTCGCTGCTCGCCTCGCTGGCCTCGCTCGCGCTCCTCTCCGCCTGCTCCGGAGCCACCGGCCCCCAGGGGGTCACCGGGCCCACCGGCGCCACCGGCAGCGGAGGGGCGGGCCCCACCGGCGCCACCGGCCCGGTCGGGCCGATGGGGCCGACGGGCACGCCAGGCGCCACGGGCGCGACCGGCGCCGGGGGAGGGGCCGCCGCGATGGGCCCCACCGGGCCCACGGGGCCGACGGGCGTGACGGGGGCCGCCGGGGCGACCGGACCCGCGGGCTCGCCCGACTCGCCCGCGCAGATCTACGCGAAGACGACGGGCGTCCCGACGATCTTCCTCGAAGCCGAGAACGCCACCAGCGCGACGGGCTTCGGCGCGACGAGCAGCGCCTTCCCGCCCTACTCCGGCGCGGGCACGGTCGGGAGCTGCTCGGTCGGCGCGAACCTGCAGTTCAACTTCACGGCCGTCTTCGGCGGCTACTACGACGTCTGGATCCGCGGCGACTTCGACACGGACCGGGCGGTGGACGCGGTCCTCGTCGATGGCCAGACGCTCGCGCAGGTCGACTTCTACTCGCCGACGCTGAAGAAGGAGTTCGCCCCGGTGATGGTCGGCTCGGCCCTGCTCTCGGCCGGCAGCCACGACCTCGAGATCGAGATCGCGAGCCACGACGCGAGCTCGAGCGCCTCCTGCGCCGACTTCGACTGGGTGAAGCTCGTCGCCCGCGAGGCGACCCTGCCGCCCGTGCAGGGGGCCTCGGTCCACCGGACCGGGGCAATCGCCTCGACGGCCTCGCCCTCCAGCTCGACCTGGCAGGCGATCCCGGGGCTCACCGTGACCTTGAATTTGCCGACCGCCGCGCTCGTGGAGGCGAGCGCCGACGGCGTGCAGCGGACGACCGGGGGGAACAGCCCGACCGCGCCCTCGCAGGGGCAGTGCCACGTCGGCTACCGCTTCACCGTGGACGGCACGCCGAAGGGCGATCCGATGTGGGGCGAGCGGATCCACGTCAACGGGCCGAACTACTGGCACCAGACCTGGAAGCTCTCGGACGGCTTCACGCTGCCGGCGGGAACGCACACGATCCGGGTCGACGCGAACCCCGACGCCCTCAGCGGCGGGAGCTGCTACGTCTGCGCGGAGGGGGACGGCACGCTCGCCGCCTACGACGACTGCGTCCTGAACGTGGTCGCGATCCCGCAGTAGCGGGCCGAGTGGACGGCTCGACGATCGCCATCACGCCGAACCAGAAGCTGCCGAGCGGGACGCAGAGGCTGACGCTCGGCACGGGCGTGGCCGACTTCGCCGGCAACGGCCTCGCAGCGGCGAAGGCGCACCCGATCGGCGGCTGAGCGGCGCCCGCGCGGGCGAGAAGGCGGCCGTCCTCCCCCTAAGGGGGGATGGCCGCTTTCGTCTCGGGGAGCTCGAGAGGAGCTCTCGCGGGCCCGAGAGCCGCTCTCGGGGTCGTCATCTCGCTCATCACGACCTCGAGAAGCCTTCTCGCGGTCGTCATCACGCTCATCGGGACCTCGAGAAGCCTTCTCGGGGTCGTCATCACGCTCATCACGACCTCGATGAGCCTTCTCGCGGTCGTCATCTCGCTCATCAAGGGCCCGATGAGCCTTCTCGCGGTCGTCATCTCGCTCATCAAGGGCCCGATGAGCCTTCTCGCGGTCGTCATCTCGCTCATCACGACCTCGAGAAGCCTTGTCGCGGTCGTCATCACGCTCATCACGACCTCGATGAGCCTTCTCGGGGTCGTCATCACGCTCATCACGACCTCGATGAGCCTTCTC
>JAJXUD010000081.1 GCA_021783235.1 Myxococcales bacterium | reverse complement strand
CCGTCGAGCGGCGACGGCGGCGCGCCGCTCCCGCTCGCCGGCGCCGCGTCGGCCGGCTGCCTCTCCTGCAACCCCGTCCAGCCGCCCAACGGCGGCTGTCCCCTCTCCGAGAGCTGCGTGCGCGAGATGCAGGGGTCGCAAGCCCTCTACCTCTGCGCCGACGCGAGCGGCGCCACCGGCTGCCCGGCCTTCCTCGCCCCGCTCACCCAGGCGGTCCTGCCGCCGGGCTGCCTCCTCTGCGTCCCCACCGGCGCCGGCAACGGCGGCTGCCCCACGAACGAGAGCTGTCAGAGCATGATGCTCGGCGCCGACAGCGCGTCCTTCTGCACCGACGCCTACGGCAAGACCGGCTGCCCCTTCTGCTCGCCCTCGGACGGCCTCAACGGCGGCTGCACCGATCAGGAAGCGTGCGTCCCCTTCCTCGTGGCCGGCGCGCCCCTCTACCTCTGCCAGGGGCCGGGCGGCACCGGGATGTGAGCCTCCTCCGCCGGGCGGCGGCGAAGCTGCATCTCGAGCCAGACCCGGTCGAGCGGCTCGCGACCGAGCGCTTCGACGGCGGGAAACAGCTCGGCCTCTTCGAGGCCGAGGTGACCCTCGAAGGCGGCGGCGAAGCGCTCGGCGTCGCGGAGGGGGCGGAGGCGATCCCCCTCGCCGCCGCCGCCGGCGGCGAGCCAGGCGGGCGAAAGGGTCGCGACGAGCGCCTCGAGCTCGCGATGCTCGCGGGTCATCCGCTCCAGGGTGGCGGCGATCCGAGCCTGCAGGAGCGGCGCGAGCGAGCGCTCCTCGTCGTCGCTGTGGAGCGGAAGGGCCACCGTGAAGTAGCGGTGGACCGCCCGGCCGGCCTCGGCCCGCTCGAGGGGGGCGGCCTCCTCGGCGAAGAGGCGCACGGAGAGGGAGGCGAAGCTCCGGATGCGGGCATGGCAGCCGCGCAGGAGCGCGAGGGGGCCGCTCTCGGCGGCGGCGCGGTGTGAGCCGAGCTTTACGGGCACGAGCGGGATCCTAACGGCGCCCGGCGGCCGCCGCCAGCGCGCCATCGGGGCACGGTCGCGCTCGGCTCCGTGTCGAGCCCACGATGGGCCGCGGCGCTGTCCCAATCGACCGGCCAGAGGCAGATCGCTCTGGCCGGAACGGCGCGCGCCTCGGGAGGGAATCTTCCGCCGACGCCGCCGGTCGAAGCGCCGACCGGGTCCGTCGGGCGTCCGACCGCGCCGGCCGGGCCTCCGACCCCGCCCGCCGGCCATCCGACCGCGACGGTCGAGCCTCCGACCGGGTCCGTCGGCCATCCGACCGCGCCGGTCGAGCCTCCGACCGGGTCCGTCGGGCGTCCGACCGCGACGGTCGGGCCTCCGACCGGGCCCGTCGGCCATCCGACCGCGACGGTCGGGCCTCCGACCGGGCCGGTCGGACGTTCGACCGCGACGGTCGAGCCTCCGACGCGCGCCGTCGGGCCTCCGACCCTCCCCTCTTTCCGACGCCTTGCGCGCAATCGACCGAGCCCTTGAAACGTTTTTCGCCCTCCTGGCCCATGTATCTCGATAGGGCGCGAACGAGGCCCGGAGAGGAGGTGAATGACGATGGCGAACGTACAAGAACAGCCGACGGCCCTCGAGAAGAGGGTCGGCCGGCTCGTCGCGGGGTTTGAGAAGGCTTGGCCCGCGACGGCGAACGTGGTCCTGGCAGGGCAGGCGGTGGCACCCGCACAGCTGATCTCGCAGCTCGAGAGCATCCTGACGCTGCTCTCGCAGGTCCGGGATGCGCAGGCGGCGGCGCACGAAGCGGTCGTGAATCGGCAGAACCAGTCGCAAGGCTGGCATGCCCTTCTCGACGAGGTCGTGCAGGCCGTCAAGGCGCAGCTCGGTCCCCGAAGCCCCCAGCTCGCTCAGTTCGGCATCGCCCCGAAGAAGTCGGGAGCGACGCTGACCCCTGAGCAGAAGCTGGTGGCGGCGGCGAAGCGGCAGGCCACCCGGGCGGCGCGCGGCACGAAGGGGAAGCGGCAGAGGTCCCTCATCGTGGTGGGCGGTCGCCCGACGGTCCAGATCCTCGGGCCGGACGGCAAGCCGCTCGGCGGCGTGAAGTAGCGCCGCCATCGAGCCGGGGCCCCCGGGAGCGGAGCAGCGCTCCCGGGGGCTTTTTTGCGCGCGCGAGCCGAGCCGCGGGAGCTGGATGTCGGCCAGGGCGAGCGGTTCGCCCGCTCAGCGCCGCGGGGATGAGCGGAGCTCGCGCAGGTTCGCGAGGGCGCCGGCGTGGTCGGGGCGGGCGGCGAGCAGCCGCTCGAAGGCGGCCTTCGCCTCGGCGAGGCGGCCGGCCTCGCGGAGGGCGACGGCGGCGTCGTAGGCGGAGTCGAGGTCGCTCGGATCCTCGCCGGCGAGCCGCTGGAAGCGCTCCGCGGCCTCGGCCGCGCGCCCCTCCTTCCAGATCGCGAGCGCGCGGTCGAATCGGGCAGGGCGCAGCTCGGGCGCGGCGGGCAGGTCGATGGGCGCGAGGATCCGATCGGCGTCGGCGGGGCGTCCGAGCTCGAGGTCGGCGACGCCGAGGGAGAGGCGGACGCGGGGGACGTCGGCCTCGCGCAGCGCGGCCTCGAGGGCGGGGGCGGCCTCGGCCCAGCGGCCCTCGGCGGCGAGCGCGAGGGCGCGCGCGCGGGCGGGGGAGGGCCGCAGCCGTCGCGAGAGGCTTCCGACGGGCAGGGGGAGAGCGCGGAGCCGGTCGATCAGGGCGCCGGTGGCGCCGTCCTCGGCGCAAACGAGCGCGAGGTCGTCCTCGAGGGGGACGCCCCAGGCGAAGACGAGGGCGCCGGGCGGCAGCGAACGGAGCGCCGGTCGCGCGACCGTCTCGGCGCGGCCGGCGAGCGGCGGCCAGAACTCGTACGGGAGGTAGCCGTCGAGGTAGGCGCGCAGCGGCGCGGCGGGCTCGCGGGCGGCGGTCCGATTGAGCCGGTCGGCGATGGAGGCGACGGGCGCGCGCGCCTCGCGGTCGGCGAGCGTGCGCGCGAAGCCGCTGCTGGCCTGGGCGAGCGCGGCGAGCGCGAGGGCGCCGAGCGCGACCCGGCGGCGCGCTCCGGCGAGGCGGCGCAGGCCGGCGTCCGCGAGGAGGGCGAGGGCGAGGGAGGCGGGGACGACGAGGTCGATCAGGTAGCGGCGCTGGAAGAAGGGGTTGATGGCCGGGTAGGAGGCCGTGGCGAGGAGAGCGAGCGCGGCCCAGCCGAGGACGAGGTCGCGCAGCAGCGGCGCGGCGGATTCGGAGCGAGCCCTCCGCGAGAGCGCGAGTACGGCGAGCGCGCCGAGCGCGAGGGGCCAGAGCTCCGCGGCGATGGAGATGGACGGCGTGAAGGGGTGGCCGATGCCGGGGCCGAGCCCCCCCAGGGTGAAGGCCCAGAGCTGCGAGAGCGAGGCGCGGTGCCACTCGAAGCCGGAGTCGCTCGCGGGGCGAAGGAGCCAGGGGGGGCGATGGCCGGAGAGGAGCGGCCCCACGGGGAGGGCGAGCAGCGCGGCGGCGGCGAGGGCGGGAAGGCCGCGCCGCAGGCCGGACCGGCGCCGCAGCGCGAGGGCGGCGAAGAGGATCGCGGGGACGAGCCGCCCGTTGGCCTTGGTCTGGACGGCGAGGAGCTCGGCGAGGAGGGCGGCCGCGGTCCAGGCGACGGCGCGCCACCGCTCGCTTCGCGGCCGAGGGGCGAGCGCCTGGGCGAAGGCGACGAGCGAGGCGAGGATCGCGAGATCCGCGAGGACGGCCAGGTCGCCCGCCCACGCGAGGGAGGCGAAGGCGCCGTGGCAGCAGACGACGGCGAGCGGGGCGAGCCAGGCGGCGGGGCCGGGCGCGAGGCGGCGGGCCGTCCAGAAGAGCAGCGCGACGAGCAGGCCGAAGGCGAGCGCCTTGAAGCCGAAGACGAGCGCCGGCGAGGCGCCGCCGCGGCCGAGGAGCTTGAAGATCGCGACGATGGCGGGCCGGCGCGTGAAGCCCCAGCTCGCGTCGGCGCCGCCCCAGGGATTCGACAGCTCGAGGGCGAGCGTCCGCCAGTCCGTCCGGGCGGCCCGAGCGAGCCAGCGATCGTAGTCGTCGGTGAAGTAGGGGAGCCCCGACAGCCAGAGCGCGGCCCAGAGGGCCGAGAGGGCGCCGACGATCGCGATCACGCCCCCGGCACCTCGTAGATCCGCAGCCCCTCGCCGAGGTAGACGGTCGGCAGCCCGAGCTCTCCTTCGAGCAGCGGCTCGCGCTTCCAGGCGGGGTAGACGAGGTAGCGGATGCCGTCGCGCCGCAGCGCCGCGCGGGCCTCCTCGCGCGAGAGCCCCGTCGTGTTGCCGATCTGCCGGTAGGTCGCTTCGAGCCCGGGCTGGCCGTCGGGCCCCACGAGCGCGTCCGGCGGGACCACGCTCGGGCGCTCGCCGGCGCGGGCCCAGAGGAGGCGCACCGCCGCGCCGCCCTCTTCCTGGCGGTAGCCGACGTCGAGCGCGTGCGGGCCGCGGCTGAGCGGAATCGTCGCCGCGCGCTCGAGGTACGGGTGGGTGCCCCCGTTCACCACGACCGTCCGGCCGTCCAAGGAGACGGCGCCGGAGTCGTCGGCGCCGAGCACGATCGTGTAGTCCCCGTCCTCGGGCACGACGAGCTCGCCGCGCCACTCGGCCGTGAAGTTCGTCGGGGCGAGCTCGGGCATCGGCGAGCCGTGGCCCCAGTTGAAGTCGATGGCTCGGTCGCGCCGCGCGTAGGCGGGTCCGAGGCCGCCGTGCGGGTGGCGCAGGTGGCCGAGGACCGGGTGGTCGTCGAGCCAGCGGTTCACCCGCTCGGGCACCCGCGTCAGGTAGGCGTCGACGATGGGGTGGCGGTGGAGGACGGCGTTCCAGAGCGGCCGGGCGTCGCCCGAGACGTCGTAGACCGCGAAGGGCGTCGGGTCCTTCGCCCAGTCGCGGAAGATCGACGGCTCGGGGTAGCGGCTCATCGTGAAGGGGTGGGGCCAGAACTCGAAGGCCGCGAGGGCGACGAGCGCCGTCGCGGCGCCCCGGCGGAGGAGAGCCCCCCCGCCGGGTTCGAGGAGCCGCGCGAGGCCGTAGGCCGCGGCGACGCAGAGAGAGAAGCTCGCGACGAAGCCCGCCCGCACCGGGCAGCCGGTGAAGTCGAGCAGCGGGAAGGCGCGCGTGAGCCAGCCGTAGGGCAGCGGCCAGTCGCGGTGGAGCACGCCGCCCACGCGGAGGAACGGCCCCAGCGCGAGCACGACGCCGAGCGCGGCGGTGAAGAGCCAGATGCGCGCCCGGCTGGCGAGGACGGCGCCCGCGACGGCGAGGGCGAGGAGCGCGTAGCCCAGGTAGTCGCAGTTCTCGGTCGCGTTGCCCGAGAAGCGGCCCCAGACGTCGCCGAAGCGGGCGCCGATGGCCTGGGCCGCGTTCGGCACGACGAACGAGTAGAGGTCGGCCGAGAAGATCGTCGGGTCGTGCGACCCGGTCCAGGGCTCGGCGGCGCGGGCCTCCAGCATCGCCGCGAGGAGCGGCCACAGGAGGGCGAGGTAGCTGCCGCCGAGGAGCAGCGCGCGGCGGAGCGCGGGCCAGCGCCGGAGCTCGGCGTCGCGAAGGAGCCGGTAGGCGAGGTACGGCGCGGTGAGGGCGACGCAGAAGAGCAGGTAGTACCAGGAGGCGAGGCTCGCGAGCGCGAGCGCGAGGCCGGCGAGCATCGGCCAGCGTCGTTCGGGGCGGGCGAGGGTCCGCTCGAGCATCCAGAAGTAGAGCGGGACCCACTCGAAGGCGACGAGGTGGAGGTGCCCGAGCGCGTGGCCGAAGTGGAAGGGGCCGAAGGTGAAGAGCGCGCCGGCGAGGAACGACGCGGCCTCGCGGCCGGTCAGCTCGAGCGCGAACCGATAGAAGAAGAAGCCGCCGAGCACGAAGGCCCAGCTGACGGCGCAGTTGTGGACGGCCACCGGCGGCAGAAACGACCAGAGCGGCAAGGCGAGCAGGCAGTCCGTCAGGTCGGACGTCTCGAAGACGAGCGGCATCCCGAGCGGCCAGTGGACGTAGCTGCTCCAGAACGGGTTCTGGTGGAGCCGGACGATCGCCTCGTGGAACCACCACATGCGCCAGACCGTCTGCCAGGGGTCGCCGGGATCGCCGCCGAGCTCCGTGAAGAAGCGGCCGAAGAGCGGCCAGGTGAGCAGGGCGGTCAGCCCGAGGTAGGCCGCGAGGACGAGGAGGTCGCGTTGGACGCGGCTGCGCACGATGGCGTCGTACCGCCTGGGCCGTCCGCGGGTCAACGAGCGGGCGGCCGATCACGGAGGGCTCGACATGGGGCTCGACCTGCGCAAGCCCCGGCTCGTCGGCGCCAGCCCCACCGCACGGCTCGCCGCTGGGATCGCGGCCGGCTCCGGGGGCATACTGCGCGGCATGATCGACCCGCGTCCCCCGGGGGGCTGAAGGCGCTTGAGACTCGCCACCGCCACCGCCCTCTTTTTCGCCACCGCGCTCGCCGAGATCGCCGGCTGCTACCTGCCCTATCTCTGGCTGCGGCGGCAGGGCTCGGCGCTCCTCCTCGTCCCGTCGGCGCTCGCCCTCGGACTCTTCGCCTGGCTGCTGACCCTCCACCCCACCGGCGCGGCCCGCACGTACGCCGCCTACGGCGGCGTCTACATCAGCGTGGCGATCGGCTGGCTCTGGCTCGTGGAGGGGGAGCCGCCGACGGGCTGGGACCTCCTCGGCAGCGGCTTGGCGCTCCTCGGCATGGCGGTCATCGTCCTCGGCGGGAGGCGCTGACCGGGCGAGGCAGCCCGGCCCGCTCCCCCCATGGCCTCGGATTCCCCGAGCGCAGAGCGCGAAGGCGCGGCCCGGCGCCGGTGGTGGCTCTCGATGCTGCTCGCCGGCTGCGGCGCCCTGGCGCTGGCAGCGCAGCAGCTCCTCGGCCTCGATGCGCGCGCAGCCCTCGACGGCGGGACCCGGGAGGCGAGGGACCTCTCGGCCCACGCGTGCGAAGGAGCGACGTTCGACAGCTTTGGTGATGCGGCCTGCGGATCGAGCTGGTTCGAAGAGGCGCTGCGCTGCTCCGGGGCCGACACCGACCTCCTGCAGGCCCGCGCCGGCGCCGCGATCACCTCTGGAACACCCTCGCAGAAGCTGCTCGGGCTGGCCTCCGCCGGCAGGGTGCCGTCGGCCGCGGCGACGGACTGTGACGAGCCGTCGGAGTTCGCGCGCCTCCCCTGCAGCGTCCATGGGCTGAGCGAGAGCCTGGAGTGCTACGGCTGCGAAACGTCCTCCGAGAACGGCGACCGGTCCGACGACCTGATCATCCTGTCGAGGGACGGTGCGCGGGCCCTGCGGGTCTCGGTGACGAACCTGGAGCTGGGCGGGGACGCCTTCGCGAGCCTGAAGGGCTGCTTCGACGCCGCGCCGTACCTCGAGTGGCTTTCCCCGAAGGGATGAGAGAGAACCGTCGGGTCGCCGTGCGAGGGAAGGTCGAGGAGGCCCACGAATGCGCGCAGCGCTCCTGTGTCTGCTTCTGTTGACGGCCCGCGCCGAGGCGATGCACGTCAGCGAGCGCGCGTCGCTGCTCGCGTGGTCCAGCGACGGCTCGGCCGCGTTGCTGCTGGACCGGCACGGGGGGCCGGAGGGGGGCGGCACGATCTCGATCGTCCGCGTCGCCGCCACGGGCTGCCGGAGCTGGGAGCTCTCCTCCAACTTCAGCTCGGGTGGCGGCATTCGCCCGCAGCTGATCTCGGAGCGGAGCTGTCGAGCGCAGTCGAAGGAGATCGCGGCCGACCTACGCGCCCACGGCCTCGAGGGCGTGAAGGTGGATGCCAGCGCCTGCGCGGGCAATCGCGACGCCGTGCTGCAAGCTCCCGCGGGGCAGCGGATCGAGGAGAGCGCGGTCCCGATCGACGGCGCGATCTCCTTCCGGAGCGAGGGCTCCGCGCTCGAGCTGCGGTTGGGAAAGGCATCGGTCCGGCTGGCGCTGCCGCGCGCCGCGACGGCGCCTCGCCCCTACCTCTCGCCCCAGCACCGCCTGCTCGTGGTCCTGGACGCGATCGCGCCGGGGGATCGCCTCCTGCTGGCGCTGTTCGCCTCACCGATGGGCGAGGCCAAGGCCTTCGAGCCGGTGGCGTGCTCGGACGGTGACGGATCGAGCGCCGTCCGGACGGCCGGCCCGCCGGCCCGCCGCAGGTAGCCGGCCTTCACCGCGTCGAGGTGGGCCGCGAGGACCATGAGGTCGCGGCCCGGATCGGGGCGCCGCGAGGCGACTGACGCTTTCGGCGAACTCGCCGCCGATTCCTCGCTCGGCTCGGCGGCTCGATGGTAGAGTGCCAACTGGGGGCTTGGTCTCTCATCCCAGCTGGCCTTCGCCTCACGGAGGATTTTCCATGCGCAAGCTCCTGCTCGTCGCCGTGACCCTCGGCCTTGGCGCCTGCCTTTCGGCCTGCTGCCAGAAGACTCCCACGCCCACCCTCGCGGACGGGGGCACGAGCGGTGGGACGGGCAGCCACTCCACGGGCGGGACCAGCGGGGCGACGACCTCGGGAGCCACCGGCGGCTCGACCTCGGGCGGGACGACCGGAGGCAGCACCACTGGCGGGACGACCGCGACCGGCTCGACGAGCGGCGGAACCACGGCTGGCGCCTGTGGCGGCACGACCTGCGGCGCCTCCCAGATCTGCGTGAACAACAGCTGCGTCCCCTGCGGGGGCGCTGGGCAGATCTGTTGCGGCGGCGGGAGCTGCGGGTCGAGCTCTGAGCGCTGCGTCGGCAACGTCTGCGAGTCGTGCGGTGGCGCGGGGCTTCCGTGCTGTCCGAACCGGACCTGCGTCGACCCGAACACCATCTGCGGCGGCCCCGGCAACGGCAGCTGCGACGTCTGCGGCAGCGCCGGCACGGTCTGCTGCGCGGGGAACAGCTGCTCCTCGAACGGCTGCTGCGACGGTAACAGCTGCGTCGCGTCGGGTTCCTCCTGCCCGAGCAACGGACAGACCTGCGCGAGCGGCAGCTGCGGGAGCTGCGGCGGCGCGAACCAGCCCTGCTGCCCGGGCGCCATCTGCACGGCGAGCGGCACGAACTGCAACAACGCGAGCAACACGTGCGCGGCCTGTGGCGGGAGCGGCGAGCCGTGCTGCGCGAACGGCTTCTGCGGCGCCGCGGGCACGACGTGCATCAACGGGACCTGCGCGGCCTGCGGGACCGCCGGCGAGAGCTGCTGCGCGAACAAGAGCTGCACGGCCGCGGGGACGGTCTGTTCGGGCAACAGCTGCCTCGCCTGCGGCGCGCCCGGAGAGCCCTGCTGCGCCGGGAGCAGCTGCGGCTCCGGCTGCTGCGACGGCACCAGCAACTACTGCGTCGCGACCGGGAGCGGCTGCGGCAACGGCCAGCTCTGCGCGAACGGGAGCTGCGGTGTCTGCGGCGGCGTGGGCGAGCCCTGCTGCGCGGGCAACAGCTGCACCGCCACGGGGACCGTCTGCACCGGAGCGGGCAGCTGCGAGATCTGCGGTGGCGCGGGCGAGCCCTGCTGCGCCGGGGGCAGCTGCACGGGAGCGGCGACGATCTGCTCGGGCAACGGCTGCCTCGCCTGCGGCGCGCCGGGCGAGCCGTGCTGCGCCGGGAGCAGCTGCAGCAGCGGCTGCTGCGACGGCGCGACCGGCCAGTGCGTGGCCCCGGGCGCCGCGTGCGCGACCGGTAGCTGCTCGGGCTCCAGCTGCGTCGCCTGCGGCGGCCCGTACCAGCCGCCTTGCGCCGGCGCGACGACCCCTTGCGCGAGTGGCGCCTGCCTCGACGCGACCTCGAACAGCTGCATCCCCTCCGGAGAGAGCGCGGCGGGGGCGACCGGGACCGTCTGCCTGAACGGGAGCTTCGTCGCCTGCGGCGCGCCCGCGGGGCCCTGCTGCGCGAACCTGAGCTGCAGCGGGAGCGGCTGCTGCACGGGCGGGGTCTGCGTGGCGGCGGGCGCGAGCTGCGGCGGCGGGCTCGGGACCTGCAGCCAGAACGGAGCCGGGGGCTGCGGTGGTTGCGGCGGAAGCAACCAGGGCTGCTGCGGCGGAAACGGAAACGCGGCGGACTTCTGCACGGCCTCCTCGGTCGCCTGCGGCCGGAGCGGCACCGGCTTCGGAGGCAACTGCCGCAGCTGCGGCGGCGCCGGTGAGCCCTGCTGCGAGAACAACGTCTGCGCGAACGGCGGCTGCTGCGCCGGGGGGCTCTGCACCGCGAGCGGCAGCGCCTGCCTGGGCGGCAACGCGATCTGCAACAGCGGCTCGTGCGGCGGCTGCGGCGCACTCGGGCAGCAGGCCTGCCTCGGCCGCTACTGCACCGGCCCCTACACGATCGCCCAGAACGGCAGCTGCGTCGCCTGCGGGCAGGACAACGAGCCGTGCTGCGAGGGCAGCGGCGGGGCGGTCTGCGCCGAGCCGTTCGCCTGCGACGCCAACAAGAGCTGCGTGCCCTGTGGCGCGGCGACCCAGCCGTGCTGCGCGGGCTCGTTCTGCGGCGCGAACCTCACCTGCAACGGTTCGAACGTCTGTCAGTAGCGAAGGTGGGCGGCCGACGGAGCCCCTGGCGCGGCGCCCGCGGCGCAGCCGTCGACGGCGCTCGGTCTGCTGCGGCCAGGGCGGCGCCGGCACCTTTGGGAATTCCCCGTCCGCAATCGCGCTTGAACGGGTGAGCCCGGGTGCCTATCATCGGGAGAAATGAAGCCTTTTCGGGCAGGCGGGCGGCCGAAGTCGCGCTCGTTCGGCTGCTCCATGCCGTTCCTCATCGCGCCTCGCCGGCGTCCCGGAGCACCGACCCCATGATCCGCCCTTCCCGCCGCGCCCTGCTCGCGCTCTTCCTCGCGCTCGCCGGCGCCGGGACCCTCGTTCCGAGGGCCTTCGCTCAAGACGACCTCGATCAGGTTCGGGACTCGCAGCCCGACCAGGACGATCTCGCGACCCTCAAGATCTTCAACCAGGTCGTCCTGCTCGTGAAGGACAACTACGTCGACCCACGCCGCATCCATCCGAAGGAGATGATGGCGGCGGTGCTCGACTACGTGCAGCGGACCGTCGCGGACGTGATGGTGGACGGCGACGCGCAGAGCGGCCACGTCAAGATCACGGTGGGGACGGCGAGCAAGGACTTCGACATCTCGGACGTCGACACGCTCTGGAAGCTGTCGTTCCGGCTCCGGGACATCTTCAGCTTCATGCAGGCCCACCTCTCGAAGACCGACAAGACGAAGGACATCGAGTACGCCGCGGTCGCCGGGATGCTGTCGACCCTGGATCCGCACTCGGTCTTCCTGCAGCCCGAGTCCTACAAGGAGATGAAGCTCCAGACCCGCGGCGAGTTCGGCGGGCTCGGCTTCGTCATCTCGATGAAGGACGGGCAGCTGACGGTGGTGAAGGTGCTCAAGGGCACCCCGGCCTCGAAGGCCGGCATCAAGGCGAAGGACAAGGTCACGAAGATCGAGGAGCAATCCACGGTCAACATGGACCTGAACGACGCGGTCTCGAAGCTGCGCGGCAAGCCGGGGTCGAAGATCGCGATCACCGTGGCGCGCGCCGCCTGGCCGCAGCCGAAGAAGCTCGTCTTGACGCGAGAGAAGATCGAGATCGCGAGCGTCACCTACAAGCTGCTCGAGAGCGACGCGCCCGCGCCCGGGGGCGCGCCCGGCAAGTCGTACGTGGGCGGCGTCAAGATCAAGAACTTCCAGGGCAACACGGCGCGCGACCTGATGAAGGCGCTCGCGGACCTGAAGGCGCAGGCCGCGGCGAAGGGCGGCAAGCTCGGCGGCGTGGTCCTCGACCTGCGCGGCGACCCGGGCGGCCTGCTCGAGCAGGCGATCCAGGTGACGAACGCCTTCGTCGACCACGGCACCATCGTCACGACCGTCGGGCTGTCGGACAAGCTGCGCGACGTCAAGAAGGCCCACGCCGGGCCGGACGTCGAGCGCGACCTGCCGCTCGCGGTGATCGTCGACAACGGCTCGGCGTCGGCCTCGGAGATCGTGAGCGGCGCGCTCAAGAACCTGAACCGCGCCGTCATCGTGGGTCGGCCCACCTTCGGCAAGGGGTCGGTCCAGGTGCTCTACGACTTCGCCGACGACACGGCGCTCAAGCTCACCATCGCGCAGTACCTCACGCCGGGGGACCTCTCCATCCAGGAGGTCGGCATCGTCCCCGACATCGAGCTCGATCCCGCGCGCGTCTCGAAGGACTTCGTCCAGGTCTTCGCGCCGCGCAAGCTCGTGGGCGAGGCGGATCTCGAGCACCACTTCGGGAACCCGGCGGACGTGAAGCCCGTGGAGAAGCGGGCCGACGTCGTCGAGAAGGACAAGCCGTCCGAGGTCGTCGACTACCTGCGCGAGCAGAAGAAGCCCAAGGTCGACGCCGCGGGAGAGGAGCACCCGGACCTGCCCGACGAGGAGGATCTCGACGACCCCGACGACGAGGACGACTTCCAGGTCGACTTCCAGGTGAAGTTCGCGCGCGACCTCGTGGTCGCGGCGCCGGCGAACAGCCGCGACGGGATGCTCGCGACGGCGCGCCCCTACCTCGAGCGGGTGCGGCAAGAGCAGCAGGCGAAGATCGACCAGGCCATCCAGGCGCTCGGCGTCGACTGGAGCGCGGGCCAGGACACGGGCGAGGCCCGCCCGGTGGTCGAGGTCCACACGGCGCCGGGGCGCGGCGAGGCCGGTCAGACCCTGGACCTCGTCGCCACGGTCCAGAACGAGGGAACGGGGCCGCTCCACCAGCTCCGCGCCTACACCGAGAGCGACAACCCCTGGCTCGATCGGCGGGAGTTCCTGTTCGGGCTCGTCGGTCCCGGGGAGAAGAAGAGCTGGACCGTCCCGATCAAGCTGCCGAAGGACACGATGTCCCGGCGAGACGGGGTGACGGTGAAGTTCCAGGAGGAGCACGGCCGCGTCCCGCCCGACCAGACCACCGAGGTGGCGATGGTGCAGCTCCCCCGCCCGGCCTTCGCGTTCAGCTGGCAGGCCGAGACGCCGCACGGGCCGCAGGACGGCATGGCCCACGTGGGGCAGGATCTCGTCCTCACGGTGGACGTCCGCAACGAGGGGCCGGGCAAGGCGCTCTCCTCGTTCGCGAGTCTCAAGGACCTCGGCGACGAGAAGATCTTCATCAAGAAGGGGCGGGCGAAGATCGGCGAGCTGAAGCCCGGAGAGACGAAGAGCGTCAGCTTCGAGCTCGAGCTGCGCGACGGCTATGCCGACGCCTCGCTGCCGCTGCGGATCGGCATCATCGACGACCAGCTCGACGAGTACGTGACCGAGAAGCTCGACGTCCCCGTGGCGCCGGCGGCCCTGCGCTGGACGCCCGGCCACGCGGAGGTGCGGCTGGAGGCTCCGGCGACGCTGCTCGCCGCCGCGTCGGCGAGCGCGGCCCCCCTCGCGACCGTCAAGAAGGGCGCGACGTTCCCGACGGTCGGCCGGGCGGGCGATTTTTGGGCGGTCAGCTGGGCGAAGGACCGGGTCGGGTTTCTGCCGGCCAAGGACGCTCGCGAGGCCCACGGCCGGCCGACGGGCACGGCGCAGGAGGTCATGCAGCACGAGCCGCCGCGCATCGAGCTCTCGGGGCTCGACCTCGCGCAGGCCGGCCCCGTCACCGACGGAGACCACCTCGAGGTGGACGGCACGGCGGCGGACGCGCGGCCGCTGCGCGACCTCTACATCTTCGTCAACGACAAGAAGGTCTTCTTCGAGGCCGCCGGACCCAAGGCCGAGACGATGACCTTCCAGAAGAGCCTTCCGCTCAAGGCCGGCAACAACGTCGTCACGATCATCGCCCGGGAGGACGACGAGTACAGCAGCAAGCGCTCGTTCGTCGTGCTGAGGCGGGCGGCGGCCGTGGCGGCCAAGGCCGATCGGCCGCAGGGCGCGCCGCTGCATCCGGAAAATTGACAGGCGCGCCAAGCGCTTGCTAGCCTCTCTGCGAGTCGATACGGGCAGGAGGGTGGCATGCGGCGGTTTGCGCTGGCTTTCATGCTCGCGCTCATGGGGGCCGTCGTCTGGTCCCCGGCGGCGCTGGCGGACGTGAACGATCTCTCGATTTCGCAGCTCGGAAACCCGGGCAGCGATCCAAATTCGCTCCCGAGCCAGCGGTTCCGGCTGCTCGGCAACGAGCTCGGGATCTCGCTCTCCTCCGCCACGCTCGAGCCGCCGACCACGCTCGGCATCGACGGCTTCTCCTTCGCCTTCGAATACTCCTTCGCCTTCGTCAACGGCAACGCGCAGATCGGCGGGCAGCCCTACTGGGTCACCGGATCGCCGAACCCGAGCGTGCTGATGATGCCGGCCCTCCACTTCCGCAAGGGGCTCCCGTACTCGCTCGAGGTGGGCGGTCGGGTGGAGACCATCACGAACAGCAGCCTCTACGCGGGCTCCTTCGAGGCGAAGTGGGGCGTCGTCGAGGGCTTCCGCTACATCCCCGATCTCGGCGTCCGCTTCTCCATGACCCGCCTCTTCGGCCAGCAGGACATGGACCTGACGACCGGGCTCATCGACGTCTCGATCGGCAAGGAGATCGGCGTCGGCGGCCTCTTCACGCTGACGCCCTACGCGGGCTACTCGGTGATCGGCGTCGACTCGAGCTCCCGGGTGCTCCTGACGGACACCTCTGGCATGACGGCTCAGAGCTACCAGGCGAACCCCGCGCAGAACCAGGTGCTCTTCCAGGAGAACACCGTCGGCAACAACCTCTACAACCGGTTCTACGGCGGGCTGCGCTTCCGATCGAACATCGTCTCGCTGACCGCCGAGTTCAGCTACGCGACCGCCCAGTCGAGCGACAACCTGCCGATCAACCTGCCGCTCGAGCAGCTCGCGGTCGCGGCCGGCCTCACCTTCTAGCTAAGCGCCGGGGCTCGCGTCCGTCGTCCGTTGCGCCGGCCCGTGGAGGGCCTCGCGCAGCAGCGCCGGCCGATTCGTGATGAAGCCCGCGACCCCGGCCGCCTGGAGGGCGAGCGCCACGGCGGGCTCGTCGACGGTCCAGGGGACGACCGCGTAACCGCGGGCTCGCCACCCCGCGATGCTCGAGGCCCGGCAGAGATCGACCGAGGGGTGGAGCGAGCCGACCCCGACGAGCGGCGCGAGGGAGGCCCGCCGGAGCGGGGCCGACTGCTCCGCCTCGAAGAGGAGGCCGCGCGGCGAGCGGCGGGAATGGGGCAGCCGCCCTTGCGCGGCGCGAAAGCGGACGAGCAGCGCCGGGTTGAAGGACGAGACGAGGAAGCGCTCTGGAGCCGGATCGGCCGAGAGGATCTCGGAGACGCGCGCCGGAAGCGCGGGATCGCCCATCCCCTCCCCCTTGAGCTCCACGTTCACGAGCGCTGGTGGGCGGAGCAGCTCGAGCGCCTCCTCGAGCAGCAAGAGACGGGTGTCGGAGAAGCGCGGGTGGAACCAGCTCCCGACGTCGAGTCCGCGCAGCACGGACCAGGGCGCGCGGCGCAGCTCCACCGGTTGGCCGGCGAGGCGGGAGAGCTCCTCGTCGTGGACCACGACGATCTCCCCCGAACCGCAGCGCATCACGTCGAGCTCCACCCCGTCCGCGCCCTGGGCGAGCGCGAGGGAGAAGGCCCTCGCGCTGTTCTCGGGCGCCTCCGCCGAGGCGCCGCGGTGGGCCAGCACGAACGGTCTGCCGGCGGATTCGAAGGGGGCGCCGAGGGACATGGCCGAAGACCCATACCACGGCCGCGACCCCCGATCCGTCGCGAAGCAGGGGCGCCCTCATCGACCGCTCGGCGGTCGTTGACCGAGCTTGGTCCGAAGGCTAATCAGAGGGCGATGCTCCGCTGGCTTCCGCCGCTCTCCCCCGCCGACGTCGCGACGCTGCTCGTCACGCTCGCGATCATCTTCACGGCGAGCTGGGTGGGGCCCGTCGGCGCCTGGCTCGAGTCTCGCTGGCGGCGCTGAGCCCTCGAGCGGCTCGGTCAGATCTCCTCCACCGCCACCAGCGCCTGGGCGACGCGGCGGATCTCGGGGTGGAGCGTCCCATCCCGCGCCATCTGGCGCAGGGCGGCTCCGGGGACGTGCGCGAGGAGCCGCAGCGCGAGCGCCGGGGGGGTGTAGGGATTGCGCGCGAGCGCGGTGCGGACGGCGGGCCGGTGGCGCCACTCCGAGCGGGCGATCGCCTCGAGGACGTCCCGGCGGGCGGGGCGGCGCGTCGCGAGCCGCAGGACGTGCCGTTCGGCGAGCCGCGGGTTCCGGAGCAGCTCCCGCACGACGCCGGCGTCGGCATCGGCGGCCAGCCGATCGATCTTCGTCGGGTCCATCGTCCGCGCGAGCGCCCGGCGGTGGCCCAGCGAGAGGTCGCCCGCGGAGGAGGGAGAGGGGTCGTCCTCCGGCGCGATCTTCCAGGGGGCCGGGGAGACGAGCAGCGAGGCGGCGACGAGGCATGCCTCGCGCGCGGCGCGGTAGATCTCGGCCCGCTGCTCGTAGGGGAGCCCTCCCTCCGGGCCGACCGCCTGGCAAAGCGACCAGGCGACGGCGGCCGCCTCGGGGCTCCCGTGGCGGGCCGACCAGAGCGCCCCCTCGAGCAGCCGGGCGGCCTCCTCGGGGCTCTCGACCGTGAGGGCGCGCGCCGCGGCCGCGTCTCGGATCGGTCCCTCGGGGAGCGCCGCGAGCCGGCGCCGGAGCGGGGCGGGAAGCTGTGGAAGAGCCTTCGGCATCTGGAGAGCCTGTGGACCTCTCGCCGGGCGACGGGAGGGCGGCTGGTTCACGGGCGCCCGAGCGGGCGGAGGGCCGAACAGCGCGGCCCCGCCCCGGTCGCATGGCTGAATCAGTCGCCCGTGGGAACTCGCGCCGTCAGGCCGGGGGAAGGGGGGGAAGGCAGCGGCCGAGCCGGCTTCGCGACGGCGCGGATCTCGAGGCCGGTGGGATCGACGCTCGGTCGATCGAGCGCGACGACGAAGCGCTCGGCGCGGCCGGGGGGGACGTTCGGCGCCGACGGCCGCAGCGCCTCCTGGAGCTTCACGACCCCGCCGGCGCCCGCGCAGGTGAACAGCTCCTCCGGGGAGGGGGGCCGCCCGGCCCAGCCACGACCGCTGCCGACGATCTCGCCGCCGGGGCCGACGATCTCGACGTCCACCTCGATCGGTTGGGCGCTGGCGGCCGGGTTCTTCGCCTCTCCCGCGACGAAGAGGAGCTGACCGCCGCCGAGGGTCGGGTAGAGGCCGCTCCGGTCGACGCGGGCCGGAAGCTGGCGCGCGCCGTCGCCGGGGCTCGCGAGCCCGAAGGCGGAGAAGAGCGCCTTGCCGGGCTCGTGAAAGTCGACCTTGCCTCCGCTTCGCCAGACGACGAACGAGAGCAAGAGCACGACGATGAGCGAGCCGAAGGCGACGCTGTTGAAGACCACGGTGAAGAGCGAGCGCTCCTCGTCCGGAGCCCGCGCGGCGGCGGGTGCCGCTGGAGCCGCCGGGGCCTGGGGCGGCGCCGCCGCGCGCGGAGCCACGCTGGGCCTCGCCGCCGGCG
>JAJXUD010000080.1 GCA_021783235.1 Myxococcales bacterium | reverse complement strand
CCAGTCTCCCCCCCGGCCCCCCCTCCACCCCTCCGGGAACAGGCGCAGAGAAGACTCGTTCCGAGTCTCGTCAGTACGGCGGCGACTCATGAAGGTCAGATCCCATGAGTGCAGGTCATACAAGCGCGAGCGGCGACCTCGCGACGGCGCTCGAGGAGATCCGCGCCGGGAAGGCGCGCGCCGTCTACCTGATCGAGGGCGACGAGTTCCTCTGCCGCTCGGCCGCGAGGGAGATCGTCGAGGCGCTGGTCCCCGAGGCGAGCCGCGAGCTGAACCTCGTGGTCCTCGACTCCGGCGCGAGCGCGCGCCGCGTCGCCGAGGAGCTGCGGATGGTCCCGATGTTCCGCGGCGAGAAGGCGGTCTGGGTGCAGCCCGCCGAGTTCCTCGCGCCGCGCAAGGCGGCGCGCGGCAACCCCTTCGCCAAGATTCGCGACCTCTGGGGCGCGGGTAAGCAGAAGGAGTCGGCGCGCCGGCTCCTCGCGCTCGCGGGAAGGGTCGGCTTTCCGCTCGCGGGGCTCGCCGATCGGAGCCACGGCGACTGGGAGGCCGCGGGCGTCGAGCTCGATCGCTCGGATCTCGAGATCGTCGCCCAGGCGGCGGAGCTCGCCGCCGCCGAGGGGCTCGAGATTCCCGAGGCGGACACCCGGCTGCTCGAGACGCTCCTCGAGGCGGGGCTGCCCGGCGGGCACCACCTCGTCGCGGCGGTGGAGGAGCTGGACCGCGCCTCTCCGCTCGGAAAGCTCTGCCTCTCGAAGGGGCTGCGGATCGAGCGAACGCTCGAGGTGGCCGCTGGGCCGCGGGGGCGCACGGGACCCGCGGACGTCCGAGAGCTCGCGCGGGAGCTGCTCGCGCCGCTCGGCAAGGAGATCTCGCCGGAGGCGGCGCGGCTCCTCGTCTCCCGCGCCGGCGGCGACGCCCGGACGCTCGCCGGCGAGCTCGAGAAGCTCGCGAGCTACGTGGGCGAGGCGAAGACCATCGCGCCCGAGGACGTCGTCGAGCTCGTGCCGCAGGTGGCCAGCGAGAATTTCTTCGCGCTGAGCAATGCGCTCGAGGCCCGCGACGTCAAGGCGCTGCTGTCGGCCATCGAGTCCGAGCTGTCCCGCGACACCCACGAGCTCGCCATCCTGGGGGGGCTCGCCTCCGCCGTGCGGGGGCTCCTCGCGATGCGCTGCCAGCTCGGCGAGACGGCCCGCGCCCCGTCGTACCCGGAGTTCGAGCGGCGGATCTGGCCGAAGCTACAGGAGGCGGACAAGGCGGCGGGCCGCAAGAGCGGCCACCCGTTCCGGGCCTTCAAGCGGGCGGAGGGGGCCATGCGCTATGGTCGGCGCGAGCTCGCGGCGGCGCTCGTGCAGCTCGCCGAGGCGGACCGGGGCATCAAACGCGGAATGGACGCGCGGGGTTGGCTCACGCGGGCGGCGGTGGGACTCGCCGGTCCCGCCGAGAGAGGTCGGTCATGAAGAAGCGGATGCTCGTCACGAGCGCGCTGCCGTATGCGAACGGTCCGATTCACCTGGGGCACCTCGTCGAGGTGATCCAGACGGACATCTTCGTCCGCTTCCAGAAGCTCCTGGGCCGCGACGTCGTCTACGTCTGCGCCGACGATACCCACGGGACGCCCATCGAGCTGTCGGCGCGAAAGCAGGGGATCGAGCCGAAGGCGCTCGTGACCCAGATCCACGCGGAGCACGTCCGGGACTTCGCGGGCTTCGGGATCGGCTTCGACGTCTACGGCAGCACCGACACGCCCGAGAACCAGGCCTGGGCGCAGCGGATCTTCTCGCGGCTCGTCGAGGGGGGCCACATCGAGCGCCGCTCGATGGAGCTGACGTACTGCGAGCAGGACCGGCGCTTCCTCCCCGACCGCTTCGTGCGCGGCAGCTGCCCCCGCTGCGGCGCGGCCGATCAGTACGGTGACGTCTGCGAGGTCTGCAAGTCCACCTACGCTCCGACCGAGCTTCGGGACCCCCGCTGCGCGCTCTGCGGCACGGCTCCCGTGCGGCGATCCTCCGAGCACTTCTTCTTCAAGCTCGACCGATTCCAGGAGCTGCTCTCGTCGATCGCCCTGGGCCAGGCCGAGCCCGAGCTCGACCCCCAGGTGCGCAACTTCCTGAACGGCTGGCTGGAGAAGGGGCTCGAGGACTGGTGCGTCTCCCGCGACGGGCCGTACTTCGGTTTTCTCATCCCGGGCGAGACCGACAAGTACTTCTACGTCTGGCTCGACGCGCCGATCGGCTACGTCTCGAACACCGAGCGGCTCGCGAGGGAGCGGGGCGACCGGGACGTCCTCGACTACTGGGGCGAGCGGGCCGACTCCGAGATCTGGCACTTCATCGGCAAGGACATCATCTACTTCCACGCGCTCTTCTGGCCGGCGATGCTGAAGGGGGCGGCCCTGAAGCTCCCGCACCGCATCGTCGTGCACGGCATGCTCAACGTGCGCGGCGAGAAGATGTCGAAGAGCCGCGGCCGGCTGCGGACCGCGCGGGAATACCTGGACACGCCGGGGCTGACGCCGGAGCAGCTTCGCTACTACTTCGCCGCGAACCTGACGCCCGAGCCGTCGGACATCGACCTCAACGTCGACGACTTCCGCCACCGCGTCAACGCCGATCTCGTCAACAACCTCGCGAACTTCTGCCATCGGACGCTCTCGCTCCTGCGCAGCCGGCACGAGGGGAGGATCGCGGCCCCGGCCGGGTGGCCGGAGAAGCTGAGGGGGACGTTCGGCGCGCTGCGAGAGGCGAGGACGGCCTATGAGCGGCTCGACTTCAGAACCGCGATGCGGATGCTGATAGAGGCGTCCAATCTCGGCAACGAGTTCCTCCAGCAGGAGAAGCCCTGGGCGGCCGAGGCGGGGAAGGCCCACGCGGATCTGTCGCTCGCGGCGAACCTCGCCTACGCGCTCGCCGTCCTCCTCCAGCCGGTCGTGCCGGAGATGGCGGGAAAGGTGCTCGCGCAGCTCGGCCGCGAGGGGGCGAAGCTAGCGGATCTCGGCGAGCTCTGGGGCGGTGGCACGCCGGCGCCGTGGATCCGCGAGGGGAGCCTGCGCGAGGGCGGGCCGCTCGTGCCTCGCATCGAGGCGGCCGCCGCGGCGGCGCTGCTCCCGGAGGAGCCGAAGGAGAGTGGGCCAAAGGGGCCGGTCGCTCCGAGCGGGCCGACGGCCAAGGGCGCGGCAGCGGTCGAGGGCGGGCCCACCCCGGGGAGCGCCGAGCCCCGTCACTCCGAGCGCGGCGCGGAGTCGCTCTCGCAGATCTCCTTCGACGACTTCGCGAAGGTCGACCTGCGCTGCGGCCTCGTGGTCGCCGCCGAGGCGGTCGAAGGCGCGAAGAAGCTCCTCCGGCTCACGGTGGACCTCGGCGAGGCCGCCCCCCGGACCATCGCCTCCGGCATCGCCGAGGCCTTTCAGCCCGCCCAGCTCGTCGGGCGGCGCGTGATCGTCGTCGCGAACCTCGCCCCGCGCACCATCCGAGGCGTCACCTCCCACGGCATGCTGCTGGCGGCGGGCGAGGGGGCGGGGATTCGGCTCTGCGAGCTGCCGGGCGAGGTGGCGCCTGGGTCACAGGTCCGCTGAGCGATGCGGCTCATCGACTCTCACTGCCACGTCGACGGGCCCGAGTTCGACCTCGACCGGGCCGAGGTGCTCGAACGGGCCCGAGAGGCCGGTGTCGCGCGGGCGCTCGTCATCGGCATGTGGCGCGGCCCCGGCGACTTCGGCCGGGTCCTCGAGGTCTGCCGCGCCGAGCCGGGACGGCTCTTTCCGACCGTCGGCATCCACCCGCACGACTGCGGCCGGGTCCCGCCCGAGGACTGGGCGCTGCTCGAGGCGCTGGCGGCGCGGCCGGAGGTGGTCGCCGTCGGCGAGACCGGGCTCGACTACCACTACGACCATTCGCCGCGGGACGCGCAGCGCGCCGCCTTCGAGCGGCAGCTCGCGCTGGCGGCGCGGCTCCGCAAGCCAGCGACGATTCACCTGCGCGAGGCGCACGGAGACGCCGTGGCGATTCTGAGGGCCGCGAACCCGGCGGCGGGGGCGGGCGCGGTGATCCACTGCTTCACCGGCAATCGGGCGGAGGCCGAGGAGTTCCTCGCGCTCGGGCTCTCGATCTCGGTCTCGGGCGTCGTGACCTTTCGGACGGCCAGCGCGCTCCAGGAGGCGGTGGCCATCGTCCCCCTCGAGCGGCTCCTCGTCGAGACGGACAGCCCGTTCTTGAGCCCGGTGCCGCTGCGAGGCAAGCGCAACGAGCCGGCCCGCGTGAAGCTCGTCTGCGAGAAGGTCGCCGAGCTCAAGGGGCTCGCGCCCGACGACGTCGCCACCGCCACCTCCCGCAACGCCGAACGGCTGTTCGGCCTGCCCGCCTGAATGGACTCCCCCAGGTCGCTCGGGAAGTACGAGCTCGTCGAGAAGATCTCCGAGGGCGGGATGGGGGTCCTCTACCGGGCCCGCACCGTCGGCCCCGGCGGCTTCGCCCGGGACGTGGCCCTCAAGGTGATCCGCGGCAAGGTGAACGGGGACCAGGAGTTCGTCCGGATGTTCATCGAGGAGGCGAAGATTGCCTCGTTGCTCTCGCACGCGAACCTCGTGCACCTCTACGACTTCGGGAGCGAGGGCGACCAGCACTACCTCTGCATGGAGCTCGTCAACGGCCGGGATCTCTCCAAGGTGCTCGAGCGGTGCCGCACCGGGCGGGCCACCCTCGGGGTTCCGTTCACGGTCCGGATCGTCTCGCAGGTGGCGGAGGGGCTCGACTACGCGCACCGGCTCGTCCACGACGGCGCGAAGATGCAGCTCGTCCACCGGGACGTCAGCCCGCAGAACATCCTGGTCTCGTTCGACGGGGCGGTGAAGCTGACCGACTTCGGGATCGCGCGCGTCCAGCGGGAGCAGCAGCTCACCCGCAGCGGGGTGATCAAGGGGAAGCTCGCCTACATGGCCCCCGAGCAGATGGCTGCGGGCGTCCTCGACCGGCGCAGCGACGTCTTCGCGCTGGGCATCGTGCTCTGGGAGGCGCTCGCCTCGAGGCGGCTGTTCGGCGGGGTGGCCGAGCCGCAGATCGTCCAGCGGGTGATGGAGTGGGAGATTCGGCCGCCCTCGTCGCTGAACGCCGACGTGCCGGAGGAGCTCGACCGGATCGCGCTCAAGGCGCTCGCCCGAAACCCGCGCGAGCGCTGGCAATCGGCGCGCGAGTTCGCGCAGGCGCTCTCGGAGGTCGCGGTGGCGCGGCGCATGCAAGTCGACGGCTTCGCGCTCGGGCGGGAGATGCGGCGGCTGTTCCCAGAGGCCGCGCTGACGACGGGCGTCGACGTGAGCTCCGTCACGGGGTTCGGGCCGGCGGTGAGCCTGCCGCCGCTGCCGGCGCCCGCCGTTCCCGTCGAGCGGGGGGAGGCAACCCCGTCCACGCTCGCGGCGGCGACGGAGGCCGACGCGTTCGGGCGGGTGAGGTTCTACGCCTGGCCGGCGCTCGGGGCCGCGGCCCTGACGGCGTTGCTCGGGGTGGGCGGGGTCCTCTGGCTGAGAGGAAGATCAGCGCCCGTGCCCGCGCCCGCGCTCCCGGCGCCGGCGCCGATCCCGTCGATCCCCCACGCCAGTCCGCCCCCGGCGTCGCCGGGGGCGGCGGCGGCGGCGGCGCCTCCGCTGCCCTCGCCACGAGCGAACGAGCTGCCCGCGGCCGCGCCGTCGCCCGAAGCCTCGCTCCCTCACGAGGCGGCGCAGGTTCGGGAAGGGGGGGCGGTCGCATCGAGCCCCTCGAAGCCGCACCCGCGCAAGCGGCCCCGGCCCGCCGGTCCGCCGGGCATTCTCCGGGTGATCGGGCTCCACCCCTGGGCCGAGGTGATCGTCGATGGCCAGAGCCGCGGCTTCTCACCGCTCCGCTCGCTCGCGCTGCCGGCCGGGCGGCACCGGATCGTCCTGTCGAACGGGGAGGCGTCGATCCAGCGGCGCTTCACGGTAGACGTGCCGCCCGGCAAGATCGTGTCGCTCCGGGGAGAGCTGCGGACCTTGCGCCCGGAGACAGAGGAATGAGGTAAGCTCTGCCACCACGGTTGGTCGCTCGAGCAGGAGGACGGAATGGACGAGAAGCGCAGCGTTGGGGAGGTCGCTCCGCACGACGAGGCGCCCGAGCTCGCCGGGGGCGAGGTCGACGAGCGCAACCGCGGCCGGACGATGTCGCGCAAGGAGATGGCCCGGGACCTTCGGCGCCAGCGGGTCGAGGGGCAGGATCCCGAGGAGCTGCAGCTCATGGCGCAGATCGAGCGGCTCCGGCCGAAGACCCGCTCCGATTGCGCCGGGGGCGCGCGGCCGTGCCTCTTCGTCTCCTGCAAGCACCACCTCTACCTCGACGTGAATCCGCGCACCGGGTCGGTGAAGCTCAACTTCCCCGACAAGGAGATCTGGGAGCTCGAGCACACCTGCGCCCTGGACGTCGCCGACCAGGGCGGCATCACGCTCGAAGAGGTCGGGGACATCATGAACCTGACCCGCGAGCGCGTCCGCCAGGTCGAGGCGGTCGGACTCGAGAAGCTGCGGGTCGCGACGGAAGACGACGAGGACTACTGACCCGTCATGACTGCTCGCAGAAGGGCGATTCTGTCCGTCTCGGACAAGGCGGGGCTCTCCACGTTCGCGCGCGGGCTCGCCGAGCTCGGCTTCGAACTCGTCAGCACCGGTGGCACCGCCAAGGCGCTGCGGGCCGAGGGGCTCGAGGTCGTGGACGTCTCGGCGATCACCCGCTTTCCGGAGCTGCTCGACGGCCGGGTGAAGACGCTCCACCCGGCCGTTCACGGCGGCATCTTGGCGCGGCGGGACGTCGCGGAGGATCTCGCGGCGATCGCCGAGCACGGCATCGCCCCCATCGACGTCGTGGTCGTCAACCTCTACCCGTTCCGCGAGACCGTCGCCCGGCCCGGGGTGACTCGGGAGGAGGCCGTCGAGCAGATCGACATCGGCGGCCCCTCGCTCCTTCGAGCGGCGGCGAAGAACCACCGCTTCGTCGCGGTGCTGGTCGATCCCGCGGACTACGAGCCCGTGCTCGGCGAGCTGCGCGCGGGGGCCGTGCCCGAGAAGACGCGGCGGAGGCTCATGCGAAAGGTCTTCGCCCACACCGCCGCCTACGACCTCGCCATCGCCCGCCACTTCGAGGCCGAGGAGGTGCCCTCTGAGTCCGAGGCTCTCCCGGCCTCCCTCTCCGTCGCGGTCGAGCTGCGCCAGCCGCTCCGCTACGGCGAGAACCCGCACCAGAAGGCGGCCTGGTACCGCTGGCCCGACTCGGGTGCGGGCGAGGGCCTCGCGTCAGCGCGGATCCTGCAGGGCAAGGAGCTCTCCTACAACAATCTGCTCGATCTCCACTCGGCCATCGGCTGTGTGCGGGAGATCCCCGAGACGGCGGCCGTGCTGGTCAAGCACAACACGCCTTGCGGCGTGGCGCAGGCGGCCGGGCTCGAGGCGGCCTATCGGCTCGCGCGCGACGCCGACGCCGTCAGCGCCTTCGGCGGCATCGTCGCCGTGAACGAGTCGGTCGACGGCGCGACGGCCGCGGCGCTGGCCGAGACCTTCCTCGAGGCCATCGCGGCGCCGGGCTATGCGCCCGAGGCGCTCGCCACCCTCGCGGCGAAGAAGAACCTGCGGCTCCTCGAGCTGCCGTCGCTCCAGCGGGGCCAGGGGAGCCGTCCGGCTCGGCCGCTCGAGCTTCGCAGCGTCGGCGACGGGCTGCTTTTGCAGGAGGCCGACGTCCTGCCGGCGGATCCCAAGGCGTTCCGCGTCGTCAGCCGCCGGGCGCCGACGCCCGAGGAGGAGCGGGCGCTCCTCTTCGCCTGGCGAGTCGTGCGCCACGTCCGCTCGAACGCCATCGTCTTCGCGACCGCCGACCGGACCGTCGGGATCGGCGGCGGCCAGACGAGCCGCGTCGAGGCCGTCGAGCTGGCGGCGCGGAAGGGCGGCGAGCGGCTGCGCGGCTCGGCGGTGGCCTCCGACGCCTTCTTCCCGTTCCGCGACGGCCTCGACGCCGCCGCGAAGGCGGGCGCGACCTGCGTGATCCAGCCGGGCGGCTCGGTCCGAGACGCCGAGGTGATCGCCGCCGCCGACGAGCACGGCCTCGCGATGGTCTTCACCGACCGGCGCCATTTCCGGCATTGAAGACCGCCCTCGTCATCGGCGCCGGCGCCCGCGAGCACGCGATCGCGCGCCGCCTCGCGGGGGAGGGCTGGGCCGTCACCTGCGCGCCCGGCAACGCCGGCATCGCCCGGTCGCTGCCCTGCCGGCCGGTCGACGCCACCGACGGCGCCGCCGTCGTGAAGCTCGCGCGGGAGATCGGCGCCGCCCTCGTGGTCGTCGGCCCCGAGGCGCCGCTGGTCGCCGGGGTCGCCGACGCCCTCTGCGCCGCCGGCGTGCCCGCCTTCGGACCGAGCGCGGCGGCCGCGCGGGTCGAGGCGAGCAAGATCTTCGCGAAGGAGCTGATGGACGAGGCCCGCATCCCCACCGCCTCCTGGCGTGCCTTCGACCGCCCGGAGGAGGCGCTGGCCCACGCCCGCGCCCTCCATGGCCGCGTCGTCGTGAAGGCCGATGGCCTCGCGGCCGGGAAGGGAGTCACCGTCTCGCAGGAGCTCGCCTCCGCCGAGGAGGCCATCGTCGCCGCGCTGGTTCGCCACGACCTCGGGGAGGCCGGCCGCCGCATCCTCCTCGAGGAGCTCCTGCCTGGCCGCGAGCTCTCCCTGATGGCCGTCTGTGACCGGACGACCTATCGGCTCCTCCCGCTGGCCCAGGATTACAAGCGGGCCCACGACGGCGACCGGGGCCCCAACACGGGTGGCATGGGCGCGGTCTCTCCTCCTCCCGAGACCGTGCCGTACGCTGCCGAGCAGCTCGCCGAGCTGGCGATCGCCCCGATGCTCGCGGCGCTCGCGCGCCGCGGCTCCCCGTTCCGCGGCGTCCTCTACGCTGGCCTCATGCTGACCTCGGATGGCCCCCGGGTCCTCGAGTACAACTGCCGCCTCGGCGACCCCGAGACGCAGCTGCTCGTCGAGCGGGTCGAGGGCGAGCTCGGCGAGGCGTTTCTGGCCGCGGCCACGGCTGGGCTCCTCGGGATCACCCTGCGCGAGCGGGAGCTCTGGGCCGTGGGCGTCGTCTCGGCGGCAGAGGGCTATCCCCAGCGGCCGCGGCTCGGCGATCCGGTGTCGGGCCTCGACGAGGCCGAGGCGCTCCCCGGGGCTCACCTGCTCTATGCCGGCCTCGCGGGCGACCCGCGCCGGCCCGTCACCGCGGGCGGCCGCGTCCTCAACGCCGTCGGCGTCGGGGCGAGCCTCGCCGAGGCGCGCGAGCGGGCCTACCGGGCCTCGGATCTCGTCTCCTTCCGCGGGCGGCAGCTGCGGCGAGACATCGGGGGCGGGGGGAACCGCTAGTGGACCCCGAGCGTTCCGCTGATGGTGACGGGGTACACTCGGTGCTCTCCGCGCGGACGTTGCACCGCTACGTCGCCCGGGAGATCGCGCTGCCCGCGGGGGCCGCGCTCCTCTTTCTCTTCCAGCTCCTGATGGCGCTTCAGCTCCTCCGGCGCACCGACGTGATCTTCGGCTCGGCGGTCTCCCTCGTCGACGTCGGGCGCCTCATCGCGAACCTCACCCCGCACTACCTGACGCTCGCGATGCCGATCTCGCTCCTCCTCGGCATCCTCGTCGGCCTCGGCCGGCTGGCGGAGGATCGCGAGGTCGACGTCCTCCGGGGCTGCGGCGCCTCGCCCGTCCTCCTCGCGGTCGCGCCGGCCCTGCTCGCGCTGGCCGTCGCGGGCGCGACGTTCGCGCTCGAGTGCGGGCCGGAGCCGCTCGGCCTTCAGGCGGTCCGGCGGCAGATGGACGCCGTGCTCGAGCGGGGGGTCCAGAAGGAGGTGAAGCCCGGCGTCTTCTACGACCAGGTGACCGGGCTCACCCTCTTCGCCGAGCAGATCGATTCGGCCACCGGCGCCTGGCATCACGTCCTCGTCAACGACGAGCGGGACCCGCGCGCCCCGCTGCTCTTGCTCGCCGAGAGCGGGCAGGTGGCCGGTTCGGCCGATGGCGATCTCGTCCTCGATCTCGGCCGCGGCGAGGCCCACCGGCCGGACGCCTCGACCGACGAGTACTCCGAGATCCACTTCGGATCGGCGCGGCTCGCCGTGGGCATCGAGGACTCGCTCCTGCGGCGCAACACGTTCCGCTCGCCGGACGACGAGGCGACTCTCTGGGCGCTCGCGCGCGAGGTGCGCGAGACCCGGGCAAAGGGCGGCTGGTGGCAGCTCCCGGACGTCGCGCTGCAGCGGCGGCTCGGCACGCCGCTCGCGGCGCTCGCGCTGGCCTTCCTCGGCGTGCCGCTGGCGCTCGTCGGCGCCGGGGCGAGGGGGGCGCGCGCCCGGGCCTACCTCTTCGCGGCGCTCGCGGTCGCCTTCTACTACGTGCTCCAGCACGTCGGCATCGGCTGGGGGCAGGCCGGCAAGATCTCGCCGTGGCTCGCCGGCGAGCTGCCGAACCTCGGGGCGACCGGCGCGGGAGCGCTCGTCTGGCGGCTCCACGGGCGGCGCGGATGACCCGGCTCGACCGTCACCTGGGCGCGCGCTACCTCGTCACGGTGGCGAGCGTGCTCGCCGGCGTCTGCTTCCTCTACGCCGTCATCGACTTCGCCGACCGCGCCGGCGCCCTGGTCGGCCCCGACTGGCTCCTCTGGGCGCTGCGGCTCTACGCGAACCGGCTGCCGAAGGTGGCGGTGCTCGTCTCGCCCGCCGCCATGCTCATCGCGGCCGGGCTGACGCTCTCGGCGGCGCGTCGCCACTCCGAGCTGACGGCGATCCTCGCCGCCGGCCGCTCGCCCGCCCGGATCGTCCTCCCCATCGCGCTGCTCGCGCTCGGGCTCGGCGGGGTCGTCTACGAACTCGACGACGCCGTCGCCGTCCACGCCGCGCTGCGGGCCGAGCGGATCGCGGCCGAGCACTTCCGCATGTGGGGCGACTACCGGACCTATTTCGGCGCCAAGCGCTGGCTCCGGCTCGGCTCCCGCATCCTCCACCTGGGAGAGCCGCTCCCCGGCGGCGGCTTCTCCAAGGCGACCCTCCTCGAGACCTCGCCCGACTTCGCGGTGACGCGGAGGCTGGACGCCGAGGCGATCGTGCCCCTCGGGGGAGAGCGGTGGCGGCTCGACGGCGTGATCGAGCGGGAGCTCGGCGGAGGGAAGCAGTCGCTGCGCCGCCTGAGCTCGCTGACGCTCCGGCTGCCCGGGGGCGAGGCCATCGGCAAGCTCGCGCCAGGAAAGCCGGAGATGCTCTCCCGGGCCGAGCTGCGGCGCCAGATCGGCTACCGCGAGGAGCTCGGGCTCGACACGGCGGAGGATCGCTTCGAGTACTTCAGCCGCGTCGCGTTCGTGCTGGTCGGCTGCGCCGGCGCCATGCTGGCCGCCGCGCTCTCGCTCCGCGCCGGGCGCCGCGGCCACGTCGCGACCTCGCTCCTCGAGGGGCTCGTCGTCTCCGCGCTGCTCTGGGCGCTGCTCGCGACCGCGAAGGCGCTCTCGCTCTCGGGCCGGCTGCCGCCCTGGGTCTGCGCCTTCGCCCCCGAGCTCGCCGGCGTGCTCCTCGGAGGCTTTGCCCTCGCTCAGAGCTCGCGCCGCGCCGCCTGGTAGGCGAGCAGCGCCGCCGCGACCGCCGGCTCCCAGCTCCGGTAGTGGGCCGCGAGCTCGAGGCAGGCGCGGGCGCGCCGGGCGCGCAGCGCGGCGTCGCTCGCCAGCTCGTCGATGGCGCGGGCCCAGGCGTCCGGATCGTCCGGGGAGAGCGGCGGGGAGACGTCCGCCCAGATCTCGTCGAGCGCGCTGCCGCGGGCGACCAGGACCGGGGCGCCGCACGCGGCCGCCTCGAGCGGCGGAAGCCCGAATCCCTCGTGGCGAGAGGGGAAGGCGAAGGCGAGCGCCGCCGTGTAGAGCGCGGGGAGATCCTCGTCCGAGATCTCGCTCAGCACGCGCGTCCCCACGGGTAGCGCGCCCGCCGCCGCGGCGACGCCGTCGCCGCACAGGAGAGCCGGCAGGCGCGTCCGCGTCCGCCCGAGCGCCCGGCAGAGCAGCGCGACGTTCTTGTGCGGCTTGCCGTTTCCGACGAAGAGGAGGAAGCGCTCGGGGAGCCCGAGCCGCGCGCGGAGCGCCGCCACCCGCTCCGGCGGCGCCGGCGAGAAGCGCGCTTCGATCGCGTTCGGCGCCTGGGCCACCCGGTCGGGCCGGACGCCGAGCCGCCGCGTGATCTCGCCCGACGAGAAGCGGCTCACCGTCAGCACGCGGCGCGCCCGGCGCGCGGCCGGTCCGACGATCCCCCGGTAGTAGGCGAGCCGACCGGGCCCGAACCAGCCCGGGTTCGCGAGGTGGTTCAGGTCGTGGAGCGTGAGCACGAGCGGGCCCCGCCAGGCGAACGGCACCGAGAAGCTCGTCGCGTGCAGGAGATCCACCCGCTCGCGGGCGAGCAGGAGCGGCAGCTCGAGCTGCTCCGCGGGGGAGAGAAACGGCGCCCGGCAGCGGAGGAGGCGATCGCCGGGGCGCCGAGGGGCCGCCGGCGTCTCGGGCCCGCAGAGCCCGACGAACTCGAGCGCGCCGTCCGCCGGCAGCGCCTCCCAGAGCGCGAGCGCGTAGCGGGCGATGCCGTGCGGCCGGGCAGCGGCCATCCGGAGGTCGAGGGCGACGCGCAGGGGGCGAGGGGCGGGGGACAGGCGGGTGGCAGTATCGTCTCTTCGTTCGGCTGAAGCAAAGCCTTGCGCTGACGCATCGCGTGAGGCGGGCAAGCGCTGGACACTCTGTGAGAATCTGACCGAACGCTCGGTTGACTCGGGTCGGCTTTGATGCTTCTTTCCGCGCCAACTGCAAGGGGACCCCGTGGCCAGCAAGAGCGTCGTTCTTCTCGTTTCGAATGAGTACCCGCCTTATTCGAGTTGGGGCGGCAACGCATACCAGATGTCTCACCTCGCGAAGCTGCTCAACGAGGAAGGCTATGCGGTCGAAATCATTGCCGAGTCGCACAACGGCGAGGAGTTCACCCACCTCGACCCGCGCGGCAACCTGGTTCATCGAATCCACGCGGACCGGGCCTACCTCGCGAAGGTCCTAAAGCTTTTCCCGCCGCTCGCGAAGGCGCTTGGATATGCGGATTTCCGCTTCGCGGCGCGGGTCGCGGAGAAGGCCTATGAGTTGACCCACCTGTGGGGCCGCCGGCTTCTCTGGGTCGAGACGACCAGCTGGCGGGCGCAGACGTTGCTCTTGCACCTGCAGCCGGATCTCAACCGGCGGATCTTCGTCCGTAACGTCACTCCGATGGCCGAGGTGGTGCTCTCAAACCGGATGCCGGCGAATGACCCGGAGGTCCGGGCCTCGCTCTGGCACGAGACGGTGACCCAGCTCCTGTTGCGCAACCGGCTCTACTCGAACGAGGATTATCGCCCGTATTACGAGCGGCTGGTGCGGCCATTTCGTGCGGGCTGGAGCCGGGCCGAAGAGCGAGTCTTTCTGCTCCCTTTCGATTTTTCCCGCGTCCCCCGCGTCAACCAGCGGGCGCGGGCGGGCAAGGTCTGCCGGCTGCTCATGGTTGGCCGTCTGGAGCCGCGGAAAGGCTTCGACACCGTCTGCTCCGCTCTCTCTGGAATCACCCCAGAGTCACGTCGCGCCATCCGAATCGTCGCTGTTGGCCGCGACACGGACTTTGGGCCGCTCAGGAGCTATCGCGCGCTGCTCTCGGAGCGGTTCCCCGAGGTAGTGAAGAGCTGCTTCGAGTTTCGCGGTGCGGTGAGCGATCGGGAGCTCCAGAAGCTGATGGGCGAGGTGGACGTCGGGCTCGTCGCCTCGACCTCGGAATCGTTTGGCTACAACCTCCTCGAACTCGTCGCCTCGGGGCTTCCCGTGATTACCTCGGACGTCGGGGCCGCGAGCGAGTTCGAGCGGCGGGGGGTGGGCTACGTCGGAAAATTCCGGACCGCGGCCGAGTTGCGCGGCATCTTCGAGGAACTCCCCGAACGCCTGACGCGCCACCGTGCCCGGAAGCTCGACAACCGGGCGACTTTGGAGCGAATGTACCGGGACAACGACCGCGAGTACCTCGCTTTCGCGAAGGGCCGGGCGCTCAAGGTTGCGGATCTCGATCGGCCGAGCAGCCCGGCGAAACCAATCTCCAGCGTGGACATCATCGTCTGCTCCTACGAGCGATTCGACGAGCTGACCGTCTCGATCCCCTCCGTCATACGGGAGGTCGCAGAGGCTCGGAAGTCAGGCCTCGCCTGCTGGGCGACCGTCGTCTACCAGAACGAAGGGCTCCCCGAGCGGGTTTACTCCTGGCGGCCCGATCTGCGCGGGGACGACCGGCTTCGCTTCGTCCTCTCGTCGCCACCGAGCCTCACACGGGCACGAAACGTGGGGCTTGCGGCGACCTCCGGCGACCTCGTGGTGTTCGTCGACGACGATGTCCTGCTGGGAAAGGGGTTTGTGAGCGCTCATGTGGCGGCGGCGAACGGTCATCCCGAGGCAGTCGGGATCGCCGGCCGGATCCGCTCGCGGACTGAGAAGGAGCAGGAGACCTGGCGTTGCGACGTTGGCCAGATCCGACTGACGGGACACATCGATACGAACTTCGATTCGCTCGAGCAGACCGCGCCTCTCGTTCCGCAGACCCCGATGGGGGCGAACATGGCCTATCGCCGGAGGGTCATGAACGAGCTCTTCGGCGACGCCTGGTTCGACGAGGAACTCAGAGGGTCCGCCTTCCGCGAGGAATCGACGCTCGCCACCCGGATCTTCCGTGCCGGGCGCCACCTCGTCTATGCGCCGGACGCGGTGCTGTTCCACTTCGAGTCCGTCATGGGGGGTTGCAACAACCGTACGCCGCGCCGCACCCTGCGGCAGCGAATCAGGCACTACGGCCTCGATCACCTCTTCCTCGCCCGTCTCTTCGATGGGGAGCCGCTGCTCTGGGCGGGGGCGGTCGCGCTGCACGTGCGCCGAGATCTCGGGCATGCCGACGGCCCGCGCGCCCTTCTCGCGCGCCTGGTCATCGAGGTGGGGGGCATTGCGAGAGGTCGCTGGCTCCACGCGCAATCGAAGCGGGACCGGCAGAGCGTTCTCACCCCGGCTGCACCCGAGGTGGTCGTCCCCGAGGCGTTACCTCTCATGACCCGAGTGTCCTGATGAGGCGAGCAGTCGACCTTCATGGCGGAGTGGAGGTTCGAAGCTCGGGTTTCGAGCGCTTCCAGGAAGGCAGCGAGAACGGTTGGCGCTGCCGGGCGCCGCCTGGGACGCTCGATATCTCGCTGCGCGGCCGGTTGTCTCCCGGCCAACGGCTCGTCCTCTCCTTCCTGCGGCACGACTGGAGCGGCAAGGTGGAAGTCGAGGCCGCGGGAAACCCGGCCGTGAAGATCGATCTCTTCGATCCCGTGGTCTTCCATAACTTCCTCGTCCCCTTGCCGGTCGGCGTGACGCGGGTGAAGCTCGTCGCGTCCGGCGAGCGTTTTGCTGCGTCGGCGGGGTCCGAGGTTTGGCTCAGGGGGGCAGTCGTTTCCGACGAGGAGACGCCCCCGAACTGGTTTCCGAAGTTGCTCGTTAACGACGAGGCAGCGAACGGTACGCAGAAGTGGGACGCCTTTTGGACGGATGGCGCCAGCGCTGGCGAGGGTTGCGGCGGCTGGCCGTACCGTCTACCCTACCTCGAGGCCTTCCGGCAGATCCTCGAGGAGACGGGCAGCCGGTCGATCCTCGAACTGGGGGCCCAGAGTGGCCGCTGGATCTCGTATTTCTCCCGTTACCTGGACGCCGATCTCTCGCCGCAGGAGCTCCTCCGGGCTCACCGCGACTGGTCGAATGGAGGCTTCCTCCTGCTCGCGCAGGCCCGGCGGCCGTCCCCGCGATATGAACTCGCCATCGCGGATTGTTCCGGGGGCGCCATCCGCGCCGCAATCGGTCGCATGCCCTGGGTGCACGGCTTCCACATTCCAGACTTTGGGCTGGGCCTTGGGGAGATCCCGGACAAGTCGTACGACGTGGTCTTCGCCTTCCAGACGGTGGAGCACGTCTTCGCGGTCGAGACGCTGCTGCGCGAGGCGCTGCGGGTCGCCCGTAAGTATCTGATCTGCTCGACCCCGTTCGAGGAGAACCCACACGCGCTGCACCCCGTTCGGCTGGACCAGCATCGCCTTCGCCGATTTTTCGTCGAGGACTGTAGCCTGAGGCCGCACCAGGTGACGTTTGCGGACGATCATTCGAGCGCGAACGTCCGGCGCGTGGCGCCGAACTCGCGCTTCTGGTGCGTTCGGGTCGACCCATCGCTTCCGGATCCATGGGAGCGACTGCTCTCCCCGCGCGCCCTGCCGAGCCTCTTCGGACACGTCGCGAGGAGCTGCGGGCGCGTCGTCGGTCGGCGGCTCGCGCAGCGCGCATAGCCCGGGTGGCTCGCCGGTTCGATTCGGAGGATCGCAATGGTCGACGTTCGCAAGACGATGAGGGGGGCGGTGAGACGGCTCGCAGAGGGGTTCGCCAGGCAGATCGTCTCGGCGCAGTCTGGCCAAGGCATCGCGCTCGTGCATGTCGATCCCCTCTCCAGCCTGGGCCGCGTCTGGAGTGGTTCGGGACAGGACAACATGCTCCTGATCGCGGGACTCGCGCGTGCATCCGGCGCGAGGCGCTACCTCGAGATCGGCGCCTACCGAGGCTTCACCGCCGGTTTCGTCCGCTGGGCCTGCCCCAACATCGAGATCCATGCCATCGACAACTGGCAGCGGGCCAGCACGAGCGTTGCTGCGCTCCTGGATGGAGTTCGGCAGATTTCGGGGAGCGACCACGCGATCTTCGCCTACGAGGGCGATTCCACCGCCATGTTGGACGAGCTGATCGCGAAAGGTCTCAGCTTCGATCTCATCTACGTCGACGGCTGCCACACCTACGAGTACGCGAAGAGCGACTATGAACGCGCCCTACGGCTGCTCGCGCCGGCGGGGACGATTGTCATCGACGACACCGTGACCTGGTGGGGGCCCCGGGAACTCTCGGAGGAGCTCCAGGCGGGTGCGCTGCCGGAGGGGATGCAGGCGCTCGAGATCCGGATGACCAATGGGCTCTTGATCGTGAGCCGGCCGCCCAAGGAGAAGGGCCCGCTCGCCATGACGCGCGAGAATTGCCCCGATGGCGTCTGGCGCGACCCCGAGCCGGTGCGCCGCGCGGGTTAGCGGTGGGTTAGCGGAGGAGGCGCTCGGGGAGCGATCCCGGTCGGGCCCGCGCCTCGACGCAAGTCCCTGAGGGGCGGAAAGCCCCGGTTTCCCGACGTGTCGTGTGGGGATGTGGTATGATGTTCGCGTTTTCGGGGGGCTTTCTGCTAGCCTAGAGCTTGTCGGGCAACCGGATCGAGCAAAATGGGCGAGCGGCGGCGGCATCCGGACGAGCTATTGGCTTCGGGTGAACTGAGGTCGACTTGGGCAGCGGGGCTCGACGCTCGCCCGATCCACTA
>JAJXUD010000128.1 GCA_021783235.1 Myxococcales bacterium | reverse complement strand
GAGCAGCGGCGAGGCGAGCAGCCGCGAGAGCGCGGGCCAGACGCCGGCGTGCAGGGCGCCGGTGCGCGAGACGGCGGCCGCGGCCGCGGCGGCGGCGGAGAGGCCCGGGTCGGAGAGGAGCAGGTGGAGCGGCCCGCCGGCGGCGAGGGACTGGGCGAGCGGCCCCTGGTCCCGAGTCGAGAGCAGCGACTGGAGGCCCAGGGAGAGATCGGGCGCGCGGGCGGCCTCGTCGACGACGCCGAGCGAGGCGAGCAGGTCGGCCGCGCTCCCGTCGGCGAGCGCGCGCGCGAGCACTGGCTCGAGCGCGTCGAGCTTGCCGGCCAGCGCGAGCGCCTTGAAGTCGGCGAGAAAGCTCTGCGTGACGCCGACGGCGGAGCCTTGCCGCGGAGGCGGAGGCGTCGCCGGCCCCACGGGCGCCGAGCAGGCGAAGAAGATCGCGAGGGAAGGGGCGGCGGCGACGAGACGGCGACGCACCCTCCCATCCTACCCGAGCGGCCGGCCGACCGGCGAGCCTCAGGGCGCGCGGGCGGACGCGTGGGGGCGAAAGACGAACCAGCGCAAGACCGCGAGGTTGGCGCCCAAAAAGACGAGCACGTCGGCGCTGAGCTTCGCGAGGACGTAGTTGAGCCCCCACTCGTCGGAGAGGAAGAAGACCACCGTCGCATGGACGCTCATCTCGGCGCCGATGGTGAGCGCGTACTTGAAGAGCTGCGGCCAGAGCTTGCCGCCCTGGCCCGCGAAGGCGAAGCGCCGGTTCAGGGCGAAGTTGACGGTGGCGCCCACGGCGACCCCCAGCGCCGCCCCTGGCACCGGGTCGAGGCCGAACGCCTGGACGAGGAAGATGAGCGTGCCGAGATCGCAGCCGGTCGCGATCGCCCCGATGAGCAGGGAACGGACCGCCCAGAAGCCCGACAGCTTCGTCACGAAACGGGGGAGCCGCACGATCTCAATCTGCGCCGGGGCCCATCGCGAGCGCGACCCCTTCGGGTGAAGCGGGGGACCGCTCGACCGCCGGCCCGCGACCGGAGAGCAGCACCCCGGCGAGCACGAGCGCGCCACCGAAGGCGGCGCGCCGGCCGGGCGCCGGCTCCCCGAGCAGCCAGTCGATCGCGACGGCGAGCGCCGGCTCGATGAAGACCATCGTCGCGAGGACCGACATCGGCAGCCGGCGCAGGAGGTGGCCGTAGAGCCCCCAGGCGCCGAGGGTGCCGACGAGCGCGAGGTAGACGAGCGAGAGGGTCGCGGCGGCGGTGGGGTTCGCGTGCGGCGCCCCCTCGAGGGCGAGGGCGCCCAGGCAGAGCGCCACCGCGGTGACGGCCACGAAGACGGCGGTCTGCTCGAAGAGCGACATCCCGAGTTCGCCCGCGCGGCGCAGGAGCACCGTGTAGGTGGGCCAGAGGACGGCGGCGGCGAAGAGGAGCAGCCCGGCGGCCGAGGCGCTTCCCGCGCCGGCGCGCAGCCCGCCCACGAGCAGCCCGACGCCCGCGAGGCCGACCAGGAGCCCGAGCGACCGACCGAACCGGAGCCGCTCGTAGCCGAGCGCCACCGCGGCGCCGAGCGCGAAGAAGGGGTGGGCCGCGGCGAGGAGCGCGGCGGCGCCGCCGGTGAGCCGCCGCTCGGCCAGGTAGATGAGGCCGTAGGAGAGCGCGTTGACGAGCCCGGCCGCCGCGACCAGGGCGATCGCCCGCGCGGGCGCGGCCACCCTGCGCCGGACCGCCCAGACGGCGCCGATGAGCGCCGCCGCGAGGACGAAGCGGCCGGCCGCGCCCCAGAGCGGCGGGTAGCCGCGCTCGCAGATGCGGATGGCGGCCCAGGTGGTGGACCAGACGACGCAGAGCGCCGCGAAGAGAAACCCGTCCATCTTCTCGCCGGCGCGGGGCCTACGCCTGACCGAGGGCGTAGCGGAGCCTCGCCAGCGCGGCCTCGTAGTTGAAGCCCGCCGCGATGAGGTTCGCGCGTGCCTGGATGTAGGCGGCCTCGGCGTCGTCGAGCTGGATGATGCTTCCGACGCCGGTCTCGTACTGCCCGGTCGCGAGGTCGAGCGCGTCCTTCGCGGCCTTGAGGGCGAACTGCGCGGTCTCGATGGAGGCCCGCGTCTCCTGCGCGGTCAGCACCGCGCTCTCGACGTCGAGGCGCACCTGGAGGAGGACCGTGTCGCGGCTCGCGACGAGCGCGTCCACCTGCGCCTGGAGGTCGCGCAGCTTGTGGACGTCGACGAAGCCGTTGAAGATCGGCACGGTCAGCGTGGCGCCGACGTTCCAGTTGTAGACGAGCGGCAGGGAGTAGTTCGCCCAGTTCACCCCGGCGTTGCCCCCGAGGATCGGGTAGAAGTTCGCCTGCTCGGCCGCGACCGCCTGCTGGGCCGCCTCGATCTTCGCGGTCAAGGACTTGTAGTCCGGCCGGGCCTCGAGCGCCTCTTGGACGCCCGCCTCGACCGCGGGGAGCACCGCCTTCAGGTCGAGCGGCGGCTCGACGAGCTCGTAGCTCGCCCTCCGCGTCAGGCCGATCGCCTGGTTCAGCGTGGCGCGCGAGACGTCGAAGTTGTTCTTGTTCTGGAGGAAGCCGATCTGCGCCGTCGCGAGGTTCGCCTCGGCGGTGCTCACGTCGAACTGCGCGCCCGCCCCCACCTGGAGCCGGGCCTGCGCGAGCTCGAGGTGCTTCCTCATGTCGGCGATCTGCTCCTTCGCGACGTCGACGAGCTGCTGGGTGGCGAGGGCGCCGAAGAAGTCGGCCCGGACGTTCAGGACCACCTGGTGGTCGGTCGTCTCGAGATCCCGCTCGGAGCCGCGCGCCCCCGCCTCGGCGGAGTCGACGGAGTGGAGCGTCCGGCCGAAGTCCCAGAGGGTCCAGTTCAGGTTCACGCCCAGCGTGTACTCGCTGTACGGCGTCAGGGTCTCGCCCGGCGCGCTCTTCTGGGGACAGGGCACCGGCACCGTCGTGCCGGGCACGATGCAGGCCGAGACCGGCTGGCCCGGGGTCGGCGCGAAGAAGGCCGCGAAGGCGGGGGAGAGGACGAAGTTCTGGCTGCCGAGCGCGTAGGCGCCCTGGGCCGCGATCGACGGCCAGTAGTTCGACTGGTTCTCGCCGATCCGCTCGTTCATCGACCGCAGCGTCGCGCGGGCCGAGCGGAGCGCCGGCTGGAGCGCGCGGGCCCGCTCCACGGCCTCCTCGACGGTGAGCTTCGCGGGGACCTGCGGCGCGGAATCGTCGGCCCCGGGGGGCGACCCCGCGGGGGGCTCCGCGGGCGCGCCGAGAGAGAGCGTGGCGATCAGGGCGAGGGGCAGCATGGGGACGGGCAGGCGCGCGTGTTCTAAGCGCCGCTCCCGCAGGGGTCAAGCCACTTTACGAACCTTTAAGAAACCCGAATCCGTCCGTCACGAGCGAAGCCTTTCGTACCGTCGTGGTGCGGGGCACCCCGGCGCCCATTGCTCTTTGACCGCCTGCGTACACCGCAGCGGTCGCGACTGGTCGGCCCTCGGCTTGGCGGGCGGGCTCCCCACCCACTAGAATGACGCGTGATGTACCTCGGACCGCCCCAGCCTTCGCCGAAGATGGGCGACATCGACGAGGGAAACCCGTCCTATGCGGACGAACTGGCACCGCCCGCGAGCGACGACCCCTCCATCCCGCCGGTGCCGCGGACGGGCGGGGTGGGCGCGAGCCTGCTGGGGGCGTTCATCTTGGTGGGCGTGCTGCTTGCGCTGCTGATCGTGGCGGGGAATCTGAAGCAACGCCAGCGGGAGGCGGAGCGGTCCCCGCCGACGGCTGCAGGGTCTGCACCGACGCGCTCGCTCGCGCACCCCTGAGGGGCCCAGTCGAAAGCGCCGCGAGCGTTCACGGCACGCGGACGACGGCGCGGGGGGTGCACGTCACGATTGTGAGGTGAGCTCAGGCGGCGGCTTGGTGGGGGACTGACCGACGCTCCCAGAAGTCCTCAAAGCGACCGCTCAGCTTGCAGCAGCGGAGGGCGATGATCGCGTCGGCA
>JAJXUD010000079.1 GCA_021783235.1 Myxococcales bacterium | reverse complement strand
GGTCCTCGACGCCGGCGCGGTCGACGCGGGGGGCGCGGACGGCGGGCCGACGCCAGACGCCGGGATGGCGGACGCGGGTCCGGGCGACGCCGGCGCGCCGGACGCGGGGCCGGTCCTGGGGCCGCCGCTCTCCGCGGGCGGCTGGACCTTCTACGGCACGGGCCAGGGGCTCTCCGCGACCATCACCGACGTCTCGGCGGACGAGGCCGGCAACGTCTACGTGGCCGGCGGCGACGCGGTCTACGCGAAGACGCGCGGCGCCCAGGGCTTCTCCCGCTTCGGCGCCGAGGTCGGGCTCACCACCAACTGCGACGAGGCCGAGACGCAGCTCTGCCCCGTCATCTCCGTGGCGGGCGGCGGCGCGGGCCAGGCCTTCATCGGCCTGCAGGGCATCGGCACCGACGACGACAACGACCCGATGTGGGAGCAGACCTCGGGGGGCGTCGACGAGCTCTCGTTCGACGGGACCCGCCTGCGCAAGGCGCGCCACGTCCTCATCGCCTCGCCGCCGGGGGCCGTGCCCGAGAACGCCTACACGATGAAGTACGGCCGCCGGAAGGGGCGGCAGCTCTTCCGGGTGGTCTTCAACCACGCGCCGGGGCTCAACTACGGCGACCTCTGGATGGGCGGGACCCACGTCGGCTTCTCGGTCCTCTTCGGCGACTCCGCGCTCGAGGGCTGGCAGGACTGGCCGAACCAGTACCCGGACAGCATGGGCGTCTGGGAGCACGACCACCCGGCCATCGAGACCGAGGCCGGCGCCATCGAGACCGGCGACTACTACGCCATCGCCATCGACCCGATCTCGGGCGATCCGTGGGCCGCGAGCGAGTACCGCGCCGCGAGCAAGAAGGGCTACGGCTCGGGGCCGGGGCAGATGTGGAATCCGCTCTGGCCGGCCTACAACCCCTCGGATCCGAACCACAGCTACCTCGACGTCTGGCCGGACTGCGTCGGGAGCAGCGACCCGAACTGCGAGTACGACATCGACAACCCCGCCTGGAAGGACGACACCGAGTCGATGACCTTCTGCGCGGACGGCACCCAGTACTTCGGCTCCTCCACCCTCGGCATCGCCGTGCGCCAGACGAGCGGGCAGATCAGCTACATCGATCTGCCCTCGGGCTACGGCGACGACGTCTACGCGCTCGCCTGCGACCCCAGCGACCAGTCGGTCTGGGTGGGGCTCGGCTGGGGCGGCATCGCCCGGCTCCATCCCGACGGCTCGTTCAGCTTCATGCCGACGAACCTGAACGCCCCGGCCTTCGCGCAACAGCCCGTCCGCTCGATTCAGATCGACCGCTGGGCGAACCCCCGCATCGTCTACTTCGCCCAGATGCAGGACGCGAAGACCCTCGCCGCCGGCGGCGTCACGGCCTACTCGGGCCCCTGAAGGCGATCGGGCGGCGGCCGCGACGGCGCCGCTGGGCGATTCGGCTGGGAAGGGCCCCGTTCGGGCCACCCGAGGCGCGCGTTGACTTCCGCGCGCGCCGCCGCGTAACTTGGATCTCGGCGGCGCCTCGCGCCCGCCCAGGAGACGACGGATGGCGGACCTGCCCGACGAGAAGGCCAAGGCGAAGCGGCTCGCGCGAGCAATCGCCTCGGACATCTCGATGTACAACGAGGAGAAGATCATCAAGGGCATCGAGCAGGACAACTTCTTCGACGCCCTCAAGGACGAGCTCGAGGAGGGGCGCGAGCTCTACAAGAGCCGGGTCTCGCCCGACCTCTACGCCCAGACGAACTTCTTCGAACGGGCGGTCGTCGACGTCATCCTGAAGGCCAAGGGCCACGTCAAATCGAAGATCTGGTAGCCACCTCTCCCACGCCCTCCGTCTTCCACCACGAGGTGCCGGCCGACGGGGCCGGCGCTCGGCTCGACCAGTACCTCGCCCGGCTCCGGCCCGAGATCAGCCGCTCGCACATCAAGGCGCTCATCGAGGAGGGGGCCGTGCTCGTCAACGGCGGCGGCTGCAAGCCGGCGCAGCGGATGCGCCCCGGCGACACCGTCGATCTGACGCCGCGCGCCGCCCGCCCGACCCGCGCCGAGCCCGAGGCGCTCCCGCTCGTCATCCTCCACGAGGACGCGGACGTGGTGGTCGTCGACAAGCCCGCCGGCATGGTGGTCCACCCGGCGGGCGCGCTCGTCTCGGGGACTCTCGTCAACGCGCTGCTCCACCGCTGCCCGGACCTCGGCCGCATCGGCGGCGAGGTGCGGCCCGGCATCGTCCACCGGCTCGACAAGGAGACCTCGGGCGCGCTCGTGGTCGCGAAGAACGAGCCGGCGCTCGTGAAGTTGCAGGCGGCGTTCAAGGCGCGCGTCATCGAGAAGCGCTACCTCGCGCTCTGCCACGGCGCGCCGCCCGCGGAGGGGGCGTTCGACACGCCGTACGGCCGCCACCCGCGCGACCGGGTCCGCTTCACGACGCGGGTCAACTCGCCGCGGCGCGCCCGGCTCTCGTTTCGGGTCATCGAGCGCTTCCCCGGGTCGGCGCTGCTCGACGTCACGCTGCAGACGGGGCGCACCCACCAGATCCGCGTCCAGCTCTCCGAGGCGGGCTTCCCGCTCGTCGCGGATTCGCTCTACGGCGGCACCCGCAGGGAGGCGCGCCTCACCGGCGCGCCGATCCAGGTCGCGGCCGACACGCTCGGCCGGCAGGCGCTCCACGCGCGGCTGCTCGCCTTCCCGCACCCCGCCCGCGACGGGATCGTGCGGGTGGAGGCGCCCGTGCCGGACGACCTCCGCCGCGCGCTCGAGATCCTCCGCTCGATGGGCTAGCTAGCCCGCCGCGGCGCGGGCCCGCAGCTCGGCCCCGCGCAGAAAGAGCCCCGCGGGCAGGGCGAGCGCGACGAGCGCGGCCGACCCGGCGAACGGCGCGAGGCCGCCCGCGCCGAGCAGGGTCGCGCCGACCACGGGTCCGAGCGAGCCGCCGATGTCGCCGCAGAGCTGGAGCGTGCCGAGCGCGGTGCCGCGCCAGGCGGGGCCCGCGAGATCGCCGATGAGGGCGAGCCGCGGCGCGGCGAGCGCCCCCATGCCGAGGCCGACGAGGGCGAGGCCGAAGCCCAGGGACCAGGGCGCGTGGGCGAGGCCGATGAGCAAGAGGCCGGGGATCATCGCGGCGAGACCTCCGGTGGCGAGCAGCGCCCGCCAGCCGGGCCGATCGGAGAGCCGGCCGGCGGCGGGAGAGGCGAGGACCATGCAGACGACGACGATCCCCATGAAGAGGCCGGAGGAGGTCTGGGCGGAGAGGGAGCCGAGCGCGATGTGGCGGTCGCGGACCAGGAGGACGAGCGTGGTGAGGACGACCCCTTGGGCCGAGAAGGCGCTCGCGAAGCTGACCCAGCCGAGCGCCGCGATGCCCGGGTCGGCGAGCAGCCCGAGCGTCGCGCGGAGGGAGGGCAGCTGCCGGCTCACCGCCCGCAGGTCGGGGATGCCGGTCTCCGCGACCAGGACCGCCGCCGCGGGGGCGAGCGCCGCGACGGCGAAGGCGGCCGCTGGCCCGAGCCAGCCCGCGAGCAGGCCGCCGAGGACGAGCCCCGCCGGCATGCCCGCCGACTGGGCGGAGCGGACGATGCCCGAGCTGAGGCCGCGGTAGCGCTCGCCACCCGCGTGGAGCGCGAGCATCTGCCCGCCGATGAAGACGCAGGCGGAGCCCGGGCCGTGCAGGAGCCGCCCGATCAGGAAGAGGCCGCCCGGGCGGCCCGTGACGACGCCCGCCCAGTAGCAGCCGAAGACCACCACGTTGAGCGCGAGGCCGAGGACGAGGAGCCGCTTCGGGCCGAACCGGTCGATGGCGCGGCCGACCAGCGGGCTCACGGCGACGCGGCCGATCCGGTTGGCCGCGAGGATGAGGCCGATGAAGGGGAGGGGGAGTCCCGCCTTCAGCCCGACGAGCGGCAGGATGGGGAAGGCCATCCCGCCGCCGACGCCGGCGAGGAAGACCCCGGGGGCGATCCGGAGGGCGAGCGCGCGGGCCTCGCGCGCCGAGCCGGGCTCGGGAGGCGATTGCAATGGCTACTCTCCGCCCCCGCCGCTCTCGAGGATCCGGCTCAGCGTCTTGCGGTCGATGCCGAGGATCTCGGCGGCCCGGCTCTTGTTTCCCGAGGTCTCCCGCAGGACGAGATCGGCGTAGCGCCGCTCGACCACCGAGAGGGTGGGGCGCCCCTCCGCGAGCGCCCCGAGCGGGTTCGGCTCCGCGGCCGCCGCCCGCTCGGGGTCGCGCAGCGTGTCGGGAAGATCCTCGGGGACGATGACGCCCGAGGGGTTCAGCGCGAGCGCGCGCGCCACCACGTTCTCGAGCTCGCGCACGTTGCCGGGCCAGCGGTACGAGGCGAGGAGCTTCTGCGCCGCTTCGGAGACCCGGGCGTCCTCTCGCTTCGCGTGCTTGCGGACGAAGTGCTCCGCGAGCAGCGGGAGGTCCTCTGGCCGCTCGCGCAAGGGGGGCAGCCGGATCGTGACGACGTTGAGCCGGTAGTAGAGATCCTCCCGGAAGTGGCCGGCCTTGACGGCCTGCGCGAGGTCCACGTTGGTCGCGGCGACCGAGCGCACGTCGACGTGCACGGGCTCGCTGGCGCCGACGGGGCGCAGCTCGCCCTCCTGGAGGGCCCGCAAGAGCTGCGCCTGGATCTTCTGGGAGACGTTGCCGATCTCGTCGAGGAAGAGCGTGCCGCCCTCGGCCTGCTCGAAGAGGCCGCGGTGGCGCTCCTGCGCGCCCGTGAAGGCGCCGCGGACGTGGCCGAAGAGCTCGCTCTCGAGCACCCCCTCGGCGAGGGCGCCGCAGTCGACCGCGACGAAGGGGCCCGCCGCGCGCGGCGAGCGCTGGTGGATGGCGCGGGCGAGCAGCTCCTTGCCCGAGCCGCTCTCGCCCTGGATGAGCACGGTGGCGCCGGTGGCGGCGACGCGGGCGGCGGTCTTGTAAACCTGGAGCATCGCCTCGCTGCGGCCCACGATGTTCTCGAGCTTGTACTTCTCGCGCACCTCGCGCCGAAGCGTGCGGTTCTCCTCGGCGAGCCGCTTCTGCTGGAGCGCCCGGCCGACGACGAGCTTGATGGCGTCGACCTGGTAAGGCTTCGAGAGGTAGTCGAAGGCGCCCTGGCGGATGGCGTCCATGGCGTCGTCGACGTTCACGTTGCCGAAGGCGGTGACCAGGATGACGGGCGTGTCGGGGCTGTGGGCCCGGAAGGCCTTGAGCACCTCGAGCCCGTCGGCCTCGACCATGCGGATGTCCGAGACCACGACGTCGAGGCCGGGCTTGCCGTCGGCGAGGGCGCGCGCGCGGGCGATGGCCTCGGTCCCGTCGGCGGCCTCCTCGATCTCGTAGCCGTCCTGCCGGAGGATCTTGGCCATGAGCTGGCGCGAGGCGCGGTCGTCGTCCACGACCAGCACGCGGGGAGGCGCGGGCGGGGCCGGGGGCCGATCGGCGGAGTTCGGTTCCGTCACGCCGTCCTCATATCAGACGCCGCCGCCGGCCGCTCCCGGACGAGCGGGAGAAAGAGCGTGAAGGTCGAGCCCTGGCCGGGGCTGCTCTCCACGTCGATGCGCCCCCGCAGCGCGCGGGCGATCTCGCGGCAGATGGCGAGGCCGAGGCCGGTGCCCTTTCCCCGCGGCTTCGTCGTGTAGAACGGCTCGAAGATGCGCCGCCGCTCCTCGGGCGCGATGCCGGCGCCCGTGTCGCGCACGCCGAGCGCGAGCTCGCCCCCCTCGATCCGGGCGAAGAGGTGGAGCTCGCCGCCCTGGGGCATGGCGTCGACCGCGTTGGCGACGAGGTTCGTCACGACGTGCCGGACGAGCCCGGGGTCGGTGACGACGCCGCCGAGATCCCGGCTCACCTCGCGCGTGACGCGCAGCCGCGAGCGGGCCTCGGCGGAGAGGCTCATGTCGAGCGCCTCGGCGAGCAGGCCGGCCACGTCGACCGGCTCCGGGGCGGGGCGGAGGCCCCGGGTCGAGTCGAGGAAGCGGCGGATGACGCCGGTCATCCGCGCCACCTCCGCCTCCACCGTCGCGAGATCCTGCTGGACGTCCTCCGGCAGCCCCCCGCGCCGCTCGAGGAGCTGGACGTGCCCGGAGATCGAGTTGAGCGGGTTGCCGAGCTCGTGGGCGAGCGTGCCGGCGAGCTGGCCGAGCGCGGCGAGCCGCTCCTTCGCCGTCAGGTCGCGCCGCGCCGCGACGAGCAGGTCGTTCAGCTCGGCGAGGTCGCGGTTCTTCTTCGCGAGGTCGGTCGTGGCCTGCTCGATCCGCTCGGTCAGCTCCTGGTTGAAGCCGCGGATCCGCTCGAGCATGCCGTTGAAGCCGCGGGCGAGCCGGTCGAACTCGTCGCCACCGAGCTCCGCCGAGGCGTCGAGGCGGCCGCTCTCCACCTCGGCCATCGCCTCGGCCAGCCGGCCGATGGGGCGGCCGATGAGCCGGCCGATGAGGAGCTGCGCCGCCGCGATGAGGACCAGCGCGCCCGCGGCGGCCACGCCCGCGAAGACCTGCGACTCGGTCTGGGCGAGCCGGTCCGCCTCCTCGAGCGACGCCTCGAGGGTGAGGCCCGCGTGCGAGCGGCCCACCCGCAGCGGGGTGGTGACGATCCAGAGGCGGCCGTCGGGCGTCTCGGCGAGGCGGGCCTGCGGCTTGCGGGGGACGTCCGCGGTCCCCTCGCGCGTCTCGACGACCGACCCGGCGGGGCCCAGGCTGACGCGGATGATGAGGTCGGGCCCCGGCCGCTCCACCGCGAGCTCGGCGGCGGTGAGGCCGCGGTGGCTGCGGAGCAGGGTGGCGAGCCGCTCGGTGGCGGCGCGCGCGTCGAAGGTCGACGAGTGAGAGAGCTCGAGCGCGAGCGTCCGGTTCGTCTCCATCGCCCGCTGCCGGATCTCGTTCTCGACGGCCCGCTCGGCGAAGCGGGCGCCGACGAAGGCGGAGATCCCGGTGGTCACGATGAGGATGAAGGCGAAGAGCGCGATCAGCTTCGCGCGCAAGGAGACGCGCCGGGCGGCGCGCCCGAGCGATTGAAAGGGCGAGAGGAGGCCCGTCGGGTGGGCCAGGCGTCGCTCCGCTAGGCGGCCGGCGGGTTCGAGGGCGGCAGCTCCGCGCCGTCCTTCGCGCCGCCGGCCGGGAGCTGCGCCGCGGCCTGCGCGGGCGGGGCCGCCTTCGGCTCGTCCTCGCCGGACATGGCCTTCTTGAAGCCGCGCACGGAGTGGCCGAGGGCGGGGCCGATGTCGGCGAGCTTCTTCGGGCCGAAGAAGAGCATCGCGACGACGAGGATGATGAGGATCTCCCAGATTCCGAGGTGCATGCGCCGCTCCTTGAGACGAAGAGGGGCGGCCACGGGAACCGCCTCGCGCCTGGTTGATAATACAAACGCGCGCGAGGCGCCACTCCCCCCGCTGGAGGAGAGGCGAGTCACGCGAGCGGTACGCCGACGAGGCAGATCTGGAGGGGCCCCTCCTGCCGGATCTCGGCGTCGCCGCCGTGGGCCCGCGCGACGGCGCGCGCGAGCGGCAGCGCGAGGCCGGAGGCGAGCTGCCGCTCCCGGATGACCGCGGCCTGCCGGTCGAAGAGCGGCTCCTTCGAAGCGCCGCCGAACGGCGTCCCCCGGTCGGCGACGCCGAGGAGCGCGCGCGACCCCTCGCGGCGCGCGAAGGCGACGATCTGGGTCCCGTCGGGCGCGCGCTGGGACGCGCGTTCGAGCAAGAGCTGGAGCACCCGCCCGACCCGGCGCCGATCGAGCGAGAGATCGGGCAGGTCGGTCTCGACCTCGACGCGCAGCTCGACGCCGCGCTCGCGCAGCCGATCGGTGATCGAGGCCGAGGCGATCTCCGCCCAGAGATCGACCGGGGAGGTGGGGACGAGCGCGAGATCCAGCGCATCCAGGTCTCCGCGCCGGGAATCGATGTAATCCTGCACGAGGGCGAGCGCCTTGTCGGCGTTTCGCAGGATGACCTCGAGCGCCCGCAGCACCGTCGGCGGCGCTCCCCCGGCCCGGCCCGAGCGCGCGATCTCCGCGTACGAGCGGATGTTCGCGAGCGGCGCGCGCAGGTCGTGCGCGGTGATGTCGAGGAACTCCGACCGCTCCCGCTTGGGCGGCGCGGCCGCGGTTTCGTCCGGCGGTCTCATTGGCATGCCCCCAGCGCGTCCTGGACCAGGCGGGGAAGCCGTCCCTGGCGCGCGCCCGACTTCGAGAGGTAACAGTTCGCGCCGGCCAAGAGACCGTCCGACAGGCCGCGCTGATCCTCGACTCCCGTGAGAAGGATGACCGGCATCCGCGGCCCCGCGCGCTCGCGGATCCGAGCGGCCAAGACCCAGCCGTCCATCGACGGCATCCGCAGATCGATGAGCACCGCGAGGTACGGGCCCGAGTCGATCCGCCGGAGCGCCTCGGCGCCGCGCTCGACCTGGTCGACCTCGTAGCCGCTCGATTCGAGCGACTCCCGCGCCAGGGCGAGCCAATCGGGATCGTCGTCGACCAGCAGGACTCGCCGCGCCGGTGCCATGATGGACTCCTGTCCTAAAAACCACGGAAGGGTCCGCTTCAATCCCCGGGACAAAAACGCCTTTGACAGCCGAAAACACGGTTGCTAGCTTCGCCGGGCCGCGGGAATCCCGGCGGCCGCCGGCCGCCTTCGTCGTTCGAGCGAGGGGTGGCACGAGAGGAGATCCAGATGCCAGACATCACGCCGAAGGCGATCTTCGAGGAGAAGATGGCCCAGAAGCTCAAGGACAACCCCGGGCTCGCCAAGGAGATGAACGTCGTCCTCCAGTTCCAGATCAGCGGCCCGCAGGGCGGCACCTGGACGGTGGACCTGACGAAGGCCGCGGACTGGGTCAAGGCCGGCGCCGAGGGCACGCCCAAGATGACGGTCAGCTGCTCCGACGAAGACTTCGTCAAGATCGTGAACAAGCAGATGAACGCCCAGATGGCGGCCATGCAGGGCAAGCTCAAGTTCAAGCCCATGGACATGGGCCTCGCGATGAAGCTCGGCAAGCTGCTCTAGCGCCCGCTGTCGCCCCCGCTCCCCGCCTCCGGGCGATCGGCCGCGGCCTTCGGGCGCGGGGCCGACGGCGCCGGAGGTCCCGGGGATCGGGGATCGGGGCGGAGGCTCGTCGGCTTGACAGGGCGCCCTTGGGCGCCTATTCGAAACCGCCTTGCAGCTTCGGCAGGTGGGCGCGATGGACGGAAATCCGGACGAGCTGCTGCAGAGATACCTCGCCGAGCGGGGCCTCAAGTCGACCCGCCAGCGGTCGCTCATCGTCAACACCTTCCTCGGCGCGAGCGGCCACCTCGACGTCGACGAGCTCCTGCGCCGGGTGCGCGAGAGCGATCCCCGGGTGAGCGCCGCCACGGTCTACCGGACGATGAAGCTGCTCGCCGACTGCGGCCTCGCCCACGCGCAGCGCTTCGGGGACGGCCACACCCGCTACGAGAGCGCCCTGAACCGCGACCACCACGACCACCTCATCTGCACGAGCTGCGGCGCCATCGTCGAGTTCGAGAACGACCGGATCGAGGCGCTGCAGGACGCGGTGGCGCGGCGGCACGGCTTCAAGGTGACGCGCCACAAGCTCGAGCTCTACGGCCTCTGCCGCGGCTGCCAGGCGGGCAAGGGGAGGGCGCACGCGTGAGGCGGTGGGGCTTCGCGGCCGTCCTCGCGGCGTCCCTCGGCGGCTGCGCGGCCCAAGGCGTCCAGGCGACCCCTGCCGATCCGAACGCCGCTCCGCGCCTCGTCGAGGAGGCGGCGGCGCGGCGGCTCTACCTCGCGAAGTGCACCCTCTGCCACGGCGCCGTGGAGCCTTCCGAGCACCGGCGGGCCGAGTGGCCCGCCCTCGTCGACCACTACGGCATCCGCGCCCGGTTGAAGGCCGAGGACAAGGCGCGAATCCTCGCCTACCTCGAGGACCACGCGAAGTAGCCCGCGACGGGGACTGTCGATGCGCGAGCCCCTCCTCGCCGCCGCTCTCGCCGTCGCCTCCGGCTGCGCGGCGATCCGGCCGCCCCCCCGGCCCCTGCCTCCTCCCCCCGACCCCTACGCGCTCGTCCTCGACGACGTCGACGGCCACGCGGTCTCGCTCGGGCAGTGGCGGGGGAAGGTCCTCCTCGTGAACTTCTTCGCGACCTGGTGCTTCCCGTGCCTCGGGGAGCTCCCGCTGCTCGAGGAGCTCGAGAAGCGGCGAGGCGCCGAGGGGCTGCAGGTCGTCGGCGTCGGGCTCGACCGCGAGGGGGCGCTCGTGCTCGCCCCCTTCCGGCGCTTCTACGGCATCGAGTTCCCGCTGCTCGTGGGGGCCGACCGCTTCGCGGAGCCAGGGCTTCCCTTCGCCCCGATCCCCGTGCTGCCGACGACCGTCCTCGTCGGGCGGAACGGCGCCGTGCTGGCGCGCTGGAACGGGGTGATGCCGCGGACGCTGCTCGATCGGCTCGTCGAGCGCGCGCTGCGCCAGCGTGCCCCGCCAGATTGAACGGCGGCGGGCGCCGATTTCTGGACGCTCCGCGCGCGCGTGTTAGCGTGGCCCTCGGGAGCCCGTGGGGGCGGAGGAGGAGCGCCTTCTCCTCCGGACGAGTGGCGACCCCTTGGAGCGCATGCCCTCGCGCGCCGTACAGCAGGCCCTCTTCTTCGCCGCCACCGGACTGGTCGTCGGGATCGCCACCCTCCGGGATTCGCGAGGGCTGCGCCGCGTCGTCGAGCTGCGCGGCGAGGTCCGCGAGCTCGAGCGCCGCAACGCCGCGATGGCCCGGACGAACGAGGAGCTCGCGCGCGAGGTCGACGGGCTCGGCCGCGAGCCTCGCTACCTCGAGCGGGCCATCCGCGCGGAGCTCGGCTACGTGAAGCCCGGGGAGATCGTCCTCGAGCTCGGGAGCGGCAAGGAGACCGACCGAGGGCCGCCGCCGTCGCGGCCGCTCGCGAAGAGGGAGGGCACCCGATGAGCGCTCGTCTCAGCCACTGGCTGCGCCTGCTCTGGCCCGGGGCCGCCGCCGCCGCCGCGGCGCTCCTCTTCGCCCTCGGGCGGGTGCACACCTTCGCCGCCTGCGGCTGGACGGAGGTCGCGCTGCTCGGGGGGCTGCTCGCCTCGCTCGGCGCCGTGGGGGTCCGCCGCGTCCGCCGCGGCTGGCAGGATCTCGCGCCCCGGCTGCGCGACGACCTCGAGCTCGGCGCGCTGCTGCTCGCGCTCGCCGAGTGCGTGGCGCTGCTCGGCGGCGGCCTCGAGAGCCCGCTCTACCCGTCCGTCTACCTCGTGATGGCCTTCCTCGTCGCCTTCTTGCGGCCGGCCGCGGGCGCGCTGCTCACGCTCGTCGCCATCGGCCTCGACCTCTGCGCCTTCGACGGCCTCGGCGCCCTCCCGAGGGCCTGGCCGCAGGCGATGGCGCACGCGGGCTTCCTCGCGCTCTTCGCGCTCCTCTACCAGCTCGTGCTCGCCGCCCAGGTCGCCGCCTCGAGGCGCGCCGAGGGCAAGGCCGTCGCCCGGCGGCTGCGGCAGCTCGAGGAGAGGGCGCGCGAGTACCGGCTCATCGCGGCGGGGAGCGAGGGGACCGACGCCAGCCCCGAGGGCAGGGAGCGCTGGGTGGCGGCCGCCGTCCGGGAGGTCGAGCAGGCCGTCGGCTCCGCGCTCGAGGTCGCCGAGTGCGCCCTCGGGACGCACACCTGCGCGGTCTTCCTCCTCTCGTCGGACGACCGGGAGCTGCGGCTCCACGACTGCCGCAGCCGCTCGGAGCGGCTGCGCCGGGAGCCGCTGCCGGCGGGCGAGGGGATCCTCGGCGGCGTCGTGCGGCGCCGCACCTCGGTTCGGCTCTCGGGCTCGGTGAAGGCGGCGACCTACTACGAGGGGGCGGCCCCGGTGCGCAGCGTGATCGCCGTTCCGCTCATCGAGCGGCGCGGCAGCCGGTCGAGCGCGAGCGGCGTCTCGTCGGCCAGCTCGGGCGGCGGCGAGGCGCCGGGCTTCGTGCGGGGCGTGCTCGTCGCGGACCGGATCGACGATCGCCCGTTCGCCGACGAGGACGAGCGGCTCTTGCAGGCGGTCGGCCGCGAGGTGCTCCGGGCCATGGAGATCGAGCGCGTCATGGGCACCATCAAGCAGGCGCGCGACGAGAAGGACCGGATCTTCCGCGCGCTCGAGGAGCTGAACCGCGCCTCGAAGCCCGAGGAGGTGCTCGAGACGACCCTCGAGATCTGCCGCTCCCTCGTGGCGATCGACTTCGGGGCGCTGACGCTCGTCGAAGAGGCCGCCGCCGACGCGACCGCCGCGCCGGGCGACGGCGCGCCGCGCCGCCACCGGATCGCGAAGGTGACCGGGGTCAACGCGGGCCAGGCGCTCACCGGCCACGCCTTCCCCGACAACGGGGGGCTCTGCGCCAACGTGGTGCGCTACGGCACGCCGCTCCCGGGGGCCGGCGCGAGGCTCGGGGATCGGCCGCTCGTCTTCGACGAGGAGTCGCAGCTTCGCGGCATCCAGGCGCTCAAGATCCTCCCGCTTCGATCGGGCGACCGGGTGCTCGGGACGCTCGTCGCGGCCTCGCGCCACCGCGGCGCCTTCGACGACGAGGCGGTCCGGCTCCTCGAGGTGGTGGCGCTCCAGGCCGCCCAGTCGCTGCAGCGGGCGAAGCTCTTCGCCGAGGTCGAGCGGATGGCGACGACCGACGGCCTGACGGGACTGGTCAACCACCGCCGCTTCCAGTCGCTCTTCGACGAGCGGCTCGCCCTGGCCCGTCGCTACCAGAAGCCGCTGTCGTTCATCCTCTGCGACATCGACCACTTCAAGAGCGTCAACGACGGCCACGGCCACCCGGCCGGCGACGCGGTCCTGCGAGGCGTCGCGAAGCTCCTCGCCGGCGAGGCGCGGGAGACCGACGTCGTCGCGCGGTACGGCGGCGAGGAGTTCGCGCTCGTGCTCCCGGAGACCGACTCGGCCGCGGCGCGCAGCCTCGCGGAGCGGATCCGCGTCGCGGTGGAGGGGGCGAGCTTCCAGACGGACGGCGGGAATCTGCGCGTGACGCTCTCCCTCGGCATCGCGACCTTCCCCGAGACCGCGCAGCAGAAGCAGGGGCTCATCGACCTCGCCGATCAGGCCCTCTACGCGAGCAAGCACGGCGGCCGAAACCGCTGGACCCTGGCCCAGCCGAAGCCGGCCCTCCGGGCCGCGAAGTAGCGCGGGAACGATCGCTTTCTCGCGCCTCCGTACTATGATGGCCCCGTGGCGCCATCGCTCGAAGCACCGGACCGGGGCCGAATGCAAAAGAACTTCATCCTCGACACGAACGTCCTGCTGCACGACCCGCGCGCGCTCTTCCACTTCGCGGACAACGACGTCGTCGTCCCGATCTACGTGATCGAGGAGATCGACCAGTTCAAGCGCGATCTCTCCGAGCTCGGCCGAAACGCCCGCCAGGTGGCCCGCTACCTCGACGGCTTTCGGGCCGAGGGGCCCATCGGCCAGGGGGTCAAGCTCCCGGGCGGCGGCAAGGTCCGCGTCCAGTTCAGCCAGCGCGATCTGCCGAAGGCGCTCGCGAACGGCGCCGGCACCGACAACCGGATCCTCGCGGTCGCCCTCGACGTGAAGGACCGCGAGCCGGATCGTCCGGCGATCTTCGTCACGAAGGACACGAGCCTGCGCATCCGCGCCGACGCCCTCGGGCTCATCGCCGAGGACTACGACACGGAGAAGGTCGAGATCTCCGACGTCTACAGCGGGCTGCGCGAGATCGCGGTCGCGGGCGCGGAGGTGGACGCCTTCTACCAGTCGGGAGAGCTCCCCCACGACGGCAAGGACTTCGCGCCGAACGAGTTCGTCCTCCTCAAGGACCGCGACAACTCCCAGCACACGGCCATGGGGAAGTTCCGCGCGGATCGCGGCAAGGTCGTCCCGCTCATCCGGGTGCAGAAGGAGGGCATCTGGGGGATCCGGCCGCGCAACAAGGAGCAGACCTTCGCGCTCGACCTCCTGCTCAACGACGACATCAAGCTGGTGACGATGGTCGGCAAGGCGGGCACGGGGAAGACCCTCCTCGCCATCGCCGCCGGGCTGCACAAGACGATGGAGGAGAGCGTCTACCACAAGCTGCTCGTCTCACGGCCGATCTTCCCGCTCGGGCGCGACATCGGCTACCTGCCCGGCAGCGTCGAGGAGAAGCTGAACCCGTGGATGCAGCCCATCTTCGACAACGTCGAGTTCCTGATGAACCTCTCGCGGGCCGACAAGAAGGAGGGGCGGAGCTACCACGAGCTGTTCGACCTCGGCGTGCTCGCGATCGAGCCGCTCACCTACATCCGCGGCCGGAGCATCCCGAACCAGTACATCATCGTGGACGAGGCGCAGAACCTCACCCCGCACGAGGTCAAGACCATCATCACGCGCGTCGGCGACAACACCAAGATCGTGTTGACGGGCGACCCCTACCAGATCGACAACCCCTACGTCGATTCGACGAACAACGGCCTCATCCACGTCGTGAACAAGTTCAAGACCGAGAAGCTCGCGGGCCACATCTCGCTGAACAAGGGCGAGCGGAGCGCGCTCGCGGAGCTGGCGGCCAATCTCCTGTGAGCGAGAGCGCCGCCCAGATGGCGCCGGAGCAGCTCCGGCGCGCGGTCCGCCGGGCCCCGCTCGAGGCCGAGGCTCGCCGGATCGCGAGGATGCGGCGGCTCGGCCGGATGGCGCAGCTCGCCCCCGAATCGCTCGTCGTCGACGTCGGCTCGGAGCCCGTCGACGCGGCCGGCTGGGCGCGGATCTTCGGCTGCCGCACGGTCGCCGTCCAGGACGACGCGGACGCGGTGGCGGCGCTCGAGCGAGAGGCGGACGAGACGGGGCTCGGGGAGCTGCTCGCCCCGCGGCGTGGCGAGCCCGGGAGCAGCGAGCTCCCGGGAATCGGCGAGGGCGAGGTCGCGCTGCTCCAGGCGCACGGGCTCGCGGACGCCCTCGGCTTCGAGCGGGCGGCGGCCGGGCTGCGCGGGCTGCTCGCGTTCGACGGGATCCTCGTGCTCTACGCGCGCAGCTGGCTGCGGGAGCGCGTCCCGGAGCCGGTCCGCTCGTTCTGGTCCTCGCGGTCGGCCGGCGAGATCCGGACCGTGAAGGGGACGCTCGCGCTCTTGCCCGCGCTCGGCTTCGAGCCGATCTGCTGCGAGCTCGTCTCCGCGGCGGCCTGGGACGAGCACTACGCGCAGTCCGAGGCCCGGCTCGCGGCGCTCGCGTCGGGCGCGGCGCCTTCGACCCCGATGGGTCGGGCGCTCGAGGCGCTGCGGGACGAGATCCGGATCCACCACGAGGCGGGGGGGCGGGCCGCCAGCACGATCGGCTGCTTCGTCGGCCGGCGGCTCGAGCCGAACTCGCCGCCGCGCTGGCCGCGGCGCGGAGCCTCGGAGTGACCGGGATCGCCTGCGCCGCGCTGCTCGCGCTCGCGGCGCCGGTGCCCTACCGGCTGGTCCCCGAGCTCCAGCTCGAGCTCGGGAGCGCCGAGCAGGCCCCGCCACCGGCGAAGGCGAAGGCGGCTTCGCCGGCGCCCGCGGCGGCCTCCAGCGCGCCCGGGGTCGGCAAGCGGCTCAAGTCGCCGGGCCTCGCCCTCGGGCTCACCCTCGCGACCGAGCTGCCGACCTTGCTGCTCGGGCCGGCGACCGGCCTCTACTACGCCGGGGAGATGGAGCACTTCTGGATCACGGGGGGAGGGCGGGTCGGGATCTTCGTCCTGCTCTACGTCCTCGAGAAGTTCGTCCCCGCCTTCGGCATCGGGCCGCTCTACGCCGTCACCCAGCCTGGCCACCTCGGCGCCAGCTTCGCGGCCTACCCGATCGCCTTCCCGGTGGACCTGTTGCTCCTGCTCGGCTGGGTCGGCAGCGCCGGCTACGACGCGGTGGACAGCTGGTTCGCGGTGAAGCGGGCCAACGCGCGGATCGAGGCCGCCGCCTCCGGCCTGCCCGGCGGCCTCTCGGGGCTCACGCCGATCGTCCGCTGACGAAGCCGCTGCCCGTCACGCGCCCTTGGGCCGCGAGACGCGGTCCGCGTCCGGTCGAGCAGCGCGGGGGCGACGAGCTGCAAGAGGGCCCCGAAGTCTCGCGCGGCCCGGCTCGAGGACGTCCCGCTCGCGCCGCTCCATCGCGCGGAGGATCCGGGAGGCGCAGGCCTCCACCGACAGGTTGCCGCGCCGTTCGTCCCGTGGGCTCGCGCCGAGGGGCTCGCCGTCCGGCCCGAGGGCGCGCGCCCGGATCTCCGTCTGGACGAAGCCGGGCGAGACGGTGCGCAGCGCGACGCCGCTCCCCGAAAGCTCGATGCGCAGCGCGTCGAAGAAGCCCTGCATCGCGTGCTTGCTCGCTCCGTAGGCCGTGCACGTCGGCGCCCCGAACTTGCCGGTGAGCGAGGAGATCGCGACGACGAGGCCGCGCCGCCGGCGCAGCTCGGGCAGCGCGAAGTGGGTCGCGTAGCCCGCGCCCAGGTAGTTCGCCGGCATGAGCTTCTCGAAGGCCGAGAGATCGGTCACCTCCTCGAAGCCGGCGAGCATGGAGATGCCGGCGTCGTTGACGAGGCAGTCGACGCCGCCGAACGCCTCCACCGTGCGCGCGAGCCGCCTGCCCTGTCTCGCCAGCCGGACGGCGAGCTCGTCGCCGATGCCCGACGAGGCCCCGGTCACGACGACGCTCTTGCCTCGAAAGTCCACTGACGTGTGGGAAGCCGGCCATCGCGGAACTTCGGGTCTCAGTCTCGACGGCGCAGCAGGCGCGACTTCACTGCCCTCAGCCGTGCTGCGCGCTTTCCGGTAGATTGGCGGCGAACATGCTGGTATAGGGTCATACTCCGACGAGGAGAACGAATGGCCACGGTGAATTGCCCGGGATGCGGCAGGAAGTTCAACCCGTCCAACTACTACGTGAAAGGCGGATCTGCCGTCGCTGGGGCTGCCGCTGGTGCATGGCTCGGCACTGGAATTGGTCTGGCTGGCGGTCCGCTTGGCGCGATTGCGGGAACGATCCCCGGTGCAATAATCGGTTTCACGGTCGGCTACCTTGGCATCGGTAAGTTCACGCGGTGCCCGTCGAAGTCCTGCAAGAAGGTCTTTTTGGTCTAGGCGCGCCCGCCGCCAGCGTCTGCGACCGCGGGGCCGGCGGCGTGGCGGCCGAGATCCCGTGGCCATCGGTCCGCTCGACGGCGGGCCGCCCGTATGCACGAGCCAGACCGCCTCCTCCCTGGGGACCGGGGCCTGCGAGACCGTGGGCTGCGACTGGGCCTCGGCCGGCCTCGCGAACCAGACCGTGCTGCTGACCGTCGAGGCCGGCAGGACCGCCATTCGAGCGAAGCATGGCGGCGACGAACGCTCACAGAGCGCCACGCGAGCCCTTCATGGCGGCGCGTTGGTCTCGCAGAACGCCATTCTGGCTTCGCGAGGCGGCAGGAAATCATTCGGAGCGCCATCGAAGTAGGGCTACTGCTGTGCACATGCCGGACGAGACCCATCAGGGCCGGCGGCGCTAATCCCTAGGGGAACTGGAACCCGACTTTGACAAGTCTGGGGTCACCCAAGGCATCCATCTCGAGTGAAATCGCGGCAGTGGAGACAGCGAGGGGTGGAAAAGCATAGGCACACGCCGACAGATTCGCGCTTGAAGTATCGCGGAT
>JAJXUD010000078.1 GCA_021783235.1 Myxococcales bacterium | reverse complement strand
CCAAGGTACGGACGTCGGGCGGAACCTGAGACTCGGGCATGTGGCCTCCTTGCGGTGATGATAACCGCAAGGCCTCATGCCGTGGCCACCGAAATCTGCACCCCTAACTTCGGTGACGTGCACCCAGGGGCGCCGGGGCGGTTGACCTCGGACCGATCGGCGACTATGTTCCGCCCTTCACACCGCGCCAGACCTCCCGACGAGACGGCGGGGGCAAGCGCGCGAGCGAGGGTTCGACCATGAAGCAGGGCATCCATCCCGACTACAAGAACGCCCGCATCCTCTGCGCGTGCGGAAACCTCATCGAGAGCCGCTCCACCGCGGGCGACTTCCACGTCGAAATCTGCTCCGCCTGCCACCCGTTCTTCACGGGCAAGCACAAGCTCCTCGACACCGAGGGGCGCGTCGAGCGCTTCCGCAAGAAGTACGCCGCCGTCAGCGCCGCCGCCGCCGCGAAGAAGGCCTAGCCTCTCTTCAGCAGCGCGGTCGCCCGCAGCAGCTCCGCGATCGACCAGGCCTGGAACGGGCAGCCGCCAGGCGCCTGCGGCAGATCCCCATCGGCCACCTCGGTCAGCTGCCCGAGGCCCGCGATCGACAGCGCCGCCCGCAGCGGCGCGAGGAAGCGGTCGTCCGCCTCGCGCGCCGCCTCCGCCGTCTCGCCCCGGACCCGCCACCAGGCCTCGACGAATGGGCCGACGAGCCAGGGCCAGGCCGTCCCCTGGTGGTACGCCTCGTCGCGCTCGACGCGGCCGCCCCGGTAGCGGCCCCGGTAGCCCGGCTCGCCCGGTGCCAGCGTCCGCAACCCGAGCGGCGTCCAGAGCCGCGCTTCGACCAGGTCGACGACGCGCCGGGCCCGCTCGGGGGCGAGGAGCGTCAGCGGCAGACCGCCGGCGGCGAAGAGCTGGTTCGGCCGCAGCCGGTCGTCCGTGCGGCCGGTGACGTGGCCGTCGTCGACCACGTCGAAGAGGCAACCGCGCGCCTCGTTCCAGAAGCGGGCCTCGAAGGCCGCCCTCCCCCGCTCGAAGAGCGTCTTCCAGCGCGGGTCGCGCCGGCCCGCGACCGCGAGCGCGTTCAGCCAGAGCGCCTCCACCTCCACCGGCTTGCCGATCCGCGGCGTGACCGCGTGGCCGTCGTAGCGGGCGTCCATCCAGGTGAGGTTCGAGCCGGGCTCGCCGCACGAGAGGAGGCCGTCGCTCGCCGCGCGGATGCCGTGGCGCGTCCCCGTGGCATAGCCCTCGAGGATCTCGTCGGCCGCGGCCTCGAGGCGCGCACGCTCCCCCTCGGAGAGCAGGACCCCGGCGCGCTCGAGCTCGCCCACGGCGACCAGAAACCAGAGCGAGGCGTCGACCGAGTTGTACTCCGGCGCCTCGCCGCGGTCCGGGAAGCGGTTGGGCAGCATCCCCTCGCTCACGGCCCCCGACCACTCGAGCAGGATCCGCTTCGCGACCTCGCCCCTCCCCGTCGCGAGGCAGAGGCCGCGCAGCGAGATGAAGGTGTCGCGCCCCCAGTCGGTGAACCAGGGGTAGCCGGCGACGATCGTCGCCCCCTCGCCCCGCCGGACCAGGTAGGCGTCGGCCGCGCGGCCGAACGGCCCTGGAAGCGAGGCGCGCCGCTCCCGCTCGGCCGCGAAGATCGCGCCGACCTCCGGCGAGGGGCCGTCGGCGCCGGCCTCGAGCAAGAGCGTGGCCTCGCCCCGAGCGAGGTCCCACCGGAAGGTCCCGGGCGCGAGCAGATCCTCGACGAAGTCGAGCCCCCGCTCCCGCTCGACGTCGTAGCGGAACTGCCGGTACCAGTCTGGGTGGTGGCGGTAGTCGCCGCTCGAGGTCGCGCGGATGGCCGGCAGCCCGGCCGAGGGGCGCCAGATGACCTCGCCGCCGAGGAGCTCCACGTCGGGCGAGGTGGCGGGCCCCTCGCGCAGGAGCGCGTGGTAGTCGCGGCCGGCGAGCAGCGGCCGCAAGCAGAGCGACGCGCCGGCGGCGTCTCCCCGGGGCGTGAAGCGAAGCGCCACGCAGGCCCGCCCCCGCGGCACGACGAGCTCCTGCTCGATCGAGAGGCGCCCGAGCTCGAAGCGCCAGCGGGGCCACGGCTCGGGGTCGAAGGCCGCGAGGCGGCGCCAGCCGTCGGGCTGGACGACGTCCGGCAGGTAGGCCTGGCTCGTGAGGGGAAGGCGGCCCTCCGGGCTCTCGACCCAGGCCTCGAAGCCCGAGACGAGGACGGCGCGGCCCACGGGCGGCTCGGTCGCGGCGAGGAGCAGCGCGTGGTAGCGGCGCGTCCGGACGCCCGAGACGGTCCCCGAGGTGAAGCCTCCGAGGCCGTCGGGCTCGAGCCACTCGCGCAGGTCGAGCGCGTTCACCGCGGCCTGGCCTTCGCGAGCAGCCCGTCGGCCAGCGCCGTCCAGCCCGTCTGGTGGCTCGCCCCGAGCCCCCGGCCGGTCTCGCCGTGGAAGTACTCGTGGAAGAGGACGAGGTCCCTAAAGGCCGGATCCTTCGCCCAGCGCTCGTCGTCGCCGTGGCAGGGGCGCCGTCCATTCTCCCCGGGCAAGAAGAGCGAGGTGAGGCGCGAGGCCAGCTCGCGCGACACCTCGCGCAGGCTCATCATCCGACCCGAGCCGACGGGGCACTCGACCCGCAGCGTCTCGCCGTAGAAGTGGTGGTAGCGCTCGAGCGCCTCGACCAGCAGGTAGTTGATGGGAAACCAGACGGGACCGCGCCAGTTGGAGTTGCCGCCGAAGAGGCCGCTCGTCGACTCGGCGGGCTCGTAGTCGACGACGCGCCGCTCGCCGCTCCAGTCGAGCACGTAGGGCTTGCCCTCGTGGACCTTCGAGAGCGAGCGGATGCCGTGGGGCGAGAGGAACTCGTTCTCGTCGAGCAGGTAGCGCAGGAGCCGCACGAGCCGCTCGCGGGAGGGGATCGCGAGGAGCCGCCGGCCGTGCCGCTCGCCGAGGCCGCGATCGAGGTAGGAGATGTGCGCCGCGAGCTCGGGCCGGTTCTCGAGGAACCAGCCGAGCCGCTTCGCGAAGCCGGGGTGGGAGTCGACCTCGCGGTCCTCGAGGACGGTCACGGCGAGCAGGGGGATGAGCCCCACGATGGAGCGGATCCGGAGCGGACCGGACTCGCCGTTCGCCTGGAGCCGGTCGTAGTAGAAGCCGTCCTGCTCGTCCCAGAGCCCCGTGCCCCCGAAGGCGTTCATCGCCTCCGCGATGGCGACGAAGTGCTCGAAGAACTTCGACGCCATGTCGCCGTACGCCAGGTCGCCCTTCGCGAGCTCGAGCGCCGTCTCGAGCAGGGTGAGGCAGTCGAAGGCCATCCAGGCGGTGCCGTCGGCCTGCTCCAGGTGACCGCCGCTGGGCAGCGGCCGCGAGCGGTCGAAGACGCCGATGTTGTCGAGCCCGAGGAAGCCGCCCGAGAAGAGGTTGTTCCCCTCCTCGTCCTTGCGGTTGACCCACCAGGTGAAGTTCAGGATCTGCTTCTGGAAGGTCCGGGCGAGGAAGAGCCGGTCGCGCTTCTCCTGCTCGCCCGACAGCTCGTAGACGCGCCGGCAGGCCCAGGCGTGGACCGGGGGGTTCACGTCGGAGAAGGCGAACTCGTAGGCCGGGAGCTGGCCCGAGGGGTGCTGGTACCACTCGCGCTGCAGGAGGACGAGCTGCTCCTTCGCGAAGCCGGGGTCGACGTCCGCGAGCGCGACGCAGTGGAAGGCGAGGTCCCAGGCGGCGAACCAGGGGTACTCCCACTTGTCGGGCATGGAGAGGACGTCGCGGGCGTAGAGGTGACGCCAGTCGCGGTTGCGCCCTTGCGCCCGCGAGGCCGGCGGCGGAGGCCCCGAGGGGTCCCCCTCGATCCAGTCGCGCACCACGTACGAATAGAACTGCTTCGACCAGAGCAGCCCGGCCCGCGCCTGCCGGGCGACCTGGAGCTCCTCGGGAGAGAGCGGCCGGCGCAGCCGCGAGAGCAGCTCCTCGTCGGCCTCGGCCTCGCGCGCCGCGAAGGTGGCGTCGAAGCCCGACCCGAACGGCTCCTCGGCGGCCGAGGGCGAGGCCTCGCGCAGCCGGAGCCGGACCTGCCGCTCGCCGCCGGCGGGGACGTCCAGCACGTACCAGGCCGCGGCCTTGGTGCCGCGCGGCTCGGGCGAGAGCGCCTCGCGACGTCCGTGGATGACGGCCTCGTGGAAGGCGTCCTTGACGGCGCGCGCGCGGTTTGGAACGCCGAAGAGCCGCTCGAGGTTGGTCTCGTTCTCGGTGAAGATGAGCTCGGGCGCCGTGCCGCCCGCCGGCTCCACGAGCCAGTCGAAGCTCCCGAGCGACTCGTGCTCGGCGCGAAGCGCGAGCGCTTCCCCGACGGGCGGCCTCGCGACGAGCGACGGCTTCCGCCAGTAGCCCTCCCCGGTGCGCCCCCAGCCCCAGCTGTTGCGGAACCAGAGCGTCGGCAAGAGGTGCAGCCGCGCCGCCTCGGGCCCGCGGTTCGAGACGGTGACGCGGACGAGCAGGTCGTCGGCGGCCGCCTTCGCGTATTCCGCGACCAGGTCGAAGTAGCGGTCCCCGTCGAAGACGCCCGTGTCGACGAGTTCGAACTCCGGATCCGAGCGGCCGCGGCGCCGGCTCTCTTCGACGAGCCGCGCGTAGGGGAACTCGGCCTGCGGGTACTTGTAGAGCGCCTTCAGGTAGGAGTGGGTCGGGCTCGAGTCCAGGTAGAAGTAGAGCTCCTTGACGTCCTCCCCGTGGTTTCCCTCGGGACCCGCGAGGCCGAAGAGCCGCTCCTTGAGGATCGGGTCGCGGCCGTTCCAGAGCGCGAGCGCGAAGCAGAGCCGGCACTGCCGGTCGGTGATCCCGAGCAACCCGTCCTCGCCCCAGCGGTAGGCGCGGCTGCGCGCCTGGTCGTGGGTGAGGTAGTTCCACGGGTCCCCGCCCTCCGAGTAGTCCTCGCGGACCGTGCCCCACTGCCGCTCGGCGAGGTATGGGCCCCAGCGCTTCCAGTCCCGGGCGCGCTTCTCGTCCTCGTCGAGCCGCCGTCGCTCTGGGCCGTGGCTCACGAGGGGTGGACCTCGAGGACCGTCTTCACGTCGCCGGGGTGGCGCTCGAAGGCCTCGCGGACCCGCTCCATCGGCAGCGCGCGCGTGACGAGGCTCTCGAGCCAGCCGGGCCAGCGGCGCGCCGCCTCGGCGAGGTGCTCGACGCCCGCCTGGTAGTCGACCTGGTTCGCGTTGACCGTGCCGAAGACCACCCGGTTGCCCAGGACGAGCTCCATGTTCAGGTGGGCGGGGGCGATGCGCATCATCGCCTCGCCGCCGGTGACCGAGGCGAGGCAGAGGACGCCGTCGACGCCGATGAGCCCCATCGCGCCGATGGCCACCTCGGCCGAGCCGGTCGCCTCGAGGACGAAGTCGAAGGGGCCGTAGTGCGAGGCGAGCGCGGCGAGCGGCATGGCGACGCTCCCCGCCGCATCGAGGCTCGCGACGTAGGAGGCGCCGAGGGCCCCCACCCGCTCGGCCAGGAAGTCGCTCGGGTCGCGGCCGAAAACGGTCGTCTGGAGGCCGCGCAGCCGGGCCAGCATCGCCCCGAGGAGCCCCACGGGACCCGCGCCGAGGATCAGCGCGCGGGCCGGCCTCCACTCGCGCATCCGCTCCTGGATCCGCCACGCCTCGCGGAGCCCCTTCTCCACCACGGTGAGCGGCTCGAGGAGGACGCCCGCCCGCGCGAGGCTCTCGGGCAGCTTCACGAGATGGCGCGGCTCCTCGACGTAGAAGTCCGCCATGAAGCCGTCGAGCCCCTTGATGCCGTGCTCCGTGTAGTCGCCCTTCGTGCACAGGTCCTGCTGGCCCGCGCGGCACTGGGGGCAGTCGTCCGGCCGCCGCACCGACGAGACGACGAGGTCGCCCGGGGAGAAGCCCGAGACCCCGGCGCCGAGCGCCTCGACGCGGCCGAGGTTCTCGTGGCCGAGGACGAGCAGCGGCTGCCCGCGCGGCGCCTCGCCGTACTCGCCCCGATCGATCTCGAGGTCGGTGCCGCAGATCCCGACGCGCAGCACTCGCACCTTCAGCTGCCCCTCTCCCGCCGTTGGCTCCGCGACCTCGACGAGTCTCGCGCTGCCCTGCTGGCCTGGGGTGACGGCGATCGCACGCATGGCTACCTCCCGAGGGCCGAGAGCCTACCCGGTGGGAGCGAGAGAGGCCACCCGTTCCAGCGGCTGATCGGCGTCAAGAGGGGAGCTGCCGCCACCGGTTATGCTTGGCTTTGGGCCGGCGGCTCGGCGAGGCGGCGGCCAGTTCGGAGGCCATCATGACCGGCGAAGTCGCCTTGGGGCCGCTGTTTCTCATGCTGCCCGTCGTCGTCCTTCTCCTCGCGGTCGAGTGGGCGAGCCGCCACGCGACCCGTCACCTGCGGACGAGCGAGCGGCAGATCCGATGCCCCGACCTGGCGCGGCTGCGGGTGAGCTGCCTCGTCGTCAGCGACAGTCGGACCGGCCTCGCCACGGGGGTGCGCCGCTGCACCGCCTTCGCCGACCCGGAAGCGGTCCGCTGCGGCAAGCGCTGCGTGCTCCCAGGCTGAGGCTGCGCGCGCGTCCCTTTGACCTCGGGGCCGCTTCGTACCCTCAGGGGGGCGGCGCGAAGCCATAGCGCCGATAGATGGACCGCCCCTCCTCGCTTCGCAGGAGCTCGAGGAATGCCCGGGCGGCGGGGGCGTGGGGCGCCCCGCGCACGAGCGCCGCCTGGTAGACGCCGGTGGCGTTCTGGGCGCGCGGGATCGCCACGGCCTCGAGCGGATGGCCGAGGCTGCGCTGGAAGAGCGCCTCCGTTCGCCAGACCAGCCCCGCGTCCGCCGTCCCCTCGAGGAGCGCGAGCGGCGTCTCGCGGTGGTGGATGCGCGTGAGGACCGTGCTGCCGTCCCGTACCTTCCGCTCCAGCACGGCGCGGCGCAGCGCCGTCCCCCCGGCCCGCTCGAGCGCCTGCGCCACCTGCCGTCCGATCCCCTCCGTCTCGGGATCGGGCAGGGAGAGCCGCAGCCCCGGGCGGGCGAGATCGGCGAGGCCTCGAATCCCCTTCGGGTTCCCCGACCGGACGAGGATCGCGAGGTCGTTCGTCGCGTAGGTCACCGGCGCCTCGACGAGCCCCTCCTCGCGCAGCTTCGCCATCCGACCGGCCCCCGAGGCGAAGACGTCCGCGCGGACGTGCAGCTCGAGGTTGCCGACGCGCAGGCCGCCGCCCCGCTCGAGCTGTTCGGCCACGACGCCCGGCGGCAAGGTCTCGTAGAAGACCCGCCGGATCTCCGGGTGGCGCCGCCGCAGGGCAGCCAACAGATCGGGGACCAGCATGAACTGGTTGCCGCCGAGCAGGAGCACGAGCTGCGCGTCGCACGGGTCGCCGTGGAGATCGGGCGCGTTCTCGATGGCCGGCACCGTGAAGTCGAGGAGGCCCGGCGGCGGCGGGTGCCAGGGCGGCTGGAAGCTGGCGGCCGCCGCCGCGACCAACGGCAGCCAGGTGCTAGCCGAGGGAGACATACGCGAAGCCCTTCTCCTGGAGCAGTGCCAGCGCGGCGACCATCGAGGGGACGACGAAGGTGCCGGGGAGGCGATGGGAGAGGAGATCCCGGGCGATCTCGTCGGGCGACGTCTTCAGCGAGAGCTTTCGAGCGACCGCACGGGCCTGCTCCTCGGTGGCGGTGTGTCAGGTGAAGAAGTCGACCCCGCGCGCCTGCAGGCCGCGGACGCTCGCGTCCTGGTAGAGGCCCCGCTCGCTGTCCGGCTCGCGGTCTCGTGGGTCACCGGTCGGCCCGGCGAAGGGGTTCTTCTGGGCGGGGCCGCCCGTCGCCGGGTCGCTGACGCCGAAGAGCTCGCCCAGCCGGTACTCCCGCCACATGGCGTCCTCGAAGCTCACGAGGTTCGCCTGCCCGTGCAGCGCCGCCACGAGGTGCGAGCGCTCGGGGGCGATCCCGAAGCCGAACGCGAGGCCGTTCAGGGCGTTCTTGACGTTGTTCAGGAAGGTGCCGCCCTTGGTGGACGTGCAGTCGAAGGCGAGCTTGTGGGTCGCCGGGCGAGCGGCGATCCGCTCGAAGGCGGCGGGATCCCAGTCGCGGGCCCGCTCGACGAGGCGCCCCTCGGCGCCCCCCGAGGCGCAGAGCGCCGCCAGCGCGACTCCCTCCCCCAGAAACTCCCTGCGCGACGACGCCATGCGCCGCTCCTTCGATCAGCGAGGGACCGGAACCGCGATCACCCAGCCGTACAGATTGTCGCAGATGAGCGTCTCGCCCGCGAGCAGCGGCGCCGCCGGCCCCAGGTTCCCGCCGAGCAGCATCGCCCCGAGGCGCCGGCCGTCCTTCCGGTCGAGCTCGACGATCCTCGGGCCGGCGGCGACGAAGACGGCGCGCTCGCCCACGACGAGGCCGGCCCCGGCGCCGCGAGCCCGCGCGCTCCAGAGCGACCGCCCGTCGCCGGCCGAGAGCGCGTGGACCATGCCGTCGACGATCGAGCTCGCGTAGACGACCCCGTCCACGACCACCGGCGTCCCCGTCGCGAAGCCCTCGGGGGGCTTGCCGCGCCCGAGCTCGCGCTCCCAGACGCTGCGGCCGGTCGCGGGGTCGAGGGCGAAGAGCCGGTTCGCCGTCGGCGCGCTCGCGTCGCCCGTCTTCACGAGCTCCTCGACGAGCACGTGGCCGGCGCCGAGGGCGGCCGTGGCGGCGCCGAAGCCGGCGGGCGTCGGATCGGCGAACGCCCGCTTCCAGAGGATCCGCCCCGTCTTCGCCTCCAGCGCGAGGAAGAGGTCGGGGTGGCTCCCCCCGAAGAAGATCCGGCCCTCCGAGACCAGCGGCGAGGACATTCCGTCGATCGCCTCGACGTCGCTGCGCCAGACGGCCTTCCCGCTCTTCGCGTCGACGGCGTAGGCATAGCCGTCCCCGGCGGCCAGGTAGACGACCCCGTCGGCGACGGCCGGCGTCGGCATGGCCTCGCCCTTCAGGTAGACGTGCCAGCGCTCCATGCCGGTCCGGAGCTCCAGGGCGTAGAGGCCGTTCAGCCCCGGCCCCCGGACGGCCCGCTCGCCGGCGGCGAAGCGCAGCGTCTCGGCGAAGTTGAAGAACGGGTTGCCCGTGGTCGCGTAGATCGTGTCGCCCACGACGACCGGATTGACCATCGCCATGTTCCAGAGCCTCCGGGACCAGACCCGGGCGCCGGTGAGGACGTCGAGCGCCTCGACCTCCCCGCTGTCGGTCCCGGCGAGGACGAGGCCGTGGGAGAGACTCGGTCCGACCGGGAGGCCAATCGCGTACGCGCTCGTCTTGAGGTCGCCGTTCAGCGGGGGACCGTCGAGCGGGATGGCCCCGGGCGCGGCGAACCGCCAGGTCACCGATAGGGGACGGCGGTCCGGCCCATCCTCGTCGACCCGCGCGTTGCGGTCGGTACCCCGCCCGAACGTCGGCCAGTCCTCCCCCGAGGGGGCGGCGCCGACGGCGAGCGAAGCGAGGACGAGGAGGACGGGCAGGCGGTCCATTTGACCGGCTGGAGGGTGGCCACGAGGTCGACCAAAGGGAAGCCGCGCTCGGCGGACCGAGGCGCCGCTCCCGGAGTCGTCGATCAGCCCCCGCCGTCGGGCTGGCTCCAGCCGGCCGTCACGGTGGCGCCGAAGACGGCCTGGTGCGGGCGGGCGACCGGGGTCAGGGTGACCACGAGCCGGCCGCCCGACGGGTCGGCCGTCAGCGTGAAGAAGCCGCTCGCGAGCTCTGGCTGGTTCGGCGCGACGAGGTGCGCGGCCGGGCTCGCGAGCGCGACGTCGGCGCTGGGCCCCGCGATGCCGCCCGACCCCAGCGAGGTCCCGGCGCTCGGATCGCAGCCGTGGTCCACGACGACCGACGGCTGATCGAGAAACCAGTCGATCGAGGTCGAGATCGCGAGCGTGCCGCCGTCGGGCGCCGGCGGCAGCGGAAAGTCGGCGGACAGCGCCTCGCCCTGGTCCGGCGGACCGGCGAGCGCGCCGAAGTCGCGGGGACGGGTCGGCAGGGCGGTGGCCCGCGCGTGGACCACCGTCGTTCCTCCGTCGCGTGCGCCGCCCCAGAGGACGAGGTACGGCGGGTGGAGCTCGCTGCGAAAGGGAGCGTGGCCGCAGTCGAGGACCGCGGCCCCGCGCAGCGCCACGCGGTCGCCCACCCGCATGTCGAACGCGGGCGACGGGAAGTGGTGGTAGTCGTTCGCGCCGCCGTCGGCGTCGGCCTGGTAGGCCGGATCGAGGTACATCGCCTCCCACTCGGCCTCGATGGCCCCGGCCCCGCCGTCGCCCGGGTGGTCGGCATCCTCGTCGAGGTTCGCGGGCTGGAGCAGCGGGGCGTCGGCCGGATCCGGGTAGACGTTCCAGTTCCAGTCGATGTCGTCGTGCGAGACGCAGAGATCGCCCTCGGGCGCGAGCTCCGGGCTCTGGTACGTCGAGCCGCCGGGCGCGATGGTGCCGCGCAGCGCGCGGCTCGCGAAGGCCGGGCCGAGCCCCGGGATGGGGCCCCACTCGCGCTGCTCCATGGCGTCGCGGCAGTCGGCGGTGCTGTGGGTCGTCACGCAGGCGAGGAAGTCGTCCCAGAGGCCGATCCAGAAGTCGTCGTGGTTCGGCAGCACGTCCAGGGGACAGCCGCCGTCCTGCACGACGTCCCCGTCCTTGGGGCCGCCCAGCCCGTTGCGGCAGGCGGCGAAGCACGAGAGCGAGAGCGCGAGCGAGAGCGCGATTCCGACCGCGCGCCTCATGCCGCCGCGACGGCGTCGATCTCGACCTTCGCCCCGCGCGGCAGCGCCGCGACCTGAACGGTGGCCCGGGCCGGCGGCACGGCGCCGAAGCGCTTGCCGTAGACCTCGTTCACCGCCCCGAAGTCCGCGAGGTCGGTCAGGTAGATCGTCGTCTTGACCACGTGCTCGAACGAGAGCCCCGCCGCGCGCAAGACCGCGGCCAGGTTGTCGATCACCCGGTCGGCCTGCGCCCGCACGTCGACTCCGACCAGCTCGCCCGTCTTCGGGTCGAGCGGGATCTGCCCCGAGAGGAAGACGAGGCCTCCGGCCCGCACGGCCTGCGAGTAGGGGCCGATGGCCTTCGGGGCGTCGCTCGACGTGATGGCTTCCTTCATGGCTTCCTCCTCGAACGGTTGGCGCCAGAACCCATACCGCGTCGAGCCCCCGAGGTGAAGGCGGCCGGCCCGAGCCTTGGTCCAGACGGCGGCGCTCCCGCGGCGCGACCAAAAGGAGTACCCTTCGAGGAGGGGAGGAGGGCGCGGCGTGAAGATCGAGATCCTCTACTGCGAGAGCTGAAACTACGGCCCCCGGGCGGCGAGTCTCGCCGCCAAGATCGAGCGCGAGCTCGGCCTCGCCGTCGAGACGAGGCCCGGCCCCCGCGGCAAGCTCATCGTCCTCGCCGACGGTGAGATCGTCGCCGAGAAGGACGAGAACGGCTTCCCGGAGGAGGCCGCCGTGGTGGCGCGGCTGCGGGGCAAGAGCCGATGAGGGGGCTCCTCGCGATCGCGCTGGTCGCCCTCCTCGCCGCCGCGCCGGCCCAGGCCGCGTCCGTGGCGCTTGGGCTCGAGGGGTTCGGCTCTGCGGGAGGAGTGCCGACCGTGGATTCCCTGCCCGTGGGGCTCGGCCTCGTCCTGGAGGAGCGCCTCATCCAAGACCCCCTGGTCCTCACGATCTGGGAGGACCTCCGCGCGGGCGTCGAGCTGCCGCTCTGGATCGGCAGCTTGGACAGCAGCTACATGGCCTACTACCCCGCGAGCGCCGGCCTGCGTCTCGGACATGCGTTCGGCGGCTTCGTTCCATACGTGGGCGCCTTCGGAAGCGCGTTCCTCGCACAGAGCGGCCTCTCGAACTCGATCCCGGCCGCCGGCGGAGACGTCGGCCTCGACTGGAGCGTCGGCTCCGTGGTCTTCGGCCTCGAAGGGCGCGCGGAGGCCGTCTTCACCCAGTCTCTCGGCCTCCTTCCGCTCGCCGAGGGGCTCCTCTCCGCGAGCTTCCGGCTCTAGCCCGCCCGCTCCCCCGCTCCCGAAGAAGGCCCTCGGCGCCGGCGAGCCAGTAGAGGCAGCTCGCGGCGGCGACCATGGCGAGCGCGACCCTCATGCGAGCCGGGAGAGCGGGCGGCTCGACTGGGGGAAGTCGACGCCCAGGGCGAACCAGACGACCAGCCCGAAGCCCACCGCCGCGAGGGCGGCCTCCGGCGGGGGGAACGACGCGGGGGGCGTCGGCGGCAGCCCGGGCAGCGCGAGGACCAGGGCGCCCGCGAGGGCCGAGGCGAGGGCCATCAACTGGTAGAGCCGCAGCCCCAGGCGGCGGGGGGTCTGCGGCTCGCCCCTCAGGCTCTCCTCGACGAAGCGGCCGAGGCCGTTCATCAAGAGGTAGGCGCCGCAGGGGAAGGCCACCGAGACGTGGAGCGACCAGAGGCGCCCGACGACCAGCGCCACCGGGGCGTTCCAGAGGATCGCGTAGAGCTGGGTCGGGTGCAGCGGGACGAGGGCGAGCTCGGTGAGCCGCGTCACGCGCGAGCGGGGGTGGCGATAGCGGATGCCGGCGGCCTCGGGGGCGGGCCCGCCGTGGCAGCAGCCCTGGACGAGGCAGCGCAGCCGCCCGAGCGACTGGACCCAGGGGCCGCCCACCGCGAACGAGCCGAGGAGGAGCCAGCCGCCGGCCGGAGAAAAGCGGCCGGCCAGCGCCGCCCCGAGCACAAGCCCGAGCACGCCGCCGTAGTAGCCGAAGGGGCGCATCAGCTCGGGCGAGCCCTCGACCCACTGGGCCCAGAGGCCGGCTCCGACGAGGCCAGCGGCGCCGGCGAGCAGCATGGCCGGCAGCGACGCGGGGCCGAGCAGCGCCTCGGAGATCCAGATGGCGCCGCCGGCCCCCAGGGCCGCGTAGGCGCCGTGGTTGATGAGGCGCAGCGGCCCGAGGCGCCACTCCCGCCACGAGTTCGCGATCCGCTCGCTGCCGGCGCGAAGCCGCTCCCAGAGCGCGGCCGCGCGGGCCACCGCGGCGGCGACGGCGATGCCCGAGACGACGTCGGCGAGCGAGTGCATGCCCGTCGTCAGGCAGCTCGCCGCGATGCAGAGCGCCCAGCCGCGCGCGAGGGCGCGACCGAGGCCGCTGCCCGCGCGGCTCGCGACGACCTCGAGCGAGAGCAGGGCCCAGATGACGTGGAACGACGGGAAGGCGCCCGCGCCGTGGGCGCTCCAGCGCCGCTCGAGCACGAGGAGCTGCCCGAGCGCCCCGTGCGGCACGAAGGGACGCTCGGGGGCGACGAGCGGGATCGCGAAGTAGAGGGGGAAGACGAGCGCCATGGCGAGGAGGCCCCGCAGCTCGAAGTCGCGCAGATTGCGCCGCCGGGCCGCGACGAACGGGGCGAGCAGCGCCAGCGGGTAGGCGCTTGCGTAGACGGGCTCGGTCCAGGCCCAGACCGGCCAGTGGCGCTCGAACGGCAGGTAGCTCGGCACTCCGTCCGGGGGCAGGCCGAGGAACGTCACCGCCTCGTAGAGCAGGGCCCAGGGGATGAGCACGAGCAGCAAGCCCGACAGCCGCTCCCAGGGATCCGGGGGGGCCTCGTCGAACCCGGCCAGGCGGATCCTCGGGGCGGGCAGCCGCCCGAAGCGACCGGCGAGGCTGGCGCGCTCGTAGCCGTACACCAGCGCCACGCAGCCCGCGGCCGCCACGGGCGTGACCACGAAGAGCCCCGCCGCGGATCCCGCCGCCACCGAGAGCCCCGCGCAGGCGACGACGAAGCCGACGTAGATGGGGTGGGAGAGGTAGCCGTAGACGCCGCGTTCGACGAGCCGCTCGGGCGGGAAGGCGTTCATGGGCAGCCCGCGGCCGTGGCGCCAGAGCGCGGCCCAGCCGGCGAGGACGAGCCCGATTCCGGCGGCCGCGACGACCGCGCCGGCGAGCCCGGCCGCCGGCGCCCTGAGCCGGACCGCCGGGGCGAGCGCGTGGGCCCAGGCGGCGAGCAGCGCCGGTAGGAGCGCGGAGAAGAGGAGGCCGTAGAGCGTCTTGCCGAGCGCGTCCTTCATGGCCAGTGGACCTGCTCGTGGAGCGCCCAGCCCTCGAAGCTCCGGCCCCCGGCCGAGAGCGTGCCCCGGGCGATCCATTTGCGCTCGGTGAGGCCGAGCAGCCGCTCGGGGAGCTTGCCGAGAAGCGACGGCGCGAGGCCGCCCAGGGTGTCGCGCAGCGCCGCCTCCCGCAGCGCGCGGTGGCGGACCAGCCGGAGCTCCACCGAGCCGTCGGCGCTCGCCACCCGCGCCTCGCCGATCTCGCCCGGGGGCAGCCGCCGGCCGTCCAAGGCGAGGAGCCGCCGCGAGTGGCTCCCCGTCCAGTCGATCCAGACCAGCGAGGCGCCCTCGCCGACGAAGCGCCCCCAGCGCAGCCCCTCGATGGGGAGCCGCCACGGCGGCAACGTCAGCTCGAGCCGCTCGGCATAGCCCCAGGCGGGAGCGCGCGCCCCCCCCGCGCCGAGCTCGACCCGGGCCGCGGGCATCAGGCAGCGCCAGTCGACCGCGCCCGAGGGCCCCTCGTAGAGCCGCTCGTCCAACCGAGGCGCGACCGGCCGCCAGACGCCGTCGAGGCCGAGCGGCTCGGAGCGCCAGCGCAGCTCCCCGCTCTCCGGATCGAGCCGCGGCGCGCGGGCGCCCCGCAACGTCAGCCGCGAGGCCGGCGGCCCGTCCTCCGGGAGGACCGTCACCCCCGCGAGCCGCACCGACAGCGCGCGCCAGCGCAGCTCGACGTGGTAGCCGACCGTCGCCTCGCCCCTCGGGCCGATGGCGTCGACGTACCACTTCGCGAGACAGAGGTCGGACAAGCGCCCAAATCATACACGAGGGCCCCGGGGAGCGAGGCGGCACCACGGATCGGGACAGGGGGTGGATTGCGCGCCGAGAGGGTCAAGGACCGCCATCGGGCGCAAGAACCATGATGACCGTCGATGGATTCAACGTCTTCGCCGCGGACGACGGCACCCGGTACGACCTGCGTCAGCCGAACGCGCGCGCCCGGTCGAGATCCTCTTGCTCCAAGATCCCGTGGTTGACGGCCGGTACCGTGAGCCAGCCAAGGAAGAGCAGGCTTGCGGTGGGGTAGGCGAGTCCGCCGCCTGCTACGGCGTTTCAGCGGCCAGCACTTCGCTGTCGCGAACCCACGTGTCGCCCCCACCAAGCGGGGGGAATCGATAGGTGGTCTTCTTCCCGCATCCCACGACGCCTACCTGTGAGTCGTTGCAGACATAGATACCGTCACTGCGTCTGTTGCACGCGTCCTTGGCCAGGACGGTCGTCTTGAGTTCGCTCGCGGGGCAACCTAGATCGAAGCTGGCTCGCTCCAAGCCCGTGGCGCGAAAGGCGTCGTCGGTCCGCACGACAGTCCAGCGGCTGGCACAGCCGACGAGAACGAGGACCAGACCAACAAATCTCATCTTCATGGTGCCAGGCCGTATACCGCACCCGATTCCCTGAACACAAGTTTGACCTGCGCGACGGCGCGAAGGCCGTGGTTCTCGCGAGCGGCGGACGGGCTCACGAAGCCCAGTACTTCTCCACCAGCCACTCGGCGTTGTAGCGCTGCACGAAGGCGGCGACGGCCGCCCGGACCTCCTCGACGTTCTTGAAGACGCGGCCATGGCTCGCCTGCTCCTTCATCGTCCTGTTGAAGCGCTCGGCTACTCTGTTGGCCTGCGGCTGCTCGACGAAGGCGAAGCCCCGCGCAGGCGACGACGAAGCCGACGTAGATGGGGTGGGAGAGGTAGCCGTAGACGCCGCGCTCGACGAGCCGCTCGGGCGGGAAGGCGTTCATGGGCAGCCCGCGGCGTGGCGCCAGAGCGCGGCCCAGCCGGCGAGGACGAGCCCGATTCCGGCGGCCGCGACGACCGCGCCGGCGAGCCCGGACGCCGGCGCCCGGAGCCGGACCGCCGGGGCGAGCGCGTGGGCCCAGGCGGCGAGCAGCGCCGGTAGGAGCGCGGAGAAGAGGAGGCCGTAGAGCGTCTTGCCGAGCGCGTCCTTCATGGCCAGTGGACCTGCTCGTGGAGCGCCCAGCCCTCGAAGCTCCGGCCCCCGGCCGAGAGCGTGCCCCGGGCGATCCATTTGCGCTCGGTGAGGCCGAGCAGCCGCTCGGGGAGCTTGCCGAGAAGCGACGGCGCGAGGCCGCCCAGGGTGTCGCGCAGCGCCGCCTCCCGCAGCGCGCGGTGGCGGACCAGCCGGAGCTCCACCGAGCCGTCGGCGCTCGCCACCCGCGCCTCGCCGATCTCGCCCGGGGGCAGCCGCCGGCCGTCCAAGGCGAGGAGCCGCCGCGAGTGGCTCCCCGTCCAGTCGATCCAGACCAGCGAGGCGCCCTCGCCGACGAAGCGCCCCCAGCGCAGCCCCTCGATGGGGAGCCGCCACGGCGGCAACGTCAGCTCGAGCCGCTCGGCATAGCCCCAGGCGGGAGCGCGCGCCCCCCCCGCGCCGAGCTCGACCCGGGCCGCGGGCATCAGGCAGCGCCAGTCGACCGCGCCCGAGGGCCCCTCGTAGAGCCGCTCGTCCAACCGAGGCGCGACCGGCCGCCAGACGCCGTCGAGGCCGAGCGGCTCGGAGCGCCAGCGCAGCTCCCCGCTCTCCGGATCGAGCCGCGGCGCGCGGGCGCCCCGCAACGTCAGCCGCGAGGCCGGCGGCCCGTCCTCCGGGAGGACCGTCACCCCCGCGAGCCGCACCGACAGCGCGCGCCAGCGCAGCTCGACGTGGTAGCCGACCGTCGCCTCGCCCCTCGGGCCGATGGCGTCGACGTACCACTTCGCGAGACAGAGGTCGGACAAGCGCCCAAATCATACACGAGGGCCCCGGGGAGCGAGGCGGCACGACCGCGGTAGAGGCGCCTCGCGACGCCGGTGACGCGCCGCCTCGATCACCCTGCGTCGCAAGGCACTGGCTGCGAGCCGCCATCCTGAAGGCAGTATCCAGGACAGGGTACGAAACCATCGCAGCCGCAGCTATCAGTTGGGCCGCTGGGGCACCAGGCGGGCGGCGGGGCGAATGGACACGGACAATGCTGCCCGCAGCCAGCCAGAAGCGCCACCAAGGCGAAGACCGCAACGCCGCGGATCAGTCTTCCTCGCGTCATGCCGGTTCCTCTCCCAAACCGCCTAACCTCCATATGGAGGGATCTGCTGGGTCACGGGCCAGCCTTCTGCAATCTCGGCGAGCCGCCTCGCGACCGCTCGGAAGGCTTGCGGTCGCTCTGCCGAGCCGCGTGCTCTCGCCCCGGGAGGGTTCGCACGTGGGCCCCGCCCTCTCGCCAGAATGTCAGGGGCTTCGCGATGATTGCTCCGGGGCGGCGCGCCCGCTAAGGTCGCGGTCGTCCCTCGAGCGTACCGTTTCCCCGAGGCAGAGTCTCGTTCAGTCCAAGGACGGCCGATGGTCCCCGACGCCAGCGATCTGGCCCAGCTCTACGCCGAAGCCGTCGACATCGCGCAGAACGTCCGCCAGCCGATCACCACGGCTCACTGCCTCCTCGCCCTCTTCACCTTCGAAAACCGCGCCGAGCTGCTCCTGCGCGAGCGCGGGGTGAACGAGGACGTCGTGCTCGCGGCGCTCGACGGCGCGCCGCGCGAGGCGCCGGAGGTGCAGCGCAGCCTCCCCGAGAAGGCCCGGGAGCTCGCAAAGCGCGTCGGCTCGCGCGAGGCCGACTGCCTCCACCTGCTCATCGCGCTGACGGGCATGAAGAACGCCCTCGCCTACGACCTGCTCGAGCGCTGCGGCGTGCCGCTCTCGCAGCTGCGCAACACCGCCCTCTCCTACTACACGAGCGGCATGCCGCGCCGGCTGCAGAACCTGCGCGCCCCCGCCCGGCCGGCGCCGTCGGTGCCGGCCCGCGGAAAGCCCGCCTCCGGCGGCTCATCCGCCTCGGCCGGCGCTCCCGCGCCGCGCGCCGCCGCCGCC
>JAJXUD010000127.1 GCA_021783235.1 Myxococcales bacterium | reverse complement strand
GGGGGTCGGCACGAGCGGCTCGACCTCCGGGGCCGCGGGCGCGGCCGGCTGCGGCACCGCCTCGGGCGTCGGCGCGTCCGCGGGTCGAATCGCCCGCTGGGCGAGCGCCCCGGGGGCGAGCGCGAGGGCGCAGGCGGCGGTCGTGGTGAAGAGGAGCTTCGACATGCGGGAACCTCCCTGTTCCTGGAGCTAGTCCTTGGCCCAGGCGCCGCCGTTGCCGATCCACTCGAGCTCGTCGCCGATGGTGAGGTCGAGGAACTCGGGCGAGATGGGCGGCAGCCGGCGGCCGTTCACGAAGACGAACGGCGTGCCGTCGACCCCGAGGCTCCGGCCGAGCTGCCGCTGCGCGTCGACCGCCTCCAGCAGCTTCGCGTCGTGGAGCGCGTTCTCGAGCCGCGCGCCGTCGAGGCCGGCCTCGCCGCCGAGCTTCACGAGCGCGGCCACGTAGCCCTTCTCGTCGAGCGTGGCGCGGGACTCCTGCTCGTCGAAGAGCAGGTCGTGGAACCGCCAGAACTGCCCCTTCTCCTGCGCGTAGGCCGCCGCGGTGGCGGCGAGCCCCGAGTGCGCGTGGAGCGGGAACGACATGAAGCAGAGCCGGGCGTCCTTGCGCGAGCGGACGAGCTTCTCGAGCAGCGGCCGGGCCACCTTGCAGTGCGGGCAGTCGAAGTCCGAGAACTCGACGAGCGTCAGCTTCGCGTCCGGCCCGGCCCCGAGGCAGGGCAGCTTCGAGACGTCGATCTGCGCCCGCGCCTGCGGCTTGAAGGAGTCGTAGTAGCCGGCGACGAACTGGCTCGCGGCCTCGGCGGTGGCGCCGGTGGCGAGCTCGGCGAGCGCGACCGCCGCCATGCGCGAGGCGTGCGGGCAGGCCGGATGCTCCTTCAGGCAGCCCGAGAGCATGTGGGGGCAGCCGCAGTAGCAGAAGTTGTCCTGGGCGAAGCGACAGAATTCGCGCCGAACCGGCGGGGGCAGCTCCGCGAGCGGCAGCGAGGGGTAGTCCGCGCTGCAGTCGCGAGCGGCCGCCGCGTCGGGGGCGGGGGTGGCGGCGGGCTTCGGGCTCGCAGGCGCGCCGTGGCAGGCCGTCGAAGCGACGACCAGGAGGAGGGGGACGAACGGACGAGTGCGCATCACGCGGGAGACGACCTCCAAGGGCGCCCGAAATTAGCGACTGGGAAGAATCCTGTAAAGCGGCGGGCGCTTCGAGCCCGCTCAGGCGCCCTGGGGCTCGGCGAGGAGCGCGAGGAGCGCGAGCCGCCGGTCGAGTTCCTCCCGGAGATCCTGGAGCAGCGCCGCGGGCGTCTCGGGCGCCGCCGCGAGCAGGGAGACGAGCTCCCTCAGCCAGGCGATCTGGCGCCCGAGCTCCTGTCTGAGCCGCGTTCCCCCCGTCACCCCGTTAAGGTAGGCCGGCCGAGCCGAACCGCCCGGGACGAGCGCCCGAACGAAGGCGGCGGGCAGGCGAGGGCTCCCCCGCGAGCCGCCGGCCGGGCGCGGAATGGCGTTGCGTGCCAAGGGGTTCGCCGGCATGATGCGCGGAATGCTGAAACGCTCCTCCCTCACCCTCGGCCTCGCCGCCTTCGTCCTCGCCGCCGACCAGCTCAGCAAGGCCTGGGCGCAGGGGGCCTTGCGGCCCCTCGGCCGCCTCGGCGTCACCGTCATCCCCGGCTGCTTCCACTTGGTCTACGCCGAGAACAGCAGCGCCGCCTTCGGCATCCTCCAGGCGCTCCCCTACGAGCTGCGCCGCATCGTCCTCACCGGCTTCGCCGCCGCCGCCATCCTCGTGCTCGTGGGGCTCGTCGTCGCGGGCCGCATCCAGCGCGGCTGGACCGCCGCCGCCACCGGCCTCATCCTCGGCGGCGCCGTCGGCAACGTGATCGACCGGATTCGGCTCGGCTACGTCGTCGACTTCATCGACTGGCACGTCGGCGACCACTACCACTGGCCCACCTTCAACGTGGCCGACAGCGGCATCGTGGTGGGCGTCTTCATCCTGCTCTTCCTCTCGTACGTGGTCGACCGCGAGAAGGCGAAAGAGACCGCCGCCCGCCCGGCGGCGTAGCGGAAGAGCGAGCGACGCGGCCCGCGCCGGCTCAGTCAGACCAGGACGACCTTGAGGTGCCCAGTCTGTCGCCTGGGCCGGTCCTTGACGACGATCTCCACGTCGTGGCCGAGGGCGTTGAGGAACTTGATCAGCCGCTCCGTGGAGAAGCCGGTCAGCTTGCCCCGGAGGAGGGCGGAGACCTTGGGCTGGTCGATGCCCAGCAGCTTGGCGGCAACGGCCTGGGTGAGCCCTTTGGCGTCGATGATCTCCGAAATCTTGACGGCCAGTTCGGCTTTGGCGAGCGCTTCCTCCGGCGCTTCGACCCCGAGGTCGGCGAAGACGTTGCCACTTCCAATCCTGTAATCGGTCCTCTTCATCAGCGTCCTCCTGCCCCCGCCTGGCGTTGAGCGTGAATCTCCTCCGCCATCCTGAGCCTGGCCTTCACCTTGTCGAGATCTGCCGGGGACGTCTTGATGCCCTTCCTGGACTTCTTCTGGAAGGCGTGGAGGACGTACACGGCGTCGGCCAACCTCACCGTGTAGACCGCCCGGTAGGCGTTCCCGTCGAAATCCTCGACGACTTCCAGAACACCCGCGCCGCCGAAGCCTTTCAGCGGCTTCGCGTCAGCATGCTTTCTGCCCACCTGCGCCAAGTACAAGGCGTATCCGATGCCGCGCAGCACCTCGTCGGGGAACTCCCTGAGGTCGTCTCGGCTCGTCGCGACCCAGACGAGCGGCTTCAAGGACGCTTCCACCTGCCCGCAGTATGCCACTTCAGGCATACGAATGGAACCCAGCTGGATCGAATCGATCTCTCCACGGATCGCGGGGCCACTGCCACCAGATCGCCGCGCCGGGACAGGGGGTGGCGGGGAAGCTGCCCGTGAGCGGCGACACCGCAGCGGCTTGAGCGTCACGTTGCAGTGGCCGGTCGCGAGCGGCCCGGCCATGGCGTCGAGGGTGATCGTCCCTCCGATCGAGACGCCCACCAACGTGCCGGCGTCGACCGTGGCCTGCTCGACGATCGTGAGTGGCCACCGGTTCGTCCGATGGCGCCACGGCTCGAAGTCGTCGAACTCGAGCGGGCCGCGGAGGAGCGAGCGATCGATCTCCGGGGCCTCTTGTTTCGTCTCTTCAGCGCCCGTAGACGCCCGTGATCTTCCCCTCGGCGAGCACGTGGCCGTGCATCGCGAAGCGCAGCGCCGCGCCGGTGCTGTTCGGACCGCCGTCGAGCCGGGCGACGTCGAGGGCGTGGACGGTGAACTCGTAGTGGTGGGGCAGGCCGGGCGGCGGGCAGGGGCCGCCGTAGGCGCTCTGGCCGAGGTCGGTCATGCCGAGGACGGCCTGGCCGGGGAGCAGCTTGCCGCCGGGGACGCCGCTGTTCGGGGCGATCTCGTGAACGTCGGGCGGCAGATTGAAGAGGACCCAGTGGAAGAAGCCGACCCCGGTGGGGGCGTCGCGGTCCCAGCAGAGGACGGCGAAGCCGCGCGTGGAGGGCGGCTCGCCCTTCCAGGCGAGCGGCGGCGACTGGTTCAGGCCGCCGACGCTCGTGTGGAGCATCGCCTTCGGGAGCTGGCCGCCGTCGTAGAAGAGGCTGCTCGTCACTTCGAGTCGCGCGGGCGCACCAGGCATGAGAATTCTCCTTTGCCGTGCTCTCGGCCCGGCGGGGAAAAAGTAGGTAGGCGGTCGGGGAAGGCAAGCGGCCGCGAGGGCGCCGCGCGCGGTCGAGGGACCGTCTCGCAGAACCCTGCCCGCTTGACTTCCATTCCCCCGCCCCCCTAATTTCGTCCTCGCCGCTCGGATCCGTCTTCAAAGGACTCGACCGTGCGGCGCTCCCCTCCAACCCTCGCCTGGCGCGACCTTCGCTGGCGGCTCGAGGCCGGCCTCGAGCGGCTCGAGCGGCGGCTGCCGCTCCTCGCGCCGGCGCTCGGCCTCTGGCTGGGCGCCGCGCTGCCACCCGCCGGGGCCGCCTTGCCGCTCGGGGTCGCCTTCGCGGCGGCGGCGCTCGCGGCGCCGCGGCTCCGCGCCGGCCGGCTCTGGCTGCCGCTCCTCATCGGGTCGCTCGCGGCCGGCGCCTTCCTGCGGCGCGACGAGGCGCTCCGGGTCCGCTGCCC
>JAJXUD010000016.1 GCA_021783235.1 Myxococcales bacterium | reverse complement strand
GGCGGCCCCCGTCGCCCTGACGCCGGTGCAGCGCTGGGACGAGCTCTGGCGCCGCCGGGACGATCCCGCCGCCGCGAAGGCGCTTCAGGCCATGGCCGACGAGGCCGCGAAGGGCGACGACTACAACCTGCTCTGGCGCGCGGCCCGCTGGTACTTCTGGCTCGCGGACGGCTCGCGGAAGGACGAGGACGAGATGGTCCGGCTCGCCAAGATCGGCTGGGCGATGGGCGACCGGGCCAAGGCGAAGGACCCGAAGGGGCTCGCGGGGCTCTACTGGACGAGCGTCTGCATCGGTACGTACAGCGAGGGGGTCGGCATCTTCAAGGCGCTCACCCAGGGGCTCGAGGGCAAGTTCCGCGATCCGATCCTCGAGGTGAAGGCCGCCGATCCGAACCACCTGGACAAGGACGTCGACTACGTCGGCCCCGAGATGTCGCTCGGCCGCTACTGGTTCAGCCTGCCGTGGCCGAAGCGGAGCCTCAAGAAGAGCAAGGCCGAGCTCGCCGTCGCGGTGGCGGCCGCGCCCCAGAACCTTCGGGCGAAGCTCTACGACGCCGAGACGCTCCTGTCGGACGACGACGTCAAGGGGGCGAACGCCCTGCTCGACGCCATCGAGAAGGGCGGGATCTCCTACGATCCGCCCGAGGCGCGCCGGATCAAGGCGCGCGCCAAGGCGTTCCGGGAAGCGCACGCGAAGGATCTGCGGGGGTGATGCGATGATCGCGAAGGACGTGATGGCCCAGTCGGCGAAGAAGACGTTGCTCTCGCTCCTCGACGAGCGGGTGGCGGCCCGGCCGGCCGCCGCGGCCGCCCGCTACAAGTCGGGCGGGGGCTGGCACGACATGAGCTGGGGCGAGCTCGCCCTCAAGGTCCGCCAGGCGGCCGAGGGCTTCATCCGACTGGGGATCCAGCCGGGCGACCGGATCGCCATCTTCGCCCCGACGCGGGTCGAATGGGTGATCGGAGACCTCGGCGCGCTCGCCGCCGGCGCGGTGGTGGTGCCGATCTACGCCTCGAACACCGCCCAGGAGACCGCCTACATCCTCCAGAACTCGGGGGCGGTCCTCTGCATCGTCGAAGGCGACAAGCCGGACGGCAAGCAGCCGGGCCGGCTCTCGCGGGTCAAGGCCGTCTGGGGCGACTGCCCGGCGCTGAAGCAGCTCGTGGTGATGGAGGGGGACGGCGGCGGCGACGGGCGCGTCTCGACCTGGAGCGGGCTCGCCGGCTCGACGACGACGCCCGAGCTCGCCGAGGAGCGCGAGAAGCGGACGGCCGCGCTCCGGCCCGACGATCCCGCGACGTTCATCTACACCTCGGGCACCACGGGCGCCCCGAAGGGCGTCGTCCTCACCCACGGCAACTGGGCGTACGAGGCGGAGGCGACCAACGCGATCCACCTCATGCTGCCGGACGAGCTCGTGCTCCTCTTTCTGCCGCTCGCCCACAGCTTCGGGAAGGTGATCGAGGCCAGCTGGCTCGCCCTCGGCTTCTGCATGGCCTTCGCCGAGTCGACCGACAAGGTCGTCGACAACTGCGGCGAGGTCCACCCGACCGTGCTGCCGGCCGTGCCGCGCGTCTTCGAGAAGGTCTACAACAAGGTCGTCTCCGACGGCGCCGCCGCCCCGGGCGTCCAGGGAAAGCTCTTCCGCTGGGCGATGGCGGCGTTCGAGGAGCAGGCCGCGGCGCGGCTGGAGGGGAAGCCGGGCCCGCTCTCCTTCCAGCTCGCGAAGCGGATCGTCTTCCCGAAGATCAAGGCGAAGCTCGACGTGCGGCTCGGCAGCAGGATGCGGCTCTTCGTCTCGGGCGGCGCGCCGCTCGCGCGAAAGCTCGCCTACTTCTTCGACGAGTTGGGCTTCGAGATCCTCGAGGGCTACGGCCTCACCGAGACCTCTGCCGCGAGCTGCGTCAACTTGCCGGGCCGCTCCCGCATCGGCACGGTCGGGCCGCCGGTCCCCGGCACCGAGGTCAAGATCGCGGGAGACGGAGAGATCCTCATCCGCGGCCCGGGAGTCATGAAGGAGTACTACCAGCTCCCGCAGGCGACCGCCGAGGCGCTCGACGCGGAGCGCTGGTTCCACACCGGCGACATCGGGGAGATCGACGCCTCGGGCGCGGTGCGGATCACCGACCGCAAGAAGGACATCATCGTCACGGCGGGCGGCAAGAACGTGGCGCCGCAGAACATCGAGAACGAGCTCAAGAGCCACCCCATCGTGAGCCAGTCGATGGTCTACGGCGACCGGCGCAAGTTCCTCTCGGTCCTCGTCACCGTCAACGAGGAGCAGGCGCGGCGGCTCGCCGAGGCCAAGGGCGTCGCCTTCAGCGACTACTCGGATCTGGTGCAGAAGCCCGTGATCCGCGAGGCGGTCGAGGCGGCCATCGCCGCGGTGAACCACGGCCTGCCCTCCTACGAGACCCTCAAGCGCTTCGCGATCCTGCCGAACGACTTCTCGCAGGAGACCGGCGAGCTGACGCCGACGCTCAAGGTGAAGCGAAAGTTCTGTTCGCAGAAGTACAAGGACATCCTCGACGGCTTCTACGACGAGAAGTTGATCGATTGACGCCCTTCGGGCGCCCGTTCGGCTCGCGCTTCGACCTTGCCGGGACGGGGAGCCGTCGTTAGCCTTCCAGCCGCCCCCCTGTGGAGCCCTCGCTTGAGACGCCTCTCGATTCTCCTCTGTCTCGCCCTCGCCGGTTGCCCGCCGGGGCGACCCGTGCCCCACGCCGGGTTCCTCGACGCGCCCATCTCCGCGGTCAGCGCCCAGGTGGCGGGGCAGGTGCAGTCGATCCCGGTCCGCGAGGGCGATGTCGTGAAGAAGGGGCAGCTCCTCGCGCAGCTCGACGCCCGCGAGCGGGCCGCGGCGGTCACCCAGGCCGAGGCGAACCTCGATCGCGCCCGAGAGTCGCTGCGCGAGGCCGAGAAGAACCTCGAGGCCGAGCTCCCCACCGTGAAGGGCGCCGGCGCCGACATCGCCCAGGCCGAGGCGACGCTGGACGAGGCCCAGGAGAACTTCGATCGGACCCGCCGGCTCCTCGAGGGCAAGGCGGCCACCCAGCAGCAGCTCGACTCGGCTCGCGCCCGCCTCATGGAGTCGCGGGCGCGGGTCGCCTCGCTGACCGCGTCCAAGGCGGCCGCGCAGGGCCGCGTCAGCGCGGCCGTGGCGGCGGTGGCCGACTCGCGCGCCGCCATGCGAAGCAGCGAGGCCGCCGTCGCCCTGGCCGAGGTCCAGCTCGCCGAGGCACAGCTGCTCTCCCCCTACGACGGCCTCGTGGTCAACCGAAACCTCGAGGAGGGGGAGTGGGTGGCGCCGGGGACGCCGGTGGTGACCGTCGAGGACCGGGGGCACCTCTGGGTGCGGCTGGACATCGAGGAGACGAAGCTCGGCGGCTTGAAGCTCGGCGCGCCCGCCACCGTGGCGGTGCTCTCGGTCCCGGGTCGGACCTTCGGCGGCCACGTCTCGCAGATCGGCGCCGAGGGCGAGTTCGCGCTCAACCGCGACGTCAAGCGCGGGCGCCCGGATCTCCGGACGTTCCGCCTCCGGGTCGCGCTCGACCAGCCGGCCGCGGAGCTGCGCCCTGGAATGACCGCCGAGGTGCGGCTCGCGAGCGAGGCCGGCGCCGAGCCGCAGAGATGAGCCTCGCCATCGAAGCGAAGGGGCTCGTCAAGCGGTTCGGCAACTTCGCGGCGGTGGACGGCGTCGACCTTTCGGTCGAGGACGGCGAACTCTTCGGCCTCCTCGGGCCGAACGGCGCCGGCAAGACCACGCTCGTCAGGATGCTCACGGGCCTCGTCTCGATCACCGAGGGCGTCGCCCTCGTGGCCGGCGTCGACGTGAGCCGCCATCCCGACGAGGCGCGTCGGTCCCTCGGGGTCGTCCCGCAGGCGCTCACCTCCGACCTCGACCTGACGGCGCGCGAGAACCTCGACCTCTACGCCCGCTTCTTCGACGTGGGCCGCGCCGAGCGGCGCAAGCGGATCGACGAGCTCCTGCACGCGGTCGCGCTCTACGACCGGCGCGACGCGCTCGTGAAGACCTACTCGGGAGGCATGCGCCGCCGCCTCGAGATCGCGCGGGGGCTCATCCACAAGCCGCGGATCCTCTTCCTGGACGAGCCGACGATCGGCCTCGACCCGCAGAGTCGGCACGTCATCTGGGATCTCCTCGAGGAGCTGCGCAAGGGCGGAGGGCTGACGATCTCGCTCACCACCCACTACATGGACGAGGCCGAGATCCTCTGCGACCGGATCGCCATCGTGGACCACGGCAAGATCGTGGCGCTGGGATCGCCGACCGAGCTCAAGTCGCGCGTCCCTGGCTCGGACACGCTCGACGTCGCGTTCGAGGGGCTCGCTCCCGAGGAGGCCGTCTCTCTGGCCCAGCGGCTCCCGAACGTGCGCGAGGTCGAGGCGACGGACGAGGGGCTGCGAATCCGCGCGAACGAGGGTTCGGCGCTCGTGCCCCGACTGCTCGAGGCGATCCATGCCCGGGGCGCCCGCGTGAAGTCGGCGAGCCTCTCGCGCATCACGCTCGAGGACGTCTTCATTCACTTCACCGGCCGATCGCTGCGGGAGGAGGGCGCGCCCTCGGGCCCGCGCGGGGCGATCGTCGCGCCGAGGAGGTTCACGTGAGGCGCATCCTCGCCGTCATGGAGCGAGACCTGCGACGGATGATGCGCAACCCGTTCGCCATCTTCACCGCCGTCGTCATGCCGATCGTCTACCTCCTCATCCTCGGTAACTCGCTGAACGGGCCGCTCACCGGGCTGCGGGTGGGCGTCGTGCTGCTCGACCAGGGCCCGGAGACGAGGGAGCTGATGGGCGCGCTCCAGGCGCTCCAGAACGGGCCGAGGACGATCGTCCTCTTGCCGCTCACGAACCCGATCCTCGGACTGACGAAGCTCCGAAACGGCGAGATCTCCGGGCTGGTCGTGGTGCCGCCCGGCTTCTCGCGCGACCTCGAGCGGCACCTGAACGCGAGCATCGGACTCTACGTCGACAACGTCGACGCCATCGCCGCGGCGGCCGTCGAGGGGGCGGTCCAGGGCGCCCTGGCGTCGATCCAGCAGCCGCTCGCCCGCTTCGAGCTCCACATCGGGCCGGCCCAGATGCGGCCGCAGGAGCTCTACCCCCGGGTCGACTACGACACCTCGCTCGTCCCTGGGGTCGTCGTGATGGCGATCTTCATGGGCACGATGATCGCGGGTGCCTTCAACCTCGTGATGGATCGCTTCCTCGGCGTCCACGAGAGCTACCTCTCGACCCCGCTGCGCCGCTCGGACATCTCCCTCGGCATCCTGCTCAGCGGCACGACGGTGACCCTCACTTCGAGCGGCCTCGTCCTCGTCCTCGGGCTCCTCATCACGGGCGCGTCGGTGCACGGCGGGCCGCTCGGCTACCTCGCGCTCGCCGGGGTCGTCGCCATCACCTCGCTCGGCATGCTCGCGATGATGCTCGCGCTCCTCGGCCGCGCGAACCACCCGCGGATGGTCGGCGTCATCAGCGGCTTTCTCAACGTCATCCTCTTCTTCCCAAGCGGCGCCCTCTACCCGATCGCGAGCTTCCCCAGCTGGCTACGGACGTTCGCGCAGGTCAACCCGGAGACGCACGCCATCGCGGCCATCAAGGCGATCCTCTTCCGTGGCGGCGACCTCGCGGCCGCCTGGCAGCACGTCGGCTTCTTGGCGGTCTTCACCTGCTGCATGCTGGTCCTCTCGACCCTGGCCCTCAAGCGCACCCTGTAGTCGTGGTATAGTCGACATGTGGCGGACGATCCCATCGGGCTCGGAACACCGAGCCCTCCCTCGGCCGACCTAGAGCTGAGCCATCTCTCGTGGCAGGTCCGACTTCGTTGGCTCCTCGCGCCCTTCGTGTACGGCGTGGCGGTCCTCTGGCGGCACGCCTCGGGCAGCGGGGTCCCGCGCGAGCCGCTCGACGCCCTCGCGCTCACCACCGCCCTCTACAACGTCGTTCCCTGGCTGCTCTGCCGGCGCTGGCGGCGCCAGGCCCCTCGGCCGCTCGCCCCGCGCGCCTGCTCGAACGTCTTTCTGGCCCTCGACGTCGTCGTCCTCGTCGCCGCCGTCCACTTTACGGGCGGCGCGCTGAGCCCGTTTCGCTCGTTCCTCGCCCTCACGGTGCTGGCGGCCGGGGTCCCTCTGTCTCGACGCCTCGACGCCGTCGCCCACGGCCTCTGGGCCATCGGACTCTTCAGCGCGCTGGTCTGGCTCGAATGGGCCGGGGTCGTCCCGCACGTCTCGACTCCTTTCGAGCTGCCGGGGGTGGAGCGCTCGCTCACGGCTATCGCCTCCTCCGAGATCGCGCTCGGCGGGCTCCTCGCCGGGGTTGCCATCGTCTCGCTCTTCCTCGGCGCTCACCTCGAGCGCGCCTACCGGCTCGGCCGCGAGGTCGCGCGGACGCGCAACGAACGCGCTCTGCTCGAGCAGGACCTCCAGCGCCGCGACGAGTTCACGGCGCTCGTCGCCCACGAGCTCCGCCAGCCGCTCGGGCCGCTGAAAGTCGGGCTCCACCTCGCCGCGCAGGGCAGCCAGAGCACCGAGCTGATTCAACGGATGCAGCGGCAGACCGACCGCCTCGAGCGGTTGATCGACCACCTTTTGCGCGGTGCGCGGATGGAGGCGACGGACTTTCCCATCCGTCCCGTCGAGGTGCCCGTCGGCGGCCTGCTGGGAAACGTCCTCTCACTCGTCCACGATCGACTGGCGAGCCGGGACGTGCGGCTGAGCTGCCCGGAGACGCTGGCCGTCTGGGCGGATCCCGAGCGGATCGAGCAGGTGCTCCTGAACCTCGTCGACAACGCCCTCAAGTACTCGCCGCCCGGCGAACCGATCGAGATCGACGCGGTCGCGCGCGATGGCGCCTGCGAGATCACGGTGAGGGATCACGGTCCCGGCGTCCCCCCGGAGGCGGAAGGGCTCCTGTTCCGGCGCTACTTCCGGACGGGTGACGCCCTCGAGCTGCGCGTGCCGGGCTCGGGCCTCGGCCTCTACCTCAGCAGGCGGATCGCCGAGGCCCACGGCGGCGGCCTCGAGCTGCGGCGGCCATCGGAGGGCGGAAGCGCGTTCACCCTGACCTTGCCAGTGGCGAAGCAGCCCTCGCGGGGCCGGCGTGCTTCCAGCACCCCGTACCCGCGAGCCTGAGCGTCCTCACCGTCACTGCCGGGCCTCGGGGCGGCCCGCCTCTCGTGAGGCTCTCGCGAGCTCGTGCGAGACGCTTCGGACCATCCGCCGGTCGCGATCGAGCTCCTGCCGCGAGGCCTTGAGGCCGATGTGCGCCCGCCGCAGCGTAGCGAACCCCAGGAGAGTGCCCGCGCCCCCGGCGAGCACGTTCGCTCCAGCGACCACGAGGAACGCGAGCGAGAGCGGCAGGGCCTGCGCGAGGAGCGCCGTGAAGCAGCCCATGAGGAGAAGCCAGCCAAAGAGGAGCAACGCGCCGCCGACCACGGTCAGCGCCGCGCCGCCGGCGAGCGGCACGATCTCCTCCCAGAGTTCGAGCCGGGCGAGCTCGAGGTGATCGGCCACGAGCCGGCCCAGGCTGCCCGTCACCTGCGCGAGCGCCGCCGATACCCCGTCCCCGTCTCGCAGTGCCATCGCTCCCCCGCAGGCCGAACGGTAAGGGCCTGCGGGGCGAAGCGGAAGGCCGCTACTGCGAGAACCCCTCGAGCTGGTAGTGCGCCTCGATCCGCTTGAGCGCCAGGATCATGGCGGCGCTGCGGGTGTCCACCTCGCGGCCGATGCAGTAGCGGCGGCTGTCGTGGGTGGTGGTGCGGCGGGGGTTGTTGCGGGCGATGTCGCGGATGATCCGGTAGTTCGTCTTGATGGCCCGCTCGAGGCGGCTGTTGACCTCGGCCTCGGTCCAATGCTCCATCCGCGCGTTCTGCAGCCACTCGTAGTAGCTCACCGTCACGCCACCGGCGTTTCCGATGATGTCGGGGATGAGCTCGATCTTCCGCCCCTGGAGCACCCGATCGGCGTCGGGCGTCGTGGGGCCGTTCGCGCCCTCGGCCACGAGCTTCACCTTCAGCCGCTCGGCGACGTCCGCCGTGATCTCACCGCCGAGCGCCGCGGGGACGAGGAAGTCGCAGGAGATCTCCCAGAAGTCCTTCTTCGAGATCTCCTGGGCGCCGGGGAAGCCGAGGACGCTCCGCTTGATGTTCTTCGGGTTCTCGTAGACGTAGGCCACGAGCTTCTGCGGATCGAGCCCCTCGGGGTTGAAGATCGTCCCGTCCGCGTCGTTGACCGCGAGGAGCTTGCCGCCCATGCCGCAGAGGATCTCGGCGGCGTTCGAACCGACGTTTCCGAAACCCTGCAGGATGAAGCTCTGTCCCTTCACCGTCTGGTTGTGGTCGGCGTACCACTCCTCGATGCAGTAGGCGAGCCCCTGGCCGGTCGCCTTGGCCCGCCCCTCGCTGCCGCCGATCCGGACGTCCTTGCCCGTGACGACGCCCCGCAGGTTGTGCCGCTCGCGCTCACCATCGGAGTACTGGCGGAACATCCAGCCCATGACCTCGGGGTTGGTGCCGACGTCCGGCGCGGGAATGTCCCGGTGCGGGCCGACGAGATCCTTGAGCCGGTACATGTAGCGAAGGGTGATCTTCTCGAGCTCCTCCTTCGAGTAGTGCCTGGGATCGAGCTTGATGCCGCCCTTCGCGCCGCCGAACGGGATGTCGGCGATGGCGGTCTTCCAGGTCATCTCCGCGGCCAGCGACTTGAAGAGGTCGAGCGAGACCTCCTTGTGGTAGCGGACGCCGCCCTTGTAAGGCCCTCGCGCCTGGTTGTGCTGGACACGGTAGGCCTTGAAACGGCGGACCTGACCCGGCTCGAGCCGGTAGAGGCCGTGCTCCTTGAGGCGGATGACCCCGTCACGGACCGTGACGTCGCTGCGAAGGAGCGCCTTCCCACGGAGGATGAACCGACCGTCGGCGAGCGGCTCGATGCCCTCGGTGACGCTCGACTCGGGCAGATCGGCGTAGCGCTTCTGGTCCTCCTTCGGGAGCGGCACGAGCCGCTCGCGGAGCTTCACGGTCACGTAGAAGATGTGCTCGTAGTCGGGCTCCTCGAGTTCGAGCCGAACCCGGGGGTCGAGCCCGATCAGGTCGGCGGCATGCTCGAAGATCTCCATGGCCTCGGTGTAGATCGTCCGCTTGGTCTTTTCGGCGACCATCCGCATGACTCCTCCGTGAGGTTGAGTTTCGAAATGGGTCCCGCGAAGAAATCGCGGGAAGCGCGGTCCTTATAGGACCAGGCGAGCGACGAGGTCAACGATGCGCCCGCCTGGAACTCGACGCACAGCGTCAGCCGGCGAGAGAATGCTTCTTGAGCAGCGCGTAGAGATGTTTCCGGTCCAGATCGGCTTCGCGGGCGGCCCGGGCGACGTTGCCGCCGGTCCGCTCGAGGAGGCGCCGCAGATACTCGCGCTCGTAGGCGGCGAGGAGGCTCTCCTTCCCTGCCTTGAAGCTACCCTCGTAGGAGACGGAGAGGCTCTCGAGCGCCGCGGGGCGGGGAATCTCCGGGGCACCCACCGCCCCGAGGAGCCGCTCGGCGAGCTGGCCGCCAGGCAGGCTCGAGAGATGCTCGGCCCGCTCGACCGCGTTGCGCAGCTCGCGGAGGTTGCCGGGCCAGGCGTGCCGCTCGAACAGCTCGCGGACCGCGACCGGAAGCCTCTCCCAGAGCCCGGCGCCACCGAAGGCCTCCACGAGGCAGGGAATGTCCTCGCGGCGTTCCCGCAGTGGCGGAAGCCCGAGCACGAAGACCGAGAGCCGGAAGTAGAGGTCCTCCCGGAAGCGGCCCGTCGCGATCTCGGCCCGCAGATCCTTGCGTGAGGCGGCCACGACCCGGGCGTCGAACCTCAGAGGCCCGGTTCCTCCGACGCGCCTGAAGACACGTTCCTCCAGGGCGCGAAGCAGCTTCGGCTGCAAGTCGAGGTCGAGATCCTCGATCTGGTCGATGAAGAGCGTCCCGCCGAGCGCCTGCTCGAGAAAGCCGACGTGCTGGTTGACGGCGCCCGTGAAGGCGCCACGCTCGTGGCCGAAGAGCTCGCTCTCGATGAGGGACTTCGAGACCGACGCGCAATCGAAGACGACGAACGCTCCGCCGGCCCTCCCCGAGTGCTCGTGAATGGCCGCCGCGACCGCACCCTTGCCAGTGCCGGACTCCCCTTGGAGGAGCACGGGGGCATCCGCCCGAGCGACCCGCTCGAGCATCGCGAAGAGCTCCCGCATTCGCCGGCTCTCTCCGACGAGCCGCCCGAAGCGGCGATCTTCCGACGGGGCGATCTCGAGCGCCACCTGCTCCGGGACGAAGCGCAGCGCGACGTCGCCCGCCTCGATGAGGGCGCCAGCCCTCAGGTAGGCCTCGCGGACCTGCGAGCCGTCGAGAAACGTGCCGTTCGTCGAGCCGAGGTCTCGGAGGAGCCAGCGGTCCCCCTCGTGGACGATTGCAAAGTGCGCCCTCGAGACCGTCGGGTGGTCGAGGACGATCTGGTTCTCGGCGGCCTTGCCGGCGCGGGTCTCGCCCTCGCCGAGGTCGAACGTCACCCCCTTCGCCCCGCCGCTCTCGAGAGCGAGGCGGAAGCACTGCATGCGCAGATCCCCTTGCGGGGCCCTGCCGCCGACGACCGTGCCGCCGGGAATCCCGGGCCGGGGGACTCGCTCCTCGCTCATGGCGTCGATTCGTAGCAGGAATCCAGCATGACGACCATGCGGGACGACGATGCTCAGTGGCCCGGATCGGCGAGGGCAGCACGTGCCGTCTCGTTGCCCGGGTCACGGGCGAGCGCGTCCTTGAAGGCGCCCTCGGCGAGCGCCTGCTCATGCCGATCGCGGTAGAGCTGGCCAAGGGCGAGCAACGCCGCCGATGAGCTGGGATCCTTCGCCGCGGCGGTCCGGTAGCTCTCGATCGCCTTGTCGACGTGCCCGCGGCGGTACTCGAGGAAGCCCTGGTAGTACCAGGCGCGGGCCAGCCCTGGCTCGAGCCGGAGCGCTCGGGCGATGGCGGACGCCGCGCGGCTGTCCTCTCCGAGCTGGTAGCGGGCGAAGCCGAGGTCGGCCCAGCCGCCGGCGTCCTGGCCCTTTCTCTCGATCGCTCCCTCCAGCGTCGCAGCCGATCGTTTCCAGTCGCCGAGCCGGCCGTAGAGCCCGCCGAGTTCGAGCCCGATCGAGCCGTCATCGGGGGCCAGACGGCGGGCCTCGACGAGCAGCTTGACCGCCCCGGGAAGGTCGCCCTGAGCGACCCTGAGCTCCGCCAGCGCGCGCGGTGGCGCCGGATCCCGCGGCGCGAGACGAAGCGCCGCTCGCAACTCGGCCTCGGCCCGCTGCCCGTGGCGCTGCGCCGAGAGCAGCTGGCCGAGCAGCAGGTGCGCCTGCTCATCGGATGGGTTCGCCGAGACCAGCCGCTCGAGCCGGGAGCGGGCGGAATCGAGGTTGCCCCTCTGGAAGGCAGCGCGGGCCTGGTCGAGCTCGGACATCGCGGCGCCACGGCCCAACCGAAACCGCCAGGCGACGAAGGCGATGACCATGACCAGGGCGCCCGCGAGCACGAGAAGGATCCGCGGTCGATCCCGAAGCCTAGGGCGCTCTTCCTGCGGCAGCTTGCCGGGCGCCTCGACGGCCGTGCGCCCAGGCCTCGGCCGTGGCGCCTCCGGCGGCGCCGCGTCGGCGGTGGGCGGCGGGACTGGCGCGAGTTCCGGAGCGTCGAGCGACTGGGCGCGACGCAGCTCGGCGATCTGGCGGCGCCGCAGATCCTCGCCTTGGGGAAAGAGCCGCTCCATGTAGGCGGCGATCTCGCTCGGCCCCACCACCCTCTTGGTCTCCGTGAGGAATCGCTCGAGCCTCTCCGCGACGGCTTGAGCCGTGGGTGGCCGATCCGAGGGCGAGCGCTGGAGCAGGGCACAGCAGAGCGAATCGAGAGACGGCGGGACCTCCGGCTCCAGCTGCCGCGGCGGCTCCGGCGAGCAGTTCCCGATCTCCACGAGAAGCGAGCGGACGTCGTCCGCCTCAAACGGATGGCGGCCGGTCAAGAGCTCGTAAAGCATCCCCCCGGCCGCAAACAGGTCGGCGCGTCGATCCACCGGCCGCCCGGCCACCATCTCCGGGCTCATGTAATAGTACTTGCCTCGCAGGACCCCCGGCTCGCTCTCGCGCGAGAGCGACTGGATTTTCGCGATGCCAAAGTCGAGGACCTTCACTCGACCGTCGTAGGTGACGAACACGTTCGAGGGATTGAAGTCGCGGTGGACGACCCCGAGCGGCTGGCCAGCGTCGTCCCTCGCGTCGTGGGCGTCATGCAAGCCCAGGCAGGCCTCGGCGAGAACCCTCGCCATGATCCCGAGGGGCACGAGCTCCCCCAACTCGGCCGCACGCTCCGCCACCTCGGAGAGAGACCTCCCCTCGAGAAACTCCATGGCGAGGAAGTAGGAGCCGTCGGCCTCGCCGAGGTCGAAGACCTGCACGACGTTCGGATGATCGAAGCGGCTCGCGATGCGCGCCTCGTCGAGGAACATCTCGACGATCTTCGGCTCCTTGGTGAGATGCGGAAGCAGCCGCTTGATGGCGACGATCTTCCGGAAGCCCGCGGGGCCTTCTCGGCGCGCGAAGAAGAGCTCGGCCATCCCGCCGGTGGCGATCCGCGCGAGGATCCGATACTGGCCGAGCTTCGCCGATCCTGCGCCGCCGTTCTCCATCGAGCCGCGCTCCTAGCGCCCGCTGGACTTCAGGCGGACGAGCGCGGCCTTCGCCTCCGCGTGATCCGGACGCGCCTTCAAGGCCGCTCGGTATGCCGCGACGGCCCGGTCCTTGGACCCCTGGGCCTCGAGGATCATGCCGAGCGAATACGAAGCGTCGGCCAGGGAGGCATCGGCCTCGACCGCCCGCTGGAGCGCCCGGATCGCCGCCTGGGTCCGACCCGCCTTGTAGAGCGCGACACCATCGTAATAGTTCCCGAGCGCGTGGTTCGGTCGCATCGCGAGCGCCCGCTGCAGCGTCTCGAGGCTCTTCTGGTTCTCGTCGGCCCGGTAGTAGCAGAAGCCGAGCTCGACCTCGGCGTCTACCTGACCTGGGTCCGTCTTCAGCGCCCCCTCGAGCAGGGGAATGGCTCCCGAAAAGTCTCCGAGCCGCGACCGGACGAGCCCGAGGCGCGCCTCGATCTCGCCATCATTCGGGAACTTTTGATGCGCTTCGCCGTAAATCTTCTGAGCTCCGTCGACGTCGCCCTTGGAGAGGAGGAGATCGGCCCGACGCAAGAGTGGCTTTGGAGAGTTCGGGGCGAGTTGCTCGGCCTTCTGGTACTCGGCATCCGCCTCGGCGGAGACGTGCTTGTCGGCATAGGCCTCGGCCAGGTCGAGGTGGGCAGTCGACGAGTCGTCGAGCCTGGCGCGCCGCTGGTAGGCCGCGATCGCGCCGTCGAACTCCCGCGCCTCGAGCAGTGTGGCCCCGAGCGCCTGGAAGGCGAAAGGATCGCTCGGAAGCAGCTCCGTCGTCTTGCGCAAGGCCGCGATGGCAGCGGGAAGCCGGTGGAGATCGAGATCGGCCTCCGCCATTTTTCGGTAGATCTCGGGATCGTCGGGCCGCTCCTTTCGCGCGCGCTCGAGAAATGCCAGCGCCTGAACGGGGACCTTCTCCTTGAGGTAGACCGTGGCGATCTCAATCATCGACCTCGGCGAGTGGGGATCGAGCTGGAGGGCCGCCCGAAAGCTCTTCATCGCCTCGTCGTTCTGGCCGCGCCGGTAGAGCGCGAGCCCCAGGTTGAAGTGCGCCTCCGAATAGTCCGGCTTGAGGCGGGTCGCCTCGCGGAACTCGGCCAGCGCCTCTGCGCCCCCCTTGCCCGTCTGCTCGAGCGCCACGGCGAGGTTGTTGTGTGGTTGCGCCCGGTCGGGGTCCGCCTGGATGGCGCGCCGGTAGGACGCGATCGCCTCGGCGATCTTTCCTTGGCGGAAGAGGAGCACGCCGAGATCGTAATTGGCCTCGGGGTCGTTGGGAGCCGCGGCGAGGGCCCGGCTGAGCTGGTCGACCGCGCCCGCGACCTCCCCGCGCTCCGAGAGCAGCTCGGCGAGGTTCACCCGCGCGCGGGCGTTCTTCGGGTCCCGCGCGAGGATCCGCTCGTAGATTTGACGGGCCGACTGTGCGTCGCCGCTCTTCTGCTCCGCCTCGCCGAGGGCGAAGAGGAGATCCGGATCGTCCGGCTTGCGAGCGAGCGCCTGCTGGAATTCCCGGACCGCCCCTGCCGCGTCGTCCAACTGACGGCGAAGTAGCCCAATCTCCTCGTGCGCCGCCTCGTCCTCCGGATCGATCGCGAGCCCACGCTCGTACGACTTGAGGGCATCGGCTGCCGCGCCCATCGCCGTCTGCGCGCGGGCGAGCTCGAACCAGCCCTCCGGCTTCGCGGGATCGGCCCGGGTCGCCTCGACGAACGCGTCGACGGCTCCGGCGAAGTCCCGCGTCTCCGCGACCTGGCGACCGCGCTGCAGTGCGTCCTCGTAACGAGCCGGCGACGGCGCCACGCCGCCGGCGACGCCGCCGTCCTCGACCGGTCGCGCGACGGCGGCCAACGCGAGCGCCGAAAGGCAGAAGCTCATCGGGACGATGCGACGCATCATTCCACCCATGGCGATCCGAGCGCTCCACCGGTCATGTCCGAGAGCTTGCGGCTCTCGGACAGCCAGGCGCCTCGCTCCTCGTTGGCCTGCTTGCGGTCGTTCGCGAGATCATCGCGCAGCGACTTCTCCCGGCGCTCGAGTCGGACGACCTGCGCCTCGAAGTCCCGCATCGAAAGACTCGCCGCTCCCGGCACCTTGGCCCGCTCGACCGCCTGAACCTTGGCGCGCTCGAGCCGTGCCCGAGCGACCAGTACCTCCTCGTCCGCGACCGCGAGCGCCTCCTCCGCGAGGTCGATCGATCGGTCGAGCCAGGCACGATGGAGCTTCGCCTCGACGAGTTCTTCTCGGGCGACCACCGCCTCCGGGTCACTCGAGCCGCTCGATCGATCGAGGTCCCTGACCGCCTGAGCGACCTGCGAGGCCGCGCGCCGGTAGGCCTCCCGGGCGTCCCGAACCGCCTCGACGGCGTCGTCGTGCTTGTCGATCGCGACGAAGAGGTCATTCTCCGCGTCGAGAAGATCCAGCCGCTCGTCCACCGGAAGGGCATCGAGGCTCTTCTTGGGGACGCGAAGCGAAACCCCGCCGCCACAGGCCGCGAGCGAGAGGAAAGCGACGACGGTGACCGAGCGCCGAATCACTGGGAGACCACCCCCTCGAAGCTCCCCTGCACGGTCCGCCCTTGCCCGAGCGTCCCGTCCTGCTGGTAGTCGAAGACGAGGAAGAAATGACCCGAGCCCTTCGCCCCCACCGCGATCGACGAGTCGAGTGTGAGCGTGCCCTTCTGGATCTGAGGAAAGGCCCGCGGATCGCCCGCGACCGAGCGACTCGCCAGCGCCACCGGTTCCCCGGACGGATCGAGCGCGGCGAGATCGAAGGTCGTTCCGGCGTCGAGGGGCCCCTTCCCCACCTCGACCGCCAGCTCGAAGGGAACGTTGCCGCTCGCGATGCCTCCATCCGGTGCATCGTGGTAGGCCACGACGAGCTGGCTCTGGTCATCGCTCACGACCGTGCCGGTGAAGGCGAGCGGCGTCAGCTCGCCGAGGCTCCCAGCGAGCTCGTTACCGCCGGAGCAGCCGGCGAGGGCGAGTCCAGCGGCGATCGCCGCCCCGATCGGGCGCGTCAACGGCACCGTGAGTAGCCTCCATCGACGTCGAAGGACGGAGCAGGCGGCGCGGCGAGCCCCGCCAGTTCGGCCTTCGCCCCTTCGACATCACCCATCCGGCAGAGCATGGCCGCGAGATCCGCCTTCGCGACTGCGTCGGACGGGTCCAATTCGAGAGCCCGATGAAACGAGGCCGTGGCCTCGCCGACCTTTCCAAGCCTCCAGAGGGCCGCGCCGAGCTCCGCCTGGGCGGGCGCGTCCCCCTCCGAGAGCTCCAGGATCCGCGATAGCACGAGGCGAGCGTGCGCGGCGTCACCCGCCGAAAGATAGGCGTCGGCAAGAGCACGCAAGGACTCGACGTCGTTCGGATTTCGCGCGAGGCGTTGGCGAAGCTCCAAGATCTTGGCGGGATCGGCCGCGCCGCTCGCGAAGCCGGGCGCCACCGGTCCCACCGACACCTCGCCCTTCGTGCGGCAGCCCACCGTGAACGGGGAGACGATGTCGAGGTCGCGAGCCTTGCGAAGGCAGGTAGTGAAGGCCTCGTCGGCCTGCGCGCGGAGGGGCGCCGACTGCTTCTCGATCTGGTCGCGGAAGGCGCTCCGCTGATCGGCCGGGAGGCCCGCCGGTTCGGGCGTCTTCGACAGCTCGTCGGCGAGGATCGAGTAGACTCGGCCGATTCGATAGAGGCCGCCCACCGCGTCCGCGCCCGAACCGAGCTGGGCCGCGCCCGTGTAGGCCTGCGTCAGCGGATCGACGAGTTGCGCCTTCTTCTCGAGTTCGCCCGCTCCAAGCGCGGAGAATTGCCGCCAGAGCGCCTCTCCAAGCAAGAAGAAGACTTTGCCCGCGGCCTCGCTCTCGCCAGCGCTGCCACGGCTCGCCCGCTGGATGGCCTGGCCGGCCTGCGCGAGTCGCTGCTCGGCCTCGCCCAACCGGTTCTCGGTGAGCAGCGCCCGACCGAGCACCGAGGCGGCCTCGGCGTCGGCCGCGTTCTGCGCCAGCACGCGCTCGGCCGCCTGGGCGGCGCCCGAGACGTCACCCGCGTCGAGCTTCGCCCGCGCGATCTTTTCTCCAATCTCCGGGCGCCTGGCCGGCGGGGCCATCGCGAACGCCCGCTCGAGATCGTCGAGGCCACGCGGCCGATCTCCGGCCAGCAGCCGAAGGGTGCCCGCCGCGATCAGCGCGTCGAGCGCCTGGGGTGCGCCTGGCACGCGCCGGGCGAACTCCTCGTAGGCCTGCTCCGCATCCTCGTAGTCGACCGCCTCGGTCGCGGCGTGCGCGAGCGTGAGCAGGGCGGAGGCCGCGACTTTGCTCTTCGGGTATTGCTGCAAGAACTTCCAGGCCGTCTCCTTCATCTTCGGAACGTCGCGCTTGTCCCTGTAAGCGTCGAAGGCGGCGCTCATCGCCATCTCGCCCTGGCTCGTCCCCTTCTGCCCAGCGGCGAACTCGATAAGCCCCTGGGCGACGTCGCCGGTCTTCTCTCCCGCCCGAAGTGCCAGTTCGTCGATCTCCTCGCTCCGGCTGTGGCCGGCGATCTCGCGCATCTCGGCGGCGATCTGCGACGGGAGGGCCGGGTTGGCCGCGAGCTGCTGGGCCACCTTGATGAGCTTCTCGTAGTCGCCGAGGTTGTGCAGCGCGTCCAGCGCGAGGTGCGCCGCGATCCCGGCCTCCTTCGTCGTCGGGTAGGCGCCGACGTAGGCGACGAAGAGCTCGCTCGCCTTCGCGAAGTTGCCTTCGTCGTACGAGGCCTTGGCGACGTTGAACCTCACCGTCGAGGCCCGCGGCGACCTCGGGTAGCTGCGAACGTACGCACTCCCGAGCTGCTCGATCCCCGAGCGGGCGAACACGGTCTGGAAGAGCGTCATCTTCTCCTTCGAAGCGAAGGCCGTGAAGTAGGAGAGGATCGACGAGTAGAGCAGGTCCTCGCGGGAGGCGTCGCTCGGAGCGAGGGAGCGCGCGAGGGCCTCGTATTGGCGCCCGGCCTGGACATAGAGGCCGCTCGCGAAGAGTGATTCGGCGAGGTTCTTTCGCATGGCCCGCAACTGCGTCGGCACCCGGAAGAGCGAGAGGTAGGCCTCGTAGGCCTTTGCCGCCTGGGCCTCGAGCCTGGGGTCCTGCCGCTCCTGCGACGCCAGTTGGAGGCGGGTCGAGAGGTCGCGCGCGAAGACCTCGAAGTCCTTCCCGAGTTGGGAGCGATCCTGAGCCGTGGCCCGGAAATCCACCCGCCCGCGAGCCGCCACTCGCACGATGACCGAGACGTCGGCGGCCGTCGGCAAGAGCTTACCCTTGGCGTTGCGGATGCAATCGTAGAGCCGCTCCGCGCGCTCGGGGTCGCGCTCGCCGTCCTCCTGGAGCTCGAGCAATCGCCGGTAGACCGGCGCGGCGTTCGCCCATTCCTGCTTGATCCAGTAGCGGTTCGCGAGCTTGCCGAGGACGAACGCCAGGGTGTCGCTGTCGTCGGCAAGCGCCTCGAAGTAGGGGATGGCGTCCTTCGCGGGCCGGACCTCGGTGTAGGTGTAGACGAGCTCCGTGAGCGCCTCGTGGCGAATGTCCAAAGCCTTGTCCGAGCCGGAAGGTGGCGCGCCCTTCACCGCCGACTCGAAGTACTTGAAGCTCTCTTTCATGTTCTTCTGGAAGAGACGGATCCAGCCCATCTTGTAGAAGGCGAGCTGGCGCGCCGGCGACTTCGGGCGATCGAGCAGCCGCTGGTAGAAGCTCTCGGCCTTCGCCTGGTCGCCCTTGTCGAACCAGTAGTCGCCCTCGATGTAGAGCGCCTCGTCGACGAGCGGGCTCTTCGGGTCGTTCTGAACGAGTTCGTCGTAGGTCTGAAGCATCTCCGGGAAACGACCGAGTTCTCTGTACTCGTGGGCGATGAAGAAACGGATCTTGTCACGGTCGCGGTAATCGGGGAACTCATCGAGGATCTGCCGATAGATCTGGAGGGCCTTGCCCTTGAGCAGCCTCACCTCGGGAGCGATCATCGAACTCTTCTGCGGCGCGACTCCGCCCGAGGGTCCGGCCTGCTCCTCGGCTTCCAGAATGAAGATGTAGCGGCTCTTCTCGACGTAGAGCTCGGCGAGCCGGAAGAGCAGATCCGGCAGGTAGGGTGCCGCTTTGCTCTGGACGATGAGCTTGCGCGTCACCGCCATCGTCTTGTCCACCTTGAGGATGTCCCGCTTTAGCCGCTCGAGGTTGCGGGCGCGCTCGTCAGCCCGGTCGTGGATCTCCTGGACGAGCGCTTCGTCGGGCTTCGCCTGAGGCGCGGCGCAGGCGCCGAGCCCCGAAAGAAGCAGCCAAGGAGCCAGTCGGCGGAAGGTCACGGTGCGCCCTCCTCGCCGAGGCAACGATCCGAGAGGAAGAGACGGTAGCTGCGCAGCTCGTCGTTCCAGAACTCGCCGTGAAACGGCTCGATGACCTGGGAGGCGGCGATGGCTGGGGTGACGAGCGGCGTCGGCGCCGCGTCTCCCCTCTTGAAACGGCGGTACATCTGGAGGCCGACTTGGTAGTCCTGCAACCGTAGGTTCTCGTCGGCCCGCAGCACCGCGTCGGCGGCCCCCTCGAGCGCCGCCTCCAGGGCGAGATGCTCTCGCCGCAGAGCGTTTTCCTCGGCGAGCCGATAGATTTCACGTAGGCGACCCGTGAGCCCCGGGGTCGCGAAGCGGGAGGCAAAGCGATCCACCAAGGCCTTCTCGTCTCGGACGCGACGCAGCAACTCCTCGGCCTCGCGAACGCTCGGCTGCTCCTCGGCCGCCGCGAGTAACTTCCGGTCCTGCGAGAGGTCGCCGCGTTCCGTGATGACGGTCAGCGCCGACCGGTAGCGACGCTGAAACTCTCGGGCTGAGCGCTTGGCCGCGAGGAAATGGCAACGCGCGTCGTATACGAGGGAGCGGACGAGGTACTCGTCCGGCAGAAAGAGACCGCGAAAGCTCGGCGCGTCGAGCGCCGTCAGGTAGCCGAAGGCCTCGTCGTCGCGGCCGAGCCGATGCAGGGCCCACGCCCGCTCGAGGTAGATCTCTCCGCGACCCGGATCCAGCTTGGGAAGCCGTACCGAATCGTAGGCGGCGATCGCCGCAGGGAGCTCCTTGCGCTCGTACCTCAGCCGGGCGAGATCCAACGACGCCTCGTTCCGGACCTCGAGCGGCGCCTTGGCGTCCTTCGCCAGCACGGCAAACCGGGCGACGACCTCGTCCGTCGCCCCCGCCGAGCGAAGGGCCTCGATCGCCTCGACGAGTCGAGCCTGCGCCGCGTAGCGCCCCTTCGGCTCGAGCTCCGCGAAGTGGCGCTCGCCCCAGCGTGCCCGCCCCTGCTCGTAGTCGACGACCCCGCGGTGGAACTCGACGAAGTCCCGCGCCTCCCTGGGCACAATCCCGAAGTCTGTCCCATAGACGAGCTCGACGAAGACGAGGTCCCGATCGACGGGCCCCGCGAGAGCCAGCTTCTCGAGCGCGGTCAGCGCGGGGCCCAGAATCTCCGGGGTCGGTCTCTCCTTTGAAACGAGGACCAGGTAGTCGACGGCGGCCTGCGAGAAACCGATGGCAGCGAGATCGGCGCCGAGAAAGTACTCGGCCCAGCCATAGTTCGTGGCGGTCTCGGGCGAGGTGCGCAAGAACCAGTAGAAGTCGCGGGCCGCCTGGTCCGCGCTCCCCGCCTCGTGCTCGGCAAGCGCCCGCTCGAAGAGCTTCGGCGGCGGTGCAGGCGGCGGTGCAGGCACCGAAGCAGGCGCCGAAGCCAAAGGCGCGGCGGCGGGCTTCGGCGCCACCGCCGGGGCCGCGGTCTGCGCGGCGGGACTCGCCGCGGCGAGCAGGCAGAGACTGAGGATCGAGGAGAGGCTCATCGGCGGCGTCGACTCAACCCGGCGCGAGGAAGTTGAGCGCGATTCCCAGGTTCACATCCACGGAGTTCGTCAGCTTCGAGTCGAGGATGACCGCATCGCGAACCTCGAGGCGCAGCGAGAAAGCTCGAGAGAGGAAGAGACGAGCACCGAGCCCCGCGTCCGGCGCTGGGTGGAAGCCATCGGTCTCGTCGAAAGCGCCGCCACCGAGGAGAAGGTAGCCCTCACCGTGGACGACGCTCTTGTTCGCGAGCGTCCCCTTCACGTAGAGAGGGCTGTACATCACGTTGCTCGTCACGAAGAGCTGCGTCTGCTCGAACTGCGTCGGCTGCGCCCCGAGTTGGAGGAGCTGCTGCTTGAGGCCCGTGTCGAAATCGACCGAGTAGCCGATGCGGAAGACCTCCCACGCCAGGGTGTCCGAGAAATGAAATGTGTAGCTCGCCGTCGGAGCGAGACCCTTGTAGAAGGCATCGTAGGGAAGGAGCGTCGCCGCGAGTTCGATCTCCTGACCCATCCGGTACTCGCGGTTCTGCACCGCGGCAACCTGACCAGAGTCCTCGACCTCGTCGCCATCGTCCGCCCGCGCGCCCGCCGCCGAGAGGAGCGCCGCAACCACGAGTAGGAGCCCCGGCGCGCGGACCAACTTCTGGAAGGGTGTCACGTCAGGGAACCTCACCTAGTAGCCGACGCTGTTGAACAGGAAAGGGTACGACACCACCACGACGCCGCCCTTGGGCCGCGGGAAACGCCAACGCCGAAGGCTCTCCACCGCGCAGCCTGCCACACCAGGGGATCGCAGAGTCGAGACCTTGGTCGTGACCCGTTCGACCCCTCCGCTGAGACCAATCGTCCACTCCAGCACGACCTTGCCGGTCAGGCCCGGCGTTCGCAAGAGGGCGTTCTCGTAACACTGTTGGATCTCGGCGATGTGCTCGTCCACCACGCGCCGAACCGCCTCCATCGGCAGCAACCCCGCGACCTTGCCACCGCGCCGCGGCGCCGAGACGACGCCGCCGAGAACTCCGCGCCGACCGACGCCCCCACGCCCCAAGGCGCCAGGCCCGCCGAGACCACCCAGCCCGCCGAACGCCCAGGCGCCTTTTGTTCCCCCGCCGTGGCCCAACCCCGCCCCGAGGGTGAGGCCGCCACCTCCGCTCACGCCGAGGGGCACCTTCCCAAGCAGCCCGGAGGCCTTGAAGTTGAGGCCGCCGCCGCCCCGCCCTTTCCCGATCTTCGAAACCGCCGAGAAGAGTTGCTTCGTCGCCTTGCCCCCTCCCAGGATCTTTTCGACCGCGGCGATCGCCTGGCTCTGCGGGACGGGAAGCTCAGCCCGGCGCGACGCGGGCCGAGAGCGCGCGACCTTCTCGTGCGTCCCCTCGCTGCGCTCCTTCGTGATCCGCTGCTGGTCGCTCTTCTTGGCTTTGGGCGGCTTCTCCTTCGGGTGCTTCTTCGGCGCCTCCAGGATGGCGCGGATGGCGGGTAGCGCCTTCGGCGTGAAATCGGGGAGCTCGCTCTTCTTCGGCATGAAGAGAAAAAAGAGCCCGAGCAAGAGCGCCGCTCCGACGAGCGGCACCAGGAGCTGCTTGTCTATCTCGGGGCGAAAGCGCAGCGGCACCGTGGGGGACGGCAATTCGGCGCACAGCTCGAGTGCCAGCTTGCCCGCGACGAGCACGACCCCCTCCCCCTTCGAGAGGGAGACAGGGCCCTGCGTGGGCCGCGCCCGTCCACCGGGCCCGAGGGCGTAGGCCCTCAACCCCTGCGGAACGACGACCTTCCAGGCGCCCTCTCGAAAGGCAGCGACGCGGGTCGAGCTCCTCTGCAGCGGCCAGCCGTAGACCGGGATGGCAGCCCCATCCGAGGCTCCGACGGAGACGACCCCACCGCTGCGGAAGGCCTGCGCGTGAATGATCGAGCGGCCCCAGAGCAGCTTCGCCCGCAAAACAGGGGGCGCTCCCTCCGGGACCGGCGCGAGCGCCTCCTCACCCCCCTCGGACTCGGCCGCCCGGGGCTCGACGGCCCCCTTCGGCCGCAAGGCGACGGGGCGCGGCAGGGCCGGCCGCTCGCCGTGAGCGGGCTTGTCCTTCCCCGCGAGTGCCGAAAGGATGCTCTCCGGCGGCGAGCTCGGAACGGTGGCGAGCTCCGGTACCAGTTCGCCCGCGAGGGCGCGGGCGCTCGGGGCGGTCCCCGGCGAAGAGGAGGGCGGAAAGGGGCCGGCGGGCGTCGGCTCGCGCGGCGCGCCGGGGCTCGACTTGCGCGCCGGCCTCTCCTCGGAGCCGCGCTTCTTGAGGCGTCGGGGCGTGAGCACGTCGGGGGCCGGAGCAGGTTTGCGGACCGGATTCTCGAGCGTCGGCTCGTTCTCCTGCGTCTCGTCCGCCAGCGCGGGCACGGCGGCGAGGTGCGATCGCGCCGAAACCGGGGCGATCACCGTCTCCTCGACCGACGACGTTGCGGCGCCCGTGCGCTCACCTTTCTCGAGCAGCCGGACCTTCAGCGTGTAGGGCCGGATCTCGAGTTCGTCCTTGCTCGTCACCTTGGCGAGGGCCACCCGTTCACCGTTCAGCCAGATGCCGTTCGCGCTCCCCTCGTCGCGAATGCCGATCTGTCCGCCTCGCAATGCGAGCGACGCGTGGTGCGCCGAGATCATCGGATCGTCGAGCCGCAAGTCCGAACTCGGTGCGCGCCCGATCCGATAGACGCCCGGCGGAAATACCTCGCTGCCGACGAGGGCGCCATCCTTGAGGATGACGACCATGAGCACTCCCTCAGCCACGCCGCTTCTCCGGGAATCTGGAAACGCTCACTCGACCGTCCGGGAGGCAGGCTCGTCATCGGGAAGCTGCGCCTGAATCTCGCCTCGGAACCGATCCGGCTCGCGGACCATGCTGCGCAGCGGGAGGCTCTTCCGGTCGTAAAGGAAGATGGCGCCCGCCTTGTTCGACTGCCCCTGCACGACCCGATCGTCGAAGTCGAGGCGCGTCGGCCCGCGGGTGGTCATCACCTCTGGCGCCGTGGCGGGCGCTGCGGCGGGAGGCGCGGAGGTCACCGCCCCTTCGACCCGCCCGCTCCCCCGCTCGTGGCTCCGCTTGTGGTGGGCCGCCGCCGGGTGCTCGTGGCTGCTGCGCTTGCCATGCTTCTTCTCAGAGGCACGGGCAGCGTCGCCACGGCAGAGGAAAAAACCGCAGAGGAAGAAGAGAGAGGCCGACCGCCAGAGGGAGGACAGCATCGTCTGTACTCTAGCAGGAGCCAGGTGAATTGGCACTCGGCGATTGAGCGCCGCCATCTGGGCGGCCCTCTTCGAACTCTACGATCGGCGGGTGGCAGATGAGTTGGACCGCGTTTCCATCGGGGTCCGCGACATAGGCCGAGTACGCACCATCGCGATGCTGCCTTGCTGGGGCGAGCAGCCGGACCCCGTGAGACGAGAGGTGTCGGACCCAGGCGTCGACGTCGGACGGCTTCGCGAAGGCGATACCGAGATGCTCGAGCACCCCATGGCGCGCCGGCTCCCCCCGGTGGAGCGCGAGGCTGTCGCCCCGGAGCCTGAGATAGAGGCTCTCCGGATCCGGCCGCCACTCGACCGAAAAGCCGAGCAGGCCCGCGTAGAACGCCTCGGCTGCGGCCATGTCGCGCACCTTCAGCGCAACATGGCGCAGGCCGTAGGGGGCAGGCAGCGGCTCGCTCACCTAGCCGAGCTTCCTCAGCTCCGCGATCATCTCCTTGGTGTCGGGAACGGTCGGGATCTCCACCGCTTTCACCCAACGGACGGTGCCGGTCTTGTCGACGACGATGGTGGTGCGCGACTGGATACCCTTGTCCTCCAGGTAGACGCCGTACTTCTTGCCTACCTCGCCCTTCGGGTTGAAGTCGGCCAGCAGCGGATACTTGATGCCGAGCTTCTCGGCAAACGCCTTGTGGGTCCAGACGCTGTCGACGCTGATCCCTAGCACGTCGGCGCCGATGCCCGAGAACTGGGTGAGATCGCTCACGAAGCACTGCGCCTCGCTCGAGCATACCGGCGAGAAATCGAGCGGGTAGAAGGCGAGGACGACGTTCTTTCCCTTGTAGTCCGCGAGCGAGATCTTCCTGCCGGGCTTGCCGCCCTCCTCGAGGTTCGAGGGGAGGCTGAACTCCGGGGCCTTCTGTCCGACCTGGATCATGCGGGTTGCTCCTGTGACGGGGTTTTGGGCGCGCCGTTGCCGGGCGCGCGGCGGCTGCTACGGAAGGTGCCGAACACGAGGTCCCAGAGCGGGTTCGAGATGCCGTAGCGGCTCTCCTCGTGCTCGAAGTGATGGCGCATGTGGTACTGCCGCAGCCACTTGCCGACCGGGTTTCTCGGCCGCGCGTGGTGCGTGTAGTAGTGGATCTCGTCGTAAGCCACGTAGCCAGTCACGGTCCCCGCGAGGACGGCCCCAAAGACGAGCGGGCCGAAGCAGGCCCGCCAGACCAGCCCGACGGCAAGGGCGAGCGGCCACGAGACGAGCGGCGGCATCACGAGGTGCATCGGGTCGTCCGGAAACTCGTGGTGATAGCCGTGAATCATGAAGCCCCGAAAGCGCTGCTCGGCTGTCTCGGTCCGACGCAGCAGCCCGTGCATGACCACCCGGTGGAGGAGGTACTCCATCAGGGTCCAGAGAAACACGCCCGCGGCGAACGCGAACAGAGATTGACGCAGGCCCAGGCGGCCGATGGACCACCACATGGCTCCCGTCACGACGGGCGCGAACCAGACCACCGGCGTCGCCGGGTGGGCACGGCCGAAGAATTCGACGACCGGGTTCGCGAAGATGCGGATCTGCTTCGGCCGATCGCGCAGCGTCTGACCCGGCGGCAAGACCCGATCCGGTCCGGCCGCGGGCCAGCGCCCCTGTCCAGCCTCGAGGCAGTCGTGGGTGTAGCGGAAGAGCCCCATGCGCCCGGATCTTCTAGCCAGGCGTTGGACGCTTGGCAAGGCTTCGACCGATCGATCTGGGAGAACCAGTTCTCGACCGCGAGGTGGGACCTCGAGCCGACCCCGGGTCCGCCCTAGAAAAGGCCAATCGCGAGGTGGATCTGAACGATCGTCTCGTTGACCGTCGTGTCGGGATCCAGGTTGAAGCCAAGATCGAAGGCCGCGGGCCCGATCGGACTCGGTACGCGCACGCCCACGCCTGCCGCTGGGCGGAGCAGCAGCGGGTCGAACGCAGCGGGGTTCGCCCAGAGGTTGCCCGCGTCGACGAAGACCGCGCCGTCGATGCTCTCGTCGTAGAGCGGAAAGCGCAGTTCACCTCGCACGAGGTCGAACACCTCTCCCCCGGGGGAGGGAAGCTGGTTCGCGGGCGTGCGGAGCAACTGAGCCGCGGTGGTGCAGCCGAGCCCGCCCGCCGTCCGGTTGCACAGCGCGACATCCTGGTGGAGGCTCTCCCGAACGTCCTGCGGCAGCATCATGTCCTGCTGAAAGCCGCGATCGGCGTCGGGACCACCGAGAAAGAAGCGCTGCGTCGGGATGACGAAGCTGCCCGCCGCCGGAAAGATCCGGCCGGCCTTGGCCGAGAGCGCCAGCGTGAAGCGGGGCCCAAGCGGCACGTAGCCCGCGACGAGCCCTTGCGCGGAGAAGAGTTCGACGCTGCAGGGCGCCCCGGGCGTGGCGCAGGTCCCGCCAAGTTCGAGGATCTGCCCGCCCTGCGACGACGGGAAGAAGACGCCGCCCACCGCGTTGCCGCGTAGGCTCGCGAGCACGCCGTGGCGTGGGTTGATGGGATCGTCTCGCTGGTCCCACGAAATCGTCGGGCCCACGCTGGCGAGCAGCCCCCAGCCATCCGGGAAGCGCAGGTTCTCGAGATCCGCGAAAGAGAGGTACTGATAGATCTGGTCGAGGTTCTCCCAGTACGTGAGGATCTGATCCCATTCGCCCTGCAGCTGGATCGCGACGGAGAGCCGACGGCCGTAGCGCCACTCGAGGCCTGGAACGAGTGCACCGCGGCTGAAGGCGTAATAGGGCCGGTCGATCCGCTCCACGAGCGCCTCGCCACGCATGCTGCCGTCTCCAGACAAGAGATCGAATGCACGGGGCTCACTGAGCACCGCGTTCAGCCGCCCGCCGAATCCGAAGAAGTTGTCCTTGCCGGCAAGCGTCTGCGCGGGTGGCAGCCCTTCGAGCACGAGCGATCCAGACGGCCCCGAAAGCGCGAGGTAGGACAGCGGAAAATAGTTGAGCTTGAGTTCCGACTGAAAATGAAGGCCACGGCCGAAGAGGTTCGTGTGCGTGTACTCGACAAAGGCGCGGGGGCCCTCGACGATCGAGTAACCGCCGCCGACGACGATCCCCTCGGGCTTCCGCTCGTGAACCGAGACGACGACGTCCTTGACCTCGTCCGGCTGGCTAGGGTCGACCATCGCCACCTGAACCGAGTCGAACACCCCCAGACCGGCGATCCGCTGCTGCGCGTGCTCGAGCGCTTCGGGGTCGAGAAGTTCGCCCGGCTCGAGCGCGAGCGCCCTGCGGACCACGCCCTCGCTCGTGTGCCGATTACCGCGCACGAGAAGCTGGCCGATGCGAGCGAGCGGCCCCTCTTCGGCGACGAAGACGACCCTGCCCGCTCCTCTCGAGGAGCCGGATTCGACGTCGACGCGCGCGAACGGCCGGCCGGACCTCGCATAGGCATTCTGGAGACGCGCCCGCGCGCGATCGATCTCGGAGCGCGAGAACGAATCTCCGGGACGCAGCGCAACGATCTGCAGGGCTCGTGCCTCCGAGAGCGACGCCACCCCCTCGAAGCGGATCTCCCGCACGAAGGTCCGCTGCCCCTCCTTCACGACAAAAGAGATGAGGGCGCGCCCCGTCGCCTCGTCAAGGTCGAGCGAAGGGGGAGGGATCTGCACGTCGAGCCAGCCCCCCTCCTGGTAACGGCGCGCGATCTCCTCGGCCGCGGCCTCGAGGGCCTCAGGGACGTAGCCCGGGTGCGGGGCGCGGAAGCGCTGCACGTCGCCCTCGAGGGGCCGGCCACTCGGGCCGATCGAGTCGACCGCGGCGTCCTCTGGCCGACCGAGCAATGGGGTCTCGTCTCCGCCCGTGACGATGGCGCGAACGACCCGCTCGAGGTCCGCCGCGTCGAGGTGGTGTACGCCGAGGACCCGCACGTCGAGGGCCGAGACCGGTCGGCCCTCGTTCACGACGAAGCGCTCGACGAGAAGGCCAGGGGCGGCTCGGCGCTGGTGGCCGCCCTCACTCTCGAGCCGCACGTGTGCCTCGAGAAAGCCACGCGACAGATAGAACACCCGGATCCGCTCGGAGAGGCGGGCGAGTGCTAGGTCGTCGAGCCGCTCGGTCGGGTCGTAGGCGAGCGCGGCCTCGAGCTCCTCCGATTCGAAGCTCAGGTTTCCCGAGAAGGCGAAGGAGATGCGGGGACCGGCCTGGACAGGAAGCCTCACGTCGGCGCGGCCATCGGGACGATCGACGACCGACGGCGGCCCCACCCTCGCGCGATCGAAACCGCGTCGACGCAGCCAGAGTTCGAGCCTCCGCGCGCCATCGACGAGCGCATCGCGATCCAGCACCGCGCCCGTACGTAAGCCGCCCCGCTCTTCGAGCACCGCGAGGTCCCTCGAACGGGTCTCGCCTAGGTCCCCCTCGAGCGAGACCTCGCGCACGATCTCCGGCGGCCCCTCGTCGACCTCGACGTCGAGGGCGACCTCCGTCATCCCCTCGGTGAGCTGGGGCCGAAGCTGCGCGGCGGGATAGCCCTTTCGTCGATAGGCCGCGACGATCCGCTGCAGGGCCGCTCGCAACTTCTCGACCACGACCTCGTCTCCCACTTCAAGTCCGCTCGCGCGCCGCAGCGCCTCGCGCGACAGGCTCTGGTTGCCGTGAAAGCCGATCCAAGTGAGGCGCTGCTTCGGGATGAGCCGAAATACCAGCTCGATCCCATGTGGGGCCGGCCGGCGGTAGACGTAGACATTCTGGACCTTGCCCGACTCGTAGAGCAGCTCGACGGTGCGACTCACGAGCGCCACGGAGTAAGGCTGTCCGGCCCGCACCAGCACGAGCGGCTCGAGTTCCTTCGCGTCGAGCCCCCGTGGGGCAACGAGTTCGACCGAGTCGACGGTCGTCCCCAGCGACGGTCCAAGCGGGGACGTCGGCCCGAGGAGCGCACAGACCAGCGCGAGCATGGCGCGGGTCATTCGCCGAACTCCCAGCGCATCCGGAGATCGAGCCCGAGGTCACCTATGTTGTAATCGCTGTAATCGTTGTTCCACTCCCCCTGCAGGCTCATGTGGTCGGAGAGCTGGTACTCGGCCTCGGCCCGCTTGCCCGAGTACTCGGAGAGCGGCACCTGTGCCCGAAGCCGCAGCGAGTCCGAGAAAACGCGCGATTCGATCTGCGCGACCGGTTCGACCTGGCCGGTTGCCTCGAGGAAAGCGCTGCCGATGTTGAACGAAAAGTCCCGTATGACGCGGTTCTTTGGGATGATCTTCTTCACCTGATCGTGCAGGCCGGAGATGTTCCAGAGGACATCACCGAGGTAGCCCGCCTGCCCCGCGGCGCCCGCCATCGAGGCCGCGTCTTGCGAAGTGACGCCAAATGCGAGGAGTTTGACGACGTCGTCCTCGGCGAGTTCCGGCTGCGACCGGAGGCTCAGCTGGTAGCTCTGCGGCGTGCCGAAGGCATGGACGAAGACGCGGTATTGTCGGACGTCGGTGTCCGCGCTGATGTCGAAGCTCGGCGCGATTCGGTCTGGCTCGAGGAGCGTCAGCGTCGCATCGGAGACATGGTATTCGTTGCCGCGAAACTGCGCGAGGCCGTCCTTGGCCGTCAGGGTGCCGACGAGGCCGGTCCGCTCGTTCGTCCCAGTCAGGTGCAGATCTCCCGCCAGCGCGAGTTCGGCGACGTTGTTCTGAACCTTGAGGTCACCGTCACCGCGGAGCCAGATGTCGAGATGAAGAGGTGCGCCCTTTTGCGGGGCCGTGGCATTACGCAGCGCTCCCGTTGCTGAGAACGCCTGCAAGAGCCGGTCGATCTCGAAGTCCTTGGAGTACCGGGCGCGGACGACGTGCAACTCGCCGCTCATCAGGAGCCCGGCAGCAAGCGCACCGTCGAGTGAAAGCCGCCCGGTGACCACGGAGGGGATCGAATCGGGAATGGAGAACGGCACCTCGTCGAGGTCGGATTCGAGGTTGCAGCGCTCGACCTGCCAGCCGTCCATTCCGAGGTCGCCCGCGAGATCGGCCGTTCCGCCATTCAGTCGGCCATGGGAACGCCCCAGCACGACCCGTCTCTCGCTGAACTCGGCGACCCCGGAGAAGTCGCGGATCGAGAGCGGCCAGCCAATCCAGTCGAATCGCCCGTCCTCGAACCGGGCCGTCCCGACGATGGCCGGGCGCTCCAAGGGGCCATGAACCTCGGCACCGAGGCGGAAGACCCCACCCAGATGCTCGACGCTCGGGACGAGGCCCTCCAGCAGTCCCACGTCCAGTTGCCCCTTCACGGCCCCCTGCACGATGCCCTCCGCGTCGCGCGTCCCGGAGAGCGAGAGGCGGCTGTTCTTACCGACGAGCACGGCCTCGGAGAGCGACAGCGCGCCCGCGTCCAACCCGATCCGAGTGATTCCCTCGGTGGCAACGCGCAGCGCTCCACGCGCGAGCGCGAGGCGGTCGATCCGAAACTCTCCCTTGGTCCGCTCGGGCACGAGGATCTCGCCGCCGAGCCGCACGTCCCCCGCGAGCGACCCCGACGGCGGGTCTCGAAAGCCGTAGCCCCGCAGGTAGCGCTCCAACTGCCCGGTGGCGCCGCGGATCGTGGCCTCGAAGGGCCCGGCCCCGTGAAGCGAGATCGCACCCTCCACTCGCTCCTCGTCTCCCGCCATTCCCGAGAACCGGAGCGTCTCGGCCTTCGTCGAGGCGGTGAGCGAAGCGGTGCCGAGCGGTACGCCGAACGCACGAAACCCTTCGATGCGAGCCTCGCCGCTCGGCTCCCAGGCGGCGAGCGTTCCACCGATGCCGCCTTCCACCCGAAGGCGTCCCTGTGCGCTGGCTCCTCGGCCTCGGGCCCAGAGCAGATCCGCGAGCGAGAGGCCAACGCCCCGCAAGGAGAGCGCGAGCGCGCCGTCCACTCCGACTCGGCCAGTGGCTTCCAGCCGGCCGTCGATGCCACGGGTGATCCCGGGAACGGGAGCCCCGTTCCCCTGGCGAGCCGTCAGCCGGTCGATCTGGACGTCTCGACCCCGCTCGAGCCTCGCGTCGATCACGCCCTCGGAAAACTCGCGGCCGAAGACCGAGAAGGCGCCGAGCGCGATCTCGCCACCGGCGTCCGCGACGGCAATGGGCCCCGTGAGCCGCGCATGGCCAGAAAAGGCGCCTGCCAGGGCCCGGTGAACGTCGGCCATCGGCGGAGCGAGATCCTGCACGGCCAGGGTGAGGTCCTCGAGCCGCCCCGATGGAACGTCCAGGTCGAACTCGCTGTCGAAATCGTGAAACAGGTCGATCTTCCCGGAACCGGAGTAGGCGGTCTTACCCAAGGAGCCGAGCCAGATGGGAAAGGTGAGCGTGTTTCCGCGGAACGAGAGATCGACCGCGACGTGGCCGAAGTCGATGCCGAGGAAATGGAAGTCGCCGAGCGCCGCATGGCCGGTGAGGAGTGGGTCCGAGTAGGGGCCCTCCACCGAGAGGGTCGCGGATCCCTCCCCACGCCAGGGGATCCAGGCGAGTCGATCGAACTTGCCGAGGTCGAGGTGGACCGCGCGTGCCTCGAGCTTCACGCCCTTCGACGGGTCGTAGTGGATGAACGCGTCTCCCTCGATCTCGTCCCCGCCGCCCTGGATGGTCGCCTTCTCCAGGTGGACGCCGTCGGCATCCACGGTGAGCCTCGTCGCCACCTGGAACGGCGCGGGGCCCGTGAGGATGCGGTGGCGAGGCACGGTCCGGTCCCAGCCCCAGTCGTCGACCGTCAGGCCAGAGGCCTCGCCCGCCCCCTCCCCGCGAAGGAGGCAGGGACCGAACATCCTGCCGGCGAGGTGAGCGTGACCGTTGAATCGGAAATCCACGAGGCTGTGCCGTATATCCACACGGTCGAGCAGTCGGGCCAAATCGACTCGCGCCAGGGCCGCATGCAGGTCGAGCGTGGGCACCGGGCCCATCATGACCGTCCCCGTGACATCGACTGCGCCTCCTTCGTCGAGCGGGAGATGCAGGTGATGCAACCGCACGAGCCCATCCTGGATCACCGCCTCGGCATCGAGGTCGCCGATCCGGTAATTCAGAATCCGTGCGTCGTGGGCCGTCACATGGACGGAGGCGGGACGGTGCGGCCCTTCCGCCACGTATCCCACGGACAGGGTGCCATGGCCGTCGAGGTGAGGAGACAGCAGGCTCGCCAGGAGCGGCACCGGCAGATCAGCCTTGAGGCGCAGCGTCGACGAGGGCTTGCAGACATCCCGTACTTCGCCGCTCGCGACGAGATTGCCCGCGGTCATGGCGAGGAGCAACCGCCCGATGGCGAGCGAGTGGGCTCTCGGATCGAGCCGGAAGACGAGCGCGGCACGGCTCGCTCCCTCGCGCCCCACATGACCCGTCGCCTCGACGGTCCCTTCGTAGATCCGGGCCCGGAGAGCGGCGGTCGCATCCAAGGAGGCGACGTCCACGTGCTCCTCGCCGAGGTCGATCGCGAGTTGAATCCGATGAAGCGCTAGCTGTTCGACGTGCACGAGCCTGAGCCAATCGATCCAGCACGGCCCCGCGGAGCCGGGACGCTTCTCCATTGGATGCCCCGGTGCACTCCGCCAAGCAGCGTGGCCCCCCTGGATCTCGAGGCGGCGAACCCAGAGGCCGCCCAGAACGGCCTGCAGCGGACGGAATGCGACGTCGATGCTGTCGATTGCGATCTCGCGACCGCCCGCTCGCGGGTCACGCGCGTTGACGTCCAACAACTCGAGCCTCGCATCGAGCGGGTCGAGACGGCAGGAACCGACGGCGACCGACAAGCCGAGTTCGCGGCCGGCGATTGCGGCCGCCGCTCTGCAAAGGGTGTTGGCGACTGGTGGCCGCCTCAGAAGGGAAATGGAGGCGAGGGAGCAGGCGACTATAGCGCCGATCGCAAGAGAGGCCACGAGCGTCGGTCGGCGCGGGCGCTCCATTTCACGACTTGCGCAGCCCTTCGAGGTAGCGGTCGATCTCCTCGAGATCGACCCGGGCACGGGGCTGGAAGACCGGGCGCTCGCTTGCCGGGCGCGGCTCTGGCGCCCGGGAGGACGGGCCGATCAGCAGCCCGAGGTTCTCGGCGATCCGATCGACGAGGGAGTCATCGATATCGCTCTGGCCGGCGAGGTAGGCCTCGAAGAGCGCGTTGTCGCAGATCGTGTTGATCGCCCGTGGGGTCCCTCCACTCCAACGGTGGATTGACGCAATCGCCCCCGGTGCGAAGGGATTTCGAAGGGAACCGGCCTCACGCAAGCGATGCGCGATGTAGGCCGAGGTGTCCGACTCCTTAAGCGAATCGAGCCGATAGCGCATCGCCACGCGCTGCTGCAGCGGGGGGTCGAGCTTGAGGTTCTGCTCGATCTCGGGGAGCCCAAAGAAGACGAACGACAGGAGCTTGCGCTCCGGGACCTCGAGGTTCAAGAGACCACGGAATTCCTCCATGAGCTCCTGGGTCTGAAGCATCTGGGCCTCGTCGATGAGGACGACGGCCTTCCGCCCTTCCTGGTAGATCTGCACGAGCCGCTGGTAGAGCTGGGCGAGAAGGGCGAGTTTCTCGTCCGCCGGCTGCGCGACGCCGAGTTGAACGGCAATCCGCTTGAGCAGCCAGTTCGCCGTCACCGCCGAATGAACGATGACCAAGAGGGCGGCCTCATACTCCGATTCGGGCAAACGGTCGAGCATCCGACGTGCCAGCGTGGTCTTACCCGCGCCGATGTCGCCGACGACGACCGCGAGTCCCTTCATTCGCTCGACAACGTGAAGCACGCGAACGAGCGCCTGCCGGTGCTGCTCACTCTCGAAGTAAAAGCGGCTGACCGGGGCATTCGAAAACGGCTCGCTGCGGAGTTCGAAGTGTTCGAGGTAGCCCATGAGCTAGACGTAGCCGATCTTTCTGGTCCCACCCTTCGGCGTGGCCTTCAAGCGGGCGAGGCTCTCGCCGACGTCGCGATAGGCGGGATCGAGGCCCGCGACCTTCTGAAAGGCATCCATGGCCCCGTCGACGTCCCCGAGCCCCTCCTTTGCGGCACCGATCTCGTAGTGAAGGTTGAGCCGACTCTCCGGCCGGAGCCCCTGGATCTCGAGCGCCCGCTCGAAGACCTCGACCGCTTTCTGGGGTTCCCCCTTTCCGGCCAGGCAAAGCCCCAGCATCGCGAGGCAATCGGCCTCACGCGGTCTGCCAGTAGCGCCCTTCGCGGCCTGCTCGAACTCGGAGATGGCCTCGTCGGTCAGCCCCATCTCCTTGTAAGCGATTCCGAGGTCGTAGTGCGTCTCGACATCCTCCGGCCGAACGACCTTCTCGATACCCTTCTTGAAGTCGCGAAGCACGTCCTCGACCGAGTATTGAAAATCGTCGGCCGGGGGCATCGAGGCACGAGTCTCCTCGACTTCCTTTTCGAGCTCTGCCGCGAGGTCGAAGCTCTCCTCCTCTTCTATCGCCCCTCCCTCGCCGCTCGACGGGGCCGCGAGCCGAGCCTCGAGGGCCTCGAGTTTCCTGAGCGCCTCGCCGTGGAGGCCCTTGCCGCGGAGCGCCTCGAGTGCCTCACGTGCCTCGTCGAGGAGGCCCTGTTCGAGGAAGAACTCGGTCTCCGCGAGTTCCTCGGGCTCGAACTCCTCGGCAGCAGGCGGAGCCGGAGCCGGAGCGGCCGCCTTCTTGGGCGCCGCGGGGGCCCCTGCCGACGAGGCGCCAGCGGCGGCCGGCCTCGGTGCCCGGGACGCCGGCGAGGCGGCGGGCGCGGCGGGCGCCGCGGACGACGACGAGCCAGACCGTCTGTCGGACGAAGCCTGCTGCCTCGATGGAACGGCTGCCTCGGGCGAAGCGCCTACGGCGGGAGGACGAACGGGAACGGGCCGCGATACGGGTGAAGCTGGAGGCGATACGGGGCGAGGAGCCACCGCCACCCCGGGAGGAGCTACTCGACGTGGCGCCTCGCTGGGGGGAGGAACCCTTGCCGGAGGCTGCTCCACCTTGGCGACCGGCACGACGGGCATCGGCGCTCCGACGATCGTCGCCTCGGCGGCCTCTTCGAGGTCCGACGGCGGCTCGTTCCATGGCTCGTCGACCGAGGGCTCGAGGGAAAGAGCTGGCTCGACGCTCTCGTCCTCGACGACTTCCCGAACGACGGTGCTCGCCAGCGCCTCCTCCTCCGTCGCGGTGACGAGCTCCTCGCCGAGCTCCTCGGAGCCCGATCCCTCGTCCAAAGAGATCTCCGAGGATTCGTCTTCCGGTACGATCGACTCGTCGCCATCGATGAGGGCAACCTCGGCGGCGCCGGGCTGCGCCTCCTCCTCGGAGAAGAGCGCCTCGTCCTCCTCTACGTCGGGCTCAGCGATGAGCAGCTCGTCATCGCTCGCCGCGACGAGCTCCTCCTCGCCATCCGCGGCGACGAGAAGCTCCTCCTCGGCCGCCTCCACCAAGATTGCATCGTCCGCGATCTCGGACGCCTCGACCGGCGCTCCGACTTGCGCCGCGAGGTCGGCGATGGAGGGGTGTTCTGGAACGATCTCCTGGAGCTGACGAAGATGCGATTGGGCCGCGTCCAAGCCGCCGGCGGCATGGGCGAGCCGCACGCAGCTCACGAGTTCGTCCGCGGCGCGAGCCTTGTCACCCATGGTCAGGAAGAGATCCTTCGCCTTCTCGTGCGCCGGGAGGCTGCCTGGCGCGAGGGCGAGAATCTTCTTGATGTGCTCGGCCGCTTTCGCGTGCAGCCCATATTTGAGATAGACGTCGGTTTCCGTCAGCAGCTTTGCAACCGCCTCCGGGCCGTGAGCCTCGGCCCGTGGGGCCGCGACCGGCCCCGCCGCAGGACGGGCGGGAGCGGCGGGCGCGATCGCGGGAGCCGAAGCAGCGCGCACCGGCGCCGGGCCCCCTTGCCAGCGCTGGGCATCCGGGTCGTCGGGAACCAGCGCCAAAATCTTTCGCCAAACCACGCGCTCGTCGTCCGAACGATCGGCATCGGAGTAGATCTTCGCGAGTTCCTTGTAGACCGAGACGGTCTTCGCGATCTGGCCGAGCTCTTTGAACGCCTGGGCGAGCAGCACCAGCGTGTCCACGTCCTTCGGGTCGGCCTTGAAACAGATCTGGAGCTTCGCGAGGGCGCGCTTGGTATCGCCCTTGGCGAGGTAGACGTTCGCGAGATCGCGCGCGAGGGTGAGGTCCTGTGGGTCGAGGAAGCTGAGCCGCTCGGCGACCTTGACGTACTCGTCGGCCCGGTTTGCCTCCCTGAGCGTCGTGGCGACCTTCTGGAACTCCTCGATGGCCTCGCGGTTCATGCCCTCGCGGGCGAAGGACTCGGCGAGCCGGATTCGATTGGCGACGTTCTCGGGATCGAGTTCGATTAGCTTCTTGAGCGTCCCCAGGGCCGACTGCACGTTGCCCTGCTGCTCGTAGGCCGTCGCGACGACTTGGAACTGCTGCAACGCGTCGCTCATCAGGCCGAGCTGCTGGTAGAGCTCCGCGAGCTTGAGGTTGACGTCGACGAGGTTTGGATTGAGCTTGAGGACTTGCTTGTAGACGGCAGCGGCCTTGAGGAAGAAGCCGTCGTTCGAATACGCCTCGGCGACCTTGAGAAGATCCTGAGCCGCCTGGACGTTGTCCCCTCGCTTCTGGTGCAGCTCACCGATCTTGAGGAGGATGCGGATGTCCTTCGGGTCCTCTTCGAGGATCCGTTGGTATTCCTTGATGGCCTTGTCGAACTGCCCCTTCTGGACGAATTTGGTCGCGGCCTGAATGATCTTGTTCTTGTCCATCGGCCGGTCGACGGGTCTGGAGGCTCGCGGCTTCGCCCCTCCCGCGCGTCGCTCACCGGATCACCCGAGAGCCAGCACGCCGAAGGGGGCGGCCGCTGCCCCGACCCACCATTCAGTTCAGGTGCCGGAGCCTATCCAACTGGGCGAGGGCCGTCAAGAAAGCGAGTAAAAACGGCCAACTTTGGCGGAGCCACGCCCCAGCGCTAGGAGGCCTGGCGAAGGGCCCCCTCGCCTCCGAGGATCCGCTCGACGAGACGGGTGTCGTAGCGCCCCTCGCGGAAGTCGTCCGAGGCGAGAACCGACCGGTGGAACGGAATGTTCGTCCGGATTCCCTCGGCGACGAACTCCCCGAGCGCGCGGCGCATCCGGGCGAGGGCAATCTCGCGATCGTCCCCGAAGGCGATCACCTTCGCCAGAAGCGAATCGTAGAAGGGCTGGACGACGTACTGTTCGTAGACTCCGGAATCGACGCGGACGCCGTAGCCACCGGGGACATGGTAGCCGGTGATCTTCCCGGGGGAGGGCGCGAACGTCACCGGGTCCTCGGCGTTGATTCGGCACTCGATGGCGTGCCCGTGGAGGCGGATGCTCTTCTGGGTGCGGCCGAGCGGCTCCCCCGCGGCGAGGCGAATCTGCTCGCGGACGAGATCGATGCCCGTCACCTGCTCGGTGACCGGGTGCTCGACCTGGATCCGCGTGTTCATCTCCATGAAGTAGAAATCGCCCCGCTCGTCCATCAAGAACTCGAGGGTTCCAACGGTGGAATAGCCGGTCTTCTTGAGCGCATCGACGGCGATCTTTCCGATCTTGGCGCGACGCGCTTCGTCGAGCGCGGGCGACGGGCTCTCCTCGATGAGTTTCTGGTGGCGACGCTGCACGGAGCATTCGCGCTCGCCGAGGTGGATCATCGAGCCCTTGGTGTCGGCCACGATCTGAATCTCGATGTGCCGAGGCCTCTCGACGTACCGCTCGAGGAACATGTCCGGGCTTCCGAAGGAGGCAGCGGCCTCGGCCTGCGCCGTCCGAAACGCCTGACGCAAGGGCCCGACCTCGCGCACGATCTTCATGCCACGGCCACCGCCGCCGGCAGCGGCCTTGAGGATCACCGGGAACCCGATGTCGCGCGCCAGTTGCTCGGCCTCGTCCTCGTCGCGCAAGACGCCGCTGCTACCGGGGAGAAGCGGCAAGCCGGCCTTCGACATGGCCTCGCGGGCTCGGACCTTGTTTCCCATGAGGCGAATCGCCTCTGGGGAAGGGCCGATGAAGTGGATGCCGCAGTTCCGGCAGACATCGGCAAACTCAGCATTCTCAGAGAGAAAGCCGTATCCCGGGTGAATGGCGTCGGCACCCGTCACCTCGGCGGCCGACAGAAGCGCGGGGATGCTGAGGTAGCTCTCCTTGGCGGCAGGCGGGCCGATGCAGATCGACTCGTCGGCGAATCGGACGTGCAAGGCCTGGGCGTCCACGGTGGAGTGGACGGCGACGGTGGCGATTCCCAATTCGCGACAGGCCCGAATGATGCGGAGCGCGATTTCGCCGCGGTTCGCGATGAGGATCTTCGAGAACACTCAGCTCCCGGCTGGCTCGATGCGAAAGAGGGGCTCGCCAAACTCGACGGCCTGACCGTTCTCGGCCAGGATCTCGAGAATCTTGCCGGGCACCTCTGCCTCGATCTCGTTCATGAGCTTCATCGCCTCGACAATGCAGAGAACCTGCCCCTTGCGCACGGAATGCCCGGGTTCCACGAACGGCGGAGCCTCGGGAGAGGCCGACCGATAGAAGGTCCCGACGAAAGGCGACGTCACCGTATAGACGTTCTTCGCGACGACCGGCTCCGGGCGGCCCGCCGACGCGGGCACCGCGAGGCTCGAAGCGGCGTTTGGCGGAGGCGGGACGACAGCGAGCGAGGGTGAGGCCAGGTTTCCGCGTTTCAGCGTGAGACTCTCCTCGCCATTCTTCCAGTCGAGGGAGGTGACGTCACTGCCTTCGAGCAGCGCGAAGATGGCCTTGAGCTTCTCGAGGTCCATGGGCTCCTCAGCCGACCCGGGTGATATAGGCGCCTGTCCTGGTGTCGATGCGTAGCACGTCCCCTTCGTTGACGAAGAGCGGCACCTGGACGATGCAACCGGCCTCCATGGTCGCGGGCTTGGTGGCCCCCGAAACCGTGTCGCCCCGAACCCCGGGGTCGCATTTCTCGACCTTGAGATCGACTGCGTTCGGGAGCGTCACTCCGATGGCCTTCCCCTTGTAAAAGAGGATCGAGGCATTGATGTTGGCCTTGAGATAGTTCCTCGCGTCGCCGAGGGCTTCAGCCGTCACGAACGTCTGCTCGTAGGACTTGTTATCCATGAAGTGGTAGGCGTCGCCCTCGGCATAGAGGTACTGCATCTCCCGCTCTTCGATGTCGGGCTTGCCAACCTTGTCCCCCGAGCGAAACGTGCGTTCCAGCGTGTTGCCCGTCAGGAGATTCTTGATTCGAGTGCGGACGAAGGCGCCGCCCTTTCCGGGCTTGACGTGCTGAAAGTCGACGATCTCATACGGATCGCCCTCGACCTCGATCTTGAGGCCTTTTCGAAACTCACTGGTGTCGATGACTTCGGCCATGCTCCCTCCGGCACTCCCGGGGAACACCCCCGAGAGCTGTTCGGGCTAGAGCTCCGAGCGGAGCCTTGGGGCGGTGATACGCATCAGGTAGCGCGCCTTGCCCCAGTTGGCCCCGGGCGCCAGCGCGACGAGCAGGAAGTAGTCCGCAGTCAGGGGACGCGAGAACACGGTCAACCGTTCGGTGGAAAGAACCAGCTCTTCGACGCTGCCAGACTGGAGGACGGTGGCCGCACTGCGCACCTGGCCGAGCAGAGCGGTGTACTCGACGAGAAGGGAGGGCACGTCGAGTCCTGGGGCGCCCTGTTCCGTGGTCTCGACGGCGATACCGTCGTAGCCCATCACGCTCGAGAGGATCGCTCCTTCGACTGAAGAACAGATCGCCTCGAGGTGATCTTTGAACGCCATGGGCGCGCCGGTTTGTAGTCGGCGCGCCCAGGCGAGTCAAGAATCGATTGGCCTCATTGGCAGGCGTTCGAGAAAGCGATCTCCGCCGGCGCGGCATTTCCCGGACAGAATTCGGTTCCGATTGCCGGAGTCAGTAGCGGCAGGCACGAGGTCGTCTGAGTCGCACCGGCCGCGTTGATGCAGGCGGGCCCACCCGAACAGCACGGCTCTCCCTTGCCACCGCAAGACATACAGGCCGCGCTGAAGTCCTGATTCGAGCAGCAGGCACCGTGGCCTTCGACGACCAATTCCGTCCCGGCGGGGCATGCGGCGATCCCCTGGGAGGGATAGGCCGTCGGGCCGATTCCGAAGCAGTCGTAACAGACGTGCAGCGGGAAGAAGAACGTCCCGCTGGAGGCCGCCTCTCCCGAGCCGAGCACGCCGTTGAGCTGAATCTGAAGCACGAGGTCGCCCTGGGTGTTCCCCGACGTCGGGGCGAGGTTGGCCTCGAGCGCCTGCACCGCGGCGCCGCTCAACGTGTTGAGAACCATGACACCCGCCCCCTGCGTCCCGCCCGCTCCGCCGATGGGCTGGAATGCGCCAGAGACGAGGATGGTGGCCGCCTGTGGCATCCCGTTCCCCGAGAGATAGCTCTGCTGGGGAAGGTACTTGATGAGGGCGTTCTGGACGTGGAACTCGTTTCGCTGCGGCCCGTCGACCGGGTTCCCGTTCGAATCCACGATGACCGTGTTGTCGAGGTCGTTCTCCACCTGGAGGCCGAGGACGTACTCGGGCGAGGAGTTGATCGCGGTGTCGAGCTCGACGAATCCGTCGGAGCGAAACACGCCTCCCGCCTGGGTGACCGGCGCCCAGATGCATGGGGTGCCAGGCGCTGGCGCCTGGAGTTCGTCCGTCGCCAGCACCGCGAACGGAATGTCGATCGACTCGTTGCCCTGATTCAGGCAGCCGGCCACCAACAGGGGAGCGGCGAGGATGATCTTTCGCATGGGAGCCTTCCCTTTCATCGAACGCATGAGCAACTCAACCGCCCGCGCCGGCGCTGACGACCTGCTGGCGGTTCAAGATCCGGGGCGTAATGAAGATCAGCAGCTCGGTCCGATTGTCCGAGTCGGCCCGGTGCTTGAAGAGCCACCCCAGGATCGGGATCTTGCCGAGGAAGGGGACCTCGTTGATCGAGAGCCCCGTCTGGCGGGTATAGATGCCGCCGATGACCGTGGTGTCGCCGTCCTTCACGAGCATCTGAGTCTTCGCCTCCTTGCGGGAGATCGAAGGCTGGCCGTTCGCACCGGTGATGCCGGAGTTCGGCTGATTGTTCGTCGCGTTGATCTTCATGAGGATGCTGCCGTCGGCCGTCACGTGGGGCGTGACCTTGAGCTCGAGGCGCGCCTCGATGAAGGCCGTCTGGACGCCGGCCGCGGAGACCTGGGCGAATGGAATCGACAGACCCTGACTAATCGTCGCCTCCTGGTTGTCGAGCGTCGCGACCTTCGGCGCGGAGACGGTCTTGACGAGGCCGTTGTTCTCTAGCGCCGAGAGCCGGAGGTTCAGATTGAAAGCGCCGCCGGCGCTCCCGAAGATGAAGCCGAGGCCACCGCCGGATCCCGGGCCGATGGCCGCGGGCAAGTTGACGGCGAAGTTCGGGTTCATGGCCGTGCCGGCGTTCGGAGCCTCGCCCGCGGCTCCAGCGACGGTGGCATAGGATGGGAAGACCAGGCCGGTCGGGTTCGCGGTGGCCGGAGAGAACCCGCCGTTGCCGCCCCACTGGATGCCCATCTCGCGACTGTAAGTCGTCGCCGCCTCGACGATCCGCGACTCGATCAAGACCTGGGGCGTCTGGGTGTCGAGGTTGCGAACCATCCCTTCGGCCTTGGCGAGGTTCTCGACCACGTCCTTGACGATCAAGACGTTCGTCCGCTGATCCACCGTCACCACGCCCCGATCGGAGAGCACGTCCTTGATCTTGTCGGCGACGTCCGAGGCGAGCGCGTAGTTGACGGGGATGAGCCGGACCTTCAGGGGAGCGAGCTGCTGTCGCGCCTTCTGCGCGTCCAGCGCCTCCTTCTGCTCCTTCTCCAGCACGGCCTCGGGGGCGACCCGGATGATGTTCCCGACCTCCTCCTTCCCGAGGCCGTGGGTCTTGAGAATGAGATCGAAGGCCTGGTCCCAAGGCACGTTGCGCAAGGCGATCGTCACCTTGCCCTTGACGTCGTCGGAGACGACGATGTTCCGGTGGCTGATCTCGGCGAAGAGCCGCAGGAGGTTCTGGATGTCGATGTCCTTGAACTCCATCGACACGCGGCGTCCCGTGTAGCGCGGCCGCGAGGGAGCGGCGTCTCCCGCCGTCGCTACGGCGGTCGCGAAGCCCGCCGCCTGGCCGGCACTCTCCTCGACGCGCACCGGAGGCGTCACGGCGACCGCGGCCTTGGCCTGCGACTCCACCGTTGGCGCCGGGGAAACGAACGTCCAGGTGAGCCGATCGCCGCTTCGGCGGAGCTCTTGCTGAGCCTGGGCGACGGCCTTGACCACGACCTTCGTGGCGCGCCGACCGTCGTTGAAGGAAGAGACCGTGGAAACCGGACCCGAGAAGGCCGAGGCGTCGAGGGTCCGCTGCAGCGACTTCGGAAGAAGGACCCCGTCGAGCGAGAGCTCGAACTCCCCCTGGCCATCCGAGCGAACCTGCGGCAGCGCGGCGGCGCCGCCCTCGAGCTCGACGATCACGCGCTCACCGCCAGCCTCCTGCGCGATGCGAAGATCGCGAACCCGGGCGAGGTTCTTGGCTGGGACCTGGGCTGGCGCGCCCAGGGGAGGCGCAACGGACGGCGCGATGGACGGCTTCGCGGCGGCACGCACCGACGCCAGCGGCGCCCCCTTGGACGGCGTCACTGCCCGGAGGGCGAGACCCGCAGCTCCGAGCTTCTCGACCATGGCCGGGATCTCGGCGGCATCGACGTCCAATACGATGCGCAACCCGTCAGGGTTCTTCCCGAACCGGATGCCGCGAACCCCCTTGCCGGCGTGGAGCTTGGCGCCCCGAGCGGTGAATCCCTGGAGATCGAGCGCGAGCCTCGGCGGATCCTTGAGTCGAAGCACGGTGTAGCTCGCGACCGGCCCATCCGTCCGGATGTCGACGCGGGGCTCGCCATCGCGGAGCTCGGCCCTGACGGAGAGGACGCGATGGCCAGCCCGCTCGACGTCGCGCGTCTCGACTCGACGCTCGACGAGGCTGGGATCCGCCGTGACAAGCCGTGCCGCTCCAGTCGGAGCGGCGGCCGCCGTGACGGGAGGCGCGGCCTCCGTCCTCGCCTCGAGCACCTTCGACACCGACTGCCTCGCCTCCGGCGCCTTTCCCTCCGCGAGGGCGACGACGACGTCGTCACCTCGGACCTGCACGTCATAGCGCGTATCCGCGCTCGCCTGAAGGACGACGCGGCCCACGTGCCCGCTCGCGTTCTGGAACTGGACGACCGAGAGCGGCGCGAGCCCCCTGAGCTCCGCGCCCGATGGAAGGCGCGTTGCCGACACGTCGGCCCCCGAGAGATCGAGCACGATTCGCTCGGGAGCGTTCAACCGGAAGACGCTGAACACGGGCGCCCGCGTCCCGTGGACGATCACCCGGCTCCCCGTCGTCGACGGCTCGACGTCGATCCGTTCGATGCGATCGACGAGCGGCGAGACCGCCGCATCGGCCCACCCCGCGACGAGCAACCCGGACATCGCCACCAGCGCTGCAGATCCCACGCGGAGTCTGGTCATCGGCCTTCTCCCTCTTGAGCCTTCGCCATGCGGGTCACTCCTCGAGAAGACTGGCGCTCGCATTGGCATCCACCTGATCATGAGATTTCTCGATTTGCAGAGTCGTGCGATTCTGGACGACTTTCCCAAAGGGATCGTGCGACTTCTCCGTGACGACCATCCGGTCCCGCTCGATGACGCTCACCCGGCCCCCGAGGCGCCCCATCGAGGTCCCCTGCCGCACGACGTGGCCGACCCCGTTCGGATCCTCCACCATCGCCATTGGGCTGCCCGTACCGGTGATGACGGCCACGAGCTTGAGCTGATCGAGGGTCCAGCGGCAGAGGGGGCAGTGCCCCTCGGAATTGCGGACGACGATCAGGTCGTCGAGCGGACTCCGAAACGGGTCCCGCTTCCCGAGGGGCGAGTAGACGAACTCGGGCTCGGTCTGCGCGGCTGGAGAGGGCGCAGTAGCCCCCGGGACCTTCGAGCCGACGGTCGTGGTCGGGTGGGCGGCCGGAGGACGCGAAGGGGGCGGCGCGGAGCTGCCGCAGGCCGTCGCGAGCAGAACGAGCGCCAGCCAGAGCATGCGATTCACTTGCCCCCCCCCTTCTTCGCCGCGCTCGCGCTCTTGTCCACGAACCGGAAGGTAGTCGCGAGACAGTCGGCCTTGAGCACCACCTTGTCGCCCTGCCTCGTCGGACTCTTGAGCTGGATGTCGCTGATGTTCACGATTCGCTTCAGGCGACCTACCGCGTCGAAGAAGGTCGCGATCTCGTGGTAGTTCCCAACGATCGAGAGCTTCACCGGGATCTTGGAGTAGAAACTCCCCTCGTTCGCCTCGCTGCCCGGCTCGACGCTCGCGAGTTCGAGGCCCGAACGAACGCCCACCTCGTTGAGCTGGCTGAGCAATTCGTCGATGTTCGCGTCGTTCGGAAGCTCCGTCAGCGCCTCGGCGAGCTTCTGCTCGAGGATCTCCTTCTGCCGCCGGTACTCGTTCAGGTTGTTCGCGATGCTCTGCTTCTGGATGAGGTCGTCTTCGAGCTTCTTGATCTGCGCGTCCTGCCGCACGATCTCATCCTGGGTGTCCGAGATGAGGAAGAAGTAGTTGGCCAGGAACATGAGGAGGATCGAGCCGAAGAGCACCCCCAGCTTGATCTCCCAGCGGACCTTGACGATTCGGTCGAGGAATTGTTCCACGGAGATCCCCTAGGCGGCGTAGTTGACCGAGCAAGAAAGCTGGAACTGGACGACCTGCGGGACCGGTCCCTGGACGTCCTGGACGTTGACCTTCTTGAGCACGATGTTCTTGAAATACGGCGAGCGCTTCAGCTCCCGCATGAACTCGGCGACGTCATCGTTCGTCATCCCGTAGCCGGACAGCTCCCAGGACCCGCCGTGGTCCCCGAGATCGGTCAACCAGACGTGCGCGGGGATGAGCTGGGCGAGCGCGTCCATCAACTTGACCGGCCCCGTTCGACGCTTCTTGAGCGCCTCCAGCACCTTGAGCTTGTCCTCGAGGTCCTTCTTCTCCTTCGTGATGGAGTTGACCTCGCCGATGACCTTCTCGAGCTGCTTGATGTCGTTCTGCAGCTTCGCGACCTGACCTTTGCGCTGGTCGAGCTGATCCTGCACGTGGCTGATCCAGCTGTAGTTGGCGAAGAGGCCGCCGACCAGGAGCAGTCCAAAGAGAATGAGCTGCTGCCGCCCGAACTCACGCTTCTTCGCCTGCCGAATGGGGATGAGATTGATGTGGATCATGATCGCCCTCCTACTTGTCCCCGGGGCTTCTGAGGGCGAGACCGACGGCGACGGCAGCCGCCGGCGCGATCTCGAGGATGTGCTGCGGATCGAACTTCCGGTTGTCGACCTCGATCGACTTGAAGGGGTTCAAGATCTCGACCGGAACGCCGACCCGCTGCTCGATGACCTTGAAGAGGGCCGGGACCCGCGCCGCGCCGCCCGAGAGGTAGACCTTCGAGAAGTGCGAGTCGGCGGCCGTCGCGGAGTAGAAATCGAGCGATCTCTGGATCTCGCCGGCCATCTGCTCGGCGACGCCCAGCATGACGCGCTCGACCTCCTGGGGGACGACCGCGTCCGCCTCGCCAGCGCGCTGCCCACCGACCTTGAGTGCCTCGGCCTCGTCGTAGCTCACGTTGAGCTGCTTCTGGATCTCTTCGGTGAACTGGTTGCCGCCCACCGTGATGTCGCGGGTGAACGTGCTCGCGCCATTCGTGACGACGTTGATGTTGACGACGCTCGCGCCGGCGTTGATGAGGACGATCGTCTCGCCGGCCACCTGCTCGTAGTTCGCCTCGAACATGTTCTGTACCGCGAAGGCGTCGACGTCGACCACCACCGGCTGCAACCCCGCCTCGGTCACGACCGAGACGTAGTCGTTGATCATGTCCTTCTTGGCGGCGACCAGCAGGACGTCCATCTGCCCCGTCCCCTCGCCCTTCTCGCCGAGAATCTGCGTGTCGATGTTGACGTCCTTGACGTCGAAGGGGATGTACTGCTCAGCCTCCCACTGGATCGACTCGTCGAGTTCTTCCTGCGTCATCCTCGGCAGCGTGATCTTCTTGATGATCACCGAGTGACCGCTGACCCCGATGGCTGCCTCCCTCGCCTTGATCTTGTTAGCCGCGCAGAGATCCTGGATCGCGCTCACGATCGCCGCGCTGTTCATGAGCGCGCCGTCCACGATGGCCTCCGGGGGAAGCGGCGCCGAGGCGTAGCTGAGCAGAGAGAAGCCGCGCTTCGTCTCCTTGAGACGCGCGAGCTTCACCGAGCTCGAGCCGATGTCCAGTCCAACCGCCAACCTTCGATTCGCCATCGCCACGCCTCCCTGTCAGCCACCCTTGCGGGTGGATCCGAAGACGCGTTCGCGATCGGCGATGCTCAGCCCCAGCGCCAAGATGATCTTGCGCTTGGTGTCGAGGCGGCAGTCGTTGCCGGCCTCCACCCGATCGATGGTCAACGTCGAGATGCCCGCGCGCCTCGCGAGCTCGGCCTTGCTGAGCAGCTGGGCCTCTCTGATCTTCTGCACGTTGTTTCTGGCCTTTCGCAGCAACTCGGCCCTCCCGGTCTGCATTTCGATCACCCGCCAGGGATCCTAGCGTCCGGTCGCGATCCGAGTCAAGAAAGCCACCACGTGAGGAGCAGTGAACCCAAGTTAGGGTTCATTGGACCTCTAGCGCCCGTAGCCCGTGAGGCCATACTCCTTCAGCTTGTAGAGCAAGGCCCGATGGCTGATCTCGAGCAGCGCCGCCGCGTGCGTCCGGTTGCCCTCCGTGACATCGAGCGCCCGGCGGATGAGATCGATCTCGAGCGCCCGGACTCCTTGCTTGATCGAGAGACCGACCGGGCCTCCGGCGGGCCCCGGGGCAGGCAGGCCGCCGAACGCGGCGCGGTCGAGCCATTCTCCCTCCGAGAGGACCATCGCCCGCTCGATGAGGTTCTCGAGCTCGCGCACGTTGCCGGGCCAACGGTGGCCGCCCAGGACGGCGAGCGCCTCGTCCGAGACGCCGCGGACCCGGGGCACGCGCCGCAGCGCCAAGTTGAGCTTCTCGACGAAGTGAGCGACGAGCAGCGGGACGTCATCTAGCCGCTCGCGCAGCGGCGGCAGCCTGAGCGGAAGCACGTTCAGGCGGTAGAAGAGATCCTCGCGGAAGGCGCCGGCCGCGCAAGCGGCCTCGAGATCCTTCGATGTCGCGGCGATGACCCGCACGTCGATCTCCCTCGACTGGGTGTCCCCGACGCGCCGGATCTCGTTCTCTTGCAGCGCCCGCAGGAGAGAGGCCTGGACGCCGTATGGCAGTTCCGCGACCTCGTCGAGAAAGATCGTCCCGCCGTCGGCTTCGGCGAAGAGCCCGTTCTTGGTCGAGGTCGCGTTCGTGAACGCTCCCTTGACGTGGCCGAACAGCTCGCTCTCGATGAGCTCGTCGGGGATGGCCGCGCAGTTCACGGCGACGAGCGGCATCGCCGAGCGCGGCGAGAGATCGTGAAGCGCCCTCGCGACGAGCTCCTTGCCGGTCCCAGACTCGCCCACGAGCAGGACGGTCGACGCGACCGCGGCGGACTTCCGGATCGATCGGTGAAGGTCCTGCATCGCCGGCGACTGCCCGACGAGCATCGAGAGCCCCCGGTCGGCGCCGACCTGCGCCCGCAAGCGGAGGTTCTCGCGGCGCAGCCGCTCGCGCTCCTCCGCCTTGCGCAGAACGAGCGCGATCTCGTCGGCACGGAACGGCTTCGAGACGTAGTCGTAGGCGCCCCGCTTCATCGCCTCGATCGCGATCTCCTCGGAGCCATACGCCGACATCATGACGACCGTGATCTCGGGGACCCGGCGCTGGATCTCCCCGAGCAGCGTCATCCCGTCCGTCTCCGGCATCCGGACGTCACAGAGGACCGCGTCGTACGGCTTCGCCTCGAGCTCCTTGAGCGCGCTCGCGGCACTGTCGACCGCCGCTGGCGCGTAGCCCCTCGATTTGAGGAGAAGCGAGAGCATCTGCCGCATGCCCGCGTCGTCGTCGACCACCAGGACGTTGCGTAGGATCATGCCGCAGCCTCGCCGGGGGCGCCGGCCGAGGAGAAGACGAGGCGGAAGGATGCGCCCCGGTCGGCTCGCTCGGCCCGGATCTCGCCCCCGAAGCCCTCCATCAGCCTGCGGCAGACTGCGAGTCCGAGCCCGGTCCCTTCCCCCCGAGCCTTGGTGGTGAAAAACGGCTCGAAGAGCTGCTCCTCGGCCCCCTCTGGCAACCCGGGACCGTCATCCGCGACCCACGCGACCACGCGCCCGACCTCACTCGCGGCCCGCACGGTAACCGTCCCTTCGCCGCCACAGGCGTCCGCCGCGTTGAGCAGCAAGTTCACGAGCACCTGGACGAGGTGATGCTCGCTCGCCCTCACGGGGGGAAGGCCCTGCTGCAGCTCGAGGATCGTCTTCATCGACCGCCACTTCGGGTGGGCGCGAACCAGCCGGAGGGCCGCGTCGAGGGAGCGTTGGAGCGATGCCGGCGCGAGTTCCATCTTGCCCGGCCGCGCGAAGTCCATCAACTCCTGGACCGTCCGATGGATCCGCAGCGCCTCGGCCCGGATGGCGGGGAGCACCGCGCCCGAGCCCTCCTGCTCTCCGATGTCCACGAAGCCGAGCAGTGCTCCGAGCGGGTTTCCGATCTCGTGGCCGATGCCCGCGGCGAGCCGGCCGATGGTCGCGAGCCGCTCGGAACGAAGCAGCTCCGCGCGCGCCCGCTCGAGCTCGGCGATCTGCGCCCTGAGCCGGACGTCGGCCTCCTGCAGCCGCGCCGCGAGCTGCCCGAACGCCGACGTCAGGTGGGCCGACCGGAGGGCCGGCACGAGTTCGTCCGGAAGCGCGAGTTCCGCCGCGCCCTCCGCCATCTCGTGGAGCCGGTCGAGCGTCGGCCCGAGGGAACGATCGCTGAGCCAGAGGCCGATGACCCAGGCGGCCGCCGCGCCGCCCGCGATCCCCAGGACGAGTCTCACCGGTAGGTGGGCGTCGATCCGGCCGTGCCGAAAGGCCATTCCGACCCGCAGGGAGAATGCGAGCGCGATCGGCAAGAGGCAGAGCACGAGCCCCCCGCCCCAGAGCAGCGCGAGGCGGCGCCGAACCGCTCGGCGAGGGGGAGAGGGGCGCATCACCGCGCCACCCAGTGCGCCACCCAGCTCGAGTAGCTGCGCACGAGCCAGGGACCGAAGAAGAGGATCTCGATTCCCGCGAGGGCGAGGAAGGGGCCAAACGGCAAGGCGTTCTTGGGGGGGACCCATGCCTCCCCGTCGGCCTCGGCGCCGGCGGCGGGCTCGCCCGTCTGGCTGCGCCCGGCGGCGATCAGCGCGAGCCCGACGATCGAGCCCTGGAACGACGCCAAGAAGACGATCGGAAGCAGCGCGGGCAGCCCGAGGAACGCACCCTCCATGGCAAGCAACCAGCGGTCGCCGAGGCCGAGCGCCTCCTTCTTGAAGATCTTCTCCCCGATGAACGACAAGAGTGTGAAGACCGCCCAGGCGATGGCGGCGCCGAGCGCCGCCTCGAGGGGCCCGGTCCGCGGGTTCATGGGCGAGAAGGCGAGGCCGAGCGCGATCCCGGGCCACGAGAGCTCGTGGGGGATGATCCAGTGCTCGAGGTCGATCGCCGCGATGGCGAGCAGGAGCGCGAGGAAGACGAAGAAGCCGAGCGCCGCGACGGACGGGCCGAACGCGGCGACCACGGCCACGCCGAAGAGCCCCCCGAGCACCTCGACGATCGCGTAGCGGGGGGAGATGCGCGCGCCGCAATCGCGGCAGCGCCCCCAAAGCCAGAGCCAGCTCAGGATCGGGACGTTGTCCCAAGGCCGGATCCGCTTCTTGCAGACGACGCAGTGCGAGCCAGGGAAGACGATCGACTCGCCCCGCGGGACGCGGACGATGACGACGTTCAAGAAGCTCCCCCAGAGGGCGCCGAAGGCGAACGCGCCAAAGAAGACCAGGGAGCGCAGCCCCGCCGGCAACTAGGCCCCGTTCGATGGGGAGAGGTTTTCGCCGACGGGCCCGACCACGACGAACGTCCCGGCGAGCTTGTCGTGGAGCGCCTGCCCACGGCCGTCGACGAGCGCGAGCAGCAATCCGGCGCAGGCCGCGAAGCCCGAGGCCAGGGACGCGACGGCCCGACCCGCGGCCCGGAGCGGCGACGGACAGAGCCCGTGCCGGTCGACGACTCGCAGCCCGAAGGCGCGCTTGCCCGGGGTCTGGCCTCCGAGCGCCGTGAAGAGCGCCTCGTAGGCGAAGGCCAGCAGGCCGACGAGACCCGCCCCCGGACCCCAGAGGCGGCGGTAGGCGAGCGTCGTCTCGGCGAGCCAGTCGAGCCCCGTCTGCCGGCTGGACGGGCCGTGATGGACGAGCGAGGCGGCGAGCCCGAGGAAGAGAGCCGCGAGCCCGACGAGCACGGCGCCGTCCACGAGCCATGAGCCGAGGCGCCGCCAGCCCGGCGCCACCCGAGCGCGCCGGGCGACGCCCTCCGCATCGTCGGAGGGCGTCCGGACGCAAACGGCGGCTTCGGGTCGAGACGGCTCGACCAATGCGGGCTGCGCTGCAGCCGGCGGCGGCACGAGATCGCCCAGCGGCGGGCGAGCGGGGGTGGGCGGCACGGCCGCGCGGGCCACCTCGGTGCGCCGGTCGAGCGGCAGATCCCGCGCGAGGAGCGCCGGCTCCGGCGGCTGCGAGTCGAGCGACCGCGCGAGGCTCGCGGGTGAGACGGGACCGGGCGCGGTGTCGTGGAACCGCTGGCCCAGCAGGGGGTGCAGGGTCGCGCCGAAGGGCTTCGCCACGGCGGGACGGGTCGCGGGCGGCGGGGCCGCGGGCCGTGGCGCCGCCGCGAGAGGTGGCGCCGCCCGTGGGGGCACGAGCCCGGTCGGCTGCCCGCACGCGGGGCAGAATGCCAGCGGACCGGGGAGTTCCTTGCGGCAGGACGGACAGGCGATCATCGGGCCAATCACGTTACTTTCGGACCCTCACGGGGTCAACAAAACCGCACCCGAGGACACCGCTTCGAAGCGTTTGACGAAGCCGTCGTCGGCCTCGAAGTCCATCCGCCCTCTGCGCCTGCAGCCGCTCGCCGCAGGCGGTTCGTGGCCCAGGGGGTCGGGCTCAGCCGAGGTCGCCTGCAGCGAACGCCGCGAGCGCGCAGGCGACGAGCCCCGCGGTCTCCGTCCGCAGCACGAGCGCGCCGAGCGAGGCGAGGAGCGCGCCCGCCCCCTCGAGCGCGGAGAGCTCGGCCGGCTCGAAGCCGCCCTCGGGGCCGACCGCGAGGGCGAGAGAGCCCGACCCGCGCGAGCGGGCGAGCGCCTCGCCGAAGGGCAGCGGAGCCCCGGGGTGGAGCGCCACGACGGGCGAGCCGCCCGCGCAGCGGCGGGCGAGCTCCTCGAGCGTAGCCGGTGGCGTCACCCGCGGGACGTCCGTCCGGTTCGACTGGCGCGCGGCCTCTTCGGCGATCTTCCGCCAGCGGGCTACTCGACCCTGCGCCCGCTCGATGGGGAGCCGCACGACCGAGCGGGCGCTCGCGAAGGGCACGATCTCGCTCACGCCGAGCTCGGTGGCCTTCTGAACGACCCAGTCGAGCTTCTCCCCCTTGGCGAGCCCCTGCCAGAGCGAGATCTCGAGCCGGCGGGCCGCCTCCGCGAGCCGCTCGCCGAGTTCCAGCTCTCCGCCGTCATCCGACAGCCTCGTCAGTCGAGCGCGGCGGCGCAGCCCGCGACCGTCGAAGGCCTCGATCTCGGCACCGGGCGCGAGCCGCAGCACTCTCCCGAGGTAGTGCGCCGCCTCCGGGCCGAGCGCCGCACGCTCGCCCTCAAGATCTCCGGCGACGAGGAGACGAATCACCTTCTTCTCCGACCCCTCACCCCTGGCACGGCGGGATCTTCGGCGGTGCGGTAGCCTTCCCAGAACCTTCGGATGAGGCTCTGGGCGTCTCGGATCCCGGAGCGCCCGAGGATGCGCTCGATCTCGGACGAAACGACCCTCGGCGAGACCCGGAGGCTCTTTCCGATCTCCGCCCTCGTCCGCCCGACGCCGACGAGCCGAAGGCACTCGGCCTGCCGCGCCGAGAGGCTCCAGGCGACGCCGAGGAGCCGCGCCCGTTCGCGTAGCTCGTTCGCGTGGCCGAGCTGGGCGTTCGAGACCCGGATCGTCCAGAGGATCTCCTCGCGCTGGCCCGCGAGCATCGCCTTGTAGAGTTCGACGGCGCTCGGCCCGACGCGCCGGCGCATGCGCCGTCGCGGCCGAGCGAGCCGGATCCGATAGACGCCCCTCTGCCCATCGAAGCTGGCGTCGACCTCGGCGGGCGGGGCCCCAGCGAGGGTGGGGAGCGCCCGCTGCGCTCCGTGCCCGAGATGGAACCAGGCCTCCGAGCGGCGCCAGCCCCGGGGAAGCTCGAGCTCGACCACGACCCGGTCGCGCCCCAAGAAACGCTGCCGGCAGGCGACCTGCGGCAGGAGCCACGGGAAGACGTGCCCGTTGACGAGCTCGAAGGCCTCGCGGGCCGTCACACCGAGCTCCCGGATCACGAGGGCTTGACGAGACTGGGTCGCGAGCCGCTCCCCCAACCGCTGGAGGCCGAAAACTCCGACCGCCCGCTCGATGCGGTCGAGCAGCGCCGCGAACAGCTCCCAGTCGGTTCGTCCGCCGGCGGAGACCCGCTCCCAGGGCCGCCCCCGAAACGGCAGGCCGCGCACGAGGGGGGAAACCCGGTGGCCCATTGCCTCGGCGGAGCCGAGGAGCGCGGCGATGAGCTGGTTGGGGACCTCGTTCACGGGAATTGGGGGATTTTCGCCCATGATACCAGATTGTCGACTGCTTTGCAGTCGCTCGGCCTTCGACCGGCAGGGCAACGGATGACCGCGAAGAGACCATTCACGGGGAACGAGCCGCTGACTTAACCGAAAAGCAGCTGGCAGGAGCTCGCGCCCCGCCGCCCCGGCCGACCTCGCCGGGCTCCCTCCTCGACCGAACGGGTCGTCGGGCGTCAGTTCAGCCAGCCGTTCCCGCCGTCCTTCTGTTCGTCCTCGGGCCGCACGACTTTGAGGTGGCGGCTGCGGCGGGCGAGCTGCCGCTCGATCCAGGCCGCCCGCAGCCGCAAGAGCGCGCGCCGCGGCCCCCCAGCGCCCAGGGTCAAGGCGAGCCCCATCACGGCCCCGAAGGCCGCCGCGACATACGGCACCGGGCTCCCCGAGAAGACGATGAACAATAAGAGGAGGCCCCAGGAGAGGAACATGAGGAGCCGCGCCTTCACCGGCAGGAGAAAATAAAAGTAGACCTCGGAGTTCGGCTCGAGCACCCCGAGCGCCACGGTGAGCGCCTCCATCACGGGCCAGATCCCGAAGTAGGGGCTGCGAGCCACCGCCGAGCTGAAGAGGCCCACGATCGTCGTGCCGAGCGCCGCCCCGGCCCCGGAGGCGACGTAAAAGAAGAGGAAGCGGCGCGGCCCCCAGCTCCGCTCGAACCAGGCCCCAAAGAAGTAGAGGACCGCGAGCGAGACCAGAAAGTCGATCGGGTCGAGCCCCGAGACGAAGAGGTAGCTGACGAGCTTCCAGACCCGCAGCCCCGGGATCACCTGGTAGGGGCGCAGGAGGAATGCCTCGAGCACCTCTTCGTGCCCGAGGTGGGATGTGACCACGCAGAGCAGCGTCGTCACGCCGGTGGCGACGACGAGGCGCAGCGTCACCGGCGGCACACTCGCGAGCGGCCCGAAGCCGCGCCTGCCGAATCGTTCGACCATGCGGCCGTCCTACTTCGCCTTCTCCCGATAGAAGATCGTGACGGTCAGGCAGTGGAACTCCTTGTCGGAGGACTGCGTGACTTCCTTGTGCACGACCTCGAGCTGTGGCCGCTCGCGCAGCCAGGCCGTGATGGTCTCGCCCATGACCTCCCGGTCGCGCGCCAGCGTCGTCGAGAAGACCTTCACCCCTGTGAACGGCAGCCCCATGAGTGCCTCCTAGCCGACCCGCGCCCTCGGTGGCGCCGCCGCCGGCCCCTTCGGTTTCCCGGCCGACCTCACCTCGGCCAGAATCTCGTCGTCGCTGAGCGTCCGGTTCGACGCCTTGGCCCGGCGCAGCACCGCCCGCGCGCCCGCTTCGCCGGCTCGAATGCCGTGCCGCTCTAGCCAATGCATCACGTTCGACAGCCCACTCATCGGCCCCACCTCGATGACCTGCCGCTTGCCGAAGAGGCCCGCCGGCACGCCCGAGTAGACCCGATCCGCGAGCCAGCGGTCGCCCTTCTTCTGCGCCTTGACGATGGCCGCCGCGTGGACGCCCGTCGCGGTGCGGAAGGCGTCCTCGCCCACGAGCGGGTAGTTGCGCGGCACGGGGAAGCCGAGCGCCCGCGAGGCCGTCTCGACGTAGCGCACGAGCGCGCGCAGGTCCCAGTCCACCGCGCCGAGGAGCTTCAAGTTGAGCAGCAGCTGATCGAGCGCGGTGTTGCCGACCCGCTCGCCGATGCCGAGCGCGCAGCCGTGGACCTGGTCGACGCCGTACTCGATGGCGAAGAGCGCGTTGACCACCGCGAGGCCCCGATCGTTGTGGCCGTGCCACTCGATGCGCACGTCCTCGCCGCTCCCGCGCACGAGCGCCTGAGTCCACTGCACGAGCCGGCGCACCCCGTCCGGGGTCGCGAAACCGACCGTGTCGCAGAGCACGAGCGCCTTCGCGCCGTGCTCGATGGCGTTGCGGAACAGCCGGTCGAGCGTCCGGGGGTTGCTGCGAGTCGTGTCCTCGGTGACGTAGGCGACCTCGAGCCCCTGCTTCACCCCGAAGTCGATCGCCTCCGACGAGACACGCAGGAGGTGCTCGACGTCCCACTCCTCGGCGTACTGCCGAATGGGCGAGCTGCCGATGAAGGTGTAGGCCGCCACCGGGATCCCCGCCCGCTGCTGGACCTCCGCCACCGGGGCGATGTCCTGAGCGAGCGTGCGGGCCGCGCAGTTCGGGGCGATACCGAGCTTCTGCTTCGCGATGTGCCTCGCGAGCGCGGTCACGTCCGCGAGGGCGCGCGGCCCGGCGCCGGGCAGACCGATGTCCGCCGCCGCGACGCGCAGCGAGTCCATGAGATCCAGCAGCTCGATCTTCTGCTCCAGCGGGGGATCGATGGCCGAGGGCGACTGGATACCGTCGCGCAAGGTCTCGTCGTTCAGCCGGATCGGCCGCTGGCCGATGGGCTTCCCTATCTGGTCGAGGCTGTTCCAGTCGAAGATGAGCGCCTCGCCCTGCTGCTTCTGGAGCCGGTTCTTCACACCGCCTCCACGAGGAGCGCGATGCCCTGCCCTCCGCCGATGCAAGCGGAGCCGATTCCCCGGCCCTTCCCCGGAAGCCGCCGCCGCAGTTCGTGGACGAGGTGCGCCGTGATGCGCGCGCCCGAGGCGCCGAGCGGGTGGCCCATCGCGATGGCGCCGCCGTCGACGTTGGTCTTCTCGCGCGAGAGCCCGAGCTCCTTCTCCACCGCGAGGTACTGCGGCGCGAAGGCCTCGTTGACCTCGACGAGGTCGAAATCCTCGAGCCGGCTGTCGGTCGCGACGAGCGCCGCCCGGATGGCGGGCGCGGGGCCGATGCCCATGATCTTGGGATCGCAGCCGGACACGCCCCAGCCGACGAGCCGCGCGAGCGGCCGGAGGCCCTTCTTCTTCGCCCACTCGCCCGAGGCGATGACCAGCGCCCCGGCGCCGTCGCAGATGCCGCTCGCCGCCCCGGCGTGAATGACGCCGTCCTTCTTGAAGACCTTCGGGAGCTTCTTCAGCCCCTCCACCGTCGTCTCGGGGCGCGGGTGCTCGTCCTTCGCGAAGGTCGTCGGCCCCTTGCGTCCCGGGACCTCCACCGGCACGAGTTCCTCCTGGAAGCGGCCCGCCTCCTGCGCGGCGGCGAAGCGCCTCTGCGAGAGGACCGAGTACTCGTCGACGGCGTCCTGCGAGATGCCGTACTGCTCGGCGAGCTTCTCCGCGGTCATCGCCATTGGAAGGCCCGTGTAGCTGTCGGTCAGCGCGCTCCAGAGGCTGTCCTCGAGGGCGCCCTTGCCGAGGGGGATTCCCCAGCGTGCCCCGCGGACCACGTGCGGCGCCTGCGACATCGACTCGGTGCCGCCGACGAGGCAGGCCTCGGTCTCGCCGAGGAGGATCCGCTGCGCGCCCTGGATCACCGCCTCGAAGCCCGAGCCGCAGAGCCGGTTGACGGTGACGGCCGGCACCCGCTCGGGAAGCCCGGCCCGCAGCCCGACGTGGCGGGCGAGGTAGATGGCGTCGGCGGAGGTCTGCACGACGTTGCCCACGATCACGTGGCCCACGTCCTCGGTCGAGACGCCGGAGGCCGCGATCGCGGACTTGGCGGCGACGACCATCAGGTCGGTGGCCGACAGATCCTTGAGCGAGCCGCCGAACGTGCCGAAGGGCGTGCGCTTCGCTGAGAGGACGACGATCTCCTTGGGAAGGCGCTTCATGGTGGGCAACCTCCGGATGGGCGTTGACGCCTCCTACCAAAGCGCGCGCCCGGTGACCAGTGGCGAGGCTCTCTTCGCGAGAGCGACGGCCCTCGGCCTCGAAGCGGCCGGCTCGTCCGCGAGCCTCAGCGCCCGACGAGCCGGGCGAGCTGCAGGAAGCTCGTGACGGAGAGGGCGAGCGCGACGAGGGCGATGACGAAGGCGGCGGCGGCGCGCCTTCGGGTCTCGCGCCGGCCCGGGCCGCCCTTGATCGCGGCGTCGGCCAAGAGCCGCCCGGCCAGGCTGAAATCGGTCCAGAGCGCCGCCGTCTTCGCCGCCGGAAAGTGGTCGATCCGGCGCCGGTGGACCGCCCAGAGCTCGGGGACGTCCATGCCGTCGAGGCCGCCCGCCACGTAGTCGGGCCAGTCGACCCCGGGCCGCCGGAAATCCGAGGTCGCCACCGCGGCCCCTCCCGGGAAGGGCGTGAGGAGAGTGACCGCGACCTCGCCCTCGCGCACCGAGACGTCGGCGAAGGTCCCGAGCGCCGGCGCGGCCCAGCACTGCTCCGCGAAGCCGCGCGAGAGCGGCGGCCGAGCCTCGATGGCTCCGATCTTCGAGAAGCCGAGCTCGCCGAGCCCGCGGACCACCCGCTCCATGGCAGGCTCCCGGGCGGGGTCGAGCGAGCCGTCGTCCTCGGTCTCACGGGCGCGCAGGAGGCCGGGGAAGAGGAAGAGCAGGGCCTGCGGCAGGTTCTTGCCGAAGAGCCAGAGCGCGACGGCCGCAGCGATGAGGATCTGCCAGGGCATCGCGCGAGGGGGCGCTCAACCGCCGGAGAGCGCCTCGACCCGGGCGATCACGAAGTCCGCGACCTCGCGGGTCTTCGCCGTGCCGCCCGCGTCCGGCGTCAGCTTGCCCGCGGCCACCGCGTCGCGCACCGCCCGCTCGAGGATCTGCGCCTCGGCCGGGAGGCCGAGCTCGTCGAGGAGCAGCGCGCTCGTGAGGAACGAGGCGAGCGGGTTCGCGATGCCCTTTCCGGCGATGTCCGGGGCCGAACCGTGGACCGGCTCGAACATCGGCGTCGAGGCCGGGTTCAGGTTCGCCGACGCCGCGAGGCCGAGCCCACCGCAGAGCGCCGCGCCGAGGTCGGTCAGGATGTCGCCGAAGAGGTTGCAGGTGACGATCACGTCGAAGGCCTCGGGCCGCAGGAGCAGCTGCATCGCGAGCGCGTCGACGTAGAGGTGGCGCTTCTCGATGCCGGGGTACTCGGCGCCGACCTCGCGGAAGACGCGCTGCCAGAGGTCGTGGGCGAAGCGGAGCGCGTTCGCCTTGTCGCTCATGCAGACCCGCCTCTTCCCGCGCTTCTTCGCGAACTCGAAGGCCGCGCGGATCACCCGCTCGACCCCCTTGCGCGTGTTCACGTCCTCGTTGACCGCGATCTCGTCGGGCGTGCCCTTCTTGAAGATGCCGCCCACGTCGGCGTAGAGCCCCTCGGTGTTCTCGCGGAAGACCGTGAAGTCGATGTCGCGGACGGTCTTGCCCTTGAGCGGGCAGAAGCGCTCGTCGAGAAGCTGCACCGGCCGGAGGTTCACGTAGAGATCGAGCTTGAAGCGCAGGCCGAGAAGGATCTCGCGACCGTGCCGGTTGTCGGGGACGCGGGGGTCGCCGATGGCGCCGAGCAGGATGGCGTCGTAGTCCTCGCGGAAGGCCTCCACCTGCTCGTCCGGCATGGTGACGCCGTCCCGGAGGTAGCGGTCCGCGCCGTAGTCGAAGGTCTCGAGGGAGAGATCGAGCGAGCGGGCCCGGTTCAACGCCTCGAGCGCCCGCACCGCCTCGGGGATGACTTCCTTGCCGACGCCGTCCCCCGGGATCACCGCGATCTTGACCATGGGCGGGCGATCTACCGGCCGTCCGGTTCCCTGTCAAACGAGGCGGCGCTTGCCTCGCCGCGTCGCTTCGGGCTCTCATGGGGCCGTGCGTTCCCCGTTCGCCATCGGCCTCCTCGCGCTCGTGGCCTGCTCGCAGGCGACCGGGAGCGGGACCGGCGGCGGGACCGGCGGAGACGCGGGGAACGGGCTCGCCTGCCCGGTGGGCTGCCCCCCGGCGGAGGTCTGCTACCAGGGGGTCTGCCAGTCGGTGACCTGCAAGTCGAGCGGCGACTGCCCGAACTCCGAGCAGTGCGTGAACGGCACGTGTGAGGTGGCGAGCGGCTGCAACCCGGTCTGTTCGCCGGCGCAGATCTGCGAGAGCGGGCGCTGCGTCTCGCCGGGCGGAGGCTCGAGCGGCGGGTCGACGGGCGGGAGCGGCGGCGGGAGCTCCGGGGCGGCCTCGACCTCGGGAGCGACGGGGGGAGCGACGGGCGGCGGGAGCTCCGGAGCCGGCGGCGGGACGGCCTCCGGCACGGGCGGCGGGCCTTCCGGGACGGGCGGGGGGAGCGGGACGACCGGCGGGAGCGGCGGTTCGACGGGAAGCGTCCCCTGCTCGCCAGCCTGCACCGGAACCGCGAGCTGCAGCGCCGGAAGCTGCGTCTGCCCGAGGTCGTCCGAGCGCTACGTGGGCGGCGCCTGCGTCTACTGCGACGGCTTCGCGGCGGACGACCCGTCGGGCGTCGAGATCCTCGTGGGCGTCCAGCTCTTCTGGCAGGCGCTCTCGGGCGGCGGCTGCCAGGCCACCCTCGAGCAGGATGGCGGCAGCTACGCCGCGCCCGGCGGGATCTGGGACGTCGACCCCGACGACAACGGCACGACCGGACCGGTCTACGCGCTCTTCCCGGGCGGCTGCGACGACATGGGGCTCGGACCGTTCGCGGGGGTGGGCGATGGCGGGCTGAACTACACGCCCCCGGCGGGCGCCCTCACGGTCGCCCAGGCAATCCAGACGCAGGGCGCCTCGATGAGCGTCTACGGCGTCGTCACGGCGTTCTACCCGTGGACGAGCGGCAAGAGCGGCCTCGTCTACCTCGAGGACCCGGTGCCGCCGGGCGGGACGCCCGCGCCGCGCAGCGGCCTCGCCGTCTACGTGGCGCTCGCCGACGTGCCGAGCATCGGCACGAACGTGCCGGCGAGGGGCGACGTGGTGGAATTCAGCGCCCTCGCCTACGAACCGTTCGCCGGAAGGACGGAGCTCGCGACGAGCGCGAGCTCGACGATGGCGATCGTCGGCAACGCGCCCTTGCCCCCGCCCGTCCCGCTGCCGGCCTCGGCGCTCGCCCCCTCGGGCGCGGCGCAGAGCGTCCCATCGTACACGGGCATGCGGGTGGTCGCGCGGCCCGGCCCCTTCGACGTCGTCGACGGCTGCCCGCTGGACCTCCAGTACCTGCCCCCGTGAGCGGGCGCGGAGGGCGTTGCCCGGATGCCCGCCGGCGGGCTAACGTCGCGCGCCACGGAGGCCCTCATGCCCGCGAGCCAGAAGCCGATGACCCTCACGCAGAAGATCCTCCTCGACCACGCGGTCGGGCTGACGAGGCCCTGGGTCGAGGCCGGAGACGTGCTGCAGCTCCGTGTCGACTGGACGATCGCCTCCGAGCTCGCCTGGAACGGCATGGACCGGACCTACACGCAGCTCGGGCGGCCCGCGCTGCACGACCCCGACCGCTTCTACCTCGCGATCGATCACACGGTGGACCCGGTGACGCTCGCGAACGACGCGCGCACCCAGAAGCTCGTGCAGCTCTCGCGCTCGTTCGCGAAGGAGCGCGGGATCAAGCACTTCTACGACGCGAACGAGACCATCCTCCACACCGAGTTCTACCGGGAGCTCGTCCGGCCGGGCGACGTCGTCCTCGGCGCCGATTCGCACACCTCCTCGCACGGCGGCCTCGGCGCCTTCGCCATCGGCCTCGGCGGCGCCGACATCACCGCGGCGATGGTGCTCGGGCAGAGCTGGCTCGAGGTCCCCGAGGCGATCGCCGTCGAGTACCGCGGCGAGCTGCCGTTCGGCATCGGCGGCAAGGACGTCATCCTCGCGACGCTCGGCTCGCTCGGCCGCAACGGCGTGGCCATGGAGCGCTCGGTCGAGTACCGCGGCCCGGCGGTGCGCGGCTTCTCGACCGACGTCCGCTTCACCATCGCGAACATGACGGCCGAGTTCGGCGGCCTCAACGGCATCTTCGAGCCCGACGAGGCCGTGGCGGCCTGGCTCGCGCGCCGGAGAGAGTGCAAGGACGGGAGCCGCTTCTACCGCGCGGACGCGGGGGCGCCGTACGTCGCGACCTACCCCATCGAGCTCGGCCAGCTCGCGCCCAAGGTCGCGAAGCCGTTCTCGCCGGACAACGTCTTCGACGTCGGCGCCGTGGAGGGGCTCGAGCTGCAGGGCTGCTTCGTGGGCGCCTGCACGACCACCGAGGAGGAGCTCGTGCTCGGAGCGCTCGTCCTCGAGCAGGCGCTGCGCGACGGGGCGCCCGTCAGAAGCGAGAAGCGAATCGTCGTGCCCGGCTCGATGGACATCCAGCGGAAGCTCGCCGCCGCCGGCGTCTGGGCGCTCTACGAGCGCGCCGGCTTCCGCGTCAGCGCGCCGGGCTGCAGCATGTGCCTCGGCGTCGCGAGCGAGAAGGCGGGCAAGGGCGAGGTGTGGCTCTCCTCGCAGAACCGCAACTTCGAGAACCGGATGGGCGAGGGCTCGCTCGCGCACCTCGCCTCGGCGGCCACGGTGGCGGCCTCGTCGACGCAGATGCGGCTGCGCGACCCGCGCCCGCTCCTCGCGCGGGTCGACCGGGAGCGCTACGAGGCAATCCTGGACCGGCGGCCGGCCCACGTCCCCGAGGTCCGGGGCACGGAGCCCGCGCCGAAGCTCGCCTCGCCGCACACCGCCGGCGGCGCGAGCGGCGGCGCCGCCGCGGCCGCGCCCGTCCGCGGCCGGGTGCAGCGCTTCGGCGACAACGTCGACACCGACGCCATGATCCCCGGCGAGTTCTGCCACCTGACGAGCCTTCCCGATCTCGGCCGCCACTGCTTCCACCACGTCCGGCCGCCGTTCTTCGAGCGGGCGCAGGCCGGGGCGTCGATGGTCGTCGCCGGCGAGGGCTGGGGCAGCGGCAGCTCGCGCGAGCAGGCCGTCTGGGCGCTCAAGGGCGCCGGGGTGAAGGCGGTGGTCGCGCGCTCGTTCGCCTTCATCCACAAGCGCAACCTCGTCAACGAGGCGCTGCCGTTCCTCGTGGTGCGGGACGACGCGTTCTACGCGCTCGCGAAGGAGGGCGAGGAGCTCGAGGTCGATCTCTCGCAAAACCGGGTGACCCACGTCGCCTCGGGAACGAGCTTTCACGGCGCCCCGCCCTCGGGCGTGGTCCAGGCGCTGCGGAGCGAGGGCGGGCTCGTCGACGCCATCAACCGGCGCGGCCCCCGGGTCTTCGAAGCAATCGCGGGAGGCTAGTGGACCCCGTCACGAGCAGCGGAGCGATCGATCCGGCCGCCGGAGGCGGCCCGGCCGGGAGTCCGGCCGTGGCAGGGAGGGAATGCCAGGCTGCGCCAGCGGCCTGGCAGGGAGGGCGGCACGCCCTCCGTCGAAGGGCCAGCCTGCCCCGAATGCCGAAACGGGCCGCTCGTTCCGGCGGGGTCAACTGGGTGAGCCCGCGCCTCTCGGCCGTGGGCCTGCTCGCGCTCTCGGCCTGCTGCCGCGGGCCGTCGGTGCAGGAGGTCTCCCCGGCGGTGAAGTTCGAGACGAGCGGCGGGCAGCCCCTCTCGTCGCTCGTCTTCCCGGTGACGGCCTTCGGCGCGACGGCGAGCCAGAGCTTCACCGTCGCCTCGGTCTCCACCGTCGACGCCCGCGTCACCTCGCTCTCGCTCTCCGGCCCTCAGGCGGCGCTCTTCTCGGTCTCGCCGGCGGCGCCGCAGACGATCCCGGCGAGCTCGGCGAAGGGCTTCACGGTGACCTTCGCCCCGACGCTGCCGAACCCGATCCCGGCCGGCGACGTGGCCGAGCAGGCGACCCTGACCCTCGCGACGGACGACCCCGCCCACCCGACGATCGCCGTCGCGCTCGCGGGGAAGGCTGCCGCGCCCACGGTCGACCTCTGCTGGGCAGAGACGCCGACGACCCAGCGCTGCCTCTCGCAGGGGCCGGTGACGGTGGCGCTCGGCCAGGTCCCGCCGAATGGCGTCTCCCCGCCGCAGGAGATCGACCTCGTCGACCGCGCGGACGTACCGCTCACGGTGACGGCGCTCGCGCTCGACGCGGCGGCGCGGGCAGCGGGCTTCTCGATCGTCGAGCCGGTGAATGGGCCTCTGACGCTGTCGGCGGCCCAAGGGCTCTCGCTCGCCTTCCACGTGACGCTCGCCCCGAAAAAGAGCGGGGCGCTCGCGGGGACCCTCTCGGTGACGAGCGACGACCCCCGTTGGTCCTCCAGCGCGCCGCCCGCAATCGCGCTCGCCGGGAGCGGGGAGGCGCCGGGGAAGCCGACCGCTTGCCTCGGAGTCCTGGAGATCGGCTACGCGGCCGGCCAGAGCGTCGGTCCCCCGCAGCTCGACCCCACGAAGCCCCTCTCCGCCCAGCCCTCGATCCTCCCTCCCGGGCCCCTCGACCGCGTGCTGCTGACGGCAGAGCCGTCGCCAGGCTGCTCCTCGGACCCCCAGGACGGGCAGAACCTCGCCTACGCCTTCGCATTGGCCGGGCCGGCCGGCTCCTCGGCGCAACTCGCTCCCGTCTCCGGCCACCCCGAGCAGCGCTCGCTCCTCTTCGACGTGGCCGGCCTCTACACCGTGCAGCTCTCGGCCACCGATTCGGCGGGCCTCTCGGCGGGGGCGCAGGCGGCCTTTCCGGTGCAGCCGCACGACGATCTCTCCGCCGAGCTGACCTGGCAGTCGCCCGTCCCGGTGGACCTCGACCTGCACCTCGTCCGGGTCGAAAACCCCGACGCCGGGCCGGCCCCGCAGTCGCTCGTCGGCGACCCCGCGCAGGACTGCTTCTACTGCGACTGCCTGCCGGCCGCGGACTACGGCACCGGATCGTCGCCCTGTCTCGTCTCGCCGGGGCAGCCCTACCCGACCTTGGTCGACTGGGGCCAGAAGGACGCGCTCGGCGCGCGCGACTTCGACGACCCACTCCTCGCCGCCCAGTTCGGCGACGCGCCGCTGCCGAGCGAGCCGCTCGACGTCGTGAGCCTCACCGGGCCCGAGGCCGGCGCCGACTACGAGCTCTACGTTCACTACTACGCGCCGAGCCAGGGCGAGGCCGACGCCGGCTGCCAGACCTCCTCCGACTGCGCGATCCCTTATCCCGCCTGCCTGAACGGAGAGTGCGTGCCGCAGGCGACGGCCTCGATCCGGACCTTCGTGGGCGGCGCCGAGATCGACGGCGGCTCGCCCCTCGGCGCGATCCTCACCTCCCCCTGCCAGCTCTGGCACGTCGGCACCATCCACTGGATCGGCGGCGGTCACCTCGCGGCCGACGGGGGGAGCCTTCCCCCGCAGTTCACCTTCTCGCCCTCGGGCAGCATGGGAAGCTATGGCAGCCCGGGCAGCGCGCTCACCTGCGAGACGCCGTGAACGACTCCCTCCCCGACGTCCACGCGCGGCCAGACCCGCGCGCCTTGCCGCTGCCCGAGGTCGGGGTGCGCGGCTACCTCGCGAGGCTCGCCGTCTTCGACGGCCGGACGGCCCACGGCCCAACCAGCGTGCGGCTTTCCCTCGGCGTCTCCCTCGGCGGCGAACGGCGCGGCGCCCACCTCTCTCGCTTCGGCGAGGCGGTCTCCAGCTGGAACGAGAGGCTCGCCCTCGCCGAGCTACCGACCCGCGCCGTGGAGCTCGCCCGCCGCCTCGACTCCGAGGCCGGCGTCGTCCGCGGCCGCTTCGGCATCGTCCTCGAGCGGCGCGCGCCCGTCAGCGGTGCCTCGGGCCTCCTCGAGGTCGAGGCGGGCTTCGAGGCGCGCGCCCACGGGAGCGAGCGGATCCTCTGGCAGCGGCTCTTCGCCACCGTCCAGACCCTCTGCCCCTGCTCGAAGGAGATCGCCCGCGCGGGAGCGCACAACCAGCGCTGCCGGGTCGAGGCGAGCGTCCGCACGAGCGCGGGCGTTCCCTACCTCTCCATCCTCGAGGCGATCGAGGGGGCGGCGAGCTGTCCCCTCTTCCCCGTGCTCAAGCGCCCAGACGAGAAGTGGGTCACGGAGCGGGCGTACGAGAAGCCGGCCTTCGTCGAGGACGTCGTCCGAGACGCCTCGCTCGCCATCGGCCGGATCGAGGGGGTGCTCGCCCACCGCATCGAGGCCTGGAGCGAAGAGAGCATTCATGCCCACGACGCCTATGCGCTCATCGAGCGGGAGCGCTAGCCTTCCGGCCTCGGCCGAGGCGCTCGCCAGCTCGCTGGCCCTCTGGTACCGGGCGGCGGCGCGCAGCCTGCCGTGGCGCGGGCTGAAGGATCCCTACGCCATCTGGCTCTCGGAGGTCATGCTCCAGCAGACCCAGGTCGCGACCGTGCTCGGCAAGGGCTACTTCAGCCGCTTCCTCGAGGCCTTCCCGACGGTCGAGGCGCTGGCCCGGGCCGAGCTGCCCGAGCTGCTCGCGCGCTGGTCCGGCCTCGGCTACTACGCCCGGGCGCGAGCCATGCACGCCGCCGCGAAGGAGATCGCCCTGCGCGGCGCCTTTCCCGACACGATGGACGAACTCCGGTCGCTGCCCGGCTTCGGCCCCTACACCGCCGCCGCCGTCGCCTCGATCGCCTTCGAGCGCCCGGAGCCCGCCATCGACGGAAACGCGCTGCGCGTCTACGGCCGGCTCGTCGGGCTGAGGGCGGCCCGCGCCGAGGCCGAGCCGCTGCTTCGGGAGCTCGTCCGGCCGCTGCTCGCCCACGGCAAGCCTTCGGAGCTGAACCAGGCGGTGATGGACCTCGGCGCCTCGCTCTGCGCTCCTGCGACGCCCTCCTGCCCCCTCTGCCCCTGGCGCGAGCCCTGCGTCGCGCGAAGGCTCGGGCTGCAGGCGGAGATCCCGCCGGCGCGCAAGCCCACGGCCCGGCGCCGGCTCTCCTGGGTGGCGGCGGTCCTGCGCGACGAGCGAGGCAGGATCCTGCTCGCGCGCCGTCCCGAGCGCGGCCTCTTCGGCGGGCTCTGGGAGCTCCCGGGGGGCGAGCTTTCCAGTACCGGGGACGAGCGGCGCGAGCTCGCGCGGCTCCTCCGAGAACGGCTCGGGATTCGGGTCCGGGTGGGCGCCGCCGTCGCGGAGGTCTCGCAGATCCTCACCCACCGCGACCTACGAGTCGTCGCCCACGCCGCGACCTCGTCCGGCTCGCCGAGCGCCCTCACGGGCTATCTCGGGGTGCGCTTCGCGGGCCGCGAGGATCTGGCGTCGCTCGGCCTCTCGTCCGTGACGCGCAAGCTGCTCGCGAAGCTCGATGGGCGAGCAGACCGACCGGCGCGCCGCACGGTGACGCACCAACGCGCCTCTGCTAGGCTCGGCGCCCCTTGAGACGTTCTTCGATCCTCGTCGCGACGACGCTCCTCGTCGCCGGCTGCTTCGGCGGCGGGCGGTCGGACAACGGCCGCGCGAAGGAGCGGATCTTCGCGGCCCACCCCGCGGAGCCTTTGGCGCCGTGGCAGCTCCCCATCGACGCGGCCAAGCTCGCGGAGGATCCCGCGCTGGCGGACCACGTGCTCGGCATGGGCGAGGCCGAGGCGGCGCGGCGGCTCGGCTCGTTCACCCTCCGCGGGACACTCCACACCTCGTTCCGCGGCCCGGGGCAGACGCTCTCGCTCACCGAGGATCGGCTGGTCGAGCAGTCGAGCGAAGGCGACGTCCACCTGCGGCTCCTCGAGAGCAGCGGGAGCGGCATGGAGCTCTTGCTCGCGAAGGGAGCCCTCTACGGCCGCAGTCGCTATGGGCCGTTCGTGCAGCGCGAGGTCAACGACGAGTTCAGTCGCGACCGCGACCTCGTCTGGGGCGCCTTGGGCGCGCTCTACCTCGAGGCCGACCGCGCCTTCCACCTCGCGCCGGCGGGCGAGCGTCAGGTCGCGGGCCGCCGCTGCGAGCGCTACGAGATCTCGCTCGGCGAGGCGCGTCCGCCGCTCCGGCCGGAGCGGTTCGAGGGGAGGCTCGACGACGGCACCTCGAAGCGCTTCGCCTTTCTCCATGGCCGGCGGCTCGAGGAGGCCTCCGGCGACGTCTGCGTCGATCGCGAGAGCGGAGTGGTCCTCGCCGCGACGCTCGACGTCCGCTGGACGGCGAGCGGGGATGCCGGGACGGCGCACGCGACGGCCGAGCTCTCCGAGACCTTGCGGCACGTGGGCGAGGCCATCGCCATCGAGGAGCCGTCCAAGCCGCTGCCACCGCCACGACGGCCGCGGGGGCCGGCTGGCACGCTCGCGCGCTTCGGCTTCGCGGAGCTGACCGACGGGGGAACCCCCGGGGCGCCGTCCCAGCCTGCCGCCCGAGAAGAGAGCGGCCGGCAGAAAAATTGACGGCGTTCTTGGCCAGCCCTAGGATTACGTGACGGGCGACACTGCGGTCGCCGGACCGGTTTCATTCCAGCCGAGGAGATCCCCGATGCCCAAGAAATCGACCAGCGAGCGGACCGTGACCGTGACCGAACGGGCGCTCGAGCGGGCGGCCCGGGCGGGCTCGCTCACCGCCGAGGAGGAGCGGGTCCTCCGGCTCCGCAACGGCCTCGGTTCATCGGCGCGGACGCCGCTCGCGCGCGTCGGCCAGGAGCATCCCGAGGCCAAGGCCCGGATCGCCGAGATCGAGCTGCGCGCCTTCCAGGCGATGGGGCACGTCTACGGCCTGGGCCAGGCGGCCCCCAAGGCATCGAAGACCAAGGACAAGATCGTCCGCGCCCTCCGCCGCAAGTGAGCTCTCGGGTGAAGAACCTCTTTCTCGCTGTCGCGCTCCTCTCGCTCGCGGGTTGCTGCTGCGTCGCGGTGGCGCCTCCCGATCCGCTCGCTCAGGTCCGGCAGGCCCGTCCGACGACCCAGGCGAGCCGGTAGTCGGCGCGCCAGCTAGGCGCCGAGCTTCTCCACGATCCAGCGGTCGAGCGGCGCCCGCTCGGCTGGCTGCGGCGGCAGCGTCGCCGTGCCGGCCTCGGAGGCGATCCGGCGCAGCTCGGGCCAGACCCGCGGGTTGCGCCACCAATCGACGTCGAACCGCTCGCGCAGCTCCGAGGCGAGTCCGATCGCGGCGAGGATCGCCCGCGGCTCGGAGGACGACGGCTGCCATGGCGCGCAGAGCAGCAGCCCGAGCTCGGGCGCGATCGGGGCGTAGAGCGCGACGCGGAAGCGGTCGGCCGCCTCGCCCCGGGCCCCCTCGACCGAGCGGCTCTCCTGGAAGCCACGGCGGACGAGCACGGCCGCCGCGCCGAGCCGCGCGCAGAGCAGCTCCGAGAGCGCGAGGCGACGCACGTCGTCGAGATCGACCCCAGGCGCCCCCACGCCCCGCTCGAGGAAGAGCCGATCGGCGAGGAGCAACGGCCAGAGCGAAGGGAGAAGCTCGGCCGAGGCCGGGTCCGCCGGAAGGAACGCCCGCCGCCCCCCTTCGCGCAGGGCATCCCAGCGGCCGATGGACTGCAAGGCGAGTCTCCAGCGCGGGGCGCCCGGCGGAGCCGCGACCCCGATGCGCGCCTTCCCCCCCGCCCGGACCGCCCAGCTTCCCCACCCGATCGTCGCCGGCGCCGCCTCCAGCCCGACGTCGTCCTCGAGCGGCGCGCCGATCCTCGCCCGCCAACCCGCCAGGGCCGGCCAGGGGTCGGCGGCCGGCCGGAGGCGAAGCTCGGCCGGGCGGTTCCAGAGTGCGCGAAAGGAGTCGCTCCACGAGAGCTTCTCCCGCCGCCCGCGCCCGAGCCGAACGGTCGCCCAGTCCAGGACGTCGCGGACGGGATCCTCCGTCGCGGCGATGAGCAGCTTCGCCGCGCGCTCGTCTGCTTCGGAGGCGACCTCTGGCACGCCCGCCTCGGCGGCCCGCTCGAGCACGCGCGCGAAGGCTCCCGCGAGCGCGAGCGCGGGGTCGCGGATCGATCGCGAAAGCGAGGCCGCGAGGGCGCCCCGCGCGTCACCCTCCGGCTCGACGGCGAGCCGCCAAAGCGCCTCCATCGGCGTCCCGACCTCGCGAGCCCCCCCGTGGGCCCGGGCCTCGGCCAGGCGAGCGAGCCCCTCGTCGATCACCGCTCCCTCCGCGGCGAGGGCGACCGCGCGGACGGACGCGGCACCGTGCTCCCCGAGGTCCGCGGGCAGCCCAGCTCCCGAAGCGGCGCGCGCGAGCCACGGGGCCCGCCGGCCGAGGAGTCGTCGGCGCTGGGCGCGGGCGAACCGCTCGGCGAGATCGAGGTGCGCGCGTTCGGGCCCGGCCATGCCGCGGCGGTATAGACGACCGGCAGCGCGAGGGGCAAGGTCCCCCTTTCTCGAGAACGCCGAGATCCCTGACATCGGCCGCTCACTTTTCTTCGGGAGGTCGAGTCCACGTGCGCGGAGCACGAGCCCAGGTGCGGGGAGGCCGAGTCCACGTGCGGGGAGCACGAGTCCACGTGCGGGGAGCACGAGCCCACGTGCGGGGAGGTCGAGTCCGCGTGCGGGGAGCACGAGTCCACGTGCGGGGAGGTCGAGTCCGCGTGCGGGGAGCACGAGTCCACGTGCGGGGAGGTCGAGTCCGCGTGCGGGGAGCACGAGTCCACGTGCGGGGAGCGCGAGTCCGCGTGCGGGGAGCACGAGTCCACCTGCGGGGAGGTCGAGTCCGGGTGCGGGGAGCACGAGTCCGCGTGCGGGGAGCACGAGTCCACCTGCGGGGAGGTCGAGTCCGGGTGCG
>JAJXUD010000077.1 GCA_021783235.1 Myxococcales bacterium | reverse complement strand
CGTTCGGAGACGGAGAGGTCGAAGCCCATCGCGGCGGCGGGCGCGGCCCCCGCGGATCCGACGAGCCCCGCGCCGACCTCCATTCGACTGCTCCGGCCTGCGGCCTCCGCCCGGCTTCGCGGCCTACCCGGGACCACCGCGAGGCGAGCGGGCGGCGCGGCCGGGGCTGCCGCGGGGGCCGGGGCGGGCGGCGCCGCCACCTTCGGAGCGCGCGGTCGCGTCGCGCCCAGGGGATCGAGCGCGAGGCTCGAGGCCAAGAGCAGCGCCTGCACCAGGCCGTCGCAATCGCCGGCTTGGGCCACGAGATCCCGGGCGCCCAGCGATCTCCCCGCCGCGTCGAGGAGGGCGACGTGGCCGTGGAGCGTCGTGCCCCTCCGAACGATCGACACGCTCAGCGCGGGGCCGCCCACGGTAGGCGTTGCCAGCGGCGCCGGAGCGAGGAAGGGATCGTAGCCGAGCCGAGCGCCGATCTCGTCGCGCAGCCCCTGCTCGTCCGGGCACTGCTCGGCACCCTCGCCGCGCACGTAGACGAAGCGGATGGCAGGAGCTCTCCCGGAGGGCGCCCCGGCGGCTCTCGGAGCCGCCGCGCCGCTTCGGGGATCTGCCGCCGCTCGCGCGGCCGGAGGGCTGGACGGCGGCGCGGCCAGCCCCGCCGTCGCGCAGAAGAGTCCGGCGAGCGCCCCGGAGCGGCTCAGCCGACCCATCGAGCGGCCAGCCCCCCTCACCCGCGGCGGGCGAGGACGGTGTGGAGGGCGGCGGCGAGGTCGCCCTCGGAGATGGGCTTGTCGACCCTCGGGTTCTCGGACTGGGCGAGGAAGGCGACGGCCTCGGGCGTGAAGGCGCCGCCGGTGACGAAGATCATCCGCGCGGCCTGCTCGGGCGCGATCGCTCGCAGCCGCTCGTGCAGCTCCACCCCGCCCATCTTCGGCATCATGAGGTCGCAGAGGATGGCGTCGTACCGTTCGCCCCGCTCGATCCGCGCGAGCGCGGCGGCGGCGGCGGTCTCGACGGTCACCGCGTGGTCCGAGAGCAGCCGAACGAAGATTCGCCCCATCACCTCCTCGTCGTCGACGACGAGCAGGCGGGCGCCCGCGAGCCGCGGCGCCGGCTCGGCCGGGGCGCGGACGGCGCGAGCCTCGGGGCCGGCGGGCGGCAGCGAGACGCAAAAGGAGGCCCCCTCGCCGGGGCGGCTGCTCACGGAGATCTCGCCGCCGAGCGACCGGACGATCCCCTGGCAGATGCCGAGCCCGAGGCCCGTCCCCTGCCCCACGGGCTTCGTCGTGAAAAATGGCTCGAAGATCCGCGGCAGGATCTCCGGCGGGATCCCGGCGCCGTCGTCCCGGACCACGGCGATCGCGGCGCCGTCCGACCCCGTGGACGTCGCGATCTCGATCTGGTGCGCCTCCGCCTGCCCAGCGGGGAGCGCCTGCGCCGCGTTGACGAGCAGGTTCACGAAGATCTGCGCGAGCCGCCCCGGATCCGCGAAGACCTTCGGGGCGTCCCCGTAGCGCTTGACGAGCCGCGCGCGGTGCCGGATCTCGTTCCAGCAGAGGCCGACGGCCGCGTCGATGACCGAGGGCAGATCGGTCGGCTCCCGGTCGTCCCGGTCGGAGCGCGAGAAGAGCGAGAGATCCTTGACGATGGCGCGGATCCGGGCGGCGCCTCCGCGGGCCTCCTCGATGAGCTGCCGCAGCTCGGCGTCCTCCCCGGGATCGTCCGCGGCCCCCCGGGCGCCCAACCCGGTCCTCGCGGCGGCGAAGTCCAGGTTCGAGAGGACGAAGGTGAGCGGGTTGTTGATCTCGTGGGCCACGCCGGCCGCGAGCGTGCCCACGGCGATGGCCCGGTCGAGCTGCATCATCCGCGCGTGCAGCGCCTTGCGCTCCGTCACGTCGCGGGCCGCCGACAGGAAGACCTGCCCGCCCTCGAAGGCGATGGGCAGGGTGAGCAGCTCGGCGGTCCGCGTGGTCCCGTCGGGGCGCAGGAAGCGGACCTCCAGCGACGCGCCCGGCGGCGCGGACCGGGTCGTCTCCGTGAGCCGCGCGGCGTCGTCGGGGTGGACCAGCTCCCGCAGCGGCAGACCCCGGAGGTCGGCCGTCGCCGCGCGGCCCAGGTCGGCGAGGGCCCTCGGGTTCGCGTAGATCACGCGGCCGTCCCGGTGGAGGACGATCGCGTCGGGGAGCTGCTCGACGATCGCCCGGATGCTCTCCTCCGAGCGGCGGAGCCGCGCCTCCGCCTCGCGCTGGACCGTGACGTCGCGGTGGGTCGAGACGAAGGCCACCGGGGCGCCGCCCTCGCCCGCGACCGGCGCGACCGTCAGGCTGGCGACGTATTCGCTGCCGTCCCGCCGCCGGTTCACGAGCTCGCCGCGGAAGACGCGGCCGGCCAGGATCTCGCGCCAGAGCGCCTCGTAGACAGACGGGTCGGTCCGCTCGGACTTGAGGAGGCTCGGCCGCCGCCCCCGGACCTCGTCGGGGCCGTAGCCGTTCTGATCGGAGAACGCCGGGTTGGTCCAGAGGATCCGGCCGGAGCCGTCGGTGACCGCCACGGGATCGGCGACCGCCGCGAGCGCGGCCGCCTGGAGCCGGAGCACGGCCTCCGCCATCTCGGGCCGGGCGAGATCCTCCACCGTGAGCCGCAAGACGGGGTTCATGGAAAGAGGGGCTCTCTCATCTTCTGGGTCGCGAGTGGACCTCCCCGCTCGCCCATCCATTGAATCAGATGGGACAGCCGGATTTCAAGAGCGTTCACGGCGGCGCGGGCGTCCTCGGCATGGCCCGAGCGGGCCGCGTCGCGACGAGCAGCGCCTCGAGGTTGCCCGCCGGGCCGCGGATGGGCGCGTCCATCGTGCCCACGACATCGAAGCCCGTGGCCCTCGCCGCCGCGACGACCGCTTCGATCGCCTCGGCGCGGGCCGCGGGATCTCGCACCACCCCCCCCTTCTCCACCTTCTCGGGGCCGGCCTCGAACTGCGGCTTCACGAGCGCGACCAGCGTCCCCCCGGGCCGCAGGATCGCCCGGATGGCGGGGAGGACGAGCCGCAGCGAGATGAAGGAGAGGTCGGCGGTGCAGAGATCGACGCTCTCGCCGAGATCCTCGGGGCCCACGGCGCGCACGTTCATCCGGTCGTGGACGCGCACGCGGGGGTCGTTCGCGACCTTGGGATCGAGCTGCCCCCGTCCCACGTCGCAGGCGTGGACCCGGGCGGCGCCACGCTGGAGGAGGCAGTCGGTGAAGCCGCCGGTGGAGGCGCCGAGGTCGGCGCAGACGAGCCCCGCGGGATCGACGCCGAACCGATCGAGCGCCCCTTCGAGCTTCAGGCCGCCGCGAGAGACGTAGCGGAGGGTCGCCCCCTCCTTGAGCCGGACGGCGACGCCGGCGGGCACGAGCTGGCCCGGCTTGTCGACCCGCGCCTCGCCCGCGACCACCTGTCCGGCGAGCACCAGCGCCTGGGCCTTGGCGCGCGACGGCGCGAGCCCCCGCTCGACGAGGAGCTGATCGATCCGAACTCGCGCCATGCGCGCGCGAGCGTACCCCGGCAGGGACGCACTCGGCGAGCCCCGCCCTCGAGCGAGCGACGGGCTTCGCGGCGGCTGCGGGGCCCTTCGCAGCGATTGCCGAGGCGGATCCAAGGCCTGCGAGGATCCCAGAGAGCCGAGCGCGCGCGGCGGATTCAGCGGAGAGCGTCGTAGCCGCTGCCTCGAGCACCGTAGAGGCTACTCTGGCCGTGGCAGACTGCGCTTCCGCCGCGGCAGAATCTGCTTCGGCCGGGGCAGAGTTCGCTTTCGTCGCCGCAGAATCTGCTCTGGCCGCCGCAGAATGCTCTTTCGCCGAAGCGGAATCTGCTTCGGCCGCGGCAGAATGTGCTTTCGCCGAAGCGGAATGCCTCTTCGCCGAAGCAGAATGCCTTTTCGCCAAAGCAGAAGGCACTTCGCCCGAAGTAGAACGCCTTTTCGCCGAAGCAGAACGCCTTTTCGCCGAAGCAGAATGCACTTCGGCCGAAGCAGAATGCCTTTTCGCCGAAGCAGAATGCACTTCGGCCGAAGCAGAATGCTTTTTCGCCGAAGCAGAATGCACTTCGCCCGAAGCAGAATGCTTTTTCGCCGAAGCAGAATGCACTTCGCCCGAAGCAGAATGCCTTTTCGCCGAAGCAGAATGCACTTCGCCCAAAGCAGAACGCCTTTTCGCCGAAGCAGAATGCACTTCGACCGAAGCAGAACGCCTTTCCGCCGAAGCAGAATGCACTTCGCCCGAAGCAGAACGCCTTTTCGCCGAAGCAGAATGCACTTCGACCGAAGCAGAACGCCTTTCCGCCGAAGCAGAATGCACTTCGCCCGAAGCAGAACGCCTTTTCGCCGAAGCAGAAGGCACTTCGCCCGAATCAGAATGCGCTTCGGCCGAAGCAGAACGTGCCTCGGCCGAAACTGATTCTGCTTCGTGCGGATCGCCTTCCACGAAGCCATTCAGGGGCGACTGGCTCTCAGCCGGGCGGAATGCAGCGGCCGCTCGGGGAGCAGATGTAGGGCGAGCAGCAGTCGAGGCGGCTCCGGCAGGCGCCGCAGCTCCCGTTCACGCAGGCCTGGTTGCCGCAGTCGCGGCAGCTCGAGCAGGCCACTGCGCCGCCGTCGGGGGCGTTGACCGCGCACTCCTGTCCCGCAGAGAGGACGGCGGTGTCGTAGTGGACCGTCAGCGGCCCTCCGCCATACGAGCCGGTGAACATCGACCCGTACAGCGTCATTGGGTTGCCGTTGCTGAAGGCGGCGTTGGGCAGGTAGAAGTTGCCCGCGATCACGAGGTTCGAGCCGCCGAGCGACATGCTGCTGCCGGCCACGTAGATGCGCGACTGCGCCGGGACCTCCGTGGAGCCGAAGCTGATGTCGGCGCCGGAGTCGATGGTCCCACCCACGAAGAGGTCGAGCTCGGCCTGGGGATCGATCGTCACCGAGAGGGGCGAGCCCATGCGGATGTCGCCGCCGACGAAGATCGCCGCCCGCCCGTGGACGGCGATGGTGATCGCCGACCCCGCGTGGATCGCGCTCAGGTAGTAGCGGCCGCACGGCAGATCGAGCCGGTTCGCCCCGCCGTAGCCGGAGCCGTTGCTGTTGACGGCGTCGGGGTTGAGCCCAATCGTCGCGTCGTCGTTGTGGAGCGCCCCGTCCTGGACGATCCCCGCGACGTCGATGAGCTGGCTTACGGAGCAGTCGCAGGGCGGCGGGACGGTGACGGGCCCGACGACGACGCCGCCGTCGGCCTGGACGCCGGCGCCGACGAGGCTCGCCGAGGGCGTGTAGATGGTCCCGTCGATGGAGGTCGTGCCGCTCGCCCCCCCCACGAGCCAGGCGTTGCCGCCGACCCAGAGATCGCCGCCGTTCTGCAGCGGCCCGGCGAGCAGGAGATCGCTCCAGACCCGGTTGCCGGACGACCCGAAGGACATGCCGCCGTCGCCCGCGACCCAGGCGGTCCCCTTGAAGTCGAAGAGATCGCCCGTGCCGAAGTTCCCGTTGACGCCGACGCTGCCGCCGAGGCCGCCGTCCTGGTAGGGGCCGAAGGTGCTGTCGAAGGCGTCGGTGACGAGCGGCGAGCCCGGGGAGACGTCGCCACAGGAGCAGAGGGCCCAGCGGAACGTCACCTGGGCGAGCGCGCCCGTGCAGATGCCCGCGTCGCCCACGTCGACCGGCGGGCCGCCGCCGGTGCAGGCGGGGCCGCCGTCGAGGAGCGCGACCGTCTGCACGCAGCTCCCCGCCGCGCAGCCCTGGCCGGCCGGGCAGGGCGAGCCGCAGGCGCCGCAGTTGGCGTTGCTCGTCTGGAAGTCCACGCAGCTTCCGGCGCAGGCCGTGAGCCCCTGCGGGCAGGCGGCCGGGCCGAGGCAGGCCCCGCCCGTGCAGACGAAGCCGGCGGCGACGTCGCAGCGGATTCCGCAGCCGCCGCAGTTGTTCGGATCGGTCAGGGTGACGACGCAGGCGCCGTTGCACGAGGTCGAGTTCAGGCCGCAGCCGCTCGCGACGTTGGGCTCGCAGAAGGTTCCACCGGCCCCGCCCGCGGCCGTGCAGACGAGCCCCTGGCAGCAGGACGCCGTGCCCAGGCAGCCGCCGTTCTGCGGAGTGCACGGGCCGGCCGCGCCGCCGTCGCGGCTCGAGCCCGCGTCGGCGACGCCTGCGTCTCCGGCCCCGGCATCGGCCGAGCCCGCGTCGGCGAGCCCCGCGTCCGGGATCCCGCCGTCCGGCGCGCCCGCGTCGGCGAGCCCCGCGTCCGAGATCCCGGCGTCGAGGCCAGCGTCCGACGAGCCGGCGTCGAGCGGGGCGCCGCCGTCGAGGCCGCCGTCCGTCCCCGTCCGGATGACACCGCCGTCGCCGGCCCCACCCGCGTCGGCGCCCCCCTTCGCGCCGGCGTCGCCGCCCGCGCCGCCATCCGAGAGGCGGCTCGTCGCCAAGGTGCCGCAAGAACAGCCACTTGCACCGATGGCGAGCAGCACAATCACGGATCGGCGGATCATGGGGCCTCCTCGTCTCCGTGCAGTCGGAGACGATGGGCTCTACACCGCTCCCCCCTCGCCTGGATCGCCGGGGGGCTCAGGAGACCGCGGCGGCCGCCGCTCGCTCGCCGAGGAGCTCGCGGGCCGCCCGCTCGAGGCCCGCCTCGTCGAGGCCGAACTGGGCGCGCTGGCGGGCGGGATCGCCGTGCTCGAGGAAGAGGTCGGGCATGCCGAGGCTCTTGAAGCCCTTCACCGCGACGCCCGCGCGGTCGAGCGCCTCGCGAACGGCCGAGCCGAAGCCGCCCGCGACGGCGGCCTCCTCGACGGTGAGGACGCGGCCGGCCTGGAGGGCGAGGTCGCAGAAGAGCTCCTCGTCGAGCGGCTTGACGAAGCGAGCGTCCACGACGACCGCCTGGAGCCCCTGGGCGGCGAGCCGATCGGCCATGGCCTTCGCCGGCTGGACCATCGAGCCGAGCGCGGCGACGAGCAGATCGGGCTTTCCCTTGACGCCCCGGACGATGCGCCCCTTGCCGACGGGCAGCGCCTCGAAGTAGCTGTCGAGCGGCAGGCCGACGCCGCTGCCGCGCGGGAAGCGGACGGCGGCGGGGCCGTCGAGGCTCAGCGCGGTGTAGAGCATGTGGCGCAGCTCGTTCTCGTCGGACGGCGCCATGACCACGAGATTCGGCACCACCCGCAGGTAGGCGACGTCGTAGGCGCCCTGGTGGGTCGCGCCGTCGGCCCCGACGATGCCGGCGCGATCGATCGCGAAGGTCACGGGCAGCTTCTGCAGGCAGACGTCGTGGACGATCTGGTCGTAGGCGCGCTGCAGGAAGGTGCTGTAGATGGCGGCGATGGGCCGCATCCCCTCGCAGGCGAGCCCCGCCGCGAAGGTCACCGCGTGCTGCTCCGCGATGCCGACGTCGTAGACCCGGTCGGGGAAGAGCTGCTGCACGCGGTTGAGGCTCGTCCCCTCGAGCATCGCTGCGGTGATGGCGACGACGCGGGGGTTCTGGCGCATCAGCTCGACGACGTCGTCGGCGAAGAACTCCTGGTACGCCTTCACCGGCGGCCGCTTCGCGGTGCTCTTGCCCGTCGCGATGTCGAACGGGCCCATGCCGTGGCCGCGGGTCACCTGGTCGGCCTCGGCCGGGCCGTAGCCCTTCCCCTTCTCGGTGACGACGTGGACGAGCACCGGGCCGTCGAGCCCCCTCACCCGCTCGAGCGTCTCGACGAGATCCGCGAGGTTGTGGCCGTCGATGGGGCCCACGTACTGGAAGCCGAGCCCCTCGAAGAGGATCCCGGGGGTGAAGAGCGCCTTCGTCGAGGAGAGGGCGCGCCGGATGGCGGCGATGGCCCGCGGCCCCTTCGGCAGCCCCCGCAGCGCCTCCTTGACCCCGCGCCGCCAGCTGTTGAAGGTGGCGCCGGTCATCCGCTTCGAGAACCAGCGCGACAGCGCGCCCACGTTCGGGCTGATCGACTGCTCGTTGTGGTTCAGGATGACGACGAGATCGCGCTCGAGGTGGCCCGCGTGGTTGAGCGCCTCGAACGCCATGCCGCCCGTGAGCCCGCCGTCCCCGATGACCGCGACGACCCGGCCGCCCTCGCCCTTCTGGCGCCGCGCCTCGACCATGCCGAGCGCCGCGCTCACCGAGGTCGAGGCGTGGCCGGCGCCGAAGGCGTCGTGCTCGCTCTCCTCGCGGTTCGGAAAACCCGAGAGGCCACCCTCCTTGCGGATGGTCCGAAACCGACCGCGCCGGCCGGTGAGGAGCTTGTGCGCGTAAGCCTGGTGGCCGACGTCGAAGACGAGGCGATCGAGCGGCGAGGTGAAGACGTAGTGGAGCGCGACGATCAGCTCGACGGCGCCGAGCGAGGCGCCGAGGTGGCCGCCGTTCTGGGCGCAGGTGGCGATGATCTCGTCGCGCAGCTCGCGGGCGACCAAGGGCAGGCTCGGCCGCGGGAGCCGCTTCAGGTCGATCGGGCCGTCGATGGCGTCCAGGAGGCGGGGCATTTCGAGGCGTCTCTTTAACGCGTCCGCGCCGCCGCGTACAGCGCCAGCTCGCGCAGGACCGACGGCTCCTCGAGCCCGTCGAGCTGGGCAGAGGCGGCCTCGGCCTGCTCGTGCGCGCGCCGCCGGGCCCCCTCGAGCCCGAGCGCCGCGACGAGGGTGGCCTTCCCGAGCTCGGCGTCCCCCCCGCGCCTCTTTCCTCGCTCCTCCGGATCCCCCTCGACGTCGAGGACGTCGTCGGCGGCCTGGAAGGCGAGGCCCAGGAGCTCGCCGTAGCGGCGAAGCCGGCCGACGGTGGCCGGCGGGGCGCCCGCGCAAAGGGCGCCCCCGGAGGCGCAGGCGCCGAGCAGGGCGCCGGTCTTACCGAGGTGGATCGCCTCGACCGCGGCGGCGGCGGACGGGACGCCCGCCCCCGTGGCGACGACGTCGAGGACCTGGCCCCCGACCATGCCGGCGGCGCCGGCGGCGCGCGCGAGCTCCCCGCAGAGCTCGCCGCCGAGCGGCGGCGGCAGCGCGGCCGTCCAGCCGAACGCCTCGGTGACGAGCGCGTCGCCTGCCAGGATGGCGAGCGCCTCGCCGTGGACCTTGTGACAGGTCGGCCGGCCGCGCCGCAGGTCGTCGTCGTCCATCGCGGGAAGGTCGTCGTGGACGAGCGAGTAGGCGTGGACCAGCTCGACCGCGCAGGCGTAGCCGAGCGCCTCGGGCCCGGCCCCGGGGCGGACCGCCTCGGCGGAGGCGAGGACGAGGATCGGCCGCAGCCGCTTTCCCCCCTCGAGCACGGCATAGCTCATCGCCTCCGCGAGCCGGCGCGGAGCCGCCGCGAGCGAGCGGGCCAGCCGCGAGCCGAGCTCTCGGTCGACGGCGGCCCGGCGCTCCGCGAGGTAGGCGTCGAGCTTCAAGCGGATTCGGGGGGGCCGACCAGCTCCCGGACCTTGCGGAGGAGCTCCTCGACCTGGACGGGCTTCGCGAAGTAGCCGTCGGCGCCGGCCTCGAGGCCGCGGCGGGTGTCCTCGGCGGACTTGCGAGCCGACAGGAAGACGACCGGGATGTCCTTGAACTCTTCGTTCTTCTTGATCGAGCGGCAGAGCTCGAAGCCGTCGATCCAGCTCATCATGACATCGAGGACGATGAGGTCGGGCTTGTCGACGTGGAGGCTCGAGATGAGGCGGAGCCCGTTCGCCGCCTGGGAGACCTCGTAGCCTTCGAGCTCGAAGGCCAGGGTCAACATCTCTCGCGTGTCGCGGTCGTCGTCGACGATGATGATCTTGCGCTTTGCCATCGATTGAAGGTGTGGATCTCCGGGTCCGGCGGGCAAGCGCGACCGCCCGGCGGCTAGAACGGAACCGGGTCCCCGCCCGGCCCACCTCGACCGCGCGGGGCGGAGGTCTGGACGCGGGGGCCCTTGGGCAGCCCTTCGGCGCCCGGATCGAACGGCTCCTCCGCCTCGCTGCCGTCGGCGGCCTTGAGGAGCAGGTTGACCTGACCCTCGGCCTCCTGAAGGCGCCGCTCGGCGAGCTTCGCGAGGTCGACGCCCTCTTTGAAGCGCTCGATCGCCCGCTCGAGGGGCAGCCGCCCCTCCTCGAGGTCGCGGACGCAGGCCTCGAGATCGCGGACGATCTCGTCGTAGGCGCGGCTCTGGGGAGCGTTCGGGGCGGTGGCTTCCACGGGCAACCTCGGTTGCCGCGGAAGCTAGCCTCGGTGCCGAGGCGAAGTCAAACGGCGCAGCCGCGTCGGAAGGGGGGGAGCCGAACCCTGGGCCGGACCCTCCCCTCATCGGCGGAGTGCGTTCGCCGGCTCACCCCGCCCAGCGCCAGGCGTCGAGGAGCACGTAGACCTCTCCCGTCCAGCCATCGTAGGTCGCGACGTCTGGCTTGCCGTCGCCGTCGAGATCGCCCACCGCGAGCCCACCCACCCCCGAGCCTGCCGAGGAGAGCGCGAAGCTCTCGACGGCCGCGAAGCCACCCTTGCCGTCGCCCAGCAGGATCCCGACCGAGGCGCCGCCGCGCTGACGGCAGAGGCCCACCGGTGGCCCCGGCGTCGTCACGACGGCGATGTCCAAGTTTCCATCGCCGTTGAAGTCGGCGACCCCGAGATCGATCGGGGTCCCTCCCGCCGGGAAGAGCTTCGGCTGAAGGAACGTGCCGTCTCCCTTGCCGAGCGCCACGGCGACGGATGAACCGCCGATGCCCACGAGATCGCCCATGCCGTCCCCGCTGATGTCCCGCAGCTCGACGACGTAGGCCCCGGGAAGCGGCGAGGTGGGGCCCGCCGAAAGGCCGCCGTCCGGCGAGCCACGGAACGCCTGGACGAGAGCAGCGCCGGCAGCCGGAGGAGCGAATGAGAGGAGCACCTCACTCCCGCCATCCGACCGAATCGCGCCGATCGCGAGCCCCCCGCGCACGATCCCCCCGGCGGGAGGAGCACCGCCGATGCCGAGCGAAGGACCTCGGGAGAATGATCCGTCTCCGAGACCCACCAGAACGTTCAAAGAGAACGAGGATGCGAGGGCAGCTCCCGTGGAAACCAGCAGCGCCGGAGGGGTGGCGCTTCCGAAGAGATCGCCCGCCGCGAGTTCGAGAACCGGCGCCCCCGGAAGAAAGATCTCGGGACGCGCAAAGGTCCCATCGCCGTTACCGAGAAGCACCGCCACGCCGCCGTCCGATATCGAGCCGAGCGAGGGGTCGAAGAACGAGCCCAGCGCGAGATCCGGTTTGCCGTCGCGGTTGAAGTCCTCGAGCACGGCAGGGGTCGAGGGCCAAGCAGGGACCGGCGAGACCACCGGTGCCTGGAACGTCCCGTCGCCGTTGCCGGCCAGCGAGGCGACGATGCCGATCGACGGGCACGGGGTCACGAGGTCGAGCTTGCCGTCTCCGGTCACGTCGGCGGCGAAAATGGCCACGGGCGTCGCGCAAGTCGAGTACGAAACCGGCGCCCGCAGGTTACCGCTGCCTGAAGCACCGCAGGCGCAGACGAGAGCGAGGCCTGAGAGGCAGAAGCCTCGTTCAATACCCGATCGCATTCCAGGGCCCTTCCGCGCCGTGGGCGTTCAACGCCGAGATGAGGGCCGAGTCGTCGATCGGGAAGAGCTGGCTCTGCGTCCCCGCGGCACCCGTAACGACCAAGCCTCCTCCCACACAGTCGACCTGCTGCTCGTTCTCCTGTCCAATCGAATCGATCGTGGTCACCTGGTCCGGCGGCGCCGCGCCCCAGGTGGCCGTGTAGATGCCGAGACCGGGGACGAACAGACGCGCCTTCGCACTCCAGACGGCGCCGCCGCCGGCATAGCCCTGGTATCCGCTCCCGCCATCGACGCCCTCGATGGTGTAGCCGCTGAAGCCGAAGGCCAGGCAATCGGACTGCGAGTACGCGGTGGCGGTGGCGGTCGCGCCGCCGGGCTTCTGGCACTCGCTCGCGCCGTCGCACGGGCCCGTGTAGGTCCGCCACCAGCCCACGATGCAAAGCGGAAAGTCTCCGCGCGCGCCGCCGCCGGCCGAGCCTTTGGAACTCGATCCTCCGCAGGCGACCGAGGCTCCGATGGCCCAGGTGAAGCGGAGCGAGAAGTCAGCAGAGGCCGTCGTAGCGACGGGCTGGCGGCGCGTCCCTCGTGGACCCAGGGCAGTAAGGCCGGGACGCCCCGAGCGCGAAGGGCTGAACGGAAGGGAGAGCGAAACGACCGTGAGCAGCGCGGCACGATTCTTCTGCTCCTCCGCCCGCCCACCGAGCAGGTCCTGGAGGAGCGCTCCGACGACCAGGGAGACGATCGCCGTCACCCCCGTGATGAGCTGCGTCGCCATCTTTCTCTAGCTCCTCACCTCACGCCGTCGACAGCCATCCGCGCCCGCCCCCCTCGGCTCCAAGGTCAAGGAACTCGTCCCAAATTCACCTGGACGTTTTTGGGGCTTTCTGGGACTGGGCGCCTGATGAGCCCAGTACCCCAATGTCCGCCTCGCGTTGCTTGTCGAAATCAATGGAGAGAATCGACGGTGAGCCGCTGGGCCACGGTTCACCGCTGAGCGAGTAGCCCTCCAGAGTGTCGGCCAAGCCGTTCTTCGTAAACAGGACGAAACCCGCTCCGTGCTCCATGCCTGCCAAGGAAACGTGAACGCCGGAAACAACCACACGACCCTTCTCGATGGGCTGCGCGTCCGAACGAAGGCGCAGATGTACAAAGAAGCCCACTCCCGTGAAGCGCCTGGACTCGACGGCCGCGCCGACGAGCTGCCTTTGGAGCGCCACAAGGACGGGGTGGTCGCCCGATACCAGTTTGGTCAGCGCCATTTCCTCCAATTGCGAAAGGGCTTCCATGGCTCTCATGGGATCCATGCATCCGTGACGCGGATCACTCCGTTCGAGACGTAGACCGCAATCGTCATCAGGCTTCCGTTCACGTTGACAGGCAGTCGATAGAACCCGTCCGCCAGGCTCTGGTTCGACACCGCGTCGAGCAGGGCCTGGTATGCGTCGGTCGTCGAATCCCCAAAGCTCGATAGAAAGTCGCCGAGGTTGTGGCCAGGATCGGCGAAAATATGGTTGACCGTATTCAGAAGACCTTCCACTGAGTTTCCGGTCGCTTCGGCAAGATTCTGAAGCTCAGGATTCTCGGCGCACAGTCCGCCGGTCGCGCCAGCCGCTCCTGCCCCCGCCACAGCGGCTGCTGGAACCGTGCCGCCAGAAATCATTGCGACCGCGACTAGACCCAATATGGCAAGAACGCCAAGGACGCCAGCGGCATTCAAACCCTCAAACTGCACCTCCCCGTTCGGCCCAGACCCGAGCACCTCCTCCCCAAGCGGGTCGCTGTAGAGCGTCGGGTTGTCGAGCACGTACTGGTAGAGGTTGGGGCCGCTCTTGTACCCAATCCTGTCCTTCGACAACCAGCTCCCCACGCTCGGGTCGTAGTACCTCTGCCTGGAGGAGATGAGCCCCGTGTCCTGGTCGTGCTCCCTCCCCGTGAAGCCGAAGGCGTAGGCAAGCGTGCCTGATGTCTGCGTCCTGGTGCCGTAGACGTCGTAGCTCCATGTCGCCTGGCTCGTGCCCGTCGAATCAGAGACGGCGTAGACGCTGCCCAGCATGTCCGTGTGCGGGTAGAGCTTCGTTCCCTGAGCGCTCTTGACGCTGAAGACCTCGTCGAGCTTCTGGGGGTTCTGGTTGTACTGGGTGAGCCTGAGCCCAGTGCCCGCGTCGTAGGTCGCGAGGATCGCCTGCGTCAGCGGGTCGATGAGGTAGCGCACGCTGCCGGTGCTGTCGCTCTTGCCGACCCGGATGCCGTTCGCGTCGTACTTGAAGGCGTCGAGCTGGCCGCTCGGGAGGGTCACGCTCCCGAGCCGGTCGTCGTCGGTCCAGCTGTAGCTCGTCACCTGCTGCGGGGGGTACGGGTAGACGCTCTGGTCCTGAGAGGTCTGGCCCGTCCGGTTGCCGTTGGCGTCGTAGCCGTAGGTGATCAGCGCGTGGCCAGGCTGGAACTGGGTCACCTGGTCGAAGGCGTTCTCCTGGAAGCTCGTCTCGAAGGTGGGCGCGCCGGTGCTGCTCAACCCTTCGATCACCTGCAGATCCCCGCTGCCCGTGTAGCCGTACTGCGCCCTCACGCCACTCGGGCCCGTGTAGGCGATGAGCCGGTTGGCCGGATCGTAGAAGTACTGGTCCTGAGTGCCACCCGTGTAACTCTTCGTCAGCGGATTGCCGTTCAGGTCGTAGCTGTAGGCGAAGCTCGGCAGCGCCCCCGGGCGGCCGATCGACAGCGTCCGGTTCGCCGCGTCGTACCCGTAGCTCGTCACGACGCCGTTGCCCTGCGCGAGGCTCGCGCGGCGGCCGCCCGGGTCGTACGTCAGGTAGCTCGTCTCCCCGTCGGGGTCGGTCAGCGCGCTCAAGCGGTTTGCCGGGTCGTAGCCGTAGGCCGTGCTCAGACCATCATAGCTCAGCCGGGTGCGGTTGCCCGCCGCGTCGTAGCCGTACGCGATCGTCTTCTGGAGCTGCGCGTCGGTGGCGCTGAACTGCCAGAGCCGCAAGCCCGTGCCGGCGTCGTATTCTGCGAGGATCTCGTGCATCAGCGGGTCGATGAGGTGGCCGAGGCTGCCGGTGCTGTCGGACTTGGCGAATCGGATTCTGTTCGCGTCGCACTTGAAGCTGCCCTGCTGGCCGTTCGGGAGCGTCACGACGATACGGGGCTAGACCTCTTTGCACGCCTGCCGAGCTTGCGCTCGATTGCAAGCGCAAGCGCTAGTAGCGGAGCCATCAACGGAAGAATCACGAACGGCTGGACGAAGATCTCGAACCCACGCGATCCCTCATATGGCTCGGGAGCCTTGTGGGTCGTGTTCGCAGCCACGGCGACCGCGTACGCGACGAAGAAGAGCACGGTCCAAGCCAGCCAAATTAACAAGCGTCTCCGAGAGATTGTCTCCCCCCTCGTCAGCGCCCGAATGCCCCGACCGATCTGCCAGAGCACCACCAGCACCACCAGCACGAACAAGTAGAAGAATGCTGCCTCCACGCCCAATCTCAAGATGCCTCTTGGCAAAGGTAGAACTCGTCCCAGTGGAGACATCTCTAGTAGCGAATAAACGAAAGCCAAATATGGAATCACGACAAGACCAAGGACGAGGACGATTCGACTACCTTTCATTGACATACCAAGCCGCCGCCTTCAAACTGATCGAACTGACACGACCAGCCGGCTTCTGGTGTTCCCTTCGGGATGTCAATCTCGAGGGTTTGACTATGTTCGAGTATCTCAACGGACCATGGAAGGAAGCTTGACCACCTGGTGGAGTATGGAAGGCCAGCTGCACTGAGCGCACCATTTGTCCTAGTGGCACACGTATCGGCCATGTTGGGGATTGGTCCGAGGATTGGGGGCGGCAAGGGATTTGAATTCCCAAGTAGGTACTCGTATGCTCTTGCATCTGCCGCTGGGTCAGTCTGGGCTATGAAGACTGTGACCTTGCGAATCGCATCCTGCGATGCGACATAATCTGCGAGTGACGATCCTAGAGGTGTCGAAGTTCCAAAACTGAAGACTCCGAAGCCGGTGATCGCTACTGCTACGTGGCCGAACGGGTTATCTTCAACGGCTCCGCTGAGGATAACCGCCAGATCCTGTCCTGAAGGATCAACCAGCCGGGTCGGCCTATCAACCACGTACTGGAACAAGTTCGGGCCGTTGATGTCCCCCTTCCGGTCAGGGCTCAGCCAGCTCCCCACGCTCGGGTCGTAGTACCTCGCCCTCGAATAGATCAGCCCCGTGTCCCCGTCGTGCTCCCTGCCTGTGAAGCCGAATGCGTAGCCAAGACTCCCTGATGTCTGCGTCCTGGTGCCGTAGACGTCGTAGCTCCATGTCGCCTGGCTCGTGCCCGTCGAATCAGAGACGGCGTAGACGCTGCCCAGCATGTCCGTGTGCGGGTAGAGCTTCGTTCCCTGAGCGCTCTTGACGCTGAAGACCTCGTCGAGCTTCTGGGGGTTCTGGTTGTACTGGGTGAGCCTGAGCCCAGTGCCCGCGTCGTAGGTCGCGAGGATCGCCTGCGTCAGCGGGTCGATGAGGTAGCGCACGCTGCCGGTGCTGTCGCTCTTGCCGACCCGGATGCCGTTCGCGTCGTACTTGAAGGCGTCGAGCTGGCCGCTCGGGAGGGTCACGCTCCCGAGCCGGTCGTCGTCGGTCCAGCTGTAGCTCGTCACCTGCTGCGGGGGGTACGGGTAGACGCTCTGGTCCTGAGAGGTCTGGCCCGTCCGGTTGCCGTTGGCGTCGTAGCCGTAGGTGATCAGCGCGTGGCCAGGCTGGAACTGGGTCACCTGGTCGAAGGCGTTCTCCTGGAAGCTCGTCTCGAAGGTGGGCGCGCCGGTGCTGCTCAACCCTTCGATCACCTGCAGATCCCCGCTGCCCGTGTAGCCGTACTGCGCCCTCACGCCACTCGGGCCCGTGTAGGCGATGAGCCGGTTGGCCGGATCGTAGAAGTACTGGTCCTGAGTGCCACCCGTGTAACTCTTCGTCAGCGGATTGCCGTTCAGGTCGTAGCTGTAGGCGAAGCTCGGCAGCGCCCCCGGGCGGCCGATCGACAGCGTCCGGTTCGCCGCGTCGTACCCGTAGCTCGTCACGACGCCGTTGCCCTGCGCGAGGCTCGCGCGGCGGCCGCCCGGGTCGTACGTCAGGTAGCTCGTCTCCCCGTCGGGGTCGGTCAGCGCGCTCAAGCGGTTCGCCGGGTCGTAGCCGTAGGCCGTGCTCAGACCATCATAGCTCAGCCGGGTGCGGTTGCCCGCCGCGTCGTAGCCGTACGCGATCGTCTTCTGGAGCTGCGCGTCGGTGGCGCTGGCCATCCGCCCCAGCGCGTCGTACGTGAAGCTCCGGCTCTCGTCCGGGCTCTGCTCGAGCGTCCGGTGGCCACGGCTGTCGTAGGCGAAGAGGTACTGGCTCCCGTCCGCGAAGGTCACGCCGCTCAGCCGCCCGTTCGCGTCGTAGGCGTACTTCGTGACGTTCCCCTTGCCGTCCTTCTTCGTCGCCCGCGTGCCGTCCGGGTTGTAGCCGTAGCTCGTCACCTGGCCCAGCGGGTTCGTCTCGCTCAGCAGCCGGTTCGCCGCATCGTAGGCGAAGCTCGTCAGGTGGCCCGCCGTGCTGTCGGCGATGGCGTAGACCGAGCCCAGCATGTCGGTCACGAGGCACTGACGAGGCGAAAGCTGACGACACGCCACTCGCCTCCTTCCTTGGCAATCGTGACCCTAAAGCACGTGAGGTCTGAGAACGGGCTTGTACCCCCGGCATTCGCTCGACAGAGGCGGTTTTCGCCGTTGACCTCTCTCGTCGCCCAAGAGATGCAGCCCCTCCCCGAGCAAGCAGAGCGGCGGTCAGCAATTGGTGACACGGTGCGTGCTTGGCTAACCTCGAAGGATTCGCCTGTCGGGCAGGTCAGAACGGATGGTAGTTCCAAGGAGAACTGGCCGCTTGGGATCGCCCTCGCGATGATGGTAGCCCATTCCTCGCAGGAGGGGCTGCTCTTGCGCTGAGCGCAGCCGCTTGTCCCTGAAAGCGACATCCCTCCCGCCAGCATCGAGAAGAGCAGTTTCCTCATCATGGGTAGGGCTGTAGGAATGGCAGGTCTGCTGGCGGGATCATGCTTGGCGGCAAGAAGTCGTCGCCGATGAACTCTCGATAGCCATCCTGTAGAGAGTAGGCTCGCCCCTCGCTCTGTGGCGTTCCCGTCGGGATGCCGTTCAGAATGTCCTCTGCATGGCTCAGTTCGTGTACGATCACTTCGTCGTAATCGACTGAGACCCCATACCGGAGAGCCTTCGGACTGTTGTCGATGCCGACTATCCCGTCCTCGTCGATGGTAATGTCCACCTGAGCAAGGTTGCAGCCAAGCCATTGCGTCGCCTCCGTTTGCCCTGGCGTGAATTCTTGGTCTGAGTAGTTCTGATCCAGGCTGCCGCGCTGGATGATGAACCCTACCGAGGAAAGAACTAGGTCGAAGTAGATCTGGTACACGGGCGGGTAAGCAATGGCGTTCAGCAAGGCGTTGTAGAGTGTCTGGTCTGGGACGATGATGAAGTTGCCCGTTGGGTCGGTTCCGACGGTTGGGCGGGAGTTGACGTATTGGTATAGGTTCGCCCCATTGATGAGCCGCATTCGGTCAGGGTTCAGCCAGCCTCCGATTTGCGGGTCGTAGTATCTCTGCTGCGCGTAGACCAGCCCCGTATCGACATCGTGGACGAGTCCCGTGAACCCTCTCTCGTAGGAAATCGTCCCCAAGGTCTGCGTCCTGGTGCCGTAGACATCGTAGCTGAAGGTGGCTTGAGGCGTGCCTGTGGAGTCGCTGAGGGCGTAGACGCTCCCGAGCATGTCGGTCATCGGGTAGAGCTTCGTGCCCTGGGCGGTCTTGTAGCTGAAGACCTCGTCGAGCTTCTGCGGGTTCTGGTTGTAGTTGAAGAGCCGCAGCCCCGTGCCCGCGTCGTAGGTCGCCAGGATCGCCTGCGTCAGCGGGTCGATGAGGTAGCGCACGCTGCCGGTACTGTCGCTCTTGCCGACCCGGATCCCGTTCGCGTCGTACTTGAAGCTGTCGACCTGGCCGTTCGGGAGCGTCACGCTCGCCAGGCGGTCGTCGTCGGTCCAGGCGTAGCTGGTGGTCGTGCTCGGCGGGGCGGGGTAGCCGGGAGGTTGGGCCACGGTGCTCGTCCGGCTGCCGTTCGCGTCGTAGGTGTACGTCTGGCTCGGGCCGTTGCCGCCGTTTGCCTGCGTCAGCTCGTTGAAGGCGTTCGAGGTGTAGCTCGCGTTGGCGGTCAGCGCGCCGCTGCCGCTGTAGGCCTGGAGGTCCCTGCGGTTGCCGTCGCCGTCGTAGCCGTAGCCGGCGTGGCTGCCGTCGGGGTAGCTCACGTTCGTCAGGCGG
>JAJXUD010000015.1 GCA_021783235.1 Myxococcales bacterium | reverse complement strand
ACCGCTGCCGCTCGTCGCCGCACCGCTGCCGCTCGTCGCCGCCCCGCTGCCGCTCGTCGCCGCACCGCTGCCGCTCGTCGAGCCGCCGCCCGAGTGGCCGCCGCCCACGCCGATGCCGCTCGTCACCGCGCCGCTGCCGCTCGTCGAGCCGGTCGCGCCGCCGCCGACGGACGACTTCGATCTGCCCTCGGTCCTGCCGGAGAGCTCGGTCGAGCTGGACCGCGGGCAGCTCTTTGGTGAGCTTCGCCCGCCAAACGTCCTTCCGGGTGAGCACCGCGTGGTCGTCCACATGCGCGCTGGGCTGCTCAAGCGCGGCATGCTACAAGACCCCGATTTCGAGGCGAGCGAGCTCACGCTCCAGCCGCCGTCGGGCGGAACCGCGCCCGAGCGGGTTCCCATCTCCCAGGTCAAGGCGGTCTTCTTCATGATGAAGCCCGGGGACCCACTGCCCGATCAGATCGGGCAGAAGCTGACCGTCGAGTTCGAGGACGGCCGCCGGCTCTCCGGATTCTGCGATCAGCCTCACCCGAGCGCCCCGGGCTTCTTCCTCGTCCCCGCGGACACCCGGTCGAACACCGCCCGGATCTACGTCCTGCGGGAAGCCATCAAGTCGATCGAGTCCTGATTACTGCGCCTCGGCGGCGATCAGCCGGAGCAGCCGGTCCGCCGCCGCGTGGCGCCGGCGTTCCGAGATCGCCTGCCAGTCGGCGGCGGCATGCTCGACGTTCCCCACGTAGTAGCGCGTCGCGAAGCCCAGCAACAGCAGAGCCGCGTCGGCCACGTCGCCCACGGCGAGCAGCCCCCCCGTCCCCGCCACCCAGCCGCCGTTCACGGTGAGCGCGATGAGGCCGTCGAGCGGTTCGCCGGCGGTCGCCTGCCCGAGCCCCGGAACGACCGCCGAGAGGGTCCCGCCGAAGTAGCTCCTCCAGCCCTCCTCCCGCTCGATCTCCCGAATCCAGCCGAGCGCCCGCTCGCGGTCGGCTGGGCGCGGGAAGAGTCTCTCGACGCAGGCGCGCGCGGAGATCGAGTCGAGCGCGAAGACGTGGCCGACGCAGGCCATCCGTCTGCCCCGCGAGCGGATCTCCGCCGTCTCGCCGAACGCCTCGACCTTCGAGTAGTGCCGCTCTGCCCGCGGGTAATCGCCAGAGTGGAGCTCGAGCGTTCCGAGCGCGAGGCTCCGCGAATCGGCGAGCTCGCCGGGCGGCGTGTGGTCCAGCGAAAGGCCGACGATCTCGATGGCGCGCGACTCGTCGCCTCGTCGGGCGAGCTCGATGCCGACCTCGAAGAGCACGTCGCCCGAGAGGTCGCCGCCCCCGTCGAGCTTCGTCTGGCGCACCGCCTCGCGCGCCGCCTCGCGCACGAGCCCAGCCTTCGCGAGCGTTCGAACGAAGTCCCCCGAATCCTCGGGCGCCGGTGGCGCGGCGGCCGCTCCCGCCGCCCAGAGGCAGGCGAGGGCGACGTTAAGGATCGGCGCGGCCCGCATAGGCTGAATCGATCTCCTGGCCGAGCGAATCGGCGACGCGCCGGTTCCAGACGACCGCTCCGACCGCCGAGCCGTAGACGTCGCCCGCGTAGAAGACCCCCGCGAGCGCGGTCAACACCCAGCCGGCCCCGTTGCCAAAGCCGTGGACGTAGAAGTCGTGCGCCGCGAAGCCCGCCGGGACTCCGACGAGCAGCAGGCTGAAGACGCCGTCGCCCCAGCGGCCGAGGTAGGCGCGGCCGGCGCCGGGGAGCAGGGTCGAGAGCAGGGCCGCCACCCAGGGCGACCTGTGCGGAAGCTGCTCGTGCCGCACGATGAAGTCGTTGTCCTGAAGCGCCCAGTCGGCGGGGCCTGGGGCGCGCTGCGCGTCCAGCCGCCTCCTCGCCTCGGACCAGTCGTCGGCCGCGATCGACTGCATCACCGGGGCGTAGGCGGCCAGCCGGTCGTAGCGATCCGGGCCATCCGCGCGGCAATCCGCCATGGATCGGTCGTCCTTCAGGAAGACCTCCGTGTAGCAGAGCCGAAAGCGCGCGCGTGGGGCGAGCGCGCCCACCGTTCCGAGCTCCAGGACGAGCCGGCGTGCGTCCGGGTAGCGGTGGGCGAGGTCCAGGCAGTAGGCCGCCCGCTCGAACCCGACGCTTCGCCCCTCCGGGTGGAGGTAGGCGTGGCGGAGCGCCTCGACGGCACACTGGTCGTACTCCCCGAGCCGGGCGAGCTCGGCGGCGAGGTCGAGGTACGCCGCCGGCTGCTCTGGGCTCGGGCTCGCCGCCGGCGGCTGCGGCTGAGGAGCGGGGGCGGCGGTCTGGGAGAGGAGGATCAGGAGGACGAGCCGACTCACCGGTCGCACCAGAGGCAGTAGTCGTGCGGATCGTCCCGGAGGAGCCCGGTGGCGAGGTCGAGCGGGTAGTAGGGCAGCGCGAGCGGGCTGTCGCGGATGAGCCGGTCGACCGTGGCGAGCGTCCCCTCGACGAAGCCGTGCTCCTCGATGGAGAGCTGCGAGAAGCGCGAGCACGAGGGTTCGAAGCCGCAGGCCGAGACGTCCTGCGACGAGAGGAACGTGTGGTACCACCAGAAGAGGCCGCGGACGATCGCCGAGGGGACGGAGCCGTCCCAGCCCGCGAGGTCCTCGGCGGGCGAACGCGTCGCGGCCGCGTCGGGCTCGGGCGCGAGGAGGTAGTCGACGGCGCTCGCCGGCTCGCCGAGCGGCACCGCCGCGGGCGAGCCGAGCGAGAGCCAGAGGAGCAGCAGCTGGGCGTTCAAAGCGCGATGTCCTTGATCGGAAGCGTCTTCGGGTAGCTCGTGCAGTCCACCGGCCCGGGGTCCGCGTCCTTCTCGGGGACGACCTCCTCGAGCTTCCAGCGATCGATTCGGTCGTGGACGTTCGGCTTCACGTAGAGCACGGTGACGCTGCGGGGAATGGAGGCCTTGCCCAGCTTCACGCGGTCGGCGAAGTCGTAGCGCCGCATCAGCTTGCCGTCGTCGTTCAAGAGCTCGAGCTGCGAGGTCCCCTCCCGCGTCTCGACGGCGCGGAGCTGGCCATGCTGCTTCCCGTCCTTGTCTCGCAAGGACCAGCGGGTGGTGAGCGTCGCGGCGGCCTCGTCGCGGCGCTGCTCCAAGATCGTCGAGGTCGGCGGGACGATCGAGGCCGGGTCCATGAAGCCCGTGTAGAGCGCGTCCACCATCGGCGGGAGCTGCCCGAGGCGCGGCTTCGCCCGCAGGACGATCTTGTCGTCTGGGTAGTAGATGACGAGCGCGTGGCTGTCGAAGAGGAGGTGTTGCCGGAGCGGCCGCTCGACGGCGATGCAGAGCGCGCCGCTCTGCTGGAGGAAGAGCCGGCCGGACGAGTCGTCCTTGGCTTTCCCGTCGTCCGTCTCGAGCGCGAAGCGCGCCTCGAAGGGCGCCGTGCCGAGGCGGAGGGCCCACGGCTTCGTCGGGATCGCCCGGGCGGGCGCAGCGGCGAGGAGAAGCCCGCCGCCAGCGCCCGCGGCAGCCAGGAGGGCTGCCGCGGGGCCGACGAAACGGAGGAGGCGACTAGAGCGGGGCCGCAGCAGCGGCCGCGCCGAGGATGATGACGAAATAGACGACATAGAAAGCCGCGACGACGACGGCCTGGGTGATGCAGCCGTAGACGGCGTGGATCCCCTGGTAGGACTTGCCCTCGCTCTGGTAGGCATCGGTGTAGGCCGCGACGTAGGCCGGCGACTTGCCGATGAGGCGCGAGCCGTCGGGCGTCGGGGACAACACGTAGCCGAGGACGATGCCTACCCAGTCGAGGAGGCAGCCGGCGCCGAACCAGAGGAGGCCGCTGATCTGGGTGTCCGCATCGTTGCGTCCGTCCTGGACCGCGGTGCCGACGTCCATCGGCGCCATCGGCGCGGGGGCTCCGTAGCCGGGCGCTGGAGCGCCGTAGGCGGGCGGCGGATAGGCGGCCGGCGCCGAGTAGCCGGACGGTGGCGGGCTCGAGGGGGGGTAGGCCGGCGGGGGCGGGTAGTTTTGCGCGAGGAGTGGCTGGCCCTGCCCGACGCTCTCCGCCCGAGCGTTGGCCGGGAAGCCGACGCAGAGCATCGCGACGGCGAGCAGCGAAACGCCCAAGAAACGCGCGATCTCGACCGCGCTCACCCCAAAGTGCGACCTCTCGTTCTGCTGCATTGACTTCCCTCCTGGTTGGCCCGAGACCGGGTCGCCGCATTCGCGGCGTCTTTGCCGTCGCACACTAGCCCAACTGTCGGGCCGTTGAAAGAGGGTGTGCGGCCGCCCGTCGTGCGATCGTCCCCATCCGCAGCGGAGGGGCAGCAGCCGAAGCTGCGGCTACCGAAAGACCGAGTGGCGCTTCGAGAGCAGGCCGTCGAGCAGCTCCTGCACCCGCGCCCGGACCTCCTCCGCGAGTCTTGCGACGAGGGGTCGATCCTCGGCGTCGCGGGGGGGCCGGTCGAAGCGGATCGGCTCTCCCACCTCGAGGTGGAGGCGGGCCGGCAGCGGCCAGAGGCCGAGCGGCCCGAGCCACGGGAAGGTCGGCGTGATCGGCAGGTAGGGCAGCCCGAGCCCGCGCGGCAGGTCGATCCGGGCCAGCACGGGGTGGGCCTCCTCGGCTCCGAGAATCGCGATCGGCACGATGGGCACCTGCGCCCGCAGCGCCACCCGCACGAAGCCGCCGCGGCCGAAGCGCTGCAGCCGGTAGCGGTTTCGATAGAGCTTGCCGATGCCGTGCGACCCTTCGGGAAAGACCGCCACGAGGTGCCCTTCGGAGAGCAGCCGCTCGGCGTTCTCGGGGCAGGCGCGCACGCAGCCGAAGCGGTTGAGCCAAGAGCCGGCGAACGGAAAGTGGATCGCGAAGTCCTCCGTGAGCGGCCGGGCGATCCGGTGCGCCGGGTGGCGCGCCGCGATGGCCGACTCGAGCACGACTTCGTCGAAGGGGAGGACCCCCGAGTGGTTGCAGACGAGGAGCGCTGGCCCCTCGAGCGGGATCCGCTCGAGCCCCTCCGTGACCAGGCGGAAGTAGCGGTCGAGCGCCAGGGCGAGCAGCGGCTGCCAGCGCTGGAAGAACTCGGCCGACATTCCGTAGGGATCGACCCCGGGGACCTCGCGCGGGGGCGAGAGGAGCCCGAGCGTCTCCGAGGTCGCCCGGGCGAGTCGCTCGGCCAGCGCGGGGAGCCGCTGCTCGAGCAGCTCACGCAGCCGGCCGGCGGCGGTCTCGGTCTCCTCCACCGCCTCGGTCGGCTCGTCCGCGGGCCCGCTCGACGGCGCCGTCTGGGGCGATCCGTCGGCCTCCGCGGCCACGGTCGGCGCCGGCTCGGGCTCGGTCGGCGCCTCGGTCGTAGGCTCGCGGGCCACCTCGGCTTCGACGTCCTCTGTTGCCTCGGCCTCGGGCCGTTGGAGCTCCGTTCGAGCGACCCGCTTTCGGCGCGAGGCCGGTCGCGGCTCCGGCGGCCGCGGCTCGTCGCCGCCCGCCCGGACGATCGGAGGGACGCCCTCCTCGAGCTCCGGGCGGTGGGCCGCCCCTCGCTCGAACGGGTCGTTCCCGAGGACGCCGCGCCGCTTCGCCACTCAGGCCACCCCCTCCGCCGACGCCGACAGCGCGGCGAGTCCGCGGCCGAACTCGGCGACGACCTCCCGGCACGGGTGCGCGTAAGAGAGGCCGAGCTCACGCTCCGCCTTGGAGCCGTCGGCCACCCAGGGATAGCGGAGGTAGTCGAGCCAGGACGGCGCCGTTCCGAAGCCCACGAGCGACCAGAGCGCCGACATGGCGGCGCGCGCCACGGGCGTCGGCAACGGCAGCGGCGCGCGGCCGAGCAGCTGGATGATCGACGAGAGCGGCAAGGGGCCCGGCGGCGCCACGTTGTAGATCCCGGAGGCGCGCCGCTCCACCGCGAGCAGGAGCGCGCGAACGGCGTCGTCCTCGTGCAGGAACTGCATCAACGGGTCGTGGCCGAGCAGCACTGGGACGAGGGGGCGGCCGAGCAGCCGCGTCGCCGGGTTGCGCACGCGAGCGCCCAGCATCGGCGCGAGCCGCAGCACCGCGATGCGCGTCTCGGGCCGCTCTGCGTGGAACTTCTGCAGGTGGCGCTCGACCTCGAGCTTGTCCGCGAGGAAGCGGCTCTGCGCCGCCGGCCGCAGCGGCCGATCCTCCGTGAGGTAGGCGGGGTTGTCGGCGTGGGCGCCGTAGAGGGCGGTCGTGCTGATGGTGGCCACGGCGCCGAGCCCCGCGGCGGTGGCCGCGTCGAGCAGCTGCAAGGTCCCGATGGCCTCGACCTCGTGAGCGTAAGACGCGTTGTGGATGGGATTGTAGAAGAGCGCGAGGTGCACGAGCGTGTCGACCTCGTGGGCGGCGAACGCCTCGGCCATCGCCTGATCGGCTCGGGGACGGGTGAGATCCACGGGCAAGAAGCGGGTCTTGCGCAGCGCGCCCGGCGGCGGCTTGAGATCCAAGGCCAGCACCCGCTCCACGGTGGGGCTCGCCTCGAGCCGCTCGATCAGCGCGCGGCCGAGGTAGCCGTATGCGCCCGTGACCGCGATCGAGCGGCCGGCGTCCGGCCGGCCGGAGGCGCGCGCGTCCGAGAGCCGCGCCGGTCGCGGGCGGCGCCGTGGAGCCTTCGAGGCCATCCCGGATCAGCTTCCGAAGGGGGCGTAGGCGATCATCAGGACGAGGGCGAGGAGTGCGGCGGAGAGCGGAAGCAGCATGGCCTTCGACAAGTCGAGCACCTCCCGTGACGCGCCGAAATCGAGCGTAGGGCTTCGCTCCACTCGCGTCAACAAATCGGGAGCGGTCGAGCGGTCGTGGCGCCGCCGCGGTCCGCACGCGGTAGGATGCGCGGCATGTCGCGCTCCCTCTCCGCCCTCGCCCTCGCCGCGCTCTTCGCGTCCGCCTGCTCCTCGCCCTCGAGCGCCGACGGCGGCGCAGGCCCCGGTTCCTCCGGGGCGCCGGATGGCTCGCTCTCGCTCGATGCCGGCTGCGCCGTCGAGGGCGCCTCGTGCATCTCGGTCCCCTGTTGTAATCCGGGCTCTGAGGTCTGCTCGCCGGCCGCCTTTTACAACTGCGCGCCCATCCTCGTGCCGGACGCGGGGGCGGACGCCGGGCCGGCGGATGCGGGGCTCGACGCCGGCCCGGTGGACGCCGGGCCGACCGACGCGGGCGCCGACGCCGGGCCCGCGGACGGAGGGCCCCACTGGGTGGCGGAGGGAGTGGTGCCGCCGATCGCCGCCGTCGACGATCTCGTCGCGCCGGCGCCGGGCCTCGCCTTCGCGGTGGGGGCGGGCTCGGGGTCGGGGGCCTTGATCTCGCGAGGCGGCGGCGCCCCGGTCGCCTGGGCGGCCATCGTGGGCGAGCCCGCCACGGCCGGTCTCTTCGGCGTCTTTGCCGATCCCGCGGGGGATCTCGTCGCCGCCGGGAGCGGCGCCGACGGCGGGGCGGCGCTGCTGTCGGGCTCGCTGGACGGCGGCCTCGCCTCGCTCCCCGTCTCGGCGCTGGCCGACGTGCTCCTCGGCGTGCTCGGCGTCGGCCCGGGCGAGCTCTACGCCTGCGGGCGGCTCGCGGGCGCCGCCGTCCTGCTCCACGCCTTCCCCGACGGCGGCGTCTCGAGCGAGCCGTTGCCCGCGCCGCTCGCGCAGCTGAGGCGGCTGCGCGGCGGGCCCGTCGCCTACGCGCTCGGCAGCGATCCGAGCGGCGCCCCCGAGATCCTCGAACGGGCCGACGGCGGCTGGATCGAGCTGCCGCCCAGCGGCGCGGTCACGCTCTCGGACATCTCGGTCGATCCTGCGGGCGGGCTCGTCGCGGTCGGCGACGACGGTGCGGGCAACGGTCTCGCCTTCGCCTGGAGCAGCGACGGCGGCTTCTCCGCGATCGATCTCTCCCTCGTGCCCGGTGGCGCTCCGCCCCTCAGCGCGGTCTTCGCCGCCGCGCCGGACGACCTCTACCTCGCCGGCACGCCGAGCGGCGGCTCGAACGCCGAGATCGTCCGCCTCGGCGCCGGCGCGGCGGCAATCGAGCCCGTCGACGCGGAGCCGCTGCGGATCAGCGCCCTCGCCGGCGACGGCGCAGGCGACCGCTTCGCGGCGGGGACTCAGGGGTGCCGAGGCTGCGCGCCGGCGCCGATGATTCTGCGGCGGCGGCCGTGAGCGGTTCCGCCGCCGGGCGGCGCACCGCGGCGGCGTCCTCCTCCGGCGGCGCGATCGGCGGCGCCACCGGGAGCCGCACGATGAACTCGGTGCCCTGACCCGGCTCGCTCTCCACGGCGATCGTGCCGTTGTGCGCCTTGACGATCCGCTGGCAGATCGCGAGCCCGAGCCCCGTGCCCTTCGCCTTCGTCGTGTAGAAGGGGATGAAGATCCGCTCGCGCGCCTCGGCAGGGATGCCCTCGCCCGTGTCCCGAAAGCGGATCTCGAGCAGGTCGCCGCGCGGCGAGCGACGGCGAGGCGAGACGTCGGCGAAGCGCCACGACGGCTGCGAGCCGGTCGGGTCGAGGGTTCGAATCGAGAGCGTCCCGCCGCGCGGCATCGCCTGCACCGCGTTGAGCGCCAGGTTGATGAAGACCTGCTTGAGCTGCTCGGCGTCGCCGACCGCCCGCGGCAGGTCCGGGGCGAGCCGCACTTCGATGCCGATGCCCGAGGGCAGCCCCTGCGACTGGAGGAGCTTCACCGTCCGCTGGAGCACGTCGTTCACGTCGGTGGGCGCGAGCTGCGACTTCACGGGCCGCGAGTAGTCGAGGAACTCGGTCACGACCCCGTTCAGTCGGTTGACCTCCTCGACGATGACCTGCAAGAGGTCGCCGTCGTCGCCGGGCAGGGACGCCGGGTTCAGGTACTGGGCCGCCCCCTTGATGGCGCCCAGCGGGTTTCGGATCTCGTGGGCGAGACCCGCCGCCATCTCGCCGAGCGCGGCCAGTCGGTCGCGCTCCTTCATTCGCTCGAGGAGCTGCGAGCTCTCGAGGATGGCGGCGGCCCGCTCGGCCACCTCCAGCATGGCCGCGATCTCGTCCGAGCTGTAGGCATCGGCGGCCCGGTCGTCCCAGACGTTCCAGAAGCCGAGCACCCGGTCGGTGCCGACGAGCGGGAAGCTGATCCCCGCGCAGAGCTGCTCCATGGCCGCGCGGACGTCCGAGAGTCGCTTCTGTTCCTCCGCGTCGGGCCCGGCCGCGCCCGTGCGGCCCGTCAGCTCCGAGAGGCGCCGCTCGACGACCTCGAGCAGCAGTGCGCGCTCGCCCGCCGCGGCGGCGGCGAGGAGCCCGCGCACCGAGGCCGGCTCGAGAAACGGCGCCGGCGCCGGCCCTCGGTGGTCCAGGAGCCGAAAGCCCGGTCTGTCCTCGGCGAGGAGATAGATGGACGTGTGGGTGGCGCGCCGGCTGTCGTGGGCACCGTCGAGCAGGATCGTCGCCATCTCCTGCGGCTCGAGCACCGAGGCCAGGCGCGCGCGCACCGCCGCGAGCGTCTGGATGAGCTCGAAGCGCTCGCGAAAGAGCGAGGCGAGCACCTGCTCCTCGATCTTCTCGCGCAACGGCTCGAAGAGCGAGAGGATCACGAACGAGGCGATGACCGTGTTGAAGAGGAAGAGGCCGGGCCGGTCCTTGAGCCAGAGGCCGATGACGCCGTACACCGCCGCGAGGATGAGCCCGAGCGCCGAGACCGAGGCCACCTTGCCGAAGAGCTCGTGCAGGTCGAGGAGCCGGTGGCGCTGGAGCGTCTGCGCCAAAAAGAAGAGGTAGAGCGTGGTGGCGACGCTGCCGAGCGTGGGCCAGGGCACCCCGCAGCGAGCGATGAGATCGGCCGCCGACAAGCCCACCGAGACCGCCGCGCCGATGAGGAGGTAGAGGAGCCGCTCCCGCTCGAGCCGCGACGGCGTCGCGCCCTTGCGCCCCTGCAGGAGCCAGAGCGTGACGCAGAGCACCCCGAAGGCCCAGACGGTCACCGCGGCGGTGGCGAGCGGCCAGCGGAAGAGCGGCGAGATCGCCACCGTGACCCCGAAGAGGCTGCCGACCAGCGCCGCCTCCTGCGCGCGCCGCGCCGCGCGCCGGTCCATGCCGAGGAACTCGCCGAAGAAGGCGAGCGCCGCGAGCGGCACCAAGGCGCCCGCGCCGATCTCGAGCCGCGTCCAGAGCGGCCGCGGGTAGAGAGCCGAGACGAAGTCGGAGAGGTACCAGGCCGACAGCGACAGGCAGAGCAGCGCGAAGAGCGTCAGCGGCCGCCCGCGCGAGAGGCGTGGCCGCAGGAGCATCGAGCCCGCGAGCGCGAGCGAGACGACCCCCGCGAGCAGGGAGCTCTGGGTTCGGATGTCCACGCCGCCATCCTACCCGTTCCCTCCCCGCCGTCATGCCGCTGCCCCAGGGGGGGGGGCGGGCTCCCGCGAGGTCGGCGAGGGCAGCTGAGCCCTTGGGGCCATCGCGAGTGGTTACATTGAGTTAAGCGAAAGTTAGAACCCGATTCGGGCTCCGAGGCATCCAAGTGGGCGAGCGCGCCATCGCGTGCTCGTTCAAAGAGGAGGCGACAAAATGGCGTTCGCACGCTTCATGGCATCTCCGCTCGGACGTGGAGTCCGAATCGTGGCCGGGCTCGCGATGATGATCGTCGGCTTCGGGCTCATCGGAGGCACGGGCGGTCTCGTCTTGGGGATCGCCGGGCTCCTGCCGCTCGCCGCCGGCGCGATGAACTTCTGCACCATCTCGGCGCTCATCGGGGCGCCGCTCAGCGGCCGCAAGGCGCTTCAGTCGTCGACGCACTGACGGCTTCGGCACGCGGCCGGGGGGGGGCCAGCGTCCTGCGCCCGGCTCCTTGCTGCCGGGCGACCCCGGGCGTTGGGGTAGCGCTTGCGGGGCAGGGCTGGTTTTCGCATACTGAACGCCCGTATGCCTCGCACCGGAACCGCAGAGCTGCCGCTCCACGGTGGGCGAGTCCCCGAGTGGCTGGCCTCTCGGATGGCGCGGCTCGGCCGCGTGCTCGTCGAGGCGCTGGTTCACGAGTACGGGCGGGACGAGATCCTCCGCCGGCTCGCGAACCCCTTCTGGTTCCAGTCGCTCGGCTGCGTGATGGGGATGGACTGGCATTCGAGCGGAATCACCACGAGCGTGCTCGGCGCCCTGCGGCGCGGTCTCGCGCCGGTCGAGGGCGAACTCGGGCTCCACGTCTGCGGCGGGCGCGGGCGCCATTCGCGCCGGACGCCCGGGGAGCTGACCGCGCTCGGCGAGCGGCTCGGCTTCGACGGCGCGGCGCTCTCGCGCGCCTCGCGGCTCGTCGCCAAGGTCGACGGCGCGCTCTTGCAGGACGGCCACCAGCTCTACCTGCACGGCTTCGTCGTCACCGACGAAGGGCGCTGGTGCGTGGTGCAACAGGGGATGAACCCAGAGTCGCGAACGGCCCGCCGCTACCACTGGCTCTCCGAGGGGCTCCAGAGCTTCGTCGACGAGCCGCACGCGGCCATCGAGGGCGCGCCGCTCGGCGAAATCGTGAACCTCGCGGACCGGCGCGCCGCCCCCTCGCGCGAGGCCCAGCTCTCGCTCGTGCGCGAGCCGGCGCGGCTGTTCGCGGAGCTGGCGCGCGCCCCTCGCCTCACCATGCCCTCGCGCCACGAGGTCACGGCCGCCGACGTGGTCGGCCGTCGCATCGAGGGGGCCCTGCGCGCCGCGGCCGAGCGCGGGCCCGCGGACTTCCCGGAGCTTCTTCTCACGCCGGGGGTCGGCGCGCGCACGGTGCTCGCCCTGGCGCTCGTGGCCGAGCTGGTCCACGGCGCGCCCTGCCGCTTCTCGGATCCGGCCCGCTTCTCGCTCGCGCACGGTGGCAAGGACGGGCACCCGTTTCCCGTGCCGCTCTCGGTCTACGACCGGACGATTCGAACGATGCGCGGCGCCGTCGACCAGGCAAAGCTCGGCGGCGACGACAAGCTGGCCGCCATCCGGCGGCTCGACCTCGAGGCCCGGCGGCTCGAGGCGGCCTCGCGCGGCGTGGACGTGGAGGCGCTCCTGAAGAAGGAGCGCGCCGACTCGTGGCGGTTCGGCGGGCGCCATGTGGGCGGAGCGGTCGAGCCGCCCACGGTCGCGGTGAAGGCGCGCCGGCCGGCCCCGCGACAGCTCTCGCTGTTCTGAGGCCGGCGCGGGTGGCCGGGGCGCGAACTTCGGCTCAGGGGGCGCGTCCGGCGGCAGCGTGCTGACGTAGCTGTCGACCGCCGCCGACGCACCAGGGGCGGTGCTGGTAGGCGGTGCAGACGACGAACGAGCCGCCGCGCGGGTAGCCGTAGCCATTGGCCGGCTTGGCGAGCGGCGTGTACCCCGGAAGCTGCAAGCCCTGCACGCCTCCGCTGAGTGGAGCGCCCGTCCCACCCGTGGTCGCGTCGCCCCCGGTGCCGCTGCCCGAGGTTCCACCCGAAGCCCTGCCGCTGCCCGTCGAGGTCGAGTGAGCGGCGCCTTCGCCAGGGGCGCCGCCGCAGCCGGCGACGGCGAGTGCCAGGGCCACGGCGGGTGCGGTCGAAATCAGCTGCCGAATCCGCTGGATCTGCGTCCTCGTCCTGGTCACGCTCGCTCTCTGGCGGAAGGGAGGGCCAGCTGGGTCACTGCAACGCGCCAACGGTCCAGGAGGCGCCGCGCGCCGCGCCGGCGAAGTCGACCGTGAAGACGGACGTTTGCGGCACCGCGAGACCTCGAGCGGGCGAGGTCGCCTTCACCGCCGCCTGCGTGTAGTCGCAGACCGCGCCTGCTGCCGGTTGCAGGCTCGACCCCCCGACGAATTCCGGATCCGCGTAGAGGCTCGCCGCGTCGGTCTTCTCGAACGACTGCCACCCGGCGAAGCCCATCATGCTGGGCGCCGTGGCGCTGTCGCTCACGAAGAGCGACGTGTCGCCGGCGGCGGCCCCGACGGCGAAATAGACGTTGTTCTCGAGGCTCACGCCCGTGAGGACGGCGGCCCCCTGCGACTCGACCAGCCCGCAGAGGTTCTGGCCGCAAGCGGTCGGCCGGTAGATCACGTTGTTCGCGATGAGCGTCCCGGTGTTGTTCGTTCCGTTGTCTGCGATGACCAGCCCTCCCAGCCACTCCTGGGTATACGGGGACGCGTCCATGACGATCGTGTTGTTGACGATGAGGTCGTTCTTCATTCCATGGCCGGTTGTGTCCTCGAAGCCGTCCTGGATCCCGAAGCGGCATCCGATGAAGAGGTTGTCGTAGACCGTGACGTTCGCGAGGCTCGCCGTCCCCACGGGGTTGCCTGATTCGTACTCGTCGCCGAGCCCAAGGCAGTTGCGGAACTTCTCCATGGTGTACTCGTCGGTGGGGTCCCACATCCAGGCGGGCATGAGCGGGTGCCGGTAGGCCAGGTTCCGGCGGACCAGGTGCGTCGGCTGGTTGTCGAGGTAGATGTTCGTGCTCCAGTTGTCGTACGAGACGTTCTCCTCGATGAGCGAGTTGCCCGACTGCAGACCGTTCGTGACGGCGTTTCCGTAGAGGATGATCCCCTCGCCGCCGTTGAGGCTGACCACGTTGCCCCGAACGACCGGGTGGGCCTCTCCAGCGAGGCCCAGGCCGCCGGGCCAGCCCCCGCCGGCCACGCCATAGCCATTCGCGCCGAAGGGCCAGTTGTTGAGCGTGTTGTGATAGACGTGGTTGTAGAGGGCGGCGTCGTCGCTCCCGCCGCCGAAGCCCAGGCCGTCGCCGTCATTGTACTCGATGTTGCAGTAGGCGACGTTTACGTGCTGCCCACCGATCCCGCCGCCGGCCGGGTAGCTCCAGATACCGGCCCAGCCCGAGCCCCGGATCGTGAGTCCGATGACGTTTAGGTAGCTGCTCGGGCCGAGGAAAATGGTGGAGGCGCCGTGGTTGTGCGCGACCACGAGCAGGTCGGTCTTGGGGCTCGTGGGGTCGGCCCCGCCCATGTCGGCGTACAGCGTCGAGCTACCGTCGAACCACCACTGGCCAGAGCCTGATGCTGGGATCGCGGTCGTGGTCTTGTAGCGCGCGAGCACGGTGTCGTTCACCACCACCGCGTCGATGCTCGCGCCGCCCGTCACCGGCGCCTTCCAGACCGTCCCCGACGCCAATGCCCAGCCGGTCACGGCGGCCGAGCTGTCGACGATCACCTCGCCGTTGCCGTAGCTGCCGAAGGTGATTGGCTTGCCCGCCGTGCCCGAGACCGAGCTCAGCATGACGATCTCGCGGTAGAGGCCGGCCCGGATGAGCACCGTGTCGCCCGGGGCCACCTTGCCCAGCGAGGCCCCGATCGTCTTGAAGGCGGTCGCAAGGCTGGTGCCGGGGTTCGAGTCGTTCCCGGAGGCCGCATCGACGTAGTAGGTGTTGCCGGTGGTCGAGGGCGCCACCGCCACCGTGGCCCCGGTCCAGGTGGGAAAGGGGACGGGCACTGGCTGGCTGCCGCCCGAGAGCGTCAGCGGCGGCAGGCCGTCGGTCGCTCCCGTGGTCCCGCTCCCGCTGCTGCTCCCAGCCGAGGTGGTGCCGCTGCCGGAGGTCGTGCTGCCTCCGGAGGTCGTGCTGCCCCCGGAGGTCGTGCTGCCCCCGGAGGTCGTGCTGCCCTCGGAGGTCGTGCCTCCGCCCCGAGTGGTCGTGCTGCCTCCCGAGGTCGTGCCGCCGCTCCCCGAACTGGAGCCGCAGCCAGCGACGCCCGTTTGCGCGGCGGTGCCGCTTACGCCTCCGCAGCCCACGGCGAAGAAGAGCAGGGCCAGGAGGGCGGCGAGGGCCGGGTAGGCCGATCCAATCGGCTCGCGGTCAGCTCGTCTGCGTGTCATCGTGCGCTCCTGGGCAGAGGGTCCGTGGGTTCGAAACGCACCCTTCATGCCAGTCCGTTGCGGCGAAGGCGGACCTCGTAAGCGACCGAAATGACGGTCGTCTGTTCCGCCCGGACTGCCCTCTCGACGCGGCAGTGCCCACAAAAAGTATCGCTCCTCGGGCGGCAGCGAGCCCGCGCCAAATGGACAGTCGCCGAGGCTTCCGCTAGTACTTGGAGTCGGGATGCTGAAGCTCGCCCCGCCCCGTCTCTCCCTCGTCCCGCTGCTGCTGCTCGCCTCGACGCTCGCGAGGGCGGACTCGCTCGATCTCGGGAAGCGGCTCTATCACCAGTTCGACTACGACGGCGCCCGGGTGGCGCTGCTGCGGGCCACCGGCTACGCCGACGAAGGCCGGCGCGCCGAGGCGTACCTCTACCTGGGGCTCGTCGCGACCGTCGCGGCGGACGACGAGGACGCGCTCCAGGCATTTCGCACCGCGCTGACGCTGCGCGCCGAGCTGCGGCTGCCCGCGGGTACCTCGCCGAAGGTCGTTCAGATCTTCGAGAGGGCGCGCGCCGATCTGCTCCGCGAGCTGCGGCGTGGCCAGGCCGCCGCGCCTCGGGCGCCGAGGCAGGCTCCGCGCGCGGTCTCGGCGGCACCGTGGGCCGCCGCTCCACCGATCGGTCCGCCGTCGATCGCCGAGGCCGTAAAGCCCCCGCCCTCCCGCGTGAGCCGATGGGTCGCCGCTGGGCTGGCGGTCGGCGCCGTGGCGGCCGGCGGGGCGGGGCTCTTCGAGGGGGCCGCGGCGAAGACTTCGGCGGCCGGGGCCTACCAGACCGACTACTTCCAGAGCGATTCGCTCCGGGATCAGGCGCTCGCCCAGGGCCGGGCGCGCACCGCGAACGAGCTGTTCGCTGGGGCTGCCCTGCTGGCGCTCGCGGGGCTCGGCGTCTTTCTCGTCTGGTAGCGTGGGAGCGCCGCGCGGGCCTTCGCTCAGCGCGCCGCCGCACCCCTGCCGAGCCGCAGAAAGCGGGTGATGTGCTGCCCCGGCCGGACGTTCAGCGCCTCGGCGGCATGGGTATTCGTCTCCGGGTTCTTGCAGAGGAGCCGGTGACGGCCCGGCGAGAGCGGGACGTTCGCGAGTGGAGTCATGCCGAGCGCCCTCCCGTCGAGCTCGACCTCCGACCAGGGCTCGGTGTTCACGTCGAGCGAGCCGGCCCTCCCGTCGCGGCGCTTGGGGCGGGCGGGCGCGCTCGTGGCTCGGCTCGGCGCCGAAGCGACTTGCGGGGCCGGTGCCGGCGGGGCCTTCGGGCGCGCCGGGGAGGTCTCCTTCGCCGGCGGTGGGCTTGCGATCCTCGCCGCCGCCGTGAGAGGCGCCGCGTGCCGCGAGAGGCCGAGCCAGCCAGTCGTGCCGACGAGCGCGGCCGCGCAGCTCCCGAGCGCCACCCGGACGAGGAGGCTCCTCGTCCAGCCGCTGCGCACGGTCGGGCGCAGGGCGGAGAGCGTCTCCCCGGGGATGATGGGGGCGGTTCGACCGGCGATGGCCGGTGCGGCCGGCGAGAGGTTCGGTCCCGCCCAGCGGACCAGCGCCTCCCGCCCGTCGCGGAGCCCCGCGCGCGCGGCGAAGGCCTCGAGGCGATTCGCGAAGAGCGCGGCGGATCCGAGTCGAGCCGCTGGAACGCGCTCGAGCGCGGAGCGGAGGACGGCGCAGAGCTCCTCGGGCAGGTCCGGGGCGAGCTCCCGCGCGTCCGGGATGGGGGCCTCGAGGATCGCTGTGACCGCGGCGGCCTCGCTGCTCGTCGGAAAGAGGCGGCGGCCGGTGAGCAGCTCGAAGAGGACGACCCCGAGGGCCCAGATGTCCGTGCGGCCGTCGACGGGCGCGTTCGCGAGCTGCTCTGGCGAGGCGTACGAGACCTTGCCCTTGAGCTGGCCCGTCTTGGTCCGCTGGAGGTTCCCGGCCGCCTTCGCAATGCCGAAGTCGGCCAGCTTGATCAGCCCCTCCTGCGAGATCAGGATGTTCTGCGGGCTGACGTCGCGGTGGACGATTCCGAGCGGGTGGCCGGTCTCGGCGTCCCGGAAGGCGTGCGCGTAGGCGAGCGCTCGGGCGACCTCGCTCGCGACGAAGGCGGCGAGGGGCGGAGGGAAGGAGCCGACCTGCCGCTGGCGGAGGGCCGCGAGCGAGACGCCGCGGACGAGCTCGAGCACGAGGCAGAGCGCGCCGTCGGTGTCGTCGAGCTCGTAGAGCTGGACGACGTTCGGGTGCTGGAGCTGAGCGGTGATGCGCGCCTCGTCGAGGAACATCTCGACGAACTCCGGCTCCGCCGCGAGCTCGGGACGGATCCGCTTGATGGCCACCTGCTTGCGAAAGCCTCCCCGGCCCATCTGCTCGGCGAGGAAGAGCTCCGCCATCCCGCCCGAGGCGAGCCGGCTGACGATCCTGAACCGCCCGTTGAGCGCTGCCACCGATGGTGCCATTGATCGGCCGCATTATAGGCGGGTTCGAGGGCGCCCACGAAGCCGCCGCCATCCTGTCCGAGCTGTTCAGGCGGGGGCGGTGGTTGCTGAAATGCATACATTCCGATATGCGCATTCCAATGAGCCGAAGAATCGTCGCCGACGTCGCGCCGCTCGCCCGCGTCTTCAAGGCGCTGGGAGACGAGACCCGGATCCGAATCGTCGCCTTGCTCTCGCACGGGGAGCTCTGCGTCTGTCACGTGGAGGAGGCCCTCGGTCTCTCCCAGCCCAACGCCTCCCGCCAGCTCGGCGTCCTCCATCGCGCCGGGGTCGTGGAGCGGCGGCGCGTGGGTAGCTGGGTCTACTTCAAGCTCGCGAGGCAGTCGGATCCGGCGAGCCGAGAGCAGCTCGATCGGCTCGCGCGTGGCTTCGCCGGAGAGGAGCCGCTCCGCCGAGACGTGGCGCGGCTCCTCGCGTCCCGTGGGCCGGGCGCGTGCAAATGAAGCTCTCGTTGCTCGACCGGCTCCTGCCGGTCTGGATTCTCGCCGCGATGGCCCTGGGCATCGCGCTCGGCCGCCTCGCCCCGGGGCTCGGGGCGCTGCTCGACCAGGTGAAGGTGAGCGACGTCTCGCTCCCGATCGCCGTCGGGCTCTTCTTGATGATGTACCCCGTGCTGGCCAAGGTCCGGTACGGGAAGCTCCGCCAGTCCGGGCTGAACCGGAAGCTCCTCGGCACCTCGCTCGTGCTGAACTGGCTGGTCGGGCCGCTCGTGATGTTCGCGCTGGCGTGGCTCCTGTTGCCCGATCTGCCGCACTACCGGACCGGCCTCGTCCTGATCGGGCTGGCGCGCTGCATCGCCATGGTGCTCATCTGGAACATGCTGGCCTGCGGCAACGGGGAGATCGCGGCGGTGCTGGTGGCGCTGAACTCCCTCTTTCAGATCGGCTTCTACTCGCTGCTCGGCTGGCTGTTCATCACGGTGATCCCCACCTGGTTCGGCGCGGCCGGCGCGGCGCTTCACGTCTCCATCTGGATGATCGCGCGGAGCGTGCTCGTCTTCCTGGGCATTCCGCTCGCCGCCGGCGCGCTCACCCGGTTCGGGCTGGAGCGGGCGCGCGGAGAGGCCTGGTACGAGACGCGATTCGTGCCGCGGATCGCTCCGCTGGCGCTCTTGGGCCTGCTCTACACCATCGTCCTCATGTTCGCGATGCAGGGCGACCGCATCCTCCGCGCGCCGCTCGACGTCGCCCGCATCGCGCTGCCGCTGGTCCTCTACTTCGCGATCATGTTCCTCCTCGCCTTCCTGCTCTCGAGGGCGCTCGGCTTCTCGTACGACCAGGTGGCGGCGCTCTCCTTCACGGCGGCCGGGAACAACTTCGAGCTGGCCATCGCGGTCGCCGTCGGGCTGTTCGGCATCTCCTCGGGCGAAGCCCTGGCCGGGGTGGTCGGCCCCTTGATCGAGGTGCCGGCGCTCTTGGGGCTGGTCTACCTCTCGCTCTGGCTGCGAGAGCGGCTCTTCCCCGCGGGGCCGTCCGCGCCCGGCGGCTCGGAGGTCGAAGCGTCGCCCCGTTCGCGAGGCGTCTCGGAGGGCGTATGAGGCTCTTGTTTCTCTGCACCGGCAACTCGTGCCGCAGCCAGATGGCGGAGGGCTGGGCGCGATTTAGGAGCGGTGGGAAGGTCGAGGCGTTCAGCGCCGGGACGAGGCCCCAGGGGCTCCATCCGCTGGCGACGCGGGTCATGCGCGAGGCCGGCGTGGACATCTCGCGGCAGAGCTCGAAGGGGCTGGAGGCGTTCGTCGGCCAGCCCTTCGATTGGGTGATCACCGTCTGCGACCGGGCGAGCGAGAGCTGCCCGGTCTGGCCCGAGGCGAAGGCGCGGCTCCACTGGTCCTTCGACGACCCGGCGGCGGCAGTGGGCCGCGAGGAGGAGCGGCTGGCGGCGTTCCGGCGGGTCCGGGACGAGATCCAGCGGCAGGTGGAGCTCTTCCTCGACGCGCACGCTGGCCCTCTCCGTGTCCCTGGCGCCTCACTCGGCCGATCAGGTCCGTGAGTCCGCCGATCAGCGGTCCCCGATTCGACCAACGAGCCGCGTCACTTCCCCAGGTGCGACTCGGCCGATTGGCGAAGACGCTGGACCGATCAGCCATCTGATTCGATCGCATGTCGGCGCCGCTCGCGCGCTGGTCGGTGAAAGCCACGCCGCCAGGCAGGGAAGGGTTCGTCCGAACGCGCCCTTGCGCGCCTCCTGGACGCCGGGTCGCCAGGTGGATACATCATTCGCTCGTCACCTTTGGACTGTCGAGGTCTCGAGGCTTGAACGATCGCGAGGACATGGGAGGGGAAGGGAGACTGAGGGAACTCGGCCTCTCGGGCCCCGGTGCGCTCGAGAGCTTTCTCGAGGCGGCTCCAGACGGGATCATCGTCGTCGATGGCCAGGGCGTCATCGTCGTCACCAACCAGCGAGCCGAGCGGCTTTTCGGTTATTCGCGCGAGGATCTGCTCGGTCGACGCATCGAGGATCTGGTGCCCGAGCGCTACCGGGAGCGGCACCTGAGCGACCGGCAGCATTATCTCCGGGAGCCGCGGACGAGGCCGATGGGCGTGGGGTTGGATCTCTGGGGGCGCCGCAAGGATGGCAGCGAATTCCCGACCGAGATCAGCTTGAGCCCGTTGTCCACGCGCCGGGGCACGTTCATCATCGCCGTGGTCCGCGACATCTCGGAGCAGAAGCGATTCCAGGCGAAGCTCAACGCGGAGCAGGTACGGCGGGAGTCGGCCATCGAGGCGCTGAAGGCGCGCGACGAGTTCCTCCAGATCGCTTCGCACGAGTTGAAGACGCCGCTCACGCCCCTCGTCCTCCAGCTCGAAATGCTGGGCCGCGCCCTCGCCAAGGCCGGGGAGCAGGACGTTCGGATCGCGGGCAGCCTGGATCTCATCAAGCGGCAGACGGCCCGCCTCGTCCGCCTCGTCGATGGCCTCCTCGACGTCGCCAGGATCGGCGCCGGCCGTCTCACCCTCGACCGGCAGCGGTTCGATCTCGCGGAGGTCGCCCGCGAGGTGAGCGAGCAGTTCGCCCGCGAAGCCGAGCTCCGGGGTGCCCGGATTCTCGTCAAGGCAGCGGAGCCGGCGGTGGGCTGCTGGGACCGGCTGCGCCTGGAGCAGCTTCTCTCGAACCTGATCGCCAACGCGCTCAAGTATGGGGCCGGAAAGCCCATCGAGGTCGAGCTGCAGGGCGGCGACGACGCGGTCCGCCTCGTCGTCAGGGACCAGGGCTTGGGGATCGACGAGGCGACCCTCGGGCGTCTCTTCCAGCGGTTCGAGCGGGCCGCTTCGACGCGCCAGTACGGCGGCCTCGGGCTGGGACTCTACATCGCGCGCCAGATCGTCGAGGCGCACCGGGGCACGATCACGGTCCAGAGCGAGGCCGGCAAGGGCTCGACGTTCATCGTCGTCCTCCCCCGAGCGCCCTGAAGGCAGCGAGGCTCGCTCCCTCGGGATCGCCGGAGCCCGCCGAAGCTCTTGAACCACCCCCTCTTGGGCTGCCCGCTTCCGTTCCCGCTCCAGGGGTCGAGACCTCGGGGGCGGAGGATTTCATGCCGCAGCAGACGGCGGTCGCGGCGAGGGAGCCGCACAACGTGGTCCAGCCGTCGGTTGGACGCTCTCGATCGCGCCAGCGTGGTAAGCTGCAGAGTTGGCTGAACGATAGGCGTGTCCGATGGATCAGACGAAGACGCTCGCCCCCGCTCGCTCCGGAAGCTCCGACCCCGCTGAGCCGTCCTCGGCGACCAGGGCGGTGCTCCGGGTCGCCGAGGGGCCCGATCAGGGTCTCGTCGTCGAACTCGCGGAGGGAACCGCCGTCGTCGGCAGCGAGGAGGGCTGCGCCGTCCAGCTCCGTGACCCGACGGTTTCGCGGCGCCACCTCTCCATCGAGGTCGGACGCGCCGAGGCCGTCGTTCGCGATCTCGACTCGAAGAACGGCTCCTTCTTCGGAGGGGCGCGACTCCATGAGTTGCGCCTCACCGATCGAGCGCTGCTTCGCCTGGGGGAGTCCGCGATCGAACTTCGAATCGGCGGCGGCCGAACCGGTGCCGACGGCAGCCGTCGCTTCGGCGGGGCGGTGGGCCGCGCTCCCGCCATGCTCCGCCTCTTCGATCTGCTCGAGCGCGTCTCCGCCTCGGACGCGACGATCCTGCTGCAGGGCGAGACCGGGACGGGCAAGGAGGTGCTCGCGCGGGCGGTCCACGAGGCGTCGCCGCGGCGCTCGGGCCCCTTCGTGACCGTCGACTGCAGCGCGCTCTCCGCGACCCTCGCAGACAGCGAGCTCTTCGGTCACCTGCGGGGGGCCTTCACCGGCGCGGCGGCCGACCGGAAGGGCGCGCTCCTCCAGGCGAACGGCGGGACGCTCTTCCTCGACGAGATCGGCGAGCTGCCCCAGGATCTCCAGCCGAAGCTCTTGCGCGCGCTCGAGATGCGCCTCGTCAAGCGTCTCGGCGAGGACGTCGAGCGTCCCTTCGACGTCCGCATCCTCGCGGCCACCCACCGGGACCTCGACGAGCAGGTCTCGGCGGGTCGCTTCCGCAGCGACCTCTACTTTCGGCTCGCGGTGGTGCTCGCGAAGATCCCCCCGCTGCGCGAGCGGCCCCTGGATCTTCCGCTGCTCATCCGGCACTTCGTCGACGCGATGGGCCGCGGCAGCTTCGAGCCGTCGGCGATGCTGCTCGATCTGTTTTACGCGCACCCCTGGCCGGGGAACGTGCGGGAGCTGCGCAACTCCGTCGAGCGGGCGCTCGCGGGGGTCGATGCGATGCTCGTGCCGCCCCCTGCGCGCGGCCGAGGCGCCGCCGACCCCACGGCGGCCTCGAGCGCCGAGCTCCCGTTCAAGGCGGCCAAGGAGAAGATGCTCGACGAATTCACCCGGGACTACCTGAGCGCGCTTCTGGAGCGCTCGGAGGGCAACGTCTCGGCCGCTGCCCGGATGTCGGGAATCCACCGCAACTACCTTCACCGGCTGCTGCAGCGTTACGGTGTGGGGCGCTGAGAAGCGTCACCATCCCCGCCCCCCGCCTCAGCCGCCGTAGACGAAATCGGGGGCACCCACGCCGCCGTCCGCCGAGAGGTTCGCGCTGCGCCCGAGCTGGCCGTTTTCGGCCCCGCCCCAGCAGACGACGCCGCCATCCAAGGTGATCGCGCAGGCGAAGTCGTCGCCCGCCGCGACGGCCGTAGCGCCTGCGAGCGCGAGAGAGGCCGCCGAGGGCGGGACCGCGGCGCCGGTCGGCGATGCCCCCGTCTCGCCGAGGCCGTTCGCGCCCCAGCAGCGCACGCTGCCGCCATCGAGCAAGGCGCAGGCGAAGCCCGAGGCGCCGACCGCGAGCGCCACGGGACGAAATGGCAGAGGTAGCCAGGCGGGGCCCGGGCAAGGGGAGGCGCAGCTCGCACCCGTCGTCGGCGCGCCGTCCCCCCAGCAGTAGACCTGGCCGTCCGCGAGGATGGCGCAGCTCTCGCTGCCGCCGGCGGCGAGCACGACGACCGGCGCGGAGACGGGCAACGAGACCGGGAGCGGCCCGGGGTTCGGGCCTCCCCAGGCGGTCCCCTGGCCGAGCTCGCCGTTGTTGTTGTCGCCCCAGCACGAGACTCCCCCGTCGAACGCGAGGGCGCAGACGTGGTGGTATCCGAGCGCGACGCTGGCGATCCCGGCGAGGAGGCCCCCGTCGGCGGTTCCGCTCGTCGTGATGGCCGTCGGGGAGGACGACAGGCCGTTCCAGGTGACCCCGCTGCCCCAGCACTCGACGGTCCCGGCGGTCGTGACCGCGCAGGCGTCGCTGCTGCCACCGGCCAGCGCGACGAGGCCCGCGTCGGCCGAGAGCCCGGCCGGCACGAAGCCGTAGTGGCTCTGGAAGTCGCCCGTGGCCGTCTCACCGTCGTGTCCCTCGCCCTCGCAGAAGAGCCCGCCGCTCGTCCAGGCGCAGATCGCGCCGGCCGCGCTGTCTCCGCCCATGATCGCGACGAGCCGCACGTTCGACGGCGCGCCCCCGTCCGCCATCGGTGGCGACGCCGGGCTGGGCATCACCCCATCCAGATCGACCACCCCCCAGCAGCGCAGCTCTCCGTCGCCGAGCAGCGCGCAGCTCCCCGGCCCCTCGCTCTCGAGCGAGACGGCGCCGCAGCAGCCGGTCAGGCACTTCATGAGCCCGCCCTGGCAGACGTAGTCGCAGGCGATGCCGCCGTCGCAGAAGCCCACGGCGTTCGCCGGCGGCTGGCAGGCGAGGCCGCTCGTCTGGCAGACGCAGGCGCCGCCGAACGGCATCTCTCCCGCGGGACAGGCGGCACCGGCGTCGGCGAGTCCCCCAGCGTCGGTGGGCCCGGCGTCGGTCAGCGGACCCGCGTCGGATCCGGCGTCGAAGCCGGTGCCGGCGTCGGCCCCGCCGTCGCCCGGCGCTCCACTGGCTCCACAGAGCCCGCTCACGCAGGCGCCGGACTGGCAGGGGTGGGTTGCGTCGCAGTGGGTGCCCGCGAGCGGCGCCGTCGGGATCACGCAGCCGGCCGCGAAAAGCCAGATCGAGACGAGCGCGCGCCCTCGCGGCGGCAGGTGGCCCGTCGGTCGAGCGCGGCCATGGCGAAGTTCCATGGGTTCAGTGGCTACCAGGCGAACCCTCGCGGCGGCAAGACGGCGCCCCCGCGGAGTTCCTACCGGACGTGACGTCCCCGCAGCTCCGTTGCCCGCCCGCTGCGCGCGCGCTAGCCTGTTCGCCCACCTCGCCCCGCATTGGAGGATTCCATGCTCGAGATCGCCCCCTTTCGTGCCCAGCGCTACGCCGAGACGGCCCACCTCGGCGACCTCATCGCGCCGCCCTACGACGTCATCTCGCCGCCGCAGCGGACGGCGCTCGCGGCGAAGGATCCGCACAACGTGGTCCAGCTCATCCTCCCCGAGGAGAGGCCGGGCGACCGGCCGGGGGAGAACAAGTACACGCGCGCCGGGGCCGCGTTCCGCGCCTGGATCGGCGAAGGAGTCTTGAAGCGGGACGCCGAGCCGGCCATCTACGCGCTCGAGCAGCGCTTCGAGTGGGGCGGCAAGCGCTACACGCGCAAGGGGTTCCTCGCGCGGCTGCGGCTGCGGGAGTTCAAGGAAGGGGTGGTGCTGCCGCACGAGAAGACGCTCTCGGGGCCGAAGGCGGACCGGCTCGAGCTCTTCAAGCAGGTGAAGGCGAACCTCTCGCCGATCTTCTCCATCTTCCCGGACGAGAAGAACGAGGTCGGCGCCCTGCTCGCCGGCGCCACCGGCCGCGCCCCGGACGCCTCGGCCGTCACGGACGACGGCCACGGGCCGATCGAGCAGCGGATGTGGAAGGTCGCGGACGCGCGGCTGGTCGCCGCCTTGCGCGAGTCGATGGCGCCGCGGCGGGCCTACATCGCCGACGGCCACCACCGCTACGAGACGGCGCTCGCCTACGCGCGCCTCGTCGACGAGGCGCTCCCGGCCCCGCGCCCCGACGGCGCCCACCACTACGTCCTCTCGTTCTTCTGCGGCATGGCGGACCCGGGGCTGCTCATCCTGCCGACGCACCGGCTCCTCCACTCGATCGCGGGCTTCGATCTCTCCCGCTTCCTGCTCCTCGCCGACGAGTTCTTCAACGTCGAGAAGCTCTCGGCCGACCTGCGCAGCCCGGCGGGGCTCTCGCAGGCGATCGATCGGCTGTCGGAGTCGGGGAAGGGCCGCCACAGCTACCTCGTGGTCGGCGACGGCGGGAAGCAGGCGAGCCTGCTTTGGCTGAAGAGCACGGCGAACCTGCTCGAGATCCCGGAGCTGCCGAAGAACCCGGACGTGCGGGCGCTCGACGTGACGATCCTGCACGGCGTCCTCCTGCAGCACGTGCTCGGCCTCTCGCCCGCGTCGCAGGAGCGGCAGGAGAACCTGCGCTACGTGAAGGACGCCGCCGACGCGGTGGCGCAGCTCGCCGCGGGAGAGGCGCAGGCGGCGATCCTCCTGAACCCCACCTTGATGGCGCAGGTGCGCGCGGTCGCCGAGGCGGGCGAGGTGATGCCGCAGAAGAGCACCTTCTTCTACCCGAAGCTCCCCTCGGGCCTGGTCTTCAACCCGCTCGATCCGGACGAGAAGGTCGCCTAGACGGGCAGCTCGAGCGCCTCGACGTCGCCGAGCGTTCTACGTCAGGCGGCCGCCGCGGGCAGGCTCGCCACCCCGCCGTTGCCCTGCTGCTCGAAGCGGCGCGCCACCAGGCGGAAGATGACGGCGACCGCGACCATCAGCGCCGTCTGGATGGCGAAGTAGCTGCCGGGGCTCAGCCGATCGTAGAGCTGCACGAAGGCGCTGCCGAGCATGTCGCCGAGGAAGACGGTCACGAGGAAGGCCGAGGTGATGAACGACTTCGTGCCCGGGGCGGCCTGCTGGAAGGCGAACTTGAGGCCGATGGCCGACACGCCGAGCTCGGCGTAGCTGATGACGATGGTGGCCGCGACCTCGAGCCAGGCGGTGACGCGGCCGCCCCCGACCGCGAAGCCCGCGAGCGCCATGATCGCCATGCAGGCGATGACGACCACGAAGCCCTCCATCATCTTGCGGGTGTCGGGGATCTCGGCGCCGCCCCGGCGCCGGCGGGCCCGCTCCCAGCGCCAGTTGAAGATCGGCGTCAAGACGAGGATGGCGAAGGGGTTCACCGTCTGAATCTGGTCCGGCGGGATCGTGAGACTCCAGCTCCCGAACCGGAGCAGGGTGAGGTTCATGTGGTCGCGCGCGAAGAAGATCCAGGTGCTCGCCGACTGGTCGTAGACGAACCAGAAGAAGACGAAGAGGCCGAAGACGGGGGCGACGCGCCAGAGGCTCTGCCACTCGGCCGTCTTCTGCTCGTGGCTCTTCTTCTCGCGGTTGATCGTCTCGACCACGTAGAAGCGCTTACCGACGGCGAAGATCCCGAGCGCCACCACCATGAGCACGGTCGGGAACATGAGCGTGACCGCGTAGGCGTGCGGCAGGGCGGCCTTCCAGGCGGCGATGGCGGCGGGGCCGGCTCCGGGGGCGGGCTGCGGCGCGAGGTGGTTGCGCAGCGCCGGCAGCGCGAAGGTCGTCACCATCGAGCCGATGTTGATGGCGGCGTAGTAGTAGCTGAACGCCTCGGAGAGAAGATGCTCCTTGCCCTGCTTCTCGTAGATCATCCCCATCAAGGGGGAGCAGGAGGGCTTGATGGTGCCGGAGCCCGCCGCGAGGAGGAAGAGGGCGACGAGCATGGCCGGGCTCGTCTGGATGCCGCCCAGGATGATGTGGCCCAGGATGTAGGGGAACGAGAAGTAGACGATGGTCTTGTAGCGGCCGAAGAAGCGGTCGGCGATCCAGCCGCCGGGCAGGCAGAAGAGGTAGCAGGCCGCCATGAAGATCTCGACGATGGTCGAGGCGTTGGAGCTCGTGTAGCCGAGCCGGTCCACGATGTAGAGCGCGAGGACGGTGCGCATGCCGTAGTACGAGGCGCGCTCGGCGAGCTCGCCAGAGAAGACGAACCAGAAGCCCTTGGGGTGCTCCTTCAGCCGCGCGATGGCGCCCATGGAACGTCCTTTCGGTGACGACTTCGAGCGGCTGTTTCTAGACGACAACGCCCTTTGGGCACAAGCGGGCCCGCGGAAATCCGACGCGGCGCTGGTCCCGGGAGAGTGGGCTCGGCGTCGTTCCGTACCTTGACCGGCCACCGCTCGGGACCGTAGACCCGCGTGGGTGCGCCGGCTGCGTCCCGAGATCTGGGCCCTCCTCGCCGTCCAGCTCCTCTTCGGGAGCAACGCGGTGGTCGGGCGGATCAACGTCTTCTGGCTCGGCCCGCGCCTCATGCTGCTCGTCCGGGTGGTGGGGGCGACGCTCGTCTTCCTCGCCCTCGCGCGCCCCCTCGGCGCCGTTCGGCCGGGCTCGCGCCGCGAGGCGCTCTGGCTCGCGCTCTGCGGCCTCCTCGGCGTCGCGCTGAACCAGGGGCTCTACATGACGGGGCTCTCGCTCTCGTCCGCCACGAACGCGACCATCATCGGCACGAGCGTCCCCGTCTTCACCGCGGCCTTCGCCGTGGCCGCGGGCGACGAGCGGCTCTCGTGGCGGCGCGCCCTCGGCATCGGGCTGGCGCTCGCCGGGGCGCTCTCGCTCGCGGGGCTCGACGGCCTCCGGCTCGGGCGGGCGAGCCTCGGCGATCTCTGCTTCCTCGGCAACTCGCTCAGCTACTCGGGCTACCTGGTCGTGAGCCGGCGGCTCGTGCGGCGCCACGGCGCCATGACGGTGGTCGTCTGGAGCTTCGCCCTCGGCGCGATCTTCCTCCTCCCCTACGACCTGCCGGGGCTGCGCGTCCTCGGCGAGCCGGGCCCGCGGCCGCTCTGGCTCGTCGGCACCGTGGCCTACGTCATCCTCTTCCCGACGCTGCTCGCCTACTTCCTGAACGCCTTCGCGCTCGGGAAGGTCGACTCGTCGACCGCCGCGTCGTTCATCTACCTCCAGCCGATCTTCGCGGTGGCGCTGGCCGTGCCGATCCTGGGCGAGCGCCCCTCGCCGCGGACCGGCGCCGCCGCCCTGCTGATCTTCCTGGGCGTGCTCCTGTCGACACGGGCCGACGGGGACACTAGGCTGCCCGCCGCGCAGCCGGTGCCGCCGTGACGCCCGCCCTCAACGACCTCGCCCCCGACTCCTTCGACGCCCTGGCGGCCGAGCGCTTCGGCGCCACGCCGCTCGAGGCGCGCAAGCTCTTCTCGATGGTGCACGCGAAGAGCTCGCGGTCGCTCTGGCGGGGGGAGGGCGCCCTGGAGCTCTCGCGGACTCGCGGCGTGCGGCGCGCGGTGCTCGACCGGGCCGTCCGGGAGGGCGAGCTGCCGCGCCTCGAGAAGCTCGGCAGCGAGACGGGCGCCGACGGCTTCACCCGCTACCTCTTCGCCTGCCCCGACGGCGCGCGGATCGAGGCCGTGCGCATCCCCATCCCGTGCCTCGCGCCGGGGGCCCAGGTGCCGGAGCGGCTGCTCGAGAAGCCGCACGCCGTCGTCTGCGTCTCCTCGCAGGTCGGCTGCGCGCTCGGCTGCGTCTTTTGCGCCACGGGCAAGCTGGGCTTTCGCCGCAACCTCGCGGTCTGGGAGATCGTGGAGCAGCTGCGCATCGTCCGGGCCGAATCGGATCCGCCGGTCCGCGGCGCGCTGTTCATGGGCATGGGCGAGCCGATGCTGAACTACGACCGGGTGATGGCGGCCGCGCGCGTCTTCTCGGCGCCGCAGGGCTACGCGATCGCCGCCGACCGGATCACGGTGAGCACGGCGGGCGTCGTGCCGGGAATCCGCCGCTTCACCGCCGAGCGGCAGCCGTTCCGGCTCGCGGTCTCGCTCGGCGCCGCGACCTCCGAGAAGCGGCGGCGGCTGATGCCGATCGAGGAGACCTGGCCGCTCCCCGAGCTCGCGGCGGCGCTGCGCGAGCAGCAGGCGAGCCGCGGGGGGCGCGTGATGCTCGCCTGGGTGGCGATCGACGGCGTCAACGTCGGCGAGGAGGACGCCCGCGCGCTGCGCGAGCTGGTCGGCGATCTGCCCATCCGGCTCGACCTCATCGACGTCGCCGATCCCGACGGCGCGTTCCGCCCGCCACCCCCCGAGCGGCTCGCCGCGTTTCGGGCGAGCCTGCAGATCCTCGGTCAGCCCGTGGCGCGCCGCTACAGCGGCGGCCGGGAGGTTCGCGCCGGCTGCGGGATGCTCGCGGCCACGCCGATCGGCGGCCAGGCGGACGCCCCCAAAACGAGAGAGCCGCCCGGGCGCTGAGGCCCGAGCGGCTCCCTGAACGGAAGCGGGCTCGCGAGCTACTTCGCGGCCGGAGCGTCGGCCTTCGCGTCCTTCTTCGCCTTCTTGCCGTGCTTCTTCATCTTCTTCTCCGCCTTGGCCGGCTTCGCGGCGGCATCCTGGGCGAAGGCGGGGAGGGCGAAGGGGAGGGCGAGGGCGGCGACCATCAGGGTCTTCTTGATCATTGGAGTTCTCCTCGAAGGGAATGCTGGTTTGGGACTTCTTCGTTGCTCTGGACAGGGTCAATGCAGCCTGCGTGCCATCGCGACCTCTTTGAAATCACTGGCTGCCGCTGGCGCCGCTGGGGAGCTTTTCCGCACCCCCGGGGCCGGTTGTCCGATTTCTCCCCACGCGCCTCCTCCGCTAAGCTGTCAGGGTGAGCCCCCGCCCGAGCCTGGCGCTGCGAAACGCCGCGGCGCTCGAGCGGCTGCTCTGGAACCGGCGAGGGGAGCGGCGGCTGCCCGGGACGGCCGAGCTCGACCGGGCGCTCGCCCGGATGAGCGCGGGCGAGCTCTGGCGCCTCTGCGAGCGCGAGCCGCGCGGCCCGCTCTACTTCCTGCCGACCCGCGAGTGGATCGCGGCGCTCGCCCGCCGCTGCCGGACGCTCGGTCGGACGGTCCTCGAGGTCGGCGCCGGCGACGGTTTCGTCGCCCGCCGGCTCGCCCGCGCCGCCCCGGGGCTGCGGGTCATCGCGACCGACTCGGGCGCCTGGGAGCGGCCCGAGGGGCGGATGAGCGCCGCCGAGCGGCGACGGCTGCGGGGCGAGGCGATCCCCGGGCTGCGGCTCGGCCCCGAGGTGCTCCGGCTGGAGGCGCTCCGGGCGGTGCGCCGCTTTCGGCCCGACGTCGTCCTCGCCGTCTGGCTGCCGCCCGGACCGCTCTTCTCGCGCCTCGTGCGGGCGCCCTGCCGCTGGCTCCTCGAGGTGGGCGCGCCCGGCGGCGTCACCGGCGAGGGGGCGTACGGCTGGCGCTTCTCCCACGAGCTCGTCGAGGGCGCTCTCGTCGAGCGGGCTCGCTGCCGGCTCGACGCGCCGGCTGGGCCGCCGCGCACGCGGGTCACGCTCTACCGCGGCGGGCTCCACGAGGAGTTCCACGAGGAGCGGCCGCGCGAGGGCGACTGGCTCTGGCAGTTCCGCCCGCAGCGGCGAGGCTGACCGCGGGAATCACGGGCCGACCGTCGCGATCAGCTCCCCGACCGCGACGATCACGTCTCCGACCGTCGCGATCACCTCTCCGACCGTCGCGATCACCTCCCCGACCGTCGCGATCACCTCCCCGACCGTCGCGATCACCTCCCCGACCGCGACGATCACCTCCCCGACCGTCGCGATCACCTCCCCGACCGTGACGGTCACCTCCCCGACCGTCGCGATCAGCTCCCCGACCGTGACGATCACCTCTCCGACCGTCGCGGTCACCTCTCCGACCGCGACGATCACGGACGTGACCGCGACGGTCGCCACCGTGCTCGAGCCCTGGGGATTGGCGCCGTCCGCTCGAAGCCCTTGCGACCGGCCCCCGGACGCTGGCATATTCCCGCGCCGTCGTTTCGCGGGCGTAACTCAGTGGTAGAGTGCCATCCTCACACGGTGGAAGTCGCAGGTTCAAACCCTGCCGCCCGCACCGCTGGTCTCGTCGATGCCGTTGCCTCGCCCGGACGGGACCCCCAGTCAGTCCTCGTGGCAAATGACAGGCGGGGATAGGTCCGAACGTGGCCGACGCAATCGCGGGGCAAGACGAACCCGTCGCCATCCGAACCGTGGCGCTGACCCGGCGTTACGGGGCCGTCACGGCCGTCGACGCCCTGGACCTCACCATCCGCTCCGGGGAGTTCTTCGGCCTCCTCGGCCCCAACGGGGCCGGCAAGAGCACGACGATCAAGATGCTCACCACGCTGCTGCCGCCCACCTCCGGGAGCGCCACGGTGGCCGGGATCGACGTGGTCGCGGCGCCTCGGGAGGTCCGCCGGCGCCTCGGCTACGTCCCGCAGCTGGTCTCGTCCGACTCGGGGCTCACGGGGCGCGAGAACCTGCTGCTCTTCGCGCGGCTCTACGGCTTGCCGCGCGCCGAGCAGGCGCCGAGGGCGGCGCGGGCGCTCGAGTTCATGAACCTGACCGAGGTGGGCGATCGGCTGGTCCGCACCTACTCGGGCGGAATGATCCGGCGGCTCGAGATCGCGCAGTCGATGCTCCACCGGCCGCCGATCCTCCTGCTCGACGAGCCCACGGTCGGCCTCGACCCCGTCGCCCGCCGCGGCGTCTGGGACCGGCTTCGCGATCTCTCGGCCCGGCTCGGCACGACGGTCCTCCTCACGACTCACGACATGGAAGAGGCCGACGCGCTCTGCGATCGGATCGGGCTCATGCACGGCGGCAAGCTGGTCGCCCTCGGCACCCCGGCCGAGCTCAAGGCCGCGGTGGGACCAAAGGCGCGTCTGGACGACGTCTTCGTCCACTTCACCGGTGGAACCCTCGATCAGGGGGGGAGTTACAGAGATGCCGCCCGCGCTCGAGAGACCGCTCGTCGCCTCCAATAGCCTCGCCCGCTCGATCGTCGAGCTCGGCTCGGCGACCTCGGCGGTCGCACGGGCGGAGCTTCGCAAGCTCTGGCGCGACCCCACCGACATCTTCACCCGCTCGGTCCAGCCGGCGCTCTGGCTCCTCGTGTTCGGCCAGGTCTTCACGAGGATGCACGCCATCCCGACCGGGAAGCTCTCGTACCTCGAGTTCATGGCCCCCGGGATCCTGGCCCAGAGCGTGCTCTTCAGCTCGATCTTCTACGGCATCAACGTGATCTGGGAGCGGGACGTCGGCCTCCTTCACAAGATGCTCGTCAGCCCCGCCCATCGCAGCGCCCTCGTGCTCGGCAAGTGCGCCACCGCCGGGGTGCGGGGCCTCGCGCAGGGGACGGTGATCTACGCGGTCGCCCTCCTCCTCGGCATCCGGGTGCGCTGGGATCCGGCGGCCGGTCTTCGGCGTGCCGGTCGACCTCGCGCTCCTCGCGGTGGTCCTCCTGCTGCTCGTCACTTTGGCCTCGCGGCTCTACCCGACCATCGCGCGCTAGGTCGCCCCTCGCTTGCGCCCCGGAGGCTGGTAGGCTCAGGCTCTCGCGATCCGAATCGCGCCGCTTGGAGGGTTTTCTGATGACACGCCGCCTCTTCGTCCTCGCCGTCCCGCTCGCGCTCCTCGGCGGCTGCTGTTACCAGTCGGTCCCCTCGAGCTCCGGCGGCTCGACGGGAGGGGCCAGCGGGCCGGCCGCCGCATCCAGCGGGTCGACCTCGGGCGGCGGGACGACGGGCGGGAGCAGCGGCGGCGTCGCGACCAGCGGGGGAGGCTCGACGAGCGGGGGCGTCACGAGCGGCGGCTCGCCGGACGCGGGGCCGCTCCTCGGGCTCGTCGACTTCGAGAAGGTGGTGACCCAGCTCGGTCAGTTCGGCGGCGGCACGCAGACGGCGTTCACCGCCTCGGCCTACTTCGGCTCGGCTCTGCCTCCCTCGTCCGAGGCGCTCCTCGCGAGCTGCGCGGGCGGGATCCGCTCGGGCGCCTGCTGCTACCTGCCGACCGCGACCGGCCTCGACGCAGGCTTTCCAACGGGGGGCAGCGCGAACGCGGGCGACATCGCGCTGACCGGCGCGGGCGGGGCGGCGCTCGGGACCCTGGCCTACGGCAGCAGCTCGCAGAGCTACCCGCTGCTCAGCTCGTGCGGCTACACGGGCGCGCCGTCGAGCTGCGACGCGGCGCTCGGCTGGGACGGGGGCGCGAGCTTGACCGCCTCGGCCGCCGGCGCGGCGGTGGGGCCCTTCTCCGCGTCGATCGACGCGACGGCCGACTTCGCGGGGCTGAGCCCGAGCTTCTCCTCCCAGGTCGCGGTGCCGCTGAGCGGCGACTTCACCGTGAGCTGGCTCCCGGCGGCGGGGAGCGCCACGCCCACCGTGACCCTGCTGCTCACGGCGCAGAGCTGCTCGTTGCCGTCGACCTCGGACGGGCTCGTCTTCTGCGAGACCGCGGACTCGTCGGGGACGGTGACCGTGCCGGGCGCGCTGCTCGCCCACTTCCACGACAAGGACGTGGGCGGCGCGATCCTGGTCCGCCGGGGCGAGCTGAAGAGCCAGCTGCCGGACGCGCAGCTCACGGTCGGCAGCGGCGCGACGACGGCCGGGGTCGCGAGCTACGGCTCGGCCTGCGTGCCCTAGCGGACGCTCTCGCCGGGCGGGCGCGTCTTCCAGCGCCGGTGCAGCCAGAGCCACTGCTCGGGGTTCTGGCGGACGTAGCCCTCGATGACGTTCGTCAGCGCCTGCGTGTGGGCGCGAACGTCCGAGGCGACGCTCCCCGTCCGGGCCACCGGGAAGGGGCCCTCCACCGAGAGGCGCACCGTGCCGTCCGGCTGGTCGACCGAGAGCGCGACGATGGTGGGCGCGCCGGTTCGGAGCGAGAGCAGCGAGGCCGCCGGGGTGGTGCAGGCGGGGCGGCCGAACCAGTCGACGAAGATGCCGCGCTTCGGCAGCATGTTCTGGTCGATGAGGTTCACGACGACCTCGCCGCGCCGCAGCGCTGCCGCGCCCAGCTTGAGCGCGCCGCGCGGCGGGATCTCGCGCAGCCCGCTCCGGGCGCGCGCCGCCACGAGCTCGCGGTTGACGCTCCCGGAGAGCTTGCGCGTGACCACGTTGAGCGGGATGCCGCGCCGGGCGCAGAGGGTCCCGAGCAGCTCCCAGGAGCCGAGGTGGGCCGAGGCGACGACGACGCCGCGGCCCTCGGCGAAGAGCCGCTCGAAGAGCTCGAAGCGGTCGAGCACGAGGAGCCTCTCGAGCGCGCGGTCGCCCAGGGCCCCGGCGGCCGCGAAGTCCGCGAGGCTCGCGCCGAGCTGCCGGTAGACCGACCGGGCGAGGCGGCGCCGCTCGGGCGGCGAGCGGTCGGGGAAGGCGACGGCGAGGTTCTCGAGCGCGACCCTCCGGCGGAGGCCGAGCGCATAGGCGAACGACCCGAGGAGCCGTCCGGTCCCCCGCCGCAGCGGGCGCGGCACGAGCGCGAGCAGCGAGGCGAGCAGTCGCGTGAAGATCGCCATCAGAAGTTGTGGGTCGCGTCGGCGGACCGGCTCACGGAGCGGGCAAGCTACCGCATCGGGGCGCGGCGAATCAAAGCGCTCGGCCGAGGGCGACGTTCCTCATGGCGTTCTTCCTCCCGCCGGCAACCTGCCGCGATTGCCCCGGGGCCCCGGCCTCGGCTAGAGAGGCGGCCATGGACGGGTGGAACGAGCTCGATCGGCGGACGAGGGAGCTGTCGGATCTGCGCGGCGCCTTCGAGCTGCTCTCGTGGGACCAGGAGACGCAGCTCCCGCCGAAGGGGGTGGCTGCCCGCGGCCGGCAGCGCGCCGCGCTCGAGGGCGTGCTGCACGAGCGGCTCGTCGATCCGCGGCTCTTCGAGCTGCTCCTGCGCTTCCAGGGGGAGCGCGGCCTCTCGCCCGAGCGGGCGGCCTGGGTCCGCGTGCTGCACCGGCAGGCCGAGCGCGCCCGGCGGACGCCCGATCGGCTCGTGCGCGAGCTCGCGCTCGCGACCTCGGAGGCGGTGGAGGCCTGGCGGCTCGCGCGCGCCGAGGGGCGCTTCGCTCCCTTCGAGGCTCCGCTCGCCCGCGTGCTCGAGCTGCGCCGCGAGCAGGCGGATGCCCTCGGCCACGGCGGCACGAGGTACGACGCGCTGCTCGACGTCTACGAGCCCGGGGCGACGCTCGCTTCGATCGGGCCGATCTTCGCGCGGCTCGTCCCCGAGCTCCAGCGGCTCGCCGGGGCCATCGCCGAGACGCGCCCCGAGCCGCTGCGGCCGTTCGTGGGCCGCCGCTTCGATCTCGCCCGCCAATGGGACCTCTCGCTCACCCTCCTGCGCGCCATCGGCTTCGACCTCCAGGCCGGCCGGCTGGACCGCTCGACGCACCCGTTCACGATGCGCAGCCACGCGACCGACGTGCGGGTGACGAACCGCTTCCGCGAGGACGATCCCTTGCCCGGGATCTTCGGGGCCCTCCACGAGGGCGGCCACGGCCTCTACGAGCAGGGCTTCGCCCCGTCGATCCACGGCACGCCGCTCGCCGAGGCCTGCTCGTTCGGCCTGCACGAGAGCCAGTCGCGGCTCTGGGAGAACCTCGTCGGCCGCAGCCTCCCGTTCTGGCGCGCCTTCTTCCCCGAGCTGCGCCGCCTCTTCCCGGAGTCGCTCCAGGGCCTCGACGTCGAACGGTTCTGGCGCGCCGTCAACGAGGTGCGGCCGACCCACGTGCGCGTCGAGGCCGACGAGGTCACCTACAACCTCCACATCGCCCTGCGGCTGCGGATCGAGCAGGCGCTGATCTCGGGCGAGCTGCCGCTGGCCGAGCTGCCCTCGGCCTGGAACGAGGCGAGCCGCGAGATCCTGGGGCTCGTGCCGCCCGACGACTCGCTCGGCGTCCTCCAGGACATCCACTGGGCCTGGGGGGACCTCGGCTACTTCCCGACCTACACGATCGGCAACCTCTACTCCGTGATCCTCGCTCGGGCCGCCGAGCGCGAGCTACCCAATCTCTGGCGGGACGTCGAGCGCGGCGAGCTCTCGCCCCTGCGGGACTGGTTGCGGCGGAAGATCCACGCCCGCGGCAGGCTCGAGGAGGCCGAGGCCACCGTCCGCGCTGCCGCGGGAGAGGGGCTCTCGGAGGGGCCGTTCGTCGACTACCTCTGGCGCAAGTACGGCGAGCTGTACGGCGTGCGGCGTTAGACGCGGGGCGGGCGGCCCCGCAGGTCAGCTCGCGACGTCGCCCGCCTCGAGCAGCTCCTTCACCCGCCGCAGGTAGCCGTTGCCCTTCACGCCGTCGACGATCCGGTGATCGTAGGCGAGGGCGAGGTGCATCATCGGGCGGATGGCGACGGCGTCGCCGCCGTCGACCTCGATCACGACGGGCCGCTTCACCAGCTCCCCCATGCGGAGGATGCCGACCTGCGGCTGGAGGATGATGGGCGTGCCCCAGAGGTTGCCGCGGGGGCCCGGGTTCGAGAGCGTGAAGGTGCCGCCCGCGACGTCGTCGGGCGCCAGGTGGCCCTCGCGCGCCTTCTTCGCGAGCTCCTCGGCGGCGCGGGCGAGGCCGACGAGCGACAGCTCGTCGGCGTGCCGGATCACGGGGACCACGAGCCCGGCCTCGGTCTCGACGGCGAGCCCCAGGTTGACCTCGGCCTTGAGCGTGTAGCTCTCCTCGCCGACGGTGGCGTTGAGCTCCGGCAGCTCGCGCAGCGCGCGGACGCAGGCGCGGGCGATGAACGGAAGCCAGGTGAGCTTTTCGCCCCGGGCCGCCTGCTCGCGGCGCAGCCCGGCGACGCGGGCGAGGTCGACCTCGCAGACGCAGGTGACCTCGGGGATGGTGCGGCGGCTCGCCACCATCCGGTCGGCGATGAGCCGGCGGCGGCGGGTGAAGGGGACCCGCCGGTCGCCGGTGGCGCCGACCTCGGCCGGCGGGCGGCGCGGCAGCTCGGGCAGCTCGCTCTCGGGAACAGGGGCGATCGCGGGCTCGGCGGAGGCGGCCGGCCAGCTGGGCGTTCTGGGCCGCTCTTCGCCGGAGGCTGCCCCCTCGCCGAGGTAGCGCATCAGATCCTGCTTCGTGACGCGGCCTCCCCCGCCGGTGCCCTGGATCTTCGTCGGGTCGACGCCGCGCTCGTCGGCGATGCGCCGCACCACCGGGGAGAGCCGCTGGTGGCCGTTCCCGTGCGAACTCGCGGCTCCCCCGCGGACCTCCTGCGGCCTCACCGGGGGCGGGGGCTCCGGCCGCGGTTCGGGCCCGGCCTGCGTGAGCGGTGGCTGCAGCCGATCCTCGTCGATCTCGAGGATCGGCTTGCCCGTCGCCACGGTCTCGCCCTCCCGCGCGAGCAGCCTCGCGACGCGGCCGGTCGCCGGGCTCGGCACCTCGCTCTGGGCCTTGTCGGTCTCGACGTCGCAGAGCGGCTGGTCGCGCTGGACCAGGTCGCCCTCGTGAACTCGCCAGCGGGTGACGACGCCCTCGATGACCGACTCCCCGAGCTGCGGCATGACGACCGGAATCGACATCGGGGCCTCCTAGTACGCCGCGAGCCCGCGGGCGGCGTCGGCGATCTCGTCCTCGCTCGGCAAGACGAACGCCTCGAGCGTCGGCGCGAACGGCGTGTGGGTGTCCTTCGCGGTCACGCGGCGCGGCGGCGCGTCCAGTTCATCCCAGAGATCCTCGACGACGCGCGCCAGGATCTCGCCGCCGAGGCCGCCGGTGCGCCGGTCCTCGTGGACCGCGAGCAGCTTGCCCGTCTTGCCGACGGTGCGCGCGATCGCCGCGAAGTCCATGGGAAGGAGCGTCCGCAGGTCGAGGACCTCGACGTCGACGCCCTCGGCGGCGAGCCGCTCGGCCGCCGCGAGGCAGAGCGGCAAGGTCCCGCCGTACGTGACGATGGAGACGTCGCTCCCTCCGCGGGCGAGCCGGGCGACGCCGAGCGGCTCGGGCTCCTGCTCGTCGGGCAGCGCCTCCTTCACGCTCCGGTAGAGCCGCTTGTGCTCGAGGAAGATCACCGGGTCGTCGTCGCGGATGGCCGCCTTCAGGAGGCCGCGCGCGTCGCGGGCGGTCGCGGGCGCCACGACCTTGAGGCCGGGGACGCGGGTGAACCAGGCCTCGGGGTCCTGCGAGTGGAAGAGCGCCCCGTGGACGCCGGCGCCCGTGGGCCCTCGCACGACGAGCGGCACCCGGAGGCCGCCGCCGTGCCGGTATCGGGCGGTCGCGGCCATGTTGACCAGCTGATCGAAGCCGCAGCTGATGAAGTCCATGAACTGCATCTCGACGATCGGCCGGAGCCCGAGCGAGGCCGCCCCGACGCCCGCTCCGACGAGCAGCGCCTCGCTGATGGGCGTGTCGATGATCCGGTCCGGGCCGAACTCGTCGAGGATCCCCTCGGTGGCCTTGAACGCGCCGCCCAGCACCGCGACGTCCTCGCCCATGACGAAGACGTCCGGATCGCGCCGCATCTCTTCCTTGAGCGCGAGGTTGACCGCCTGCAGGTAGGTGGCGACGGGCATGGCTCAGTGGGTCAGCTGCGGCGGCTCGGGCTCGAAGGCCGCCGGGCCCTCGGGCGCCTCGGGGACGGCGAGCGGCGTCGCGTAGAGATCCTCGAAGGCCTCGGGCCCCTCCGGCTCCGGGCTCGCCTCGGCGAAGGCGACCGCCTCGTCGACGACCCGGGTGACCTCGGCCTCGGTCTCGCGCCGCACCTTCGCGACGTCTCGGCCGCGCGCCTCGAGGTAGAGCTCCCAGCGGGGGATGGGGTCGCGGGTGGACCACTCGAGCAACTCCTCCTCGGTCCGGTAGCGGGCCGGGTCGTGCTCGCTGTGGCCGCGGTAGCGGTAGGTCTTGCACTCGACCAGGGTCGGGCCGCCGCCGTCGCGTGCCCGCCGCAGCGCGCGCCCCATCGTCTCGAGGACCGCCGCGAGATCGTTGCCCGAGCAGACGAGCCCCTTCATGCCGTAGCCCGCGGCGCGCTCGGCGACGTCCTCGACCGCCATCTGGAGCGACTGCGGCGTCGAGTAGGCGTAGCGGTTGTTCTCGCAGACGAAGACGACCGGGAGCTGGTGGACCCCGGCGAAGTTCATCGCCTCGTGGACGTCGCCGCGGGAGGAGGCGCCCTCGCCGAAGAACGCGACGGCGACGTACGGCTCGTGCCGCAGCTTGAACTTGAGCGCCGCGCCGCAGGCGACGGGCAGGGTGGCGCCGAGCATGCTCGTGCCGCCGAAGACGCCCTTCGACAGGTCGCCCGCGTGCAGGAAGCTGTCCTTGCCCCGCGACAGCCCGCCCTCCTTACCGAGGATCTGGGCCATGAGCCGTCCCGGCTCGACGCCCTTCACCACGAAGACGCCGAGGTCGCGGTGGAGCGGGAAGACGACGTCCTGCGGCCCGAGGTCGGCGCAGCAGCCGACGGCGATGGCCTCCTGCCCCCGCCCGCTGTAGACGCCGCCGAAGACCTTGTTCTGCAGGTGGAGCCGGGAGATGCGCTCCTCGAACTCGCGGGTGAGCTTCATCCAAGAATAGAGCTGGAGGTCGCGGTCCAAATGCCGGGAAGCTAGGCATGGCGGCGGGCCAGGGCAAGCTCGCCCGGCGACGGGTTCAGCCGCCCAGGGCGTAGCTCTCCAGGAACTCGAGTCCGCTCCGGACCGCCGGGGCGGCATTGACGATGTAGATCGGCGCCTGCCGCGCCCAGGCGAGCCGCAGCGGCGCATAGAGCAGCGCGTGCAGGAAGCTTTGCGTGCAGATCTCGATGTTGCGGAAGTCGAGGGCGACGGGATCGCGGCGGAAGAGGCGGGGCTCCAACTCGCGAGCAGTCTCGGAAGCGGCCTGCGTGTTCTCGCAGATGAAGCGGACGAGCAAGGGAGAGATGGTGGGTGGAGGCGCTTCGAACCTCAGCCAATGGTGGACTTGGCGCTTGGGCTGCCGTTCCTGGGCGCGCCGCTGAATGGTTCCCATCAAACCTTCGTAGTCGGCGATCTCTCCAAGTGGAATCTCGAACGCGACGAGGGTGCCCGGGAAGCCGAGGCCGGTGGGCTGGAGAAAGCGAAAGCCGTGCTGGTCGGGCTCCTCGCCGCCCTCCAGGATGAGCGTTGCCCCGCGAGACGAGATCATCAGCTTTCCGAGCTCGAGCTTGGCGATCTCGGAGATGAAGAAGAGTCCGAGCCCAGCGTTCGATTGCGAGGGCGAACCCGTCAGACCGCGCTCGAACGACCCCGAGAGATGGGGCCAGAGGGCGCGTTCGAGGGCCGCCTCGGGGCTCTGGAGATCGGGGTGCATCCCGGCGAGCGCCTTGAAGATCCCAATACCGGCATCTCCGACGGCGATCTGGACGCCAGAGCGGTCGGAGCCCCGCTGCCTCACCTGGGCCGCGACGACCGCTCCCAGGTCGTCCTGGCTGTGCTGAAGAACGTTTCTGAGCAATTCGACCAAGACGTAGCTGACGGCCTTCCGGGTGTCGGCGAGGTCGTCCCTCGCGATCAGCAGGCGTGAAATCTGGTTGGCGGCCGGCTCGATTGCCGAAAAATCGCGCAAGCGGGTCAGCTTGACGGTGCGCTCGGGCTCGGCCACCTGGATGGGGGGGGTGCCGGCGACGACCTCGTCCAGCCCGAGCGCATGCGCGAAGCGCGAGGCCCCCGTCTCTCCAATCGTCTCCCGGATGGAGAGGGTCCCTCGTTCTCGCCGTCCGAGGGTGGCGAGCGCCACGAGCCCCCAGATCTCACAGACGTCGATTCGGTCGAAATCGAGTTCGGCGGGATCGCTCGCGATCCAGCGGAGCAGCAGCCCGGGATCGTCGAGCAGAATGCGGTCGGGAACGGGTGGGCTCATCCGAGGCTCTCGTGCACTCATCCTAACATCGGCCGCTCGCCCTACGAAGCGCTGCGCGCCTCCCGGAGGGCCGCGGGGAGGGCGGCCGGGTCCGTCACCGGGGCGAGGCAGCTTCCGCGACGGCAGACGTAGGCCGTGGGCTGGGAGGGGGAGAGCCGCCCCTCCCAGAGGGAGCGGTCGAGAAAGGCCGGTTCGCTCCCCGGCTCGAGCTGGGCGACGAGCCGGTTCGGCAGCTCGACGCTCCCGATGGCGGCGTGGAGGGCGCGCGTGCGCGGGTCCGCGGCCGGGCCGGTTAGGACGATCTCCAGCTCGCCGCGCAGCTGGCGGTCGAGGCCGCAGAGGAGGCGCCCGAAGCCGAAGGGGTTCTCCACCATCGCCTCGAGGTGGCGCCGCGCGATCTTCTCGGCGGCCTCCCGGTAGCGCGCCTCGCCGGTGAGGGCCGCGAGTCGCTGCAGCGCCTCGAGCCCGGCGGAGGTCGCGGACGGGATGGCGTTGTCGTAGAGCGAGAGGGGCCGGTGGACGAGCGGCTCGGCGTCGCTCGCCGTCACGAAGAAGGCGTCGTCGTCCTCGGACCAGAAGCGGGCGAGGAGCTGGTCGGCGAGCCGCCTCCCCCAGGCGAGATCGGCGGGGTCGAGGCCGGCCTCGTAGAGGTCGACGGCGGCGATCGCGAGGAAGGCGTGGTCCTCGGCGAAGGCCGGGATGGGCGCCAGGGCACCGAGCCACGAGCGATGGAGCCGCCCCGAGCCGTCGACGAGCCTCGCCTGGACGAAGCGCATCGCGGCGCGGGCCCGATCGAGGAGCGTGGGATCGCGGAGCGCGAGCGCGCCGCGGGCGAGCGCCGAGATGGCGAGGCCGTTCCAGCCGGCGAGGAGCTTCTCGTCGCGGAAGGGGTGGACGCGCTTCTCGCGGGCGGCGAAGAGGAGGGCGATCCCTCGCCGCAGCTCGATCTCGGGGAGCTCGCTTCGCGGGGGCTGGCCGGGGTGGGCTCTGGGAGGGGCTCTCGTCAGCACGTTCGCCCCCTCGAAGTTGCCGGCCTCCGTCATGCCGAGCGCGTCGCACAGGGTCGCCGCGAGCCGCTCGTCCCCCACGGCCGCGCGGACCTCGGCGGGCGTCCAGGCGAAGAACTTCCCCTCCTCCCCGTCGCTGTCCGCGTCCTGCGTCGCGTAGAGGCCACCCTCGGGCGAGGTCATCTCGCGCGCCATCCAGTCGAAGATCCCGCGCGCCACCTCGCCGAAGCGCGCCTCCCCCGTCTCGACGAACGCCGACAGGTAGAGCGGCGCGAGCAGCGCGTTGTCGTAGAGCATCTTCTCGAAGTGGGGGACGAGCCACCGCTCGTCGGTGCTGTAGCGGTGGAAGCCGCCGCCGAGCTGGTCGTAGATGCCGCCCGCGGCCATCGCCGAGAGCGCCTCGCGCGCGGCCGCGCGGGCCTCCGCGTTTCCTCCGAGGATCCCCGCCCGCCAGAGCGCCTCGAGGTCCATGGCGTTCGGGAACTTCGGCCTCGAGCCGAAGCCGCCGTTCTCGCGGTCGACGCGGCCGAGCAGCCGGGCGACGGCGAGCGAGAAGCTCTCGCCGGTGGCGAGTCCCGCGGGGCCCTTGGGCGCGCCGATCTCCCGGAGCACCGAGAGGATCTGCCGACCCTGGGCGTCGATCTCGCGCCGTCGGGCCCCAAAGGCCTCGGCGACGCTCTCGAGGACGCGCCGGAAGGAGGGCACCCCGTAGCGGTCGTCCTTCGGGAAGTAGGTGCCGCCGAAGAAGGGCGTGCCGTCGGGGGAGAGGAAGACCGTGAGCGGCCAGCCTCCGTGGCGGCCGAGGAGCTGCACCGCGTGCTGGTAGACGTCGTCGAGGTCGGGCCGCTCCTCGCGGTCCACCTTCACGCAGACGAAGCGCTGGTTCATCTCGGCCGCGGTGTCGGCGTCCGTGAACGACTCGCGCTCCATGACGTGGCACCAGTGGCAGGCGCTGTAGCCGATGGAGAGGAGGATCGGCCGATCCAGCTCCTTCGCGCGGCCGAGCGCCTCGGGTCCCCACGGGTACCAGTCGACCGGGTTCTCCGCGTGCTGGCGGAGGTAGGGGCTCTGCGACGTCGCGAGGCGGTTCGGCATCGGTGGGCCTCTTCGCGAAAAGAAAGAGCCCCCGAGCGCGGTGGCGCCCAGGGGCTCTCGGAATCGAAAGCGGGGATCTGCTTACTGCGCGGCGCCCGCGCCCTCGTCGGCCTTCTTCTCCTTCTTCTTCTTGCCGTGGCCCTTCTTCTTGGCCTTCTTCTCCGGCTTCGGGGCGGCCTGATCCTGGGCGACGGCGACCTTCGCGAACGAGACGCCAACGATCGCGAGCAACGGCAGCATGAGCTTGCGCATGTCCCTCTCCTTTCAAGAGGATGAGTTCGCGGCAGACTATCCCGGAGGGGTCGTCTGTCAAGCGAATAGTGGCCGAGCGGTCGCCCCCCTTCGGCCGGCCCGGATCTGCTATAGCCGTCGGCCGTGGCCGCGGACCTTCCTTCCCGCCGGGAGCTGTTCGCCCGCGCCGCCGGCTGGGCCCTGGGCGCGGCGTCGCTCCTCCTCGGGCTCGTCGCGCCGCTGCGGTCGGTCTTCGGCGTCGCCCGGCGGCGCACCGTGCGCGATCCCGAGGGCTACCTCCCGCTCGGCCGGCTGTCGGACTTCCTCCCGGGCGTGCCCGAGGAGGTCGCGCTCGCGGGGGAGAGCCGCGACGGCTGGCTCCGCGAGGGGCGCGAGCTTGGCTCGGTCTTCGTCGTCCGCGAGGGGGGCGGCGCCACGGTCTTCTCGTCCATCTGCCCCCACCTCGGCTGCGCCGTCGACTGGGACGAGAGCGCCCACCGCTTCGCCTGCCCCTGCCACGCGAGCCTCTTCGCGCCGGACGGGCGGCTGCTCTCGGGGCCCGCGCCACGGCCGCTCGACTCCCTGCCCGCCCGGGTCGGTCCCGATGGCGAGCTCTCCTGCCGCTACCTCCGCTTCGTCTCGGGCCTCCCCGAGAAGAGGCCGGCGTAGATGCGGCGGCTCGGGGATCTCCTCGACGATCGGATCGGCTGGCGAAGGCTCGCGCGCGAGGCGCTGGGCGAGCCGGTGCCGGGCGGGGCCCGCTTCGCCTACGTCTTCGGCAGCGTCGTCGTCGTCCTGCTGGCCGTGCAGATCCTCGCGGGGATCGCGCTCGCCTTCTTCTACAGCCCCGGCACGCTCTCGGCCTGGGCGTCCGTCGCCTACCTCGAGGGGAGCGTGCCGGCGGGGGCCTTCCTCCGGGCGACGCACCGCTGGGGCGCCTCCGCCCTGGTCGTCGCCCTCGCGCTCCACCTCGGGCAGACCGCGCTCTTCGGCGCCTACCGCCGCCCGCGGGAGGTGGGCTGGTGGAGCGGCCTCTGCCTCGGCGCCATCGTCCTCGCCTTCGCGCTCACGGGCTACCTGCTCCCCTGGGACCAGCGCGGCTACTGGGCGACGCGGGTCGCCACCGGCATCGCGGGGAGCGTGCCGCTCGTCGGCCCTTTCCTGCGGAGCGTGGCGCTCTCCGGCTCGGGGATGGGCAACCTCACCCTCACCCGCTTCTACGCGCTCCACGCCGTTCTTTTGCCGGCCCTGCTCCTCGCCTGCTTCGCGCTCCACCTGGCCTCGTTCCGGCGCCACGGCGTCACGCCGCCGGCAGGGGCCGACGAGAGCCGGGTCGGCCGCTTCTACCCGGACCAGCTCTGGCGCGACGGGCTCGTCGCGCTCGTCGCGGTCGGGCTCGTCTTCGCGCTCGCCCTTCGGTTCGGGGCGCCGCTCGAAGGGCCCGCCGACCCGGCGGGCCACGCCGAGCCGCGCCCCGAGTGGTACTTCCGGCCGCTCTACGAGCTGCTCAAGCTGGGGGGCGGCAAGGGCGAGCTCGTGCTCGCGCTGCTCGTGCCGCTGCTCGCCGTCGCTTTTCTAGTCGCGCTCCCCATCCTCGACCGAGCGAAGGGGCGGGCGATCTCCGGGCGGCTCGCGCCTCTCGGGGCGCTCTTCGGAATGGGCGCCGTGGCGCTCGCGCTCCTCGGCCGCTCGCTCTGGAGCGACGCCCACGACCCTGCCTACCGCCGAGCTGAGAGGGAGGCGATGCAGACGGGTCGTCGCGCGCTCGCCCTCGCCGAGCACGGCGTGCCGCCCGAGGGGCCGCTCGCGATGCTCGCGGCCGATCCCGTCTCACGGGGCGAGGCGCTCTTCGCGCGGCGCTGCGCCGGCTGCCACGCGCCGCCTTCGGAGGCCGCGCGCAAGGGGCCCGATCTGACCGGCTACCTCTCGCCTGCCTGGATCGCGGGGCTTCTCAGGGAGCCGGACGACCCGCGCTACTACGGGCGGACCCGGGCGGTCCACGGCATGGACGGCTACGGCTCGCTCGGCGACACGAAGCTGCGGCTGCTCGCGGAGTTCCTCTCGTCGCTCGGGGGGCAGCCGGTCCCCTCGGCGGCGCTTCCGCCCGCGCTCGCGGCGGGGAAGGCGGAGTTCCTCGCGGCGGCCTGCGACGCCTGCCACTCGCTCGAGCCCGGCGAGCCGGGCGCCGGCCCGAGCCTTTCGGGCTACGGGGGCGATCCTTGGCTCGACGGCTTCCTCGTCGACCCCGGCGGCGATCTCTACTTCGCCTCTGACAACGGCATGCCCTCCATCGGCGCGAAGCTCTCCCCCGAGGATCGGAAGGCGCTCGTCGCCTGGCTGCGGGCCGAGCGCGGCGAAGCGCCGTCGCCTTGACCCCTTCCCCGGGCGCGTGACACGGTGCGCGGCTCGATGCCGCGCCTCGACGACAAGCTTCTCCTCTCGATCCTGCGCGAGGCGCGCGGCAAGCCGCTCGGCGTCCAAGAGCTCACCGCGCGGGCGGGGCTCCACCCGAACGCGCGGACCGAGGTGAAGCGGGCGCTTCGCGAGCTCGTCCGGGCGGGGGCCGTGGAGCGGGACGCGAAGCGCTACCGCCTTCCCGGCGCTCCCTCCGCCGCGGGCGCCGCGCTCCTCGATGCCGAGCCCGCGCCGCCCTCACGCCAGCGCGCCGAAGGCCGCGGCGTTCGATCGGAGGATCTCCTCGCCGGGTTCCGCGCCGCGCCGGCCCAGGGTCGGCGCCTCGGGCCCCGGACGGTCGTGGGGGTCTTGCAGAAGAAGCCGCAGGGCTTCGGCTTTCTCGTGCCGCTCGCCGCCGCGGAGGAGGATCTTTTCGTGCCGCCGGGCGAGGCGCGGCACGCTTCCGACGGCGATCTCGTCCGCGCCGAGGTGGGCCCCGTCGTCCGCGGCCGGCGCGCCGCTCAGAATCTCGAGCTGCTCGAGAAGCGCCGGACACGCGCCATCGGCATCTACCGAATCCGCGGGCGGGAGGCGATGATCGAGCGCTTGGACGACGCTGTCCCCGTCCCCGTGGCGCGCCACCCGAGCGCCCGGGACGGTGAGGCGGTCCGCGTCCGGCTCCCCTTCCGGCCCTTCGACGACGGCGAGATCGAGGCGCTGCTCGGCGATCCGTCCTCGCCGGGGCTCCAGACGCTCTCCGTCGCCTACCGGAACGGCTTCTCGGACGTCTTTCCCGAGGGCGTCCTCGCCGAGGCGGCGCGGCTGCCGCCCGTGGTCACGGAGGCCGAGAAGGTGGGGCGCCGCGACCTCACCGCGCTGCCGCTCGTGACCATCGACGGCGAGGACGCCCGCGACTTCGACGACGCGGTCCACGTCGAGCCGGCTCGCGGGGGCGACCGGCTCATCGTCGCCATCGCGGACGTGGCCCACTACGTCCGGCCTGGGACCGCGCTCGACGCCGAGGCGCTGCGGCGCGCGACGAGCGTCTACCAGCCCGACCGCGTCCTGCCGATGCTCCCCGAGCGGCTCTCGAACGACCTCTGCTCGCTCGTGCCGGGCAAGGAGCGGCTCTGCCTCGTGGCCGACCTCCTCGTCGATCACTCGGGCCGCACCGTGAAGCGGGAGATCTACCCCGCGGTCATGCGCAGCCACGCCCGCTGCAGCTACACCCAGGTGGCGGCGAGCCTCATGGGGGAAGAGGTGCCCTTGCCGCGGGAGGTCACCGAGCGCTTTCCGGGACTCCTGCGGCTCTCCGAGCGGCTCACGGCGATGCGGCGCGCGCGCGGCGCCATCGACTTCAACCTGCCAGAGGCCAAGGTGGTGCTCGGCCCGGACGGCCGGGTGGCCGAGGTGGCGCGCAGGCCGCGCAACGCGGCGCACCGGCTCATCGAGGAGCTGATGCTCGCGGCGAACGAGGCGGTGGCGGGCCACTTCGTCGAGAAGGGACTGCCCACCGTCTTCCGGGTCCACGACGAGCCTGACGAGGAGAAGCTCGGGGAGTTCGCGGCGCTGGCGCGCGCCCACGGCTTCGAGATCGCCGCCGGGGAGGAGATCCCGCCCACGGCCCTCGACGCCTTCCTGAAGCGGCTCGCAGGCCACCCGGAGGAGCGGGCGCTGAACCAGCTTCTCCTGCGGGCGATGATGCAGGCCTTCTACAGCGCCGAGAACCTCGGCCATTACGGCCTCGGCGCGAGTTCCTACCTCCACTTCACCTCTCCGATCCGGCGTTACCCCGACCTCGCCGTCCACCGGCTGCTCTGGCAGGGCTTTCGAGGCGAGAGGCCGACGCAGCCAGAGGAGCTCGAGGCGGTGGCGCGCCGGTCGTCCGAGCGCGAGCGGGCCGCCATGGCGGTCGAGCGCGAGACGCAGGCCTTCTACGGTGCGCTCCTCCTGCAAGATCACGTCGGCGAGACTTTCGACGGAACCATCGACGCCGCCGCCGACCCGGGGCTCTTCATCGAGCTCGATCGCTGGCTCGTCACCGGGCTCGTTCCGGCGCGGGACCTCGGCGACGACGCCGTGCTCGAGCGGGACAAGCAGCGCTGGCGGCTGCCCCGCAGCGGTCGGACCTTCCGGATCGGCGGCAAGGTGAAGGTCGTCGTCGCCTCCGTCAACGTGGCGCGACGCCAGATCGACCTCGCGCTGGCCGAGCGGGTCGAATCCGCCACCGGTGAACGGCCGCCCCGGTCGTCGCCGGAGCCGAAAGAGCGGCCACGACGCGCCGAGGAGCAGCCCCGGCGCGGCGGACGATCGAAGGGGCCGGCGCCCAAGAGGAAGACGCGACGTGGCCGCTCGTGAGCTGATCGCGGTCTCGCCCCTCGCCCTCGCCGCCTGCCCGCAGCCGCTCTCGCCGAGCCCCGACGCCGGCGGCCCCGCTCCCGCCGGCGCCGTTGGAAGCGGCGCCGCGGGCGGACGGTGATCGCCCTCGGGGAGCGGCGGCTGCGCGCTGCGGCGGCGCGGCTGCGCGAGCGGGGCGCCGCCGTCGGTCTCGCGCTCGCGCCAAGCCCCATCGAGTTCGTGGACCGGCTGCCCGCGCCCTGGAGCTCCGGCCGGATCTGGGTGAAGCGCGACGATCGGCTGGGGCCCGGCGGCACCAAGGTGCGCAAACTCGCCGAGGCGATCTTCGACGCCCGGCGACGGCGAGCCTCGGCGATCCTCACCTTCGGCAAGCTGGACAGCAACCACGCGCTCGCGACCGCCGACGCGGCGCGGCGCGCGGGCCTGTCGACCGAGCTCTGGATCGAGGCCCGGGGCCCCGAGGAGCAGCCGGGCCGCGGCGAGGCGATGGCCGCGGCCGCGGACCGGGTGAGCTACCGCGCCGGCGCCGTGCCGCTCGTGGTCGGCGCCCTCGCGCGCGTCGCGGCTGCGCGGCTGCGAGGGCGCCGCCTCGCGCTCTTGCCGCCCGGCGGGACGACGCCCGCCACGACGGCCGCGGCGGCGACGCTGGTCCTCGAGGTCGTCGAACAGCTCGCCGAGCGCGGCGAGCCCGTGCCCGACCGCTGGGCGGTCGCGGTCGGCAGCGGCGGGACGCTCGCGGCCCTCTGGGCGGGGCTCCGCGCGCTCGGCCTCTCCTGCCAGCCCGTGGGCTTCTGCGCCTCGGATCCGCTCGTCGGCCCCTGGCTCGTCGCGGCGCTCGCCAACGCGGCGCTCGATCGGCTCGGCGCCCCGGGCCACGTCTCGGCCGACGAGGTCGAGATCTCGCGGGCCGAGCTCGGCGAGGGGCACGGCGTTCCCACCGAGGCCTCGCGGCGCGCGGCGGAAGAGTGGGCCGCCGCGGGCATCCCGCTCGATCCCATCTTCACCGCCAAGGCGGCCGCGGGGCTGCGCGCGCGGCTCGAGCAGGGGCCGCCGGGCCAGCGCTGGCTCTTCGTCCACACGGGCACGCAGGTCGGCCCGTGAGCCTGGGCGCGCCTCAGGCGGCCTTCGGCTGGGGACGGTCGAGCCAGATCTCGTGGAGCAGCCGCTGCCACCACGGGGGGCCGAACGCCTCGGGGGGGAGGGTGCGGCGGGCCTCCTCGGCGGAGAGGACCCGGACGGAGAAGTCGGCGGTCTCGTCGACGGCGACGAGCCGTTCTTCCCGGTCGAGCGGCGCGAAGAATTCCCTCCAGCCGACCCGGACGAAGCCAGGCTCGTCCTCGCGGACCAGCTTCACGTCCGAGGGGGCGTCTTCCTTGCGGACGGGGAAGGCGTGCTTGTCGCCGGCCCATTCGATCACGGCGCGGCGGTTTCGGAGCACTCGCATGCGCTCGTCTTAACGCGCGGAGCGGCCCCTGACAACGCCATCGGGCCAGAGCGCGTCGAGCCGGGCGAGGAGCTCTCGGCGGAGCCTCTCTCGCTCGGCCGGCGGGACGTCGACCTCGTCGGGGCGGGGCGCGTAGCCGCGCGCGACCTCGTCCGCGAGCCGAGGGTCGCCGAGCCGCGCGAGCAGCGTCAGCTCGGCGTGGTCCTGCTGGCCGAGCCGGACGAGCTCGAGCCGCAGGCTCGCGATCGGGATCTCGCTCTCGCCTCCGATCCGGTCCGGCGTGCCAGGGTAGAAGAGCGTGCCGTCTCCGTTACCGCCGAAGCGGTACGTCGACTGCCACGGGTCGCCGTCGTCGTAGGCGAGGACCGTGTCGTAGTAGAGCTCGCCCTGGATGCCCTCCCGGAACGCGAGGGCCCCCAGGGCGCGGGCCCGGCTCGCCGGGGTGTCGATGACGTAGCTCGGCCAGCCGTGGAAGTAGGCGAGCGCCTTCTCGGGGATGGCGCCGCCGCAGCCGAAGCTGCTGCACGAGACGTACCACCAGAGCCTCTCGCCCGCGGCGAGGCGAGGCGCGTAGGCCCCCGCGGGGGCTCGCAGCGGACAGAACTCCTTCGGATCGCGCCTCACGGCGAGGCAGTTCAGGTTCGGCGCCCAGACGTCGACCGAGCCCGCGAGCGCCGGCTGGAACGGGACGGTCACGAGGAGCCGGATCGCGGGGTCGGCCGCGTGGACGAGCGCCGCCTGCCGCACGATCTCGGGGAACCGCGCGGGCGAGGGCTCGTCGGCGGCATAGTCGAAGAGCGTCCCGCGCCAGCCCAACGCCCGGAGGTGGGCGGCGAAGGCGCGCCAGTACGACTCGCGCTCGGGATCCGAGAGACCCGGGGCGGTGCGCAGGTCGGTGGTCGTGAAGCGGGCCCCCGAGGGGAGGGCCGTCCCGAGGAGGAGGGGGGCCAGCTCCTCGTCGTAGCCGCGGAAGTCGAGCGCGAGGCCCTCCGCCGTCCGACGGTAGGGCGGAGGCTCCATGCTCATGCCGTGCAGCGAGATCCGGTGGCGCAGGGCCATCAGCGCGTAGCGGCGCAGGAGCTCGGCCCGGGCCGCGGGAGTCGTCACGCGGTGGCGCTTCTCGAGCGAGAGGAGCGAGAGGCCGAACGACGAGGGGAGCGTCGCCGTCGCTGGGAGGGCGAAGCGGTGGACCCGGAGCGCGACGGGAAGCCGCCCGATCTCCCGCCGGCCGTCGAGGAGCCGCAGCTCGGCCCGGCGCGGGCCAGGGGCCGCCGTCGGCGGCACGCAGACGTCGGCCCAGACGACCGCGAGCGCGCCCGGCGCGAGCGCGACTGGAAAGGCGTTTCGCCGCTCGCCCGCGAAGGAGTCCACGGCCGGCACGAGCGGGTCCGGCCAGTCGCCCGCCCGGCCCTCGGGGCCGCTCGGCCGGTCGAGGTGCACGAAGATCTCATGCGACAGCTCGAGCTTCGCCCCAAGCTCGGGCTCGAAGCCCGCGGCCTCGACCCCGAGCGCCGAAAGGCCCCCGTCCCCCGCGCGCACCGCGACCTGGAAGGCCGCGCACTCGCCGCGCCCCGCGTCGAGCGAGGCGGCGCGCATCGGCTGCGGCGCCGCGTCGGGCCGCAGCTTCTGGTCGGGAGGGGCGACCCAGACGCTGGGCGTGGAGAGCGCGAGCGCGAGCGCGAGGAGAGACGGGGCCATGCGGGCCAGATGGGCACGCCCGTGCCATTGCGCAAGCGAGGCGGGGCCTCTCCTCGCTGCCCGGCGCCCGAGGCCGAGCCTCGTGTCCGGCCTCGGTTGAACAGCACCACCGGCAGCTGGGCGACGGCGTGGACCGCCTCCCTCCCGGGAATCGGCTCGCCAGGGAGCGCCGCGTGCCCCGCAAAACGATTCGCGGGGGCCCGCGGACCCCCACGTGGTATGTTCCGGCCGGTGACTGCTGAGATCGATTCCGGTGGCCCCCGAGCCCCTCCCTCGCCCGCTGCTCAGGGGCGGGCACTGCTCGCTCGGAGGCCGGGACTCTCGACGCTCGCGGCGCTGCTCGCGCTCGCGGGCTGCTCGCTCTTCTGCCGCTTCGACGACGTCGTTCAGCCCTGCGACTCGTCCGGCGGCTGCCTTCCGGGCTTCGCCTGCGCCGCGGGGCTCTGCGTTCCGGCGGGCGACGGCGGGGCCTCCTCGCCCATGGGCTGCGCGTCCGATTCGAACTGCCCCGCGGGCGCCTGCGTCGCCGGCGGCTGCAGCGCGCATCTCACCGCGTGGGACGGCGGCGTGACCGTGCCGGCCGAGCTCTCCTGCGAGCCCTGGCCGCCGCCCACGGCCTACGGCCAGCCGCTCGCGACGCTCTCGGGCTGCCTCGTGGCGCTGCCCGGCGATCAGCTCGGGCCCGCCGGCAAGGTCGTCGGCGACGGCGGCCCCACCGTCCAGCCCTTCGAGGACGGCTTCGCCATCGGCCCTGCGCGGCCCGTCGTCGCGGAGAGCCCCGCGAGCTGCCCGAGCGGTCTCGGCTACTCGATCGATGTCCCGGTGGGACAGCCGTTCGAGGTCGTCGTCTCGGGCGCGGCGCAGGGCTGGAGCTCGACGGAGAACGCGGCCCTGGCCCTGGATCCCGTCCGCGAGGCCAGCCAGGCGCGGCGAGACCTCGGCGTCCTCTCGGCGAGCGGCTGGAGCCGGCTCGCCGCCGCGCTCGGATCGGACGGCGGCGAGACCTTGGCCGCCGGGATCGTCCGCGACTGCGCCGGGGCCCCGCTCTCCGGGGCCGCCCTCGAGATCACGGGCACGGACGGTGGGGGGCGGGTCGCCTTCCTCGGCGTCGACGGCGCGTTCGAGGCTGGTCGCGGCGCCACCGAGAGGAGCGGCCTCTTCGCGCTCGCCATCCCGCCCGGGGGCGTCCTCGTCGAGATTGCGGGCAGCGCGGCCGACGGCGGGACGCTGCTCGCCGCGGTGCCGCTCCAGGCGACGGTCGGCGGCTCCGCCTGGATCGACCCCGCGCCGTCGGGCCCCTGAGAGGCTCTGAGTGCATGCCCTCCTCCTCGCTGCCGGTCTCTGCGCCGTCGCCGCGCCCGGCCTCGCCTTCGGCCCGGGAGAGGAGCTCGTCTACGACCTCAGCTTTTTCGGCGCCGAGGCCGGCACGGTGCGCGTCGACGTCGGCGCGGCGATGGAGCTTCGGGGAAAGGCCGTCTGGCCGATCGTCGTGATCTCCCGCAGCGCCGGCGCGGTCGACGCGGTCTACCCCGTGCGCGATCGCTTCGTGACCTACTGGGACTTCGCCGCCCGGCAGGGGGTTCAGGCGATGCTCGTCGCGCACGAGAAAGGCAAGTCGCGGCGGCTCTCGATCGCCTTCGAACGCGGGGGCGCCGACGGTGGCGCGGCCACGGTGGCCCAGGTCGAGATCGAGGACGAGCACGGTCTCGAACGCTTCCGCCGCGAACTGCCGCCAGGGGCCGAGGACCTCGGCTCGGCGATCTACTGGCTGCGGACGCGCCCGCTTCGGGTGGGCGACCGCGAGGAGCTGCCCATCTTCACCGGAAAGCACGAGTGGACCCTGGTGGCGACGGTGCTCGGCAAGGAGACGATCGAGGGGAAGCTCGGCAAGGTTCCGGCGATCCACGTCCGCCTCGCGACGGTCCTCTCGGGGAAGCTCGCGGGCCGGCGCGACCTCGACGGCTGGTTCTCCGACGACCCGCGCCACGTGCCGCTGCGGCTCGACGCTGACCTCTTGCTGGGAACGGTCCGCGCCGATCTGGTCAGGGTGGAGCCGGGGCGGGTAGAGTCCCCCGGCCATGACTGAACGCCCTTGCAGAGCGGCCGCCCGCGGCCCGACCCCCGCCTCGTCCCAAGGCCGCGCGACCGAGCGGCTCTCCATGCTCCTCGCGCTCGGTCTGCTGGCCGCCTGCGGGGGGAGGACGGCGAAGAAGCCGGCCGGGGCCCCGCCGGCGCCGACATTGCGCCACTACACCTTCCGCGCCATCGGCGGCGTCAGCATGGGCGGCATGGGCTCGTCGTTCATCGGCACGAGCCACCCCGATCTCTTCGACGCCATCGGCTCCCTGGGCGGCCCGATGGACTTCTCCTACCTGCTCCACTTCATCGAGGCCGCGGACATCGGCGGCTTCTGCACGCTCTCGCAGCTCGAGGCGCTGCTCGCCCAGGACCCGACCGGCGCCATCCTGAACCAGCCGTCGGCGCTCGGCTGCATGCACCCGCCGCCGCCGCAGGTGACGCCCTACGAGCACACCGAGGACTTCAACCACTGGCGCTACACGAGCAACGGCGGCAACTTCGACCGCGACTCGTACATGAGCCTCTTCGAGGACATCTCCGCGGCCTTCGGCAACCCGCTCTCCTACAACCCGAAGAGCACCTTCTTCGCGCCGCAGGTCGACGCCTCGGTCTGGGCGAGGGGCGAGGACCTCTGCGTCCACCCCTACGTCATCCCGGGCAAGGCGCACGGCGGGGCCTCGCCGCTCTACAACGCCGAGTTCAACCCGCAGGGGCAGTACGACGCGATCCTCTTCTGCGACGGCCAGCGGCCGATCTGGTACTGCCAGGACGACCCCACGACCGAGATCGACTGGTGCGAGCTGCCCGCGGGCGCCTCGCCGGCCAGCTACCCGCAGAGCTACTGCCAGTCGAAGGGCGGCGCCGCGCAGGCAGGGAAGAGTGGGCCGAACGAGCCGCTCTTCATCGCTGGACAGGGGACCCACGATCCCTGCTACCCCTCGACCCGCCCCATGGCGGTGGCGCTCGCCATCGACCTGAACGGCAACGGCAAGCGCGACTACGGCGAGCCGGTCGTGGTCAACGCGCACGAGCGCTTCCAGGACGTCGGGACCGACGGCTGCCCGGACGATCTCGAGGACGGCAAGGGGGGCTGCGTCAGCGATCCCTCGAAGTCGCCCTACGCGCAGGGGACCGCCGATCCGAACGGCGACGACTACGACTTCCAGCAGAACCCCTTCGGCACCGAGAACGACTGGCGCTGGGAGCAGGGTGAGCCGTTCGAGGACAACGGGCTCGACGGCGTGCCTGGGACCGGGGACTACGGCGAGGGGAACGGCACCTTCGACGTGCAGCCGGCCTACCAGCAGTACTTCGCGGTCGACCCGCGCACGAACATCGAGAACCGCTGGCCTGGCATCGGCGCCGACGGGGTCCATGTCCCGCAGATCCAGCGGATCGACTACCTGATCGACGGCGGCGTGCGGGACGTCTTCAACTTCGGGGTGAGCGGCGCCCAGGTGTACGGGTTGCTGCGAGGCCTCCTCGGCGGCTCGTCGGTCGCCCGGTTCGCGGACTTCTCATCGTGGCCGAGCGCGAGCGGGACGGCGTTCAACGACGACAGCTTCGACGCCTCGCTCGCCGAGTGGAGCCTGATCCCGCGCGACCTCTTCACGTTTTACGGCGACCTGAACGCCACCCCGTCGCAGATCGCGCAGGGCGACGGCGACCACGTCGGAACCGTCTCGCAGGCCCTCGACCGCTTCGGAGCGCTCTACTACTGGCTCTCGCACCGCTGGGACGGCGTCGCCCCGGACGTGCCCGCCGGCTCGAGCCCGGGCACCTTCACGGATCGCTCCTCGATCCAGACCTTCCCGTCGAAGTCGCTCGGGGTCGACCGCGACTTCGGCATCGTGCTGCCGCCCGGATACGACTCGCCCGAGAACGCGAGCGCGCACTACCCGGTCTTCTACATGCTCCACGGCTACGGGGCGTCCGCGGCCGACATGATGGGGACCGAGCTCATCTTCGACGGTCCGATGCTCTCGGGGCAGCTGCGCAAGATGATCGTCGTCTTCCCGTCGGGCCGTTGCTGCTTCACGAACTCGCAGACGGGAGAGCTCGGCTGCACCGAGGACTTGAACGGCCAGCCGCGCGGCGCGCCCTGGGTGCGCGAGTGCGACTCGGGGAACTTCTACGTCGATTCGCAGGGGGGGCCGGCCGGCCAGCCGCGGGCCTACGGGCAGTCCTTCCTCGAGCTCATGAAGTACGTCGACCAGAACTACCGGACGCTCGCCTCGCAAGGCGGCGAGGACGTGAAGGTCCAGTGAGAGGAGCGCGCGATGCCCGACCGGATGGTGGACGAAGAGGAGTTCGCTCGCGACGAGGAGAAGGACGCCGGCGCCTCGATGGATGGTCAGCGCCGCTTCAAGGACTTCGACTGCCCCGACTGCAACGCGAACAACCCGTACGACGAGTCGTTCGGGGACGGTGAAGAGGTCCGCTGCTTCTACTGCGGCCAGGAGTTCGTCGCGCAGGTGAGCGACGAGGGGAAGCTCAAGCTCAAGTCGTCGTAGTGGCGCGCGCCCGCGGCGCGGGCCCTGGTCAGGGTGGAGCCGGGACGGGTAGAGTCCCCCGGCCATGACTGAACGCCCTTGCAGAGCGGCCGCCCGCGGCCCGACCTCCGCCTCGTCCCAAGGCCGCGCGACCGAGCGGCTCTCCATGCTCCTCGCGCTCGGCCTGCTGGCCGCCTGCGGGGGGAGGACGGCGAAGAAGCCGGCCGGGGCCCCGCCGGCGCCGACATTGCGCCACTACACCTTCCGCGCCATCGGCGGCGTCAGCATGGGCGGCATGGGCTCGTCGTTCATCGGCACGAGCCACCCCGATCTCTTCGACGCCATCGGCTCCCTGGGCGGCCCGATGGACTTCTCCTACCTGCTCCACTTCATCGAGGCCGCGGACATCGGCGGCTTCTGCACGCTCTCGCAGCTCGAGGCGCTGCTCGCCCAGGACCCGACCGGCGCCATCCTGAACCAGCCGTCGGCGCTCGGCTGCATGCACCCGCCGCCGCCGCAGGTGACGCCCTACGAGCACACCGAGGACTTCAACCACTGGCGCTACACGAGCAACGGCGGCAACTTCGACCGCGACTCGTACATGAGCCTCTTCGAGGACATCTCCGCGGCCTTCGGCAACCCGCTCTCCTACAACCCGAAGAGCACCTTCTTCGCGCCGCAGGTCGACGCCTCGGTCTGGGCGAGGGGCGAGGACCTCTGCGTCCACCCCTACGTCATCCCGGGCAAGGCGCACGGCGGGGCCTCGCCGCTCTACAACGCCGAGTTCAACCCGCAGGGGCAGTACGACGCGATCCTCTTCTGCGACGGCCAGCGGCCGATCTGGTACTGCCAGGACGACCCCACGACCGAGATCGACTGGTGCGAGCTGCCCGCGGGCGCCTCGCCGGCCAGCTACCCGCAGAGCTACTGCCAGTCGAAGGGCGGCGCCGCGCAGGCAGGGAAGAGTGGGCCGAACGAGCCGCTCTTCATCGCTGGACAGGGGACCCACGATCCCTGCTACCCCTCGACCCGCCCCATGGCGGTGGCGCTCGCCATCGACCTGAACGGCAACGGCAAGCGCGACTACGGCGAGCCGGTCGTGGTCAACGCGCACGAGCGCTTCCAGGACGTCGGGACCGACGGCTGCCCGGACGATCTCGAGGACGGCAAGGGGGGCTGCGTCAGCGATCCCTCGAAGTCGCCCTACGCGCAGGGGACCGCCGATCCGAACGGCGACGACTACGACTTCCAGCAGAACCCCTTCGGCACCGAGAACGACTGGCGCTGGGAGCAGGGTGAGCCGTTCGAGGACAACGGGCTCGACGGCGTGCCTGGGACCGGGGACTACGGCGAGGGGAACGGCACCTTCGACGTGCAGCCGGCCTACCAGCAGTACTTCGCGGTCGACCCGCGCACGAACATCGAGAACCGCTGGCCTGGCATCGGCGCCGACGGGGTCCATGTCCCGCAGATCCAGCGGATCGACTACCTGATCGACGGCGGCGTGCGGGACGTCTTCAACTTCGGGGTGAGCGGCGCCCAGGTGTACGGGTTGCTGCGAGGCCTCCTCGGCGGCTCGTCGGTCGCCCGGTTCGCGGACTTCTCATCGTGGCCGAGCGCGAGCGGGACGGCGTTCAACGACGACAGCTTCGACGCCTCGCTCGCCGAGTGGAGCCTGATCCCGCGCGACCTCTTCACGTTTTACGGCGACCTGAACGCCACCCCGTCGCAGATCGCGCAGGGCGACGGCGACCACGTCGGAACCGTCTCGCAGGCCCTCGACCGCTTCGGAGCGCTCTACTACTGGCTCTCGCACCGCTGGGACGGCGTCGCCCCGGACGTGCCCGCCGGCTCGAGCCCGGGCACCTTCACGGATCGCTCCTCGATCCAGACCTTCCCGTCGAAGTCGCTCGGGGTCGACCGCGACTTCGGCATCGTGCTGCCGCCCGGATACGACTCGCCCGAGAACGCGAGCGCGCACTACCCGGTCTTCTACATGCTCCACGGCTACGGGGCGTCCGCGGCCGACATGATGGGGACCGAGCTCATCTTCGACGGTCCGATGCTCTCGGGGCAGCTGCGCAAGATGATCGTCGTCTTCCCGTCGGGCCGTTGCTGCTTCACGAACTCGCAGACGGGAGAGCTCGGCTGCACCGAGGACTTGAACGGCCAGCCGCGCGGCGCGCCCTGGGTGCGCGAGTGCGACTCGGGGAACTTCTACGTCGATTCGCAGGGGGGGCCGACCGGCCAGCCGCGGGCCTACGGGCAGTCGTTCGTCGACCTCGTGCAGTACGTCGACCAGAGCTACCGGACGCTCGCCTCGCAAGGCGGCGAGGACGTGAAGGTCCAGTGATCCGAGGAGACCACCGTCCGCCTCCGATTCGGGGGGCGGGCGGGCGAGGCATCGGCCGCTAGCGGGCCTCGCGCGGGCCGAAGATCGCGCTGCCCACCCGAACGATCGTCGACCCTTCGGCGATCGCCTCCTCGAAGTCTTCGCTCATCCCCATCGACAGCTCGGGGAGCGGTTCGCCGAGCGCGCTCGACAGCTCCTCGCGCAGCCGGCGCAGCCGTGCGAAGTGAGGCGCGGCCGGCTCGCCCGCGGGCGGAATCGTCATGAGGCCACGCAGCGCGAGCGGTGGAAGCGCCCGCACGGCCCGCGCCAGCTCCTCCGCCGCCGCGGGGGCGACGCCGCCCTTCTGCCGCTCGCCCGCGACGTTGACCTCGAGCAGGCACGGCAGCGCGCGGCTCCCCGCCCGCCGCGCGAGCTCGCGCGCGAGCCCCTCGGAGTCGACGGCGTGGACGAGCGACGCTACGGGCGCGACGTACCGCGCCTTGTTCGTCTGGAGCCGGCCGATGAAGTGCCAGCGCAGGTTCGGCAGCTCCGACAGCTCGCGTGCCTTGTCGCGCAGCTCCTGGGCATAGCTCTCGCCGAAGTCGCGCTGGCCGGCCTCGTAGGCCTCGCGGACGGCGGCGGCGGGGTGGGTCTTGGTGACCGCCACGAGCGTCACCTCGGACGGGTCGCGCCCGGCCCGCGCGCAGGCGAGCCGGCTCCGCTCGCGAATCTCGGCGAGTCGCTCGGCTATCGCAGCCACGGCAGAGGCACCCCCATGCCCTCGAGCATGGCGCAGAGCTCGGCGACCGGCAGCCCCACGACGCTCGTCCAGCTCCCTTCGATCGACTTGACGAACAGCGCCCCCTGGCCCTGCACGGCGTACGAGCCCGCCTTGTCGAGCGGCTCGCCCGTGCCGACGTACCAGGCGAGCTCGGCCTCGGAGAACGCGCGCAGCCGGACGCGGCTCACCACCGTCTGGCTCGTGAGCCGCCGGGCATTCGCCACGCAGACGCCGGTGTAGACCTCGTGCTCGCGGCCCGAGAGCAGCCGGAGCTGCTTCTTCGCGTCCTCGGCCCCCTGGGGTTTGCCGAAGGTGATCCGGCCGGTCTCGGCCTCGGGAGAGCCCGACGGCCCCAGCGGCTCGAGCGGCGGCAACGAGACGAGCGTGTCGGCGGCGACGATCGTGGCATGGGGCCGCTGCGAGAGTCCCGCCTGCGCCTTCTCGCGCGCCAGCCGCTCGGCCCAGGCCGCGACCTCCTCGCGCGGGCGCGGCGACTCGTCGACGTCGGGCGAGAGTCGCTCGAAGGGGAGGCCGAGCAGGGCAAGCAGCTCGCGGCGCCGCGGCGAGCCGCTCGCGAGGACGAGGGGAGAGGGCGTCATGGCGCGGGCATCGTAGTCGAACCCGGGCGGAAAGAGGCGGTCGACCGCGCGGGATCGCTCCCGGCCGGCCCGTCTTCCTGTTACGCTGCGAGTCGATGGACGGCCAGGAGCTTCTCCGCGAGCTCGAGCGGACGGTGAACGAGCTGGCGGCGTTCAACGAGATCGGCAAGGCGCTGACGAGCACGCTCGACGTGCACGAGGTGCTCGCCACCGTCATGCAGAAGGTGAGCGACCTGCTGCGGCCGGAGAACTGGTCGCTCCTGCTCGTCGACGAGCGGACGGGCGACCTGCGCTTCGAGATCGCCGTGGGGCAGGGGGCCGAGCGGATCAAGCCGCTGAGGGTGCAGCTCGGCGAGGGGATCGCGGGCTGGGCCGCGCGCGAAGGGAAGCCGTTGCTCGTCCCAGACGTCCGGGCCGATCCCCGCTTCGCCGCGCGTTTCGACGAGGCGGCCGCCTTCGAGACGCGGGCGGCCCTGGCGGTTCCCCTGCGATGCAAGGGGCGGACGCTCGGCGTCATCGAGGTCATCTCGGGTCCCGAGGGGCCGCCCTTCTCCGACGGCGATCTTCGCACGCTCGCGCGCTTCGCGGACTACGCCGCCATCGCCATCGACAACGCCCGCAACTTCCGGCGCATCGAGGAGCTCGCGATCCAGGACGATCACACCGGGCTCTACAACGCTCGCTATCTCTACCGGCAGCTCGAGGTCGAGATCGGCCGCGCTCGCCGCTTCAGCCATCCCCTCTCCCTCCTCTTCTTCGATCTCGACCGCTTCAAGACCGTCAACGACACCTACGGCCATCAGCACGGCTCCGCGCTCTTGCGCGAGGTGGGGGAGATCCTTCGCGCGACCTTGCGCAGCGTGGACGTCCCCATCCGCTACGGCGGCGACGAGTTCGTGGCCCTGCTCCCGGAGACCGACCGGGCGCACGCGCGCCTCGCGGTCGAGCGGCTGCGGACCGCGATCTCCGAGCGCTTCTTCCTCGCGGACCGCGGCCTCGGCGTCCGGCTCACCGCGAGCTTCGGGATCGCGACCTTCCCGGACGATGCCTCGACGGGCGACGAGCTGATGCGCCAGGCGGACCTCGCCATGTACCGGGTGAAGGAGAACGGCCGCGACGGCGTCCGCCAGGCCTCGGAGCCACCGTCGCCCGCTCCCGAGAAGGCCGCGGGCTGACGGGGGCGGGTCTGTTAGACTGTGGCTCCGATGTCCGAGGCCCGGGGCACTCCGTCGCCCCCTCTCCAGGGGGCGGGTTCCACCGAGGCCGAGCGGCTCTCGTCGATCCTCGAGATCGGCCGGGCGCTCGGATCGACGCTGAACCTCGACCTGCTCTTGCGGCTCGTCGTGGCCCATGGCGGCCGGCTCCTCGACGCCGAGCGCTGCACGGTCTTCGTCCACGATGCGGAGCGGCGCGAGCTCTGGTCCAGGGTCGCGCAAGGGTTGGGGGAGGGGCCGCGCCAGCCTCGGGTGGAGGAGGGCGGGGGTGGGCCCTCCGCCGGGCAGGAGCTGCTCCGCATCCCCGACGATCGGGGGCTCGTCGGAGCGGCGCTGAAGCTCGGTCGGCCCGTCTTGGTGCAAGACGCCTACGCGGACCCCCGCTTCGATCCGAGCTTCGACCGGGCGACCGGCTATCGAACCCGCTCGGTGCTCGCGGTTCCGTTGCACTCTCGAGCCGGCGACCCGGTCGGCGTCCTGCAGGCGCTGAACAAGCGGGACGGCTCGTTCGGGGCCGAGGACGAGGAGCTCGCCCTCGCGCTCGCGGGCCAGATCGCCGCGGCGATCGAGAACGGTCGCCTCTACCAGGCGGTCGTCGAGAAGAACGCCGCCCTCGAGGCCGCGCAGCGGCGGCTCGAGAAGGCGCTGCGAGAGATCGACGCGCTCTACGAGGTCGAGCAGGAGGTCTCGCTCGCCCGGGACGTCGACCCGTTGCTCGACGCCATCCTCCAGAAGGCGGTGGCCCTCTCGGGCGCCCAGGCGGGTTCGGTCCTGCTCGCCCGAGAGGAGGGCGGCGGCGATCTCTTCTTCCACTCGGCCGTCGGCGAGCAGAGCTCGCGGATCGTTCGCACGACGCTCGCGTCGGGGCGGGGCCTCGTCGGCGCGGCAGCGGCGTCGGGAAAGTCGATCCTGACGAACGACCCCGCGAGCGACCCTAGGTTCGATGCGGGCATCGCCCAGGCCCTCGGCTATCCCATCGCGAGCGCGCTCGCCGTTCCGATCGCCTGGGACGGCGCGCGGCTCGGCGCGCTCGAGCTCCTCAACAAGAAGGGCGGCCCCTTCGACGAGGAGGATCTGCGGCTCGCGACGCTCGTCGCGGGCCAGGCCGCGCGGGCGATCCACCGGACGCGCGGCCGCGCCGAGCAGGAGCGGCGCGGCCGGCTCCAGCTCGTCGGCCAGATGCTCTCGGGGCTCCTGCACGACCTGCGGACCCCGATGACCATCGTCTCGGGCCACGCCCAGCTCCTCGAGCGCGAGCTCGACCCCGAGCAGCGCCGCCGCTCGGGCGAGACGATCCTCAGGCAGGTGGATCTCGTCTCCTCGATGACGGGCGAGGTGCTCGCCTTCGTGCGAGGCGAGCGGGCGCTCCTCATCCGTCGGCTGTCGGTGACCGAGCTCCTCGACGAGATGGAGGAGTTTCTGCGCCACGACCTCGCCGGGCGGCCGATCTCGTTCGAGCTGGTCCGCTCGTGGCAGGGGCACGTTCGCTGCGACGAGGCGAAGGTCAAGCGCGTCGTCTTCAACCTCGTGCGCAATGCGGTCCAGGCGATGCCGGGCGGGGGGAGCCTCGTGCTGCGCTCCGAGCGCGAGGGCGACCGCTGGCTCCTGAGCTGCGAGGACACCGGCTCCGGCATCCCGCCGGAGATCCAGGGGCGGCTCTTCGAGGAGTTCGTCAGCCACGGCAAGGCCGGGGGCACGGGGCTCGGCCTCGCGCTCTGCAAGAAGATCGCCGAGGAGCACGGGGGCGAGATCGGCTTCTCCTCGCGGCCGGGGAAGGGAACCTGCTTCACGCTCTCGCTTCCGCTCCATGAGGAAGCGCCCCTCCCTTCGGCTGGTCCGCCCGCGGATGCTTGGTCCCAGGGGGATTTGGGGTAACATCGCGGACACTCGAGCACTGGCCCCCGGGCCGGAGGAGCGCGCATCCGATGAAGGGAAGAACGCCACTCGTGATTGCGGTCGTGCTGGGCGTCGGGGCGGCCCTGCTCGGCTACATCGACTTGCGCGAAGCCCAACGCTCGGCCCGCAGGGGATGGAACCTCGTCCCCATCATCGTCGCCTCGCAGGACATCGACGAGGGGAGCACGCTCACCACGGACATGGTCGCCCAGCGCCCGCTGCCGAGCCAGTTCGTCACGCCGAGCGTCATCAAGCCCGAGAACTACAACTACGTCATCGGCCAGAAGGTGCTCGTGAACCTCAAGCGCGGCGACCCACTCCTCTGGACGCAGTTCGAGTCGAGCAAGGGGCTCGAGCGGCTCTCGAAGGCCGTCCAGAAGAACTTCCGCGCGGTGACCGTCGGGGCGACCGACAAGGACGCGGTCGGCGGCTGGATTCGGCCGAACGACCACGTCGACGTCATCGCGACCTTCCGCGATCCGCAGGGCATGCTCTCCACCATGACGCTCCTGCAGAACATGCTCGTGCTCGCGACCGGCAAGATCACCGGAAACACCAACATGAACCTCCTCTCGGAGGAGGACCGGCACTACACCAACGTGACGCTGCTCATGCTGCCCGAGGAGGCCGAGATCCTGAACCTCGCCGAGGACCTCGGGAAGATCTCCTTGAGCCTGCGCAACGAGGACGACCTCGAGACGCAGGGGGAGCGCGTGCGCACCACCGCGCAGACGCTGCTGACCGGCGAGCGCGCGAAGGCACTCGAGCAGCGTCGCAAGAACCTGCAGCCCGAGATCATCCAAGGCGGCAAGTAGCCGCCGCAGGAGATCGCAATGCTGGCGTCCGTCGTCCTCATCCTGATCACCGGCTCCGTCTTCTTCTTCTCGCTCGTGATCTACGACACGCTGATGAAGGCGCTGCGGCGCTACGAGGAGAAGTACGTCGTCAGCTCGGTCGGCGACCTCTCCAACATGTTTCTCTTCGTCGACGCCCGCACCGTCTTCGTCCTGAACCTGTGCGTGATGGGGCTCTTCGCCCTGGGCGGAGCGCTCATCGGCGGCATCGGCGCGGGGCTCCTCGGCGGACTGGTCGGCTTCTTCTTGCCGCTCATCGCGGTCCGGGCCTTCCGCAAGCGGCGCATCGAGAAGTTCAACAAGCAGCTCGTGGAGGTGCTCCAGCAGCTCTCGGGCGCCCTCAAGGCGGGCCTCACCTTCCAGCAGGCCATGGAGCAGGTGGCGAAGGAGTCGCCGCCGCCGCTCGGCCAGGAGTTCAGCCTGACGATCCGAGAGCTCAAGCTCGGCCTGCCGCTCGAGGAGGCGCTCGTCAACATGGCGAAGCGGGTGGGCAGCGAGGACCTCGATCTCACCGTGACCTCCACCAACATCGCGAAGCAGCTCGGCGGCAACATGGCCGAGATGTTCGAGACCATCTCCACGACCATTCGGGAGCGGATGAGGCTCGAGGGAAAGATCAAGGCGGTGACCTCCCAGGGGAAGATGCAGGGGATGATCGTCTCGATGATGCCGCTCGCGATGGGGGTGATCCTGAACTTCATGCGCCCGGACCTCATGCAGCCGATGCTGCACCACCCCTTCGGCTGGGGGCTCGTCCTCGTCTGCCTCATCGGCATCGTCCTCGGCTGGTTCATGATCATGCGCATCGTCAACATCGACGTCTGAGCCATGGAACGCGTCCTCGACACCCTCCGCGAGATCTCCGTCCCGCCGCTCTTCGGCCTGGCGATCGGCGGCGCCTTCCTCATGCTCGGCGTCGGCCTCTACCAGGCGGGCCTGCAGCAGTTCTTCGAGGAGGTCGGCAAGCAGGAGAACCCGAGCGCGGTGATGGCGATCGAGCAGGTGCTCATCCGCCGCCTCGCGAAGTTCAGCCAGCGGTTCTTGTCCGCCCAGCGGGCCGCGGCGCTCAAGCGCAAGATGATCATGGCGGGGCTCGACATGCGCGACACCGTCCTGCGGCGCCCCGAGGACTTCATCGCGCTGCAGGAGCTCGGCGTCGCGGGCGGCTGCATCCTCGGCCTCTGGTTCTACTTTCAGAACGGGCTGGGCCTCGTCTGGCTGCCGGCCATCGCGCTCGCCGTCGGCGTCTTCCTGCCGAACCAGTGGCTGAACGACCAGGTGAAGAAGCGCCACCTGCTCATCACGCGGGCGCTCCCCTACAACCTCGACCTGCTGACGCTCTCGGTGGAGGCCGGGCTCGACTTCACCGCGGCGCTCGCCAAGGTGGTCGAGCGCGGCCGCAAGGGGCCCCTGCTCGAGGAGCTCGCGCTCGTGCTGCGGCAGCTCAAGATGGGCAAGACCCGGGCCGATTCGCTCAAGATGATGGTCGATCGCGTGAACCTCACCGCGCTCAGCACCTTCGTCTCGGCGCTCATCCAGGCCGACAAGATGGGGACGCCGCTCGGCAAGGTGCTCCGCATCCAGTCGGCGCAGCTGCGCGTCGAGCGGAGCCAGCGCGCCGAGAAGCTCGCCGGGGAGGCGCCGGTCAAGATGCTCGGGCCGCTCGTCCTCTGCATCATGCCCACCGTGTTCCTCGTGCTCTTCGGCCCCGTCATCTTCCAGTTCAAGTTCGGGATGTGATCGACGCTTGGCCTTCTCGCTGAACATCGACGAGGGTCGCTACGGAGGGCGGCGCTACGTCTTCGACCAGGACGAGGTGACGCTCGGGCGGACGGCCGAGAACGACATCGTCGTCCCGGACGCGGCGGCCTCGCGCAAGCACGCGCGCATCAGCGTGGAGGGCGAGCGGCACCTCGTCGAGGACCTCCAGTCCTCGAACGGCACCCGCGTCAACGGCGAGCCGCTCACGCGCCGAATCGAGCTGCGGGACGGCGACCTCGTCCAGATCGGCGAGTTGACCTTCCGCTTCCAGGCGCACGACGAGGCGCCGAACTCGACGCGCATCGTCTCGGTGGGGGATCTGCCGCAGTGGGACAAGGCGCCGCCTCCGGGCGCGATCGCGAAGGCCCGCCCGGGCGCCGTCGCCGCCCGCCCGGGCGCGGCGCCCATGGCGAGGCGCCCGGCGCCGGGCCCGCTCTCCCGGATCCGGGAGCGGGTGCGGGAGCTGCCGAAGCCGATGCGGATCACGGTCTTCGCCGCGGGTGGCCTGCTCGCCCTCTCGCTCGTCCTCTCGCTCGTCGCGCGGCTCACGTCGGCGGGGGCCGCCGGCCCCGCCGTGCAAGACCAGCTCTTCGAGCTCGGATCGGCGCCCGATCGGCAGGTCTACGGCGACGGGCCGGGCGTCGACGTGACCACGCCCGCCAAGGCGCGCTTCGAGTTCAACTTCTCCGAGCCCGTGCCCGGCAAGTCGCTGCTCACGCTTCACTGCCAGGTCGACCTCGTCGGGCGCCCGGAGGACGTCGAGGTCCGAATCAACGGTCGCCACCTCGCCTACCTGAGCGCGACCTTCGGCGAGTCGCACGAGCTCGACTGGACGCTGGACCGCCGCCTGCTCAAGCCCAACGACGAGAACCTCGTCGAGTTCGTGAACCTCCGCCACCCGCCCACGAACTGGGAGGTCTCCCGCCTCTGGCTCGAGCAGGAGAGCCTGCCCTCGGGGACGCCGGCCGAGCTGACGCGGCAGGCGCAGCAGGAGTTCGATCTCGCCCAGAGCAAGCTCGAGAGCGAGCAGGTCTACGCCTCGAACCTGCACGACGCCTGGATCCACTACAAGAGGGCGCGGCTCATCCTCGCGGCCATCCCGGTGCCGCCCGCGAACCTGAGCAACCTCGTCCACGAGCGGCTGAAGGAGGTCACGATTCGGCTCGACAAGCGCTGCCACCAGATGCTCTTCACCGCGAAGCAGGCGCTCATCACGAAGGGTGGGGCGGCGGCGATGGATGCGCTGAACGACATCGTGGCCCACTTCCCCACGAACGACCATCCCTGCTACGAGAAGGCGCGGAGCTGGATGGCGAAGCTCGAGTGACCCGCGATGCCCCCGAACGACCGAGTGCCAGGGAAGCGCCCGCCGAGAAAGGCGCCCACCGGAGGCGGCCGGCTGGCCGAGGCGCCGTCCCGGGAGGATTCGACGGTCCTCTTCGACACCGCGGGCGGAAGGGGCAAGCGGGCGGGCAGCGAGCAGACGATGCTCATCGACGCTCGCGCGCTGCAGCCGGCGGCGAAGGCGCGGCTCGTCATGACGCGCGGCCGCCGGCAGGGGATGGAGTTCCCGCTGCGCGGCACCGAGGTCTCGATCGGGCGCGATCCCGGCAGCGACGTCGTCATCTCGGACATCAGCATCTCGCGCCTGCACGCGCGGATGCGCCGGGTCCCCGACGGCTGGCTCATCGCCGACGGCGGCGGCAACAACGGCACGCGCGTCAACGGCCTCGCCATCGAGGAGGTGCTGCTCCACGACGGCGATCTCGTCGAGCTCGGCGGCCTCGAGCTGCAGTTCGTGGAGGCGCCCGCCGAGCCCGATCCCGGGGAGGCCGAGGAGGGCGAGGCGGCGCAGCGCGCCGATCCGGCCGCCCGGAGCCGGCGGCGGCTCCTCATCGCCGCCACGGCCACCGTGGCGCTGCTCGTCGCCATCGCCGCCGTCAAGGCCGCGATGGGCAGCGGCGGCGCGGCCAGGGTCCTCACCGGCGCGGGGCCCGACCGCTTCGCCGAGGCCCGCAAGCTCGTCCTCGCCCAGAAGTGGGAGCCGGCGAAGGAGCTCCTGCTCAAGGTGCAGCAGGACGACCCGGACAACCCCGAGATCCGGCGCTACCTCGAGACGGTCACGGCCGAGATCGAGAACCAGCGCCACCTCGACGCCGCCTCGGCGGCGCTGCAGAAGGGCGATCTGACCTCCGCCGAGCGGGAGATCAAGCTCGTCGGATCTGGCAGCCTCCTCTCCGACGCGGCGGCGGAGCTCCAGGGCAAGATCAACGCGGCCGTGGCGGCGGTGGCCGCCCAGGCTGGGCAGAAGCTCGCGGCGGGAGACCTCGCGGGGGCGAAGGCGCTCATGGATCAGGCGCTCGCCGCGGATCCCGCGCAGCCCGAGGCGATCGCGCTCCAGCCGAAGCTCGCCTCGGCCACGGCGCTCCAGCGGGCCACCGCGGCCGAGCGCGCCCGGATGGAGGCCGAGCACGCGGCCCAGCTCCGCCTCGAGCGCGGCCCCGTCGGGCAGGCGCGGGGGCTCTTTCGCAACGGCGACGTGGCCGGCGCCTTCGCGGTCCTCCGGAGCGCGAGCGGCGCCGACGCGGCCCCGGCGGGGCGGCTGCTCGCGGACGTCTCGACCTTCAGCTCGGCCTTCCAGCGCGGCAAGGCGGCCGTGCAGGCGCGCCGGTCGCAGGCGGCCGTCGACGATCTCGCGCTGGCCCACGACCTCGCCGTCCGCATCGGTGGCGCCGACGGCTCGATGGCCGTCTCGAGCGGGCGGCTGCTCGCCCAGGAGCACGACCGGCTCGGCCTGCAGGCCCGTTCGAGCCGCCAGTTCGAGCGGGCCTTCCGCCACTTCTCGTCGGCCCAGCAGGCCTTCCCGGGTGACGATCAGTCGAAGGAGCAGCTCGGCCGGCTCTCCACCGACGCCCACGAGCTCTTCCTCACCGCGTACGGCCAGATGGAGAACGGCGATCCCGCCGCCGCCGTCCGCAACTTCCGGCTCGTCGTCGCCATGACGGGGCCGGGCTCGATCGACCATCAGAAGGCGCAGTCGTGGATCTCGCAGCTCGGCGGCAAGCCGGCGGAGTGACGAGGGTGCCGCGCCGAAGCCCCCAGATCGGCCTCTTCGACGTCGACGCGCCCCGGCGGCCCGCGCCCGAGGCCAGCGCCCCCGCCGCCGTCTCCGCCTCGGCCGCCGCGGAGGCGCCCGAGGCCGTGGCCACCGTCAGCGAGCTGACCGCCCGCATCAAGGGGCTCCTCGAGGGGGCGCTGCCGCGGGTCGTCGTCTCGGGCGAGATCTCGAACTGCCGGCGGCAGAGCTCGGGCCACCTCTACTTCACCCTCAAGGACGCGGGGGCGACCCTCGGCGGCGTGCTCTGGCGCGCCTCGGCCCAGCGGCTCCGCTTCGAGCCGAAGGACGGCCTCGAGGTGGTCTGCCACGGCCGCATCGAGCTCTACCCGCCGCACGGCAAGTACCAGCTCATCGCGGAGCGGATGGAGCCGCTCGGCGCGGGCGCGCTGGCCCTCGCCTTCGAGCAGCTCAAGGAGCGGCTCGAGAAGGAGGGGCTCTTCGATCCGCGCCGCAAGCGGCCCCTGCCGTTTTTGCCCCGCCGCATCGGCGTCGTCACCTCGCCCACCGGCGCCGCCCTGCGCGACTTCTTGCGGCTGCTCCACCTCCGCTTCCCCCGCCTGCCCGTGCTCATCGCGCCGGCGAAGGTGCAGGGGGAGGGCGCCGCCGAGGAGATCGCCCGCGCCGTCGACGCCTTCTCCGAGCGCGGCGAGGTCGACGTCGTGGTGGTCACCCGCGGCGGCGGCTCCATGGAGGACCTCTGGGCGTTCAACGAGGAGGTCGTCGCCCGCGCGATCGCCCGCTGCCGGGTCCCGGTGGTCTCCGCGGTCGGCCACGAGATCGACTTCACCATCGCGGACTTCGCCGCCGACCGGCGCGCCCCGACGCCCACCGGCGCGGCCGAGATCCTCGCCCCCGTCCGCGCCGACCTCGCGGCGGGCCGGGCGCAGCTCGCGGAGCGGCTGCGGCGCGCCATGCTCGGCCTCGTCTCCGAGCGGCGCCAGAAGATCCTGCGGCTGCAGCCGCGGCTCGGCGATCCCCGCCGCCAGATCGCCGACCGGCGGCTCGGCCTCGCCGAGCTCGAGGACGGGCTCGCGGCGGGGGCGCGCACGGGGCTCGATCGGCGGCGGCAGGCGCTGCGGGCGCTGCGCGAGCGGCTCGACGCGGCGAGCCCGCGCGCGCAGCTCCTCGAGCGGCTCCGGGGCCTCGGCGGCCGGCGGGTCGCGCTCGAGCGGGCCGGGCGGAGCGCCGTCGGCCTCGAGCCCCGGCGGCTCGCCCTCGCGGGGCTCCGATCCCGGGTCGAGGCGGCCGGGAGGCGGCTCGTCCAGGAGCGGCGCGAGGGCCTTCGGGTCCAGGCGGCGCGGCTCGAGGGCATCTCGCCGCAGCGCGTCTTCGAGCGCGGCTACTCCCTCACCCGCAGCCTCGCGAGCGGCGAGATCCTGCGCTCGAGGGCCGGCGTTGCCCCCGGCGAGGCGATCGAGGTCGTCCTCGGCCTGCGGCAGGGGGAGCGGGGGCTCGAGGAGGAGAAGATCGAGGCCGTGGTGAGCGGGAAGTAGCCCGATCGGCGCGGGCAGGGCGACGGACCAGGGCCCGCGGGTGGCGGGCGCCCGGGGACCGTTCGGGTCCCCGGACGCCCGGGTGAGCTTCCGCGGCGGCTCACCGCGCCGTCGCTCGACGAACTACGGCGTCGAG
>JAJXUD010000014.1 GCA_021783235.1 Myxococcales bacterium | reverse complement strand
GTCGGCCGATCAGCGGCCTCATTCGATCGATCAGCGGGCCGAGTCGGTCGATGGTGGGGTCACATTCGACCGATCAGCCGCGAGAGTCGACCGATCAGCGGCCTCATTCGATCGATCAGTGGGCAGAGTCGGTCGATGGTGGGGTCACACTCGACCGATCAGCCGCGAGAGTCGACCGATCAGCGGCCTCATTCGATCGATCAGCGGGCCGAGTCGGTCGATGGTGGGCTCAAACTCGACCGATCAGCCGCGAGAGTCGGCCGATCAGCGGCCTCATTCGATCGATCAGTGGGCCGAGTCGGTCGATGGTGGGGTGACATTCGACCGATCAGCCGCGAGAGTCGACCGATCAGCGGCCTCATTCGATCGATCAGTGGGCAGAGTCGGTCGATGTTGGGGTCACATTCGACCGATCAGCCGCGAGAGTCGGCCGATCAGCGGCCTCATTCGATCGATCAGCGGGCCGAGTTGGTCGATGGTGGGGTCACATTCGACCGATCAGCCGCGAGAGTCGACCGATCAGCGGCCTCATTCGATCGATCAGCGGGCCGAGTCGGTCGATGGTGGGCTCACATTCGACCGATCAGCCGCGAGAGTCGGCCGATCAGCGGCGACGATCGCGCGATCAGCGCCGGCATGCGGTCGACTCGCGCCGCTGATCGGCCGAGCGAGGGCCGCTGGTCGCTGGAGTCACGCGGCTGAGCGGTCGAATGGGGCCGCTGATCGGCGGGGTCACGCGGCCGATCGGCGGACTCTCCGCGCCGAGGGACCGATCGGGGCGGCGAGGAGGTCGTTCGTCTCGCCGACGATGGAGCCACAGGCCCCACCGCGCTCGCGGAGACCGCTCGATCGGTGGATGGTCACGGCGGTTCAGGGAGGACTGGGCTTCGGCGCTGCTCCAAGAGCCCGTACTTCCACGTCCAGAGCCAACCGCGGCGGATGACCGCGGCGGCTGGGCAGCAGCCCACGAGCCTCAGCCGATCGGAAGCTCCTCCTGGGCGGGCAGCGGCCGCGCGGCGGCTCGCGAGAGCCGCCGGCGCAGCGTCGCGGCGCCGAAGCGGATGACGCTGCCGCCGGCGAAGGCGCGCAGGCTCTCGGCGAGCAGGGCCGCTTTGGGCAGCCCCGCGCCGGCGAGGGCCACGCTCTCGACGGCATGCGGGCGAAGCTTCGCCTTGAAGGCGGCGAGCCCCTCGAAGTCGTACCAGGGCTGGCCGAGGGCGCGCGCCGCGCGCAGCCACGGGGAGACGGGGCCGGCGAGCGGCGAGAGGCCGAGGGTGGCGTACTCGAGCCCCTCGGCCGCCGCCCAGCGGAAGGCGGCGTCGACGAGCAGCTCGGTGGTGCCGTTCGGCGCCGCGGGGTCTCGCACCCACTCCTGCACCAGGGCGCCGCGCCGGGCGTAGATCGGCGAGAGGCAGAGGTAGCCGATGGGCCGCGCGTCGCGGAGGGCGACGAGGAAGGCCCGGTCGCCCTGGGGGCCGAGCTCGAGCGAGGCGGGCTGGGCGAGGAACGACATCGTGGCCATCCCGTGGCGAGCCGCCCAGCGCGAGCGGAGCTCGAGGAGCCCCGAGCGGAGCCAGGCGAGCCGGCGGCCGGCGAGCTCGATGGTGACGCCCTTCGCCCGGGCGCGCCGGAGCTGCTCGCGCAGGCTGGGGACGCGGACGAGCAGCTCGGGCCAGCCGCGCGGCTCCCAGGAGCAGAGCTGGCCGACGGGGAGCGAGCGCAGCCCGGTGAGCGCGAGGAAGCGATCGTCGACGCCAAAGAAGGCGACCCCCCTGCCCCGCCGGGCCGCCGCCGCGACGAAGCGAGCGGTCACCCGCGCGAGCCGCTCCTCCGGGCAGACGGGCGACCCCGCGACGACGAGCGCCCGGCCGGTGTCGACGTAGCCCACCGCCGCCTCCTCCGCGAACCAGAGCCGGTAGGCCCCGTCGAGGAGCTGAAAGGAGGTGGGGTCGCGGCCGTGCCGCCGCAGCAGCTCGAGCAGCCGCGCGCGGCGGGACGAGAGCCCCGGCTCGGCGGGGCGAAGTGTCGGAGCGGCGCTCAAAGGGTCGACGACTCGAAAGAACCCGCGGCGGTGGCTATCTCTCCCGGGCCGAAGCGTCAATCGGGGCGGAGAGGGTCAGGGCGCCGGCCACGCCGTCACGAACAGCCGGTAGGTTGGTGGCAGCTTGTCGGGCAACCGAGCGCAGAGGTCTGGCTTAACGGATATACCAGGCCGAAACGTAGATACAGAAACTGGGCAGAATGCAGAAGTGGCCCGCGTCTGCCGTGGTCTGCTTCGGCGCCCCGCCGCAATTGGCGACCAGTTGGGAGAGCATTGGCCCGAAGTGCTCGACGTCCGGAGGCTGGTTCGCTGGCAATCGACCTGGTCCAGAAACGAGGATGCCGGGTGTAGAATCTCCCAGCATGGCTCCGCCGACCGCCGAGGAGCAGGTCGAGTTTCTGCAGAAGCTCCAGCGGCTGCTGCGGGAGGGGAGCTTCACGTCGACGTACAAGTACGCGCTGCTGCTCGCGATCTGCGACCTCGCCGTCGAGCATGGGGACGACGCGGGATCGCCGCTGCGGCTCGAGACGCGACAGATCGGCGAGAAGTTCGTGCAGTACTACTGGCGGCAGGCGGCGCCGTACGCGGCGCGCGGGCGATCGGAGGGCGGACGGCCGCTCCTCCAGAACACCGACCGGCAGGCGGCGGTCGTGAGCGAACTGGTGGAAGCCCGGCGGGCGGGGACGACGCTGACGGCGCTCCGGCGCGACGCGCGCGCCTGGCAGCGGCTCGTTGGCCGGGTGACGGCGGTCGTCGAGAAGATGCCGCTCTGGAAGCTGCAGACGGTCGGGACCGCTCCCCTCGAGTTCCTCTACCCGAACCGATCGGCGGGGACGCACGCGATCGAGCTGCGGCCGGTCGCGGTCTTCTGCCTGCGCCGCTTCCACGGCCTGATCCACGAGTTGGTGCGCGGCTCCTGGCTGCGCTTCGTCCGCGGGCTGCGTGCGAACCAGGACTCGCTTGGACAGGCGAACGACCTGGCCGCCTTTCTGTTCGGCAGCGGGCGCGCCGACCTGGCGGCGTGCAAGAGGGTCCTCTGGGAGCACGACGATCGCTGTTTTTACTGTGACGCACGGCTCAGCGACGGCGCGGTCGTGGACCACTTCGTCCCCTGGTCGCTCTACCCCGTAGACCTGGGCCACAACTTCGTCCTCGCGGATCCGCACTGCAACGCGCAGAAGACGAACCTCTTGGCCGCAGAGGCCCACCTGGCGCGCTGGTGCGACCGGAACGAGCGGCTCGGCGCGGGCTTCGAAGCGCGGCTCGGCGAGGCAGGCATCGTCGCCGATGCCTCCGCGAGCCGCCAGATCACCCGCTGGGCCTACGCGCAGGCAGACGCGGCGAAGGCGCTGGTCTGGAGCGGCGGCACGAACCGCGTTCCGCTCGGCCAGGGGTGGCAAGAGCTCGGGTGGCTGCGCGTCGAGGCCCAGGAGGTTCTCCTCGCCGCGGAGGCGCCGTCCGCGTGGGAGTCCTGACGGGAAGGCTGGAGCAAGCGAAGTCGGCGCGAGACGGGAAGAAGGGTGCGGGGAGGTCACGCCAGGCGGCGGACGGACGGGGTCGGAGGGTCGTGCCAGGCTCTCCGTGACGCGTTTCGGGAAGCTGGCGCCCTTGCTCGGGACCCTCTTTCCGGCGGCCTGCCCTCCCAGCTCGCCGGTCGACGCCTTCCCGATCTATCCCCCCGGGGCCGCGGTCCCGCCCGGCGCCAGCTCCTTCAGCCTGCCCGTGCCTCACCGGGCGGCCGCGCTCGAGGCGCTGGCCAGGCCGGGCGGATTCGACCTGCCCGGTCGTTCTCGAGCGGGCCGGAGGAGCTCACGGGGTTCGACGACGCGCTGGAGGCGCTGCGCAAGGGCGCCATCGAGGTGGCGGACTCCGGCGGCTCGGGCTCGAGCAAGTGGTACAACGACGAGGCTCGCATCCGCGCGTTCCTCGCCCGCATCGACGCCATCGTCCACGGCCCCGGCACGCCCGAGGCGAAGGCGCGGCGGCTCGAGACGGACCCGGCGACGCGGGAGTTCCTCGAGCTCGATTTCCTCGCGAAGGCGGTCGTCGACCACTGGGACGAAGGACGCTGAGAGCTCCCGCGTCCGAGCTCGTGAGCGTGCTCCCGAGCGAAGCGAGGATCCCCCTCGCCGACGCGCGGATCCCGTCGCCGCTAGCCCGCCGTTGGATCCGTCACCTGGCCGACGAACAGGATCGTGCCGGTCGGCAGGTCGCGGATGAGGACGAGGAACGGGTGGTTCACCTGGACGGTCGCGTAGATCATGGGGGCGGACATGCCGACCATCACGACGGCGGTGGCGGCGGCGGCCTCGGTGCCGGACTCCTCGACGCGCAGCACGGCCTCGTGGATCACCTTCGCGACGGTGATGTCGCGCTCGCCGTCGATGCCCGAGAAGTCGGCGGCGCCGAAGGGCGCCGTCAAGCCGAGCGCCTCGAGCGGCTGGACCAGATCCTCGCGCAGGTCGAGCGAGAACTTGGGCAGCTCGAGCGCGATGCTCTGCCCGCCCGGCGGCGGCGCGAGCTTCGAGAGCCAGGACTGGAGGCTCTGGGGGTTCAGCTGGGCCTCGAGGGCGGGCAGGCCGTCGACGGCGTCGGGGAGGATCACGTCCATCGCGGTGCGGCTCTGGTAGGGCAGCTCGACCATCGCGAAGCCGGCGCCCTTGAAGTAGGGGGCCGAGACGCCCGCGCCCATCATCGGGAGCTGGACCGACCGCTGCGCGCTCGTCTGGAAGCTCCCGGTCTGGGTCTGGTTCGGGTCGAACGCCGTCTGCCAGAGGCCGTGGAAGTAGATGGCGTCGGCGAGGACGAGGAGCGTCGATGAGTCGACGTCGCCGGGTTGCAGCAGCTTCGGGATGAGGCCGTTCGTCTCGTCGGACACCCACTGGTCGATGGTCCCCGTGGCGCCGCTCGGATCGCCCGCGAAGTCGACCTTCTGCAGCGGGGCGCCGTAGTCGTTCTGAAGGATCGAGAGGAACGCGGGCTCGAACGGGAGGCTCTTCTCCCCGAAGAGGCCGTTCGCGATGTCGAGCTGGCCGCCGTCCGGGCCGGCGCCGTCGGAGGCGAGCTCGCAGTCGAGGGCGCCGAAAGCCGGCGCGAGATCCGTCGCCGCCGCCGGGTAGTGGAGCACCGCCTGGATCTGCTGGGCGGTGGTCCCGGCCGCCCCCGCGTAGACCATGCCGAAGGCGGCGGAGACGCTGAACGGCGAGGCGAACACGTTGCCGCCGTCCGCCTTCTCGGCGAGCTGCCCGAAGAGATCGAGCGCGAACTGGCCGTTGCCCTGGGCGAGCGCGCCGACGCTGCCCGCGTCGGCGGCGGGGGGCGAACCGCAGTTGGTCGGCCCCACGGGGCCGTGAGGGGCGGGCCCGCAGGCGAGGGCGAGCGCAGCGAGGGCGACGAGCGGCGTGGCGAGGCGGGTCATGGGCACGGTCTCCTTGGACACGGCATCAGTGCAGCCATCGCGCCATGGACGCAACCCGTTGATTACTGAAGCCTCTCCGGGCGGATTCAGAGGCGAATCGGGGGCGAATCTGACGCGCCCGTCAGCCTCGGCCCGGGTCGCGACGAATTTTCACGGCGGAACCGGCGGGGAGACCGCCCGGGCGACGGCCGGCTAAAACGCGAGCGACGCGGCCGCACGGCCGAGGAGCAGCCGCGAGGTGAGGCCGACGGCGGGGCCGCCCACGATCTCGAAGCGCTGGCCGAGCGACCAGCCGACGGTCGGGCCGGCGAAGGCGGTCACCCCACCCTCGGCCATCGGGGCCGCGCTCTCCTCGAGATCCTCGGCGACGGCCTCCGCCCCGACGCGGAAGCCCGCGGGCAGCCGCACCGAGCCGCCCGCGGCGGCGCTCAGGTCGACGGGGTCGGCGCCGGCCTGGAAGTCGCGCGAAGCCGCGAGCGAGGCCGCGAGTTCGAGGGGCCCGCGCTCCCAGGCGAACGTCAGGTCGGCGGCGGCGAGCGTGGCGGACGAGAGGTCTCGGCCGAGCCCCGCCTGCAGGGCCAGCCGGAAAGCCCGGTCGGCGGGATCGGTCAGGAGAACGTGGGCGCCGACCTCGGCCCCCACGGGCGAGGCGAGCTGGCTCGCGAGCGCGAGGTCGCCTTGGGCGTAGAGCGAGAGGCGGGGGAGGAGCCCGACCTCGGCGCCGGCGGTCGGGACGAGCGGCCCCTGACCGAGCAGGCGGGTCTCGCCGCCGCGGGTCGCGGTGCCGAGCCCACCCGAGAAGAGGACGTGGCCGGGCGCGGGCAGGCTCGGGTCGGTCATGAAGAGGAACGGCCGCTCTGGGGCGGGCACGGCCTCGCTCCCCGACAGCTCGGCGCTCGCCTCGGACGAGGGCGCCGGGTCCGCGCGCGCGGCGGCGGGGACGAGGCCCACCGCGGAGGCGCAAAGGCAGAGCGCCAGCGCGCGGAGTTCGGCCACGATCGTCGTCGCCATCGGTCAGCTTCCCCCGTCGAGCTGGTAGTCCAGCGCCGCGCTGTCGTTCGGGCTCAAGACGAGCGGCGGCAGCGGCTTCTGGCTGAAGTCGAAGTCGTTCATGAGATCCCCGAGGACGGGCACCTCCTCCCGGACCGTCGGGCGCGGATCGGGCCGACCGTCGGTCGTTGGGTCGAGCCGTTGGCCGCCGAGGAAGAGATCCTCGATGAACTTGGCGTAGGCGTCGAAGCTCAGGGTCTGGTGGTCCACGTAGCCGGGCCTCGCCCAGGGGCTGATGACGAGCGCGGGGACGCGCAGCCCATAGCCGTTCTCGTCGACGATGGGCGGGCCGACGTGATCGTAGAAGCCGCCCCAGTCGTCCCAGGCGAGGAAGATCACGGTCGAGGACCAGTCGGGCCCCTGCATGATCGCGTTGACGATCGTCGTCACGTAGGCCTGCCCCTCGGCGACGCCGTTCGGCGGATGCTCGCTCACCTGGTTCGCCGGGATGACCCAGGAGACGGCGGGCAGGGTGCCGTCCTTCGCGTCGAGGAGGAGCTGGTCCACGCCCTCGACGACGTTGCCGAGCTCGTGGTCCTGCGCGACGGTGACGAAGCCCGGCAGCGGGTTCCAGATCGACAGCGTGTCGCCCTGCAACGGCACGGGCGGGCAGGTCATGGCGCCGTCGTCGCAGTCGGGCTCGTCGCCCTGCCCGAGGTAGTACCGCCAGCTCACGCCGGCCTGGTGGAGCAGGTAGGTCAGGTCGGTCCAGGCGAAGACGTTCGACTTGGGATCGTCGCCGCTGCCCTTGGCGGCCTCGCCGAGGTCGTAGGACTGGTCGTTGACGCAGCTATCGGGGTCCGTTGAGGCGCAGCGCGCCGACCACTCGGAGACGAGGAAGAGGTGGGCCGCCATGCTCCAGGAGGAGTTGGGCTCGAACATCGCGTCCTGCAGCGTGAAGGCGCGCGCGTAGGCCCAGTAGTTCGGGATCTCGGCCTCGGTGTGGTAGCCGACCGCGTCGCCGCGGGCCAGGCCGGCGTCCATCGCGTCCGCGCAGGCCGCGGGGTTGGTCTGCCCCGTGCAGCCGCTCGAGCCGATGCCGCCCACTCCGAGCTGGACGAGGAAGCCGTTCATGGCCCCGCCGTTCACGTCGGCGATGGCGTCCGCTTCTCCGTGGGGGCCGCCCGCGTTGTAGTCGTGCGGATCGTGGAAGGGACGGACGCAGTCGGCGAAGTCCCAGCCGCCGTCGCCGGAGACCGGCACGCAGACCGTGGGGACCCCCGCGTCGTCCATGGGGATGCCGTCGGCCCCGGGGAAGGTCCCGAAGTAGTCGTCGAAGGAGCGGTTCTCCTGCATGATGACGACGACGTGGCGGATGAAGTCGGCGGCGGTGCCCGCGTCCGGCGCGGGGTGGCCGCTCGGGCGCGGCGCGCCGCAGGCGGCCGTCCCCGCGAGCGCAAGCAGCACGATGGAACGCCGGAGCGCACGCGGTCGAATGGAGCGCCTCCTTCAGGCCGGAGGTTCCCGCGGCGCTGCTTCACGCTGATTGCGGGCGCGTGAACGAACGTAAAGCGCCGCCGCCTCGGGACGGGCGTTCGAGCTGGCGCGACGCCCCCGCGTCGCGGCAACGCCCGAAGGCGCGCTTCAGCCCGGCCCGTCGCCGAGCCGCAGCGCGTAGGCCAGATGGACTCCGAGGACCTCGGCGGCGAGCTCGGCCGCGGCGCCGACGAGCGCGCGGATCTCCCGATCGCTCCACGAGCGGCGCGGCGGCGTGCGCGCGGCCCGCCGGTGGGCGCGGCCGAGAAGCTGCCCCACGAACGCGAAGAGCTCGTCGAGCCGGTGGCCGGGGTGGAGCCGCGCGAGGTCGAGCTTGTCCTCCTGCGGGGTGAAGCGGCGCCCGACGAAGGAGAGGCCGAGCGGCGCGACGCGGACCGCCCGCAGCCGCTTCGGCGGCCGCTCGGAGAGCGCGCGAGCGGCGCGGACCATCCGCTCGGCGTCGTCGCCCGGCGGCTGGCGGACGAGGGCGGCGACGGCGGACGGCCTCGCCTCCTTGAAGTCGAGCAGCCGCTCGCGGCCGTCCTCGAGCGAGAGCAGGACGGCGACGCGAACGACGCCGAGGCTCCCGGTCCCGGCGATGCGCTGGGCGCAGTCCTCGATGCGAAAGCCTCCGGGGCGATCCGACAGGTAGCTCGCAACGAGGCCGGGCGCGGCGCGCCGCACGCGGGCGGGGAGTTCGATGTAGCGCTCGCCCCGCGAGATGCGGCGGCGGCCGCGGAGCCGCGGGGCCCGCTCGTCGAGCAGCTCGGCGCCGGTGCGGCGGGCGGCGCGCTCGAGCAGCTCCTGGACGACGGCGGGCATGGGCAGCGCGCGCGCGGCGCCGCCCGCGGAACGGGCGTGGGCGTGGGCGAGCCCTTCGACCAGCCGGACGAGAAGGGGGCCGTCGGCGCCGAACGAGCGGCTCGCGAGGAAGGCGCTGGCCGCGAGCCGGAGGACGTCGAGGGCCCAGGGCCCCTGCGCGGCGTCGTCGAAGTCGTTCAGCCCGAAGACGACCTCGTCGTCGTCGGCCCGGTAGGCGCCGACGTTCTCGAGGTGCATGTCGCCGACGATGATCCCGTCGCCGGCGAGCGACGGCAGGAGGTCGGGCCGCTCGCGGAGCAGCTCGTAGAAGAGCGGCGCGCTGCCCCGCAGGAAGGCGTGCGCGGAGGCGAGCATCCGGCCCTGCTTTCGCGCGAGGAGCGACGGAAAGCGGCGGGTCGCGAGCCGATCGCGGGCGATCTGGCGCTCGGCGAGCTCCCGATGGGAGGGGCGCACGGCCTACCGCTCCGGGAGCGGGCCCACTTCGAGCGGGCCGCCGAAGCGGAGGATGGTCTCGGCGACGAGCTCGGTCACGGAGGCGACGAGGTCGGAGCAGAACGAGAGCCGCTCCTCGGACCGGAAGATGGGGAAGCGGCGGGTGAGGTCGTTGCAGACGAGGGTCGGGCTGTCGCACCGCTCGAGGCGCTCTGCGATCTCCGCCTGGTAGTGCGCCAGGGCGTCGCGCAGCCTCGGCGGCATCGGGCCGTTGGGGTCCGGGGCGCCGAAGATCTCGCCCAGGATGAGCTCGCCCGCCTTGACGGCGCCGCACCGCCCCTCTCCGGTGAGGCCGCCGCGCCGCAGCGGCTCGTACGGGCGGCTCGGCACGTTGAACGTCTCGGCGAGCGCGAGGCTGCAGCTCCGGTGCGCGACCTGCTTGCCCTGGTAGAGCACGCGCGCCTTCTCGCGGGCCCGCTCCACGATCTCGTTCGGGGTCATCGTTCGGCCTCCAGCCGCGCGAGCTCCGGCCGGAGCGACTCCCAGGCCCGACGCGCCTCCTTCGACAGCCCGGTCAACTGTCCATCGATCTCGCCGATCCACGGCGCCCCGTTCAGCTCCCGCTGCGCGACCGCGAGCGAGAGGACATCGGCGCAATCCTGCGGGCTGCCCGCCTCGAGCTTGAGAAGCGCGAGGGCGAGCGGCGTTGCCACCAGGCAGGGGACGCCCGCTCGAGCCTCGGCGGTCTCGATGGCGAACCGGGCGGCGTGACCTTTGCCGACGACGAGATCCACGGGAGGATCCACCTTCCAGCGGACGACGCCCGCGAGCGGGTCGTCGTCGTCGCCGCGACGCACCTCGGGGAGGAACGGGGCACCGCGCCAGAAGAGCTCGGAGAGAGCGCGGCGGTCCACCGTCAGCAAATCCACGTCGACGGAGTAGCGCGAGAAGCCATGGACGGAGAGGGCGGCGGCCCCGATGAGGCAGACCGGGAGCCCTCGCTCCGAGAGATCGGCCAGCAGCTCAGCGGGAATCACGCCGGATCCCGAGCTCGCGATCGAGGAAGCTGCACGGCCGCCGGAAGCGCTGTTTCGTCCGCTCGTGAAGCCGGAGCGCGTCGTCGAGCGTCGAGCCGGGCGGCATGAGCGCGAGCAGCCGCCGCAGCCCCTCGCCGGAGCGGAGCAGCTCCACGAAGGCCCGCACGGACTCCTCCGGCGTCGGCGTCTTGGAGCGACGGCGCATCGACGCAGGGTAACACGCCGGGGGCCACGCCTGGGTCACCGGCGCGCGGCGCCGAAGACGTGGCGGATCTGGAGCCGCTGTGGGCCGAACCAGACGCTGAGCATCGAGGGGGTCGGGCGGCTCGCGCGGACGACGAAGGTCGCGCGGCGCTGCCCCTCGGGGACGACGACGCGCACGGGCGCCTCGACCTTGGGATCCCCGGGGCGCAGCTGAGCTGGGGCGTCGACGGTGATCTGCACGCTGGCGCCGCCCTTGGGGGCGGGGCGCCAGAGCGTCAGCTCCACCTTGGGCGAGAGGCCGCCGTCCAGGAAGCGGACCGAACGGACCTCGCAGGCGTCGCCGATGCCGTCCTGGTCGCTGTCCTTCTGGTCGGGGTTGTAGACCCCGGGGCAGTTGTCGCTCCAGTTGGTCACGCCGTCGGCGTCGGCGTCGGAGGCGCTGGGCGGCGTGGCGCCCAAGAGGGCAATCCCGAACCACGCGGCGACGAGGGCTCGCAGGCGCACGACTTCATTGTCGCCCGGCTCGCCGAGCGGATGCAACGTCTCGGCCGCCGTGCGCCCGAGAGTCCCGCGTCACCTCACCGGGGGCGGAGGCGGCACGGCGGGCGGGGGCGCGGGTGGAGGCGGCGCGGGCGGGACGGCGGGGGCCGACGCGCGCCCGTAGGCGCTCGCGTGGATCACGGTGCAGCGCGCCCCGAAGATCCCGAGGATCGTGATCACGTGCAGGTCGGCGCGCACGTCCTCGATCGTGTCGACCGCGCCGCCCATCAGCTGGGCCACGGCCGCCTGGTAGCCGCCGTCGCCGAACGACAGATCGAGGTTCGGGATCGGCAGGCCGAGCGCCGCCCCAATCGCGCCGGTGGGCAAAAAGAGCCCGTAGGCGCAGGCCTCCGCCTCAGCCGGCGCCGCGAGGCGCGCCATCCCCCGCACGTCCCGCCCGGTGGCCGTCTGGTACGAGGCCGGGGCCGTGTTGAAGTTGAGGCCGACGGTGGTGCTGATGGGCCGCGAGAGCGCCTCGATGGGGCTCTGGCTGGCGTAGGAGCCGCCGGGGAGGACGTCCGGCATGTCCACCTGGGCCCCGGGCGCCGCGAACGGCGCGCGACCCGCCACCGCGAGCGGGTTCACGCAGCCCGGCCCGCTCGCGAGCGCGAGCAGGACAAAGCAGAGTGGCCTGAGCATCGCTTACTTCCTCGCGATCTTTCCGGTCACGACGGTGCAGGCCTGAGAGAAGATGCCGAGCACGTTGAGCAGGTGCGTGTCCGATCGGACGTCGAACAGCTCCGTCGCGCCCGAGGCGACGAGCGCGCTCTTGTAGGCGGCGTCGTAGCCGCCGTCGCCGAAGGCGATGAGGCCGAGGAGCTGGCTCGCGCACGCCTCGCCGTGGGCGTCGCCCGCCGCCGGCACGTTGCCGACGTCGAAGCGGGTCTCGCTGCGGAACGAGAGCGGGACGTTGTAGCTCGCGAAGATGCAGCCGGAGAAGCCGAGCGCGGCGGCGGCCGCGAGGACGAGTCTCTTCATTGGGCGAAGCCTCCTTGTGGCGAGCCAACGTAGGTCGGCTGCCCGAAGGCGCCAACCGCCCGTTTGGGTCGCGGCAACGAGGCCCCCCTCAGGGACTCGCGAACGCTTCTCGCGGCCCCGCTCTACGGCGCGGAGGTCTTCCCCTTCGTCTGATCCATCGAGAGGAACGGGATGGCGCCGCCGCCGTTGTAGGTCGGCAGCTCGCCGTTCCACTTCTCGATGGCCTTGTTCTGGATGAGCAGCGCGTTCAGCGTCACCTGAAGGAGCCGGTTCGCCTCCGACTGGGCCTTCGCCTTGACCAGCGTGGCGTTGGCGTCGCCCTCGGCCTCGGCGACCTTGGCCTTCGCGAGGGTGGTCTGCCGCTGCAGCTCGTACTCGGCCTGGAGCGCCTGCTGCTGCACCGCCATCTTCTGCTGCATCTGCGCCTCGATGGCCTGCGGCAGGTGGCTCGCGCCGAGGTTCACCTTGTCCACGTTGAAGCCCATGCGGCCGAGATCCGACTGGAGCCGCTCGGTCACCGCCTGCTGCAGATCGCCGCGCCGGTCGGAGATGATGTCGGTGAGCGACATCTGACCGGCGGCGTTCTGCGCGGCGGTCATGATGGTGCGGCGGATGAAGGTCGACTCGATCTCCGAGATGTCGGCCCCCCGGAACGACTGGTAGACCTGCGCCGCCTTGTCGATGCTCGTGTTGTAGATGACCGAGATGTCCTGGCGGATGTGCTGTCCCTCGCGGGTCGGCAGGTCGATGCTGTCGTCGTCGGACGAGGAGCCCTCGTTCTGCCGCTTCACCATCGTGTAGGTCCGCAGCGCCACCGGGTACGACTGAACGCTCGTCATCCAGGGGATGCGCCAGACGATGCCCTGCGGCGCGGTGCGCAGGCTGCCGGTCCAGAGGTTGAAGACGACGCCGACGTTGCCGGGCGTCACCACGGTGAACGAACTCAGGACCGAGACGAGCACGAGCAGCGCGAGGAAGACGCTGACGAGCCAGCCGGTGATCTCGGGGAGCTTCGGTGGTCTCGAGCGGTAGACGCGGTCTTCAGCCATTGCCATGGGGATCTCCTTTGGGAGGCTCTTGCTCCCGGAATTTGGCCTCGACCACCACCCCGTACCGGCCACGCATGGTCCGGCGGGCCACGAAGCCGGTGACGAGGCGCCGGATCGGCGTGAGCAGCCAGACGAGCCCGGCGAGGAGCAGTCCAAGGACGACGAGCTCTGCGAGGGTCGCGGGCACGGGTGGGCTTTAACACCCGCCCGGGCGGCAATCCAGCAATGCGACCCGACGTGGTAGGCTCCCGTCCCGGAGGGTCCATGCCCCTGCTTCTCACCCTGCTGCTCGCCGCCGCGCACCCGACGAAGGTCGCGGTGACGGAGATCGAGGCCGGCGTCGGCGTCGAGCCGAAGGTCGCCCACCTCGTGACCGCCATGGTCACCTCGGAGCTGCGGCAGAACCCCGCGCTCGTCGTGACGAGCCAGGACGACATCCAGAACCTGCTCGGCTTCGAGAAGCAGAAGCAGATGCTCGCCTGCGCGGACGTCTCGTGCCTGGCCGAGGTCGGCGGCGCCCTGGGCGTCGACCAGATGGTCTCGGGCTCTCTGAGCGCGCTCGGGAAGAGCTACGTCCTGCTCTTGCGCGCGATCGACGTCCACCACGCCCATGTCCTGCGCGACGTCGAGCGGCGGCTGCGCAACGCGAACCCCGACGCGCTGCTCGACGTCATCCCGAAGGCGGTGACGGCGCTCTACCCGCGCGAGGGCGCCCCGGCGCCGGTCGCCTCGGTCTCGGAGATCACGGTCCCAAAGCCGAGTTCGGCCCCCTACTGGCTCGCCGGGGCCGGAGCCGCCGGCCTCGCCGCGGGGCTCGGGCTGTTCTTGCAGGTCCGCGCGGGGGTCGGCGTCTCGCCGAACTACTACGCCGAGAACCCCTGGGCGGGCGCGCGGGCGAACCTGCGCGGGGACGTCGGCGAGGGGATCGCCATCGCGGGCGGAGTGGCCCTGATCTCCGGGCTCGCCTGGGCGGCGTTGCGCCCCGCGGAGGAGCGACCATGAGGTTCTTCGCCGCGCTCGCGCTGCTCTCGCTCGCGGCCTGCCCCGCGGTCCCCCCCTGCGACCAGAGTCCCTGCCCCTCGGGCTACGTCTGCGGCCCGGCGCTCTACTGCATCCCCATCCCCGCGCCGGCCGTGGCGACGCCGGGCGCGGGGGCGACGACCGACGGCGGCAGCGGCGGCGACGCCGCCACGCCGACGGGGGGCGGCGGTCCGTCGCTCGTGCCCATCGCCGTGGGACCGGGCGGCCTCGTCTCGGCCCTGGGCGAGTTGCCCGATCAGCAGGTGACGCTCCTCGGGCAGATCTCGGGGAGCGGGACCAGCGGCCAGCTCTCGCAGGCCGGCCTCTTCGCGAGCGTGAGCGGGGGGCCCTGGACGGAGCTCTCCGACGCCGCGGCGAACCTTGGGGATGCCGGCACGTACCTCGGCTCGGGGCTCTTCTACGCCGACCCGGGGCCGCAGGGCGCCTGGTACGCCGGGACCGTCATGCTGCAGGGCGGGCGCGAATATGGCGGCTTCAGCGTCAGCGTCGACCAGGGCCAGCACTGGAGCCTCGTCGCGCCGTCGCTCCCCGTGACCGGAGCCCCGGCCCTCGCGCGCGCCTCGACGCCCAGCGGCGGCACCCGGCTCTTCATCGGCACGAGCGCGGCCCCGGGAGGGCTCGCGGAGCTCCCCGTGGGGGCCGACGCGGGCTACCGCCCGGCGAGCTTCTGGGACGGCGGCGTCCCCTCGAGCCTCGCCGCGAGCCCCGACGGCACCGAGCTCTACGCGATCAGCGGCGACGGCAGCTTCGTGCGCGTGGATCTGGCCACCGGGAGCTCCTCGAGCGCCCAGATGCCCTGCTCGCTCCCCGGAGGCGCGACGGCGCTCGACGTGGTGCCCGGCGACGGCGGTCCGCAGATCTTCGGGATCACCGTCACCAGCGGAGGCGGCGCCATCGCCTACGACCTCTCGGCCGACGGAGGCCCAGCCCCGCTCTTCGCCTTCGATCCGCCGGCGTTCGGCCCCGGCGCCGGTTCGCTCTCCCACCTCGGGGGCTACGAGTACCTCGCCCATGGTTCGGAGATCGCCGCCTTCCCGCTCTCGGCGATCCCGATTCCGAACGGCCCCACCGAGTGCGCGCTCCCGAACCCCTCGGTGCAGACGCCCCTCCTCGACATCCTCGCGCTCGCGCCGCGCGGCCCCTCGATGGTCGCTGGGACGCTGACGGGGGTCTTCGACGTCACCGAGGCGGCGGTCTACCAGGGGGCGGTGGGAGGATTGCCGACGTTCGTCCCCGACAGCGCGAACGACGGCTTCGACGGGGTCTTCCTCGGAAGTTACGCCCCGGGGGCCGCCCACCTCTTCGCGGCTGGCAGCGACGGCCGCGTCTACGAGAGCCTCGTCGCGGGCTCGTTCACCCCGCTGCCGCGGCTGCCGTCGCTCGGCTTGCTTGCCTCGGGCCAGCCCCTCGCCGTGGCCTCCGACCACGACCTCGTGGCCGGCGAGCCGGACGGCACGCTCTGGCGCTGGCAAGGGGCCGGCTGGAGCCAGCTGCCGGCGCTGGCCTCCGGCCAGGACGGCGGCCCGAGCAGCCTCGGCCTCGTGGCCCTCCCCGAGACCGACGGAGGGCTTTCGGGCTACGACGCCCTGCTCCCCGCGCCGGGAGGCGGGAGCGTCTACGCCTTCGCCGACGGCGGCTGGATCCCGACGAACGGACTCGACGCCGGGATCGCGCTCCTCGTGGGCCTGCCTCCCTATACCGGCGCGCGGGTCCTCTACGCCTTCGGGACCCGGGGCGAGGTCTACGCGAGCCACGACGGGCTGAGCTTCGCTCCGCTCGCGACCTCGCTCGCCGCAGCCCCGATCGCCGCGGCGATCGGGCCCGACGGCGGCTTCGCTGCGATCACGGCGACGGACGCCGGGATCTCGGTCTTCACGGGAGGCGCGCTCGAGAGGGCGGCCTGCGGTTCGACCGCCGAGCCCGACGACGTCGAGGCGCTCGCCTACGCCCCCTCGGGCACGCTCTTCGTGGTCGGCCATGACGGCCTCTACCAGATCGACGCGTCGACGGCCCCGCCGACCTGCGCCCTGCTCGCGAGCCCGAACGCCGGCGATCCGCTCGAGGCGATCGGCTTCTCGCCGGACGGGGCCCTCTACGCCACGGGCCTCGTGCACGCCTACCAGTACCGGTAGCCCGACGCTCAGGGGGTGCAGCGGCTCGCGTAGATCGACGACGTACCCTGATCGTCGAGAGCGAAGACGAGGAGCGCGCTTCCCGGCTGGGCGCCGACCGCGGTGGCGAACTGCGGCGCCGCGCCGGTGGGCGGGAGCGCCGAGACCGGCATTCCGGGGAGCACGCCGCTGAAGGCGCACCCCGAGGGCGCCGCGAAGCCGTAGCGGAAGTAGAACCGGTTACTGCCCGTCGAGGTCTGGCCGGCGGGCTCCGCCCAGAGCGCCACGCCGCAGCCCGGGCCGCAGCTACGCGCCGCGAGGACGAAGCCGCCGTCCGGGAGGTTCGAGAGCGTCGCCGCCGTCTCGAGCGCGCCCCCGTCGAGGGCGAGAAGTTCGACCCCTGCCTGCCCATCGAGCGCGAAGACGGACGGCGGATCCCCGAAGGCCGCCTCGGCCGTGCCGGCTCCAAAGGCCCGGACGACCTGCCCCCCGTCGGGCCCGAGGTCGAGGACGATGCTGCCGCCGCTACCGCCGTTGTAGGCGCGGACGACGTCGAAGCCGCTCCCCACGGCAGCGACGTCCAGGGTCGAGAGCGTGAGCGAGGCGCTCGCCGCGGCCGGAACCGAGAGCGGCTGGAACCTCAGCGCGCAACCGCCGGCGGGATCGATGCCCAAGAGCGCGATCCCGGTGTCGTTGCTCCCCGGGCTCGAGTTGGAGACGTCGGCCCAGGCGACGGCGAGGCCGCCCGCGCCCGAGGCCAGCGCGAGCGAATCGACCTCGGTCTGGTCCCCGGACGAGTCATAGACGTAGTCGTGAACCGTGGGAGCGGCCGAGTAGGGCGCGGCGCACTCGATCTGCGTGTAGCAGCCGGTGACGTAGGACGCCCCGCAGCCGCTCTGCTGGGCCGCGCTCTCCCCGCCAGAGACGAGCGCGACCCCTCCGTCCATGGCCGCGAGCGCGACGCTCCCGACCGGATAGGCGAGCCCTCCAGCGTCGGTGACGCCTCCGTCCGGACCCACGAGGAGCACGGCGCTCTGGCCGATGGTCGCGAAATTGGCGTAGCTGACGAGGTAGCTGCCCCCGTAAAGCGGCGCGACGGAGAGCCCTGAGACATTGTCCAGCGGGTCGACTTGAATCAGGAACGGCGTTCCGCAATGGATCGGCCAACTCGCGGGAGGCACGCAGGCAGCGCCGCCGTCGGCGCCGCCATCGGGAGAGCCCGTGGTACCGCCCCCCGTGGTACCGCTCGTCGTACCGCCCGTGGTCGAGCCGCCGGTGGAGCCGCTCGAGCTGCCGCTGCCCGTCGTACCGCCGCTCGAGCCGGTCCCGCCCGCGGTCGAGCCGCCTCCGTCCGAGCCGAAGGAGTAGCTGTTGAACTGGTAGCAGCAGCCGCTGGCCGAGAGGCAGCAGAGCAGCGAGGCGAGCGTCCTCACGAACCACCTCCGGCGAGGGCGCCGTAGATCAGGAGCCCGAGGCCCGCGGCGGCGAGCACGCCGCCGGTGACGAAGAGGGTGTTCGCCGTGTTCTGCGCGGAGACGCCTGGGCCGGCGAGGGCCGGGTTGCGCGAGTAGTAGTCGCTCGAGGCCTGCTGGCCGAAGAGCGCGCCCACCGCGGCCGCGACCGCCCCGGCGCCGAGCAGGCCATACCCCAGCCAGGCGGGGGGGCCGCCCCTTCGCTGACCCGCCGTGGTCGCAGAGAGCGGCGCGGGGTTCTCCCCGAGGAGGACCTGGGCGGCCCGGTCGGCGGCCGGCAGGAGCGCCTCCTGGCTGTAGACCTCTTCGGTGTCTCGCCCGGCCACCCGCGCTTTCTCGATCTGGAGGAGGCGGACGCTCAGCACATAGCTCTTGCCGACCCTGCCGAGCGAGCCGGCGACGAGCCACTGGGCGCCCAGGGCGCCGCCGAGCTCGGCGAGGCAGCCTGCGTCCCCCTCGCAGCCGAGCTTCTGCCGCTCCGCGGTGAAGCCGGCCATCGCCTCGAGCTCGGAGCGGCCGAGGACGTCGTAGTGGCCGCCCCGGCCGAGATCCTCGGTCAGCGCGTCGCTCACGGTGCTCGCGAGCGCGGGGTCGACGCCCTCGGGCTTGAGCGCCAGCACCGCCATGCGCGGCCGGTGCAGCTCGGCCTTCGCGCGGCCCGGCAACGCCGCGAGCCAGACGGCGAAGGCCGCCGCTCCGATCCTTTGAGCAATCAACAGATGCCTCCCGGGTTGAAAGTTACCACAATCGAACCGACCTCGGAATGACGCGCGTCAACCTTGACCCCCTTTTCGGCGCTTGTTAGATCAGCCGAGCCCCGGCGCCGCCCTTTGCCTGCCGTCGGCCTGGACACGATGCCGGTAAGCTCAGCCGCTCCACACTGGCTGCACCGCCTCGCCCTGGTCACCTGCGGCGCGACCGTGCTCCTCGTCGTCGCGGGCGGGCTCGTCTGGGCCACGGGCTCCGCGCTCGCCTGCCCCGACTGGCCGCTCTGCTACGGCCAGCTCTTTCCCCACATGGTCGGAGGGGTCCTCTTCGAACACTCCCACCGGCTCATCGCCGCGGCGGTCTCCACGCTCACGGCGCTCCTCGCCTTCGGCCTCTGGCGGCAGGGCGGCCGGCTTCGGCGGCTCGGCGTCCTCGCGCTCGGCCTCGTACTGGCGCAGGCGCTGCTCGGCGGACTCACGGTGATCTTCCGGCTTCCGCTGCTCATCCGCGTGGCGCACCTCGCCACCTCGCAGGCGTTCTTCGGCACCACCGTCTGGGTGGCGTTCGAGACCTCGAAGGGGCCTCGCCCCGACCCTCGGCCGGGAGAGGGGAGCGGACGGACGCTGGCGGGGGTCGCGGCGGCGGCCGTCTACCTGCAGCTCCTCGTCGGTGCGCTGGTGCGCCACACGGGCTCGGGACTCGCCTGCAACGCGAGCGTGCTCCTGTGCGGAGGACAGCTCTGGCCGACCCGGGTCAGCGGCGTCGCGGGGCCGCTCGGCGCGGCCGAGCTCGTCACCTTCCACCGCCTCTTCGCGCTCGTCGTCGCAGCCCTCGCCTTCGCCGCCTCCGCCCGGGCCCTGCGCGTCGGCGCCGCGCGCGCCCGCCCCTTCGCGCTCGCGGCGATGGGGCTCGTCCTCGTCCAGATCGGCCTCGGCGCCTTCAGCGTCTGGAGCTACCTCTCCATCCCCGTGGTGACGGCGCACCTCGCCACTGGGGCGCTGCTCTGGGCCGCGACCCTCTCGCTCTACCTCGGCCTCGGCCCCGCGGCCCGGGACTCCGAGGCGGACGAACCCGCGGCGGCGCGCCTGCCCGCGACCGCGGGGCTCTGAGCCATGCAAGCCGCGCTCGCCCAGCCGCAGCCCCGATTCCGCGACCTCGTCGCGCTGACGAAGCCGCGCGTCACCGGGCTCGTGCTCGCCACCACGGCGACCGGAATCTTCCTCGCGCCGGGCCGCCTCGCCGGCTGGCGGATCGCGCTCACGCTCGCCGCGACGACCCTGGTCGTCGGGGCCGCCAACACGCTCAACTGCTGGCTCGAGCGCGACGTGGACGCGCTGATGCTCAGGACCCGCGACCGCCCGCTCGCGGCGCGGCGGCTCTCGCCCCGCGCGGCGCTCTGGTTCGGCTTCGCCCTCGCGGCGCTCTCGGTGCCGGCGCTCGCCCTCTGGGTCAACGCGTTGACCGCCTTCCTCGCGGCCGTCGCGCTCGTCTCCTACGTCTGGATCTACACGCCGCTCAAGCGGCGCACGCCGAAGGCGCTGGTCGTCGGGGCGGTGCCGGGCGCCATCCCGCCGCTCCTCGGCTGGACGGCGGTGACCGGCCGGGTCGACCTGCCGGGCTTCTGGCTCTTCCTCGTCCTCTTCGTCTGGCAGCTCCCCCACTTCCTCGCCATCACCCTCTACCTGCAGGAGGACTACGGCCGCGGCGGCCTGCGCGTGCTGCCGCTCGTGAAGGGGGAGCGGACGGCCCGCTGGCACCTCCTCGCCTACACGGCCGCGCTCGTCCCCGTCTCGCTGGCCTTCACGCCGATGGGGATCGCGGGGCGGGCCTACCTCGCGGTGGCCGCGCTCCTCGGCCTCCTCTTTCTCGGCTTCGCCGTCCGGGGCCTGCGCAAGGGGGCGATCGAGCGGGCGGCCCGCGGCGCCTGGGCGCGCGGAGTCTTCGCCTATTCCATCGTCTACCTCCTCGTGCTCTCGGCCGCGCTCCTCCTCGACGCGACGAAGCTGCGCGGTTGACCTCCCCGATCCTCGACCGAGACTCTCCCCTGCCCCTTCTCTCCGCCCAAGAGCTGCGCCACGCCTACGGCGATCGCGAGGTGCTCGCGGGGCTCTCGTTCTCGATCGAGCGCGGCGAGGTCTTCGGCTTCCTCGGGCCGAACGGCGCCGGCAAGACCACGACCTTCCACGTCCTGACCGGCCTGCTCTCGCCCCAGCAGGGCACCTTCGCGCTCGACGGCGTGCCGGTGCGGCTCGGCGACCGCCGGCTGCGGAGCCGCCTCGGCGTCGTCTTCCAGGCGCAGAGCCTGGATCTGAAGCTCACCGCCCGCGAGAACCTCCTGCTCGGCGCGGCGCTCTACGCGATCCCCCGCCGCGTGGCGGCCCCCCGCGCCGAGCGGCTGCTCGCGCAGGCGGAGCTCGCGGACCGCGCGGACGAGCCGGTCTCGCGCTTCTCGGGGGGGATGCGGCGGCGGCTCGAGCTGGCCCGGGCGCTGGTCCACGAGCCCGAGATCCTCGTGCTCGACGAGCCGACGGCCGGCCTCGACGAAGCGGCCTTCCAGCGGACCTGGCGCACCCTCGAGGGGCTCGTGCGCGAGACGGGCCTCACCGTGCTCGTCACCACCCACCGGCCCGAGGAGGCCGAGCGCTGTGGGCGGCTGCTCGTCCTCTCGCACGGCAAGGCGGTCGCCTGCGACACGGTCGACGCCCTGCGCCGGCGGCTCTCGGGCGACGTGATCTCGCTCGAACTCTCGGCCGAGCGCGATCTCGAGGCGGATGCGCGGCTGCTGCGCGAGCGCTTTCGGCTCGAGCCCCGGCTCTCCGATCGGACGCTCTCGGTGGAGCTGACCGCCGGGCACGAGTGGATCCCGCGGCTCGTCGAGGCGTTCCCCGAGGGCGCGCTCCGCTCGGTGGGCCTCCGGCGCCCCTCGCTCGCGGACGTCTTCCTCAAGCTGACGGGCCGCGAGCTCGAGCGGGACGAGCCCGCCATCGCGAAGAAGAAGAAAGAGGCGGCATAGATGAGGGTCCAGCTGGCGGCGCAGCCGATCGAGACCCCGGCCCACCGGCGCGCCCCCTCCGCGCTCGTCCAGGATCTCGCGGTCGTCTTCGTCCTCTGGAGGCGCGACCTCTTGCGCTTCCTCCGCCAGCCGAGCCGCATCGTCGGGGCGCTCGGCCAGCCGATCATCTTCTGGGGCGTCATCGGCTCCGGGATGGCGGCGAGCTTCAAGATGCCGGGCTCGTCGGTCGGCTACCTCGAGTACTTCTTCCCGGGCGTCATCCTGATGGTCGTGGTCTTCGCCTCGATCTTCGCGACCGTCTCGGTGATCGAGGACCGGCACGCGGGCTTCCTCTTGCCCGTCCTCGTCGCGCCGGGTTCGCGCGGCGCGCTGGTGCTCGGCCGCTGCCTCGGCGCGGCGACCGTCGCGCTCTTGCAGGCCGCGCTCTTCGTCCTGCTCGCCCCCTGGGCCGGCTTCTCGCTCGCCCGCGTCGACTGGCCGCTGCTCGTCGCCTCGCTCTCCCTGATCTCGCTTTCGCTCACGGCGCTCGGCTTCGCCATCGCCTGGTGGCTCGACAACCTCCAGGCCTACCACGCGATCCAGATGACCCTGCTCCTTCCGCTCTGGATCGTCTCGGGGGCGATGTTCCCGGCCTCGAACCGCTCCCCCGCCTTCCAGGCGCTGCTGCGCTACAACCCCATCGGCTACGCCGTCGGCGCCGCCCGCGAGGCGCTCTACGGCGGCGCGCTCCCCCCGGCGCTCGCGAGCTCGGTCCCCGCCGGCGCGGGCGCCTCCCTCGCGCTCCTCGCGGCCTTCACCCTCGCCTGCCTGGGCGCGGCCGTGGCGGTCTGCGTCCGCAAGCGGTAGGCTCCCCGGGACCGTGCGACGCGCCTGGCTCGCCAGCCTCTGTCTCGTGGGCGGCTGCGGAAGCGGCCCGCACCCTGGCACCGTGATCTACTCTTACGGACTTTGCGAGGTGACGCACGACTCCCGGGCCCTCGTCGCCGCCACGGTGACCGCCGTCGGCCCTCCCGAGGAGGCGAAGGCGCTCAACCTCGCCTCTCTGGACGGCCCGACCGCCGTCCTGCCCAGCGAGCGCTTCAGCGCGCTCACGCTCGAGGTGACGGCCGTCCCGCTGGGCGCCGCCGCGGTCGGCGCGAAGCCCGGCGCGACGCTCGGCGCCCTCGTCGAGTCGGGGGCGATGCAGCGCTCCATCCCCGTGTCGGTGCTGGAGTCCGACGGCGGCTTCGCGAGCGGCTACTTCTTCCTGATCGAGGACAGCGGCCGCTGGCTCGTCCCGACGGGCGGCCTCTTCCGCCGCGAGGAGGCCCAGCCGGCGCTGCTCGAGAGCCCCTTCGCCGGGCCGATCGCGGAGCCGGACTTCCTCGCCCAGGTCGCCGCGGACGCGGACGGCGGCTGCGTCTCCAGCGCGCCCGACGCCGGCTGATGGTCCGCGTTGCAAGGCGGGGGGGCCGGCGCTATCTAGCCGGCGTGCGCCCCGCGCTGCCCCTCGCGCCCCTACTACCCCTCGCGCTCCTCTGGGCAGCCTGCCGGGCGGCGCCGCCCGCCCCGCCGCCGATCCTCGGCGCGCTGCCGGCCTTCGAGCTGACCGACGAGGCGAGCCGCGTCTTCGGCGCGGCGGAGCTGCGCGGCCGCCCCTACGTCGCGGACTTCGTCTACACCGGCTGCACCGGCGGCTGCCCGCTGCTCACCGCCCGGATGGCCTCGCTCCAGGAGAAGCTCGCCGAGACGTCCGTGCGGCTCGTCACCGTGACCGTCGACCCGGCGCGCGACACGCCAGCGAGGCTCGCCGAGTACGGCCGCAGGGCGGGCGCCGACTTCTCGCGCTGGAGCTTTCTGACCGGCAGCCCAGAGGCCGTGCGGGATCTCGTCGTCCACGGCTTCAAGGTGACGATGGGGAAGGCCGAGGCGGACGATCCCGGAGAGATCCTCCACGACGGGCACCTCGTCCTCGTCGACGGCGCCGGTCGGATCCGCGGCTACTACGCCGCCGACCCCGACGGCGAGCGGCGACTGGTCCGCGACGCCCGCTCGCTCGCGAGCGCCCACCCCGCCCCCGTCGCGGCCCGCTGACCGATGAGCGCCTTCGTCGAGAGTCTCGGCAGCATCAACGCCGGCTTCAACGCCCTCTCGGCGCTGCTGCTCGTGACGGGCCTCTGGGCCATCCGCTCGGGGCGCCGTGGGCTCCACCGGGCCTGCATGCTCTCGGCCCTCGCGGCCTCGGCGCTCTTCCTCGCGGGCTACCTGACGCGCGCCGCGCTCGGCGGCACGCGCCGCTTCCCCGTGCCGGGCGCCTGGCACGCGATCTACCTCACGATCCTCCTGCCGCACATGCTGCTCGCGATCACGGTGGCGCCGCTCGCGCTCTGGGCGCTCTCCCACGCGCTCCAGGGCCGCTTCGAGCGCCACCGGGCCATCGCGCGCGTCGCCTTCCCCATCTGGCTCTTCGTCTCGGTGACCGGCGTCGTGGTCTACCTGATGCTCTACCATTTCCCCGCGCGCTGGAGCTGAGCGCCAGGCCGCAAACCGACTTTCCGCCCGATGCCGATCCTCGTCCCCGACGCGCGCGACATCCCTCGCGACGTTCAGCGCAGAGGCAGTTGCCGAACGCCAGCTTGCCTACCGCCAGCCAGCCCCCCCTACCCAGCCCCCTTCGACTTTGCGAAGGCCATCAACAGGGGGGTTTCGGAGGCAGCTATCGCGGTTGAGCTGGAGCCGCGAGGAGTCGCGCCATCGCGGTCGCCCCCGCTAGGTCCAGGCGATCTGCGACGAAGGCCCTTCGCCAGAGGGCATCAGGGAGCGTCCAGTCGTATTTGTCACCCGCCACCCTCGCACAGAGTTCGCTCTCCGCGACCTCCGCCAGTGCGAGCCCATCCCCCGGCTGATTCGCAAATGCGGTGAGAGCCTCTGTTACGTCCGCGAGCGACGCGCTGACATCGAGGCCCACCTCATGGTCCTCGACTGGGATCGAAAGACCCCGGAACAGCAAGTGGAACGTCCGCTGGACGCGCGTTCCGGCCCAGAGGAAGAGCCTCGTTCGGCCCGGCTCTTCACTGCCTTGAAGCGGCGGCTTGAAGTCGGCCAGTTGGTGCGCGGTCGTGCGCGCTGTCGCCAAGATGGAACGGGCCGTCTCGTCGAGGTAGGCCGGGACCTCGGTGCCGAGCAGGATCTCCTTCATCATACCGTGAATCCGCGGATGGATGTTCGCGGAGAGCGAGCCAAAGCATGGCTTGCGCCGGCCCTTGCCCGGCACCACGTGAACCTCTCGTCGTTCCGCGTCGATGTCCTGGGCGAGCCATCGCCTTCCGCCGAGCAGGAAGCTGTCGCCTTGTGGCGGCAGCATCGTCGCGGGGAGGGTGCCTATTTCATCCGTGCGCCAGAGGACCCGAAACTCGTCCGGCGAGACGAAAGCCGCGTAGAACGAGTAGTGGTCGCAGAGCTTCTGCCCCCGAACGCCTAGGACAATGTCGCCCTCCGCCATTTGCTCGATGAGTTCGTTGGCGCCCAGCGCTCGAAGGAGGGTCGCGAAGTCTGTCTGCGTCAAACGAGCAAACGCTCGGCACGCCATCAGCCGCTCGTAGAGATCCCCCGCGGGGAGCCCACCGGTCTCCGCCAGGGTAGAAAGCAGTTGGTGAACCAAGGTTGACAGCTGGGGTGCGCCGACGGTGGGCGGTTCGAGGAACTGTGGCCGCCCTATCATGAGCTCAATCACTGAAACGCCCCGCACCAGATCGAGGCAGAGACCATCCCACGCCGTGCTGCGGCCGTCCGGGGCTCGCTCGACGAGGAATGCCCGTAGGACGGCGGCGCCTTGTTCTCCGCGGCCGCTCCGCCCCAGCCGTTGCACGAGCGATGAAACCGACAAAGGCGCTGCAACCTGGACGACCGTGTCGATCTCGCCAATGTCGATGCCCATCTCTAGGGTGTTGGAGCAGACCGCGGAGCAAGGGAGGTCTCCCCGGAGTCGCGCCTCCGCATACTCTCGCTGTTCCTTGGCGAGGGAGCCGTGATGAACGAGGACTTCGTTGCGGAGACCCATGGCCTTCGCTTCCGTCGTCATGCAATCTGCTAGTTCCTCGATCTCGCTCTTGGCGTTGGCGAAGACCAGGTTGGTCTTGTCGTGGCAGGCGAGGAGGATGTCCCGCGCCAACTCTCGCGCCATCGGGTCCTGCTGGTTGCCGCTGGCGGGCGGCGCTGGCGCCTGCGCCCGGTAGGCCTTCACCCGAATCGCGACGCGCCTCTCAGCCTCGTTGTCCGTTAGGTAGGCCGCGTCAGGACCGTCGGGGCGGATCCACGCACACGCGGCTCCTGGTTCTCCGAGGGTCGCCGAGAGCCCCACTCGAGCCGGATCACTGCCGGTGCGCTTTCGCAGACGCCAGAGCTGGCTCTGAAGCTGGGCTCCTCGCACCGAGCCGATGAAGGCATGCAGCTCATCGATGACGACGAAGGCGAGCCGCTGAAACAGGGCGGTCATCTGGGTCGGACGAAGCACGAACATCGCCTCCAGCGATTCGGGCGTGATCAGAAGCACCCCCGACGGTCGGGTCAGGAAAGCCTTCTTCTGCGTTTCGCCCACGTCCCCATGCCATCTGTGGACGGGCATCTCCATTCGCGAGCAAAGCTCTTCGACCCTTCGGAACTGGTCGTTGATGAGGGCCTTCAACGGCCCGATGTAGACCGCTCTCGCGCCCGGCAGCGGCTCCTCCGCAATCAACGAAAGGATCGGGAGGAACGCGGCCTCCGTCTTGCCTCCTGCTGTGGGTGCCCCAATGACGCAATCCCCGCGTCTGCCAAGGATGTGCGCGATCGCCATGTCCTGGATGGGGCGCAGCGACGTCCACTTCATTTCCCACAGCCGGCGCTGCACGGCCGGGTGAAGAAGGTCAAAGCCCGAGGTCATCCGAGCTTGAAATGCGCGAGGTCATCCACCTCGGGCACCGGCGGGGCGGCTTCGGCTGAGGTGCTCGGGGTGAGGGGTACCTGCTCAACGCTCCCCAGGAGCGCTCGCCAGTCGCGTGTCGGATCCTGCTCGAGCAAGCTCACAAGACCTACGAAGCGCGTTACTGCATCGCGCGGGGTTCTGAAGTAGGACTCTCCCAGCGTTCGGGCACAGTGGTCGAGGTAGGCCTTCAGCCCTTCGTCTGGCAGGAGGTACTTGGTCGAATCCCCGTAGGCGAAGACGTCGCGAATTCGCAGGAGAAGAACGTAGAGATCTTCTGGGGTCAGGTTGTTGAGGCGAATCACCGGACCAGACAGATCCTGAACCCCATCGCGGGCAAACTCGTTGGGGGCGAGCCGAGTCGCCAACGCCTCGTAGCTGTAAAGACCGCGTCGCCGATCTTCGAGTGCTTCGTCGGTGGTCCCAAAGAGCAGTTGCAGACCGGCCACGCTCCCTTGTAGGCAGTCGTTGAGCATCTGCAGAATGATCTCGTAATTGGCATCCCTGCTCCGAGCGCTCGCTAGCCGGTGTGAGAGGACCACCAACTCGTCGACGTTGACGACGAGGCCAGCGTGACCGGCGATCCGGGCGAACGCAGCAAAGAGCTTCAGGTAGTCGTACACGTCGGCATCATCGATGATGGATCGAACGCCGAGATCTCGATGGGCCTCCGTCTTGGTCGTGTACTCAGCCCTGATCCAGCGGATGGCGTTCTGCTGAGTTGCCGAGTCGCCAGCCTGGTAAGCCTTGAAGTACCTTGTGAGCACGGTCGCAAAATCAAAGCCGCTCACGAGATCCTGGAGGGGTCGTAAACGGTCTTGTATGGCCTGCTCGACCCCGGCGTCGTTGGCAACCGCGGTGGACGTGATGCTTCCAATCCAGCGGTCGATCACGCCAGCCAAGGCATCGCCCTCTGGCTTCGCCTTAGACGAGAGGTTGCGCATCAGCTCCGCAAAGAGCGCTCGCGCTTGCCCGCCATTGCCGTGAAGGCGCCGGTCCGTGGTGACGTCGGCTCGGGTGGTCAAGAAGCCCTTCTCGAGTGCGACAGTGCTGATCAGGTTGAGGAAGAAGCTCTTTCCGGAGCCGAAGCGGCCGACGACGAAGCGAACAGAGGCGGCACCCTCCTTGACCACGTCGAGATCCTTGAGGAGCGCCCCTACCTCGGCCTTTCGCCCAACCTGGATATGCTGAAGGCCGACGCGGGGAACGACTCCAGCGCGCAGCGATTGAAGGATCGCGGTTCGCTCCCGTTCTTTGATGCGGTTGACTTGCGGTGCGACGTTCACGCGTGGCCTCGGAGTAAATCCATTCGAACCGTCCATTGTTCGGTGCCGGTGATCAGGTAGTCGCCGAGCGCGTCGTCCGCCCAGCTATTGATCGTCTCGAGGATCGCCCCCGGCATGACACGATGCGTTTCGGCGAGGGCGCGAATCTCTTGCGGTGACCAGTGTTCTCGAAGGACGAGCTCGGCGAGAACCTGCTGATAGGTCGCGTCGAGGCCCTCTCCGACGGAGGAGGGTGCGCCGCTTGCAGCAGCGCCGGCAGGCGGGACCGAGTGGGCATCATCGCCCGGGGCCTCGCCCTCCGGAGGACCTTCGGGTGTGTCGAGGACGGTCGAGAGAAGCGCGGTGACCTCACGGGTGTCCGCCAGAATAGCCCGAATAGCTTCGGGATCGAGTTGGACGCTGGGTGTCTTCCCCGAGGGTGGGGCCTTGACCGCGCTCCCAGCTTTCGGCGAGCGACCCTCGACGGCCATGACCGGTTCGGTCTCGGAGAGCCGGAGATCCAATGCCGCGAGGGTCACCTCCAGAACGGCAGGTGCTAGTTCGAGGCCTTTGTAGAGGGTTAGGAGTGCGCGTTTCTTCTGAGGCGTCAGGATTCCATCGCCGGCCGAGACGGCGACGAGCAGTTTCCCAATCGCGCCGCGTTGCTCCACGCTGCATGTGGCGGCGAGCTTGCGCGCGATCCCCGACGCACGAGCCGGATGCTGCGCCAGCAGATCTCGAAGTACCTCGACTCGCTCACACACCGAGCTGTCAATTGCGAAGAGGGACGTGGCCAGCTCCGTGACACGTTGCATTTCTCGCCCCCGAACGGCGGGATCCACCGTCGTCAGGGACGCAGCCAGCTTTAGCACGGCGGCGACGGGGCCATAAGATCGACAATTGGGCGGGTCGGTGATCCGGGATCGCCAGATCGCAAACGGTTGGTTGGCTAGTGCTCCCCCGGGAGCGCTCCGGGGGTCTGGTTCAATGGCGAGGCCAAGATGTCCTGCGGTTTCGGCGGCCTTGCGGAGCTGTGAGACGGTGTACTTGTCCCTAGCCGGAACGCCAATTAGCTCGCCCAGGAGTGCGGCAGAGACAACCTGGCCGCGGCCGCAGGGGGGGGCAGCTGAGAGGGCGGCGTCCCACTGGTCGCGATCTGGGTGGTCGTGCTGCGCCTTTAGTTCCGCCGGCATTGCCTCCCACATTGCGGAGGTCAGCGGCGGCTCTTGGCCGCTCAAACCCTTCTGCTTGGTTGCGAACCGTCTTAGATCCTCGATGCATCCATTCCAGATCTTCGACAGAGGCTTGAATTGAGATGACTTATGGAGGACGTCAGGAAGTCGAACCTCGGGAATCAGGTCACTTGCACCCAGCAGCCCCGAGCTCGCTGGCCTGTAGCGGATGATGGCTGTTTGCTTCGACGCTTCGAGAACAAGCCCCTCGCCAAGCCCTTCCCGATAGCGCAGGGCAAAAAGCTCCTGGAATTCCCTTGGGGACCTCTTCGTAACCACGCCGTGCTTGGCATCTGGCATCATCTCTGCGACGCGAGCCGCATAGTCGGCGGGGAGGGGCCTGCCGTGTTGGTGATACCAGCCGAGCACAGCAATGACCATCGAAGGGTCGTCTTCCACGGATTCGGCCACCAAGTCGCGGAGGCCTGCTTCATCGATTGTGGTGAGCTGGGGGAGGGCAGAGTACGTTAGGAAGCTGCTGGCGTAGCTGCGAAACGAACGGCTCGAGGAATGCAGTGACAAGAGCCTTCGGACCTCGGCGCGAATCGCCGGCAGATCCTGCTTGTCGACGAGAGCACGCCTCTCCAGGCCATAGTAGAAAAGGAAGGCGTACCCGACGTTGGGCGCCGGCTGGCTTCGATCGGTGGCGAGCCACCACAGGTAGGCGGCGCGGCATTCGGGGGAGACGTCGCTGTAGGAGGGCCAATATCCCATGCCGTCGGCAGTGAAATTGGGCGAGTTTGTCGCAACTGCGAGATCCGGATCGATCAGGGATGGGTCAGATCGAAGCACGCTTCCGACTTGCAGAGCCTTGCCGACGTAGAACATGCCGCCCTGAAGTGAATACCCCTGGACCTCGACCTGTTCACCCGCGGGAACCCAGCGAGCAGGGGTTCGCCTCCTGCTGCCTTGAGGGCCCTGCCTGGCCGAGATCGTTCCGACAGCGATGTCTGTCTGCTCCGCCGCCCCGAGGTCTCCCGCCTCCATCGCCTTGACCCGTTGGCGATTCCGAAAGATCAGAGAAGAGATGCCGAAGATCACCAGCGCTGCGACGGTTAGCCAGACGCCAGACGCGCCACCAATCCCGCACTGCTCCCCGGCACAATGGCCAAAGACGAGAAGCCCAAGCAGGGCCCAGAACATTCGGCCGCCTCCGCTTCGGCGTGATCCCGCCATCAGGTTCTTTCAGGAGGGCGACGGGCACCGGCCCCGAAGGAACTCCTGGCCGGTGCGGACGGCATCTTGAGGGTGAGTATGCCACAAAGGCATGACACGGCCTCCTACTTTTCGGGCGGTGGGGTAACCCAGCGGTGGGGTGAGGTGGGATGAGGGACGATGCATCCCCGATTCCTCCCCAGGGCTGCGGCGTCGCATGACCCATTTCTCCCCACGCGTGTCAGGCGCCCCCAATATAGATCACTTCGTACGTCGGTCCGCCGCTTGCCTCTCCCGCGGTCGTGGCCCGCGCCCCCCGCCTTCTTCTCGTCGACCTCGGCTCCACCCACCACTGCACCTGGCGCAGCCACAACGCCTCCCGCGTCCTCGAGAGGGATGACGCCAAGCGCTTCTTCCTGGCGCTCGTCCAGAAGTACGCCCCGCGGCACGGCATCTTCGTCCGCTCCTACTGCCTCATGGGCACGCACCCGCACGTCGTCGTGGTCGCCGCCTTGGGGCAGGAGGAGTTCAGCCGCTTTTGGAAACTCGTCAACCCAGCTCTTCGCCCGCTGGCACGCCACTCGTCCATCGCCGCGCGGGGACGTTATCGGGAGCGCTTCGCCCCCTGGCGCACGATCGAGGGCGAGGCGCTCGCGCCGCCCTCGCTCCTCGGGCTCGGGGTCCTCCTGCGCGGCGCCTTCGAGCGGTGGCGGCTCCTCGACCTCCTGGCCCACTTCGTCGTCTTCGAGGACGACGGGCGGGAGGTCCAGAAGAAGATCGCCGGCTGCCACCAGTTTCACGCGGTCCAGAGGGCCGTCGAGGCGACCGTCCGGGCCGCGCGGCCCGACGGCGACCGGCGGGTGGGCGTCATCTGGCACACGCAGGGGTCGGGCAAGAGCCTGACGATGGTCTTCTACGCCGGCAAGCTGGCGCTCCGGCCCGAGCTCTCGAACCCGACGCTCGTGGTCGTCACCGACCGCAACGATCTCGACGGCCAGCTCTTCGGAACGTTCGGTCGCTGCCAGGCGCTGCTGCGCCAGAAGCCCGTGCAGGCGTCGAGCCGCGCCTCCTTGCGCGAGATGCTCGCGGTGGCCGCGGGCGGGATCGTCTTCACCACGGTCCAGAAGTTCTTGCCGGAGAGCGCCCGCGGCGAGGGCTCCCTCGGCGGCGACCATTACCCGCTGCTCAGCGACCGGCGGAACGTCGTGGTCATCGCCGACGAGGCCCACCGGAGCCAGTACGACTTCATCGACGGCTTCGCCCGCCACCTGCGCGACGCGCTCCCGAACGCGAGCTTCGTCGGCTTCACCGGGACGCCGATCGAGCTCTCCGACAAGAGCACCCGCGCGGTCTTCGGCGACTACCTGAGCGTCTACGACATCCAGCGCGCGGTCGACGACGGCGCCACCGTCCCGATCTACTACGAGGGTCGGCTCGCCCGCCTTGAGCTGTCCGAGGCGAAGCGGCCCCGCATCGACGCGGAGTTCGAGGAGGTCACGGAGGGCGAGGAGGAGGCCCGCAAGGCAAAGCTCAAGACGCGCTGGGCGCAGCTCGAGGCAGTCGTCGGCACCGAGAAGCGGCTCGGCCTCGTCGCGAAGGACCTCGTCGAACACTTCGAGCGGCGGCTCTCGGCGCTGGACGGCAAGGCGATGGTCGTCTGCATGAGCCGGCGGATCTGCGTCGAGCTGTACGACGCCCTGGTGAAGCTCCGGCCGGACTGGGCCAGCCCCGACGACGCCGCGGGCGCCGTGAAGGTCGTGATGACGGGCTCCACCGACGACCCGGAGGCGTTCCAGCCGCACGTCCGCAACAAGGCCGGCCGCGACGCGCTCGCCAAGCGCTTCAAGGATCCCGTGGACCCGCTCCGGCTGGTCCTCGTCCGCGACATGTGGCTTACCGGCTTCGACGCCCCGTGCCTGCACACGCTCTACGTCGACAAGCCGATGCGCGGCCACGGCCTCATGCAGGCCATCGCGCGCGTCAACCGGGTCTTCCGCGACAAGCCCGGCGGCCTGGTCGTCGACTACCTGGGGCTCGCCGACCAGCTCCGCCGCGCGCTCGCGACCTACACCGACGCCGGGGCGAAGGGCCGGCCCGCCGTGGACCAGGCGGAGGCCGTGGAGCTGATGCAGGAGAAGCTCGAGGTCTGCCAGGCGCTCCTCCACGGCCTCGACTACCCGGCCGCGATCGCCCGCGGCCCCAAGGCCGTCTTCGCGCTGCTGCCCGATGCCCAAGAGCACGTCCTCGCGCAGGACGACGGAAAGGAGCGCTTCGTCCGGGTAGTCACCGAGCTGTCGCAGGCCTTCGCCCTCGCCGTGCCCGCCGACCTGGCGCTGCGCGCCCGCGACGAGATCGCCTTCTTTCAGGCCGTCAAGGCGGCGCTCGTGAAGCGGGCGCGGGCCGACGCCCGCCCCGAGGCCGAGCTGGAGCAGGCGATCCGGCAGATCGTCGGCCGAGCCATCGCGGCCACCGGTCAGGTCATCGACATCTTCGGCGCCGCCGGCCTCGAGAGACCCGACCTGTCCATCCTCTCCGACGAGTTCCTCGCCGAGGTCCGCGATCTGCCTCAGAAGAATCTCGCGGTCGAGCTGCTCCGCAAGCTCCTCACCGAGGAGTTGGCGGCCCGCTCCCGCACGAACCTGGTCCAGGCCCGGAGCTTCTCCGAGCTGCTCGAACGGACGCTCAACGCCTACAGGAACCGGGGGATCGAGACCGCCCAGGTCGTCGAGAAGCTCGTCGAGCTGGCCCGGGAGATGCAGGCCCAGGCCAAGGGCGCCGAGCTGGCGACGAGCTCGCCTTCTACGACGCCCTCGGCGTGAGCGACGCGGCCGTGAAGGTCATGGGCGACCAGGTCCTTCGCGCGATCGCCCGCGAGCTCACCGAGACGATCCGCCGGAACGTCACCCTCGACTGGACCCAGCGCGAGAGCGCCCGCGCGCGGCTGCGCACGATGGTCCGCCGCCTGCTGAAGAGACACGGCTACCCGCCCGACAAGCAGGAGCAGGCGACCGCGACCGTGATGGAACAGGCCGAGCGGCTCTGCGAGACCTGGGCCGAGGAGGGAAGGCTCGAGGGCGCAAGCGAGGCGGCGCTCTCCCTGGCTGCCGAGGGCCAGCCGGTCTACGACGCCTCACGGCAGCGCTGAACCCAGCGGCGCCTCGAGATCAGTGGACGTGGTTCGCGAGCAGGCGACCTCGCCGATGAGCGTCTCCACCGCGAGCTTGTCGGAGCCGTCGTAGACGCCGCGGATCCGGCCTCGGCCGTCCACGAGCAAGAGCGAGTTGCCGCGCGTGAGGCTCTCGCGGTCGACGTCGGACAGCTTGCCGCCCACGGCCTTCGCGAAGGCGGCCTCGGCGGCGGCCTCGAGCTCGGGCGCCGCTCCCGCGAGCAGCTTCCAGAACTGTCCATGCGGCAGACGAAGGCGGTACTGGCTGAAGAGATCGCCCGCTTGTCGACGCCGCCTGCCGGGAGGGCCGCCAGGCCTACGGCGAGCTTCGCCGGCTACTCTGCGCTCACGCTGCCCGTCGTGCCGAGGACGTAGAACGCGTTGGCGCCAGAGCAGACGAGTTGGAGCGTCGCCCCCGGGGCGCCGATGACGGAGCCGGGCTTGCCGACGTAGGTCCAGATGTCGTCATTGCTGGCGGCGGCCGCGAGGTGGCTGCCGGTCGAATCCGAGGCGATGGAGTTCCACATGCGGCCTCCGGCGGCGACCTCATCGGTCCAGGTCGCCCCGCCGTTCGTCGAGGTCCAGATGTCGCCGTTGTTGAGGACCACCGCCGCGAGGTGGATGCCGGTCGAATCCGAGGCGATGGAGCGCCAGTCGCGCCCGCCCGCGGCGGTCCGGTCGGTCCAGGTCGCCCCACCGTTCGTCGAGGTGAAGATGTCGCCGTAGGAGACCACCGCCGCGAGGTGGCTGCCGGTCGAATCCGAGGCGATGGAGATCCACTGGCGCGTTCCGGCGGCGGTCCGGTCGATCCAGGTCGCCCCGCCGTTCGTCGAGGTCCAGATGTCGCCGGGGCCGCCGATCAAGCCCGCGAGGTGGCTGCCGGTCGAATCCGAGGCGATGGAGCCCCAGGAACGGCTACCGCCGGCGCTCTGGTCGGTCCAGGTCGCCCCGCCGTTCGTCGAGGTGAAGATGTCGCCGTAAGAGACCACCGCCGCGAGTCGGCTGCCGGTCGAGTCCGAGGCGATGTTGACCCACTGGCGCCTGCCGGCGGCGGCCCGGTCGGTCCAGGTCGCCCCGCCGTTCGCCGAGGTGAAGATGTCGCCGTTGAAGACCACCGCCGCGAGGTGGCTGCCGGTCGAATCCGAGGCGATGGAGTACCAGTTGCGGCTGCCAGCGGCGGTCTGGTCGGTCCAGGTCGCTCCGCCGTTCGTCGAAGTCCAGACGTCGGAGCCGCCACCGACGGCCGCGAGGTGGCCGCCGGTCGAATCCGAGGCGATGGAGCGCCAGTGGCGGCTGCCGGCGGACGTCCGGTCGACCCAGTGTGAAAAGATCCCTGGCGCGCTGTTGATGCTGTTGCCGTTCGAGGCGACGGTGAAGCCGGCACGTTTGCCGACGATGTCGATCTGGTCGCCGACGGTGCAGCCGCTGGGGAGGGTGATCGTGACGCCGGCGCCATCGACGAGGTAGCCGCTGTTCTCGGAGGCGGTGGTCGGGGCGGTCACCGCGGTCCAGCTCAGCGCACGGTCAGCACGGGTGACTCCGGTGGTCCCGACCCCAGTCGGGCCGGTGAAGCCGAGGGCGGCGAGCGCGAGCGTGCGGATCAGGGCCATGGGACGCCTCCGAGGGACTTGCACTGAACAACGCGGGCAGAGCGAAGGTCAAGGGAACGGGCGCTTGACGAAGCCGTCGGGGCGGTGGCCGCGGCGCGCCGTCGATCCGCACCGCCGGTCCCGGACCCTCGCCCGGCTTCGACGCCTCAGGACGCTGGGCCCAGCGGCGCCTCGAGATCAGTGGACGTGGTTCGCGAGCAGGCCGACCTCGCCGATGAGCGTCTCCACCGCGAGCTTGTCGGAGCCGTCGTAGACGCCGCGGATCCGGCCTCGGCCGTCCACGAGCAAGAGCGAGTTGCCGCGCGTGAGGCTCTCGCGGTCGACGTCGGACAGCTTGCCGCCCACGGCCTTCGCGAAGGCGGCCTCGGCGGCGGCCTCGAGCTCGGGCGGCTGTCCCGCGAGCAGCTTCCAGAGCCGCGGGCTCGCGCGGCGCGCGCGGCCCACCGCCGCGAGTTCCGCGGGGGTGGCGTCCCGGCAGAACGAGACGAGCGCGAACGACTCGCCCAGGTTGCGAAGCCGGTCCTGGAGCTCTTGCAGCCGGGCGAGGAACGGCGAGGCGATCGCCTCCTTGGGGGCGAGGAAGCTCGCGATCCAGACTCGGCCCGAGATCTCCTCGAAGGCGCCCGCGGCGCCGGGGGTGAAGCGCACGGTCTGGCCGAGCGGATCGACGAGGGAGAAGGCCGGCATCGCGCCGAGGAGCGGCGGAGGCGGCGGTAGCCGGACCCGCAGCGCGCGCACGATGGGAAAGCCGGCGAGCAGCGCCACCGCCGCGAGCCAGAAGAGCGGCCGCGCCACGGCGCGCGCGGCGACGGCCTGGAGGCGGTCTGGGAGGGTTTGGCGCGCTGCGGCGAACTCCATCGGCCCTGGAACGTAACGAGCCCGCCCGGGCGGGTCAACCATGGGCGCCAAGGACGAGCGACGCGACACACGCCCTGGCGCTTGCATCCCTTTCGGGTGAATGCTACAGGCGGACTTACAATGATGCAGATCAAGCTCCCGCCGGAGGGAGGACGACGATCATGAGCGCCGCCGCCGAGGCCAGCCACGGAGAGCATCAGCACGGCCCGATCGCCTGGCCGCTGGACGCGCAGTTCGGCAGCGCCACCCCCGGGAAGATCGCGATGTGGATCTTCCTGCTCTCGGACGCCCTCTCCTTCTCGGGACTCCTGCTCGGCTACGGCCTCCTCCGCGGCGGCTCGACCGTCTGGCACCATCCGGGCGAGCCCGAGCTCGGCATCAACTTCACCGCCGCGCTCACCTTCCTCCTCATCTGCTCGTCGGTCACGATGGTGCTGTCCCACCAGGCCCTCGTCGAGGGGAAGCGCCGGCAGGCCTCGCTCTTCCTCTTCCTCACCGTCCTCGGCGGCGCGGGCTTCCTCTGCGGCCAGATGCACGAGTACTTCGGCTTCCTCCCCTTCCTCGGCGGTGGAGCGCACGGGCTCGTGGGCGAGGGGCTCGTCTTCGGCCACTCGGCCTACGCGAGCACCTTCTACGTGACGACGAGCTTCCACGGCGCCCACGTCTTCACGGGCGTCTGCTACCTCACGGTGATGCTCGTCAACACGCTGCGCGGCAAGTACGACGGCGGCAACGCGAACTCCCTCGAGATCGCGGGCCTCTTCTGGCACTTCGTCGACCTCGTCTGGATCCTCGTCTTCACGCTCATCTACCTCGTGCCGTAAGGAGCAGGATCCGGGAGAGCGCATGTCCGACCCGCACGCCGAAACAGCCCACGCGAGCGCCCCACGGCAGAGCGCCCACGGCTCGCACGCCACGCGCAAGCAGTACTTCGTGATCTTCTTCGCCCTCGCCCTCCTCACGCTCCTCGAGGTGGGCGTCGCCAAGGCGCCCGGCATCGGCAAGCACTCGATGCTCCTCGCCTTGGTCTTGCTCGCGGTCACCAAGGCGGCGCTCGTCGGCCTCTTCTTCATGCACCTCAAGTGGGAGACCAAGATCCTCCAGTGGATGGTCCTGATCCCGCTCGTCCTGCCCGCGATCTACGCGGTGGTGCTCGTCGCCGACGCGATGGCGAGGCGGACGTGAGGCTCCCGCTCCTCCCGGCGCTGGGCGCGATCCTGCTCTCCCCCGCGGTCGCCCTGGCCTGCCCCTTCTGCGCGGGGCGCGATCAGCTCGGGCCGTGGACCCAGGCGCTCATCGCCGCCATCCTCACCCTGCCCTTCCTCATCGTCGCCAGCGTCGCCCGCGCGGTCCGCCGGGCCGAGCGGAGCGAGGCGGCCCTGCAGGCGCCGGGACGTTGAGGCGACGACGCGGCGAGCGGCGCCGCGCGGCGCGGGCTCTCGAAGAGACGGAGGCAACGCAATGACGAAGGCGAAGCGCGCGCTCCAGGCGGTGGCCCTGTCCGCCCTGACGCTCCTGCCGGCGGTGGCGCGGGCCGGCGTCGTCGTGGCTCAGGGCCTCGGGCTTCCGCCCGACGCCTCGCAGGACGGCCACAAGATCGACGGCCTCATCCACGAGACGCTGATCTTCATCGGGATCATGTTCGCCATCATGGTGGCCTGGATGGTGACGGCCTGCCTGATCCACGGCCGCAAGCACCGGGCCGAGTACGCGCACACGACGCCGCGAGGACAGAAGCTGCTGGTGGCCATCGTCGGCGTGCTCGTGCTCGCCGACGCCGAGCTCTACTTGAAGTCGCTCTTCGACATGAACGACACCTTCTGGAACTTCGAGGCGGCCGACCAGGCGAAGGACGTCGTGCGCATCGAGGTGAACGCCCACCAGTGGGCCTGGCAGGCGCGCTACGCCGGCCCCGACGGCCGGTTCAACACCGCGGACGACATCGTCACGCTGAACGATTTCCGCGTGCCGCAGGGCGCCCCGGTGCTCATCCAGCTCACCTCCACCGACGTGATCCACAGCTTCTACCTGCCGAACTTCCGCGTGAAGCAGGACGCCATGCCCGGCATGGTGAACCGGCTCTGGTTCAAGCCCATGGAGACGGGCGAGTACGAGATCGGCTGCGCGCAGCACTGCGGCGTGAACCACTACAAGATGCGCGCGCTGCTGACGGTGCTCCCGAAGGAGGCCTACGACCGCTGGGCGGCCGAGGCCTCCGCCAACTCGGCGCGCGGCTTCGACGCCGACGACGTCGTGGCGCACTGGGGATGGGACTGGAAGGATCCGAAGCCCGTCGAGGGCGACGTGCCGCGCGCGGCCGAGCAGGCGCCGAAGAGCCAGAACGGCAAGGAAGGCTAGAGAGACCCCCATGGACCTGCAACCGATCCACCCCGAGCCGAAGTCTTTCCTCCGGCGCTACGTCTTCTCGCTCGACCACAAGGTCATCGCGAAGCAGTTCCTCTGGGCAGGGCTGCTCTTCCTCCTCTTCGGCGGCACGCTCGCCATGATGATCCGCTGGCAGTGGGCCTACCCGATGAAGCCCGTGCCCATCCTCGGGCCGCTGCTCCTCTCGAAGACCGGCGGCGCCATCACGCCCGCCCTCTACCCGGCCATCTTCACGATGCACGGGCTCATCATGATCTTCTTCGCCATCACGCCGATCCTCATCGGCGCGTTCGGCAATTACACGATCCCGCTCATGATCGGCGCGCGGGACATGGCCTTCCCCACGCTGAACATGCTCTCGTTCTGGACCTTCCTCGTCTCGCAGGGGCTGATGATCGCGGCCTTCTTCCAGAAGATGGGGGCGGCGGCGGCCGGCTGGACGACGTATCCGCCGCTCTCCGACAGCGTCGGCACGCCCGGCTGGGGCCAGACGCTCGCGGTGCTCGCCATCTTCGTCACCGGCGTCTCGACGATCATGGGCGGCATCAACTACGTCACCACCGTCATCCGCTTTCGCGCGCCCGGCATGACGTACATGCGGATGCCGCTCACGGTCTGGGGCCTCTGGCTCACCTCCATCCTGAACATCCTCTTCGTGCCGGTGCTCGGCTCGGGTGGACTCCTCCTCCTGCTCGACCGGCTGTTCGGGACGCAGTTCTTCATCGCCGGCGCCTCGGCGGTGAACGGGGGCGGCGACCCGCTGGTCTTCCAGCACCTCTTCTGGATCTTCGGCCACCCGGAGGTCTACATCCTCATCCTGCCGGCCTGGGGGATCCTCTGCGACCTCCTCTCGTTTTTCGCCCGCAAGCCCGCCTACTTCTACAAGGGCTCGGTCTACGCGATGGTCGCGGTGACGCTGCTCTCGGCGGTGGTCTACGGCCACCACATGTACGTGACCGGCATGAGCCCGCTGCTCGGCAAGGGCTTCATGACCTTCACCGTCATGATCTCGGTCCCCGCGGAGATCCTCTTCGTCAACTGGCTGCTCACCATCACGAAGGGCTCGATCCGGCTCGAGCCGCCGATGCTCTTCGCGCTCGGGACGGTCTTCGTCTTCGGACTCGGCGGCCTGACCGGCCTCTTCCTCGCCATCATGTCGATGGACCTCTACCTGCACGACACGATGTTCGTGGTGGGCCACTTCCACCTGACCATGGCGTCGGCGTCGTTCCTCGCGAGCCTCGCGGGGATCTACTTCTGGTACCCGAAGATGTTCGGGCGCGAGATGAACAAGACGCTCGGCTACGCCCACTTCTGGCTCTCGACCGTCTTCATCACGCTGGTCTTCACGGGGCAGCTCGTCGCGGGCTACTCGGGCCAGCAGCGCCGGCTCTTCGAGCCCTACCAGTACCAGTTCCTCCACCACCTGCTCGGCGTGAACCAGTGGACGAGCTACTTCGCGTTCGCGCTCTACTTCACGCAGATCCTCTTCGTCTACAACTTCGTCGCCAGCATGTTCTTGGGCGAGAAGGCGGCGGAGAACCCCTGGCAGGTCGGGACGCTCGACTGGGCCACCCCCTCGCCGCCGCCCCACCACAACTTCGACGTCGTCCCGCTGGTCCTGCGCGGGCCGCACGAGCTGTCGGACCCCGAGGTCATCCGCTCGCTCGGGCGCGACTGGATCGGCCAGGCCGAGGCGCTGCCGGACGAGCGGCCGGTGGCTGAGCCCGCGAGGGCGGCGGAAGGCGGGCGCGCGTAAGGCCCATGTCCGAGGCGATCGCCCAGATGGCGGATCTCTCGCGAACGGGGACGGCGGTGCCGCTCGACCGCGGCTCCTCGCTGCGGGACGAGAACACCGCGAAGCTCGGGATGTGGATCTTCCTCGGCTCGTGGGCCATGCTCTTCGCGGGGCTCTTCTTCACCTACGGGGCGATCCGCGAGGCGACTGCCCGCTGGCCGCCCGCCGGGCTCCCGCGGCTGCCCTTGGGCCTGCCGGCGCTCAACACGCTCGCGCTCCTGGCCTCGTCGGCGCTCCTCCAACTCGGCCTCTCGCGGACCCGGCGGGGTGAGCGGGCGGCCTTGGCGGTCTTCGGCGCCTTCTCGCTCGGGCTCATCTTCCTCTCGCTTCAGCTCGTCGTCTGGACGCAGGTCTGGAAGTCCGGCATGACGGTGACGGGTGGACCCTACCCGTCGGTCTTCTACGGCCTGACCGCCTTTCACGCGCTCCACGTCCTCGTGGGGCTCGCCGCGCTCTTCGTCCTCTGGATCGGCTGCGCGTCCGGCCGCATCGGCGCCGCCCGCCACCTCGCGCTCTCGCTCTGGACGCTCTACTGGCACTTCGTCGGCGCGGTCTGGCTGATCATCTTTGCCTCGGTGTACCTCGCATGAGGAGACGAATCATGGTGCGGCGCTCGTCTTGGACCCTGGCCGTGGGCCTTCTTGCGGGCTGTCAGCCCGCCTTCACGAAGCCGATGAGCCTCGGCGGCAAGGAGGTCTCCGCAGAGACGCTCAACGCGGGCAAGGAGGCCTACACGCAGTACTGCCGGCCCTGCCACGGCGACAAGGGCGACGGGACGGGCCCCGCGTCCTACGGGTTACGGCCGCCCCCGCGAGACTTCACCACGGCCACCTTCAAGTTCGCGGCCGTCTCGTCGGGCAACCTGCCGAACGACGCGGACTTCTACCGGATCGTCAAGGGCGGCCTGCACGGCACGGCGATGCTCGCCTGGGACGTGCCGGACTCGACGCTCCACGACATCGTCCAGTACCTCAAGACCTTCTCCGATCGCTGGAAGAGCGAGGCGCCGGGCGATCCGACCTACGACCCGGCGAAGGACAAGGACCCGTGGGGCGAGGCGAAGGCGAGCGAGGCCGTCGCGCGCGGAAAGAAGCTCTACCACGGCCTCGCGCAGTGCCTGCAGTGCCACGCCGCCTACGAGACCAAGCAGGAGATCTACGACGACAGCAAGGAGCTGACCGGCACCGGCACCAGCGAGTTTCGGGCCAACCTGTACCAGCCCGAGCTCAAGGACAGCGACTACGTCGACAAACACTATCCGGCGGACAAGGACGGGAACTACCCACACATCAAGCTCCTGCCGCCGGACTTCATCTACAACGATGTCCGCTCGGGCAGCTCGGTCGCGGACTATTACCGGATCATCGCCTCCGGCATCGGCGGCACCGCGATGCCGAGCTGGAAGAGCTCCCTGCCCGACCCGGACGTCTGGGCGCTCGCCTACTACGTCCACTCGCTCGTGGAGCTGAAGGGCACGCCGAAGGCGGACGCGCTGCGCCAGAGGCTGGCGCTCGCGCAGAAGACGCCCTGGACGCCGCCGCCGGATCCCGACGCCGCCTCGGCCGACGGCGGGACGGCGACCCCGTAGACGCGGCCGACGCCTTAGACCGTCTTCTTCTTCGAGAACCAGCGCAGGTAGAAGGCGAGGCCGACCCCCGCCACGGCAGCGAGCACGGCGGTGGCGAGGGCGCGCCCGTCGCCCAGCGCCGCGTAGCGCGCGGCGCCCCGGACGACGAGGAGCGCGGCGAGGCCGATGGCGGAGGCCACGAGGACGCGGTGGGCGAGGAGCAGCGGCGCCGGTCGGGAGGGCATCTGCTCGCTCTAGTCCGTCTTTCGCCCCGCGGTCAACGCGGCGCCTCGAAAAATGGCGCCCAGCGTCCGAGCGATCTGCTATCTCTCGTCATGGGAGGATCTCCATGCGCCTGTCGCCCGCCCTGCTCGCCGCGCTCGCCACCGCCGCCATCGCGCTCGTCCCCTCGGGCGCGCGCGCGAGCGAGCCCCCGCTGCCGCCTCTCCCGGGATCGCCGGGAAGCAGCGGCAGCTCGGGGAGCGGCCCCACCGCGGCCGATCTTCCGCAGACCGGCGACTTCCAGCTCTTCCTCAACGCGCCCCCGGCGGTCGCGGGCTTCGAGGCCAGCAACCCGTTTGGCGCCGAGGCCGTCGGGAGCGGCACCCGGGGGATCTCGGGGACCTCGTTCGCTGGCCTCACCTCGCTGGGCCTCGGGCTCGACGCCGGCCTCGGCTACTGCTTCACCGATCTCCTCGAGGGCGGCATCGCCCTCGCCATCGACTACAGCGGGATCTCGCCGGAGAACAGCTTCGCCTTCGGCGCGGAGCCGTTCATCAAGGCGAACCTCGGTCGCATGGTGACCACGAGCGGGCACTTCAACCCCTTCGTCCAGTTCGGCCTCGTCCTCGGCGAGTTCTCGGCCAGCAGCATCAACGGCTCCGCCTCCACGGGGCTCGTGGGCTTCGACCTGAACGTCGGCATCGAGTTCCTCGTGACCCGTACCTGGGGCATCACGCTCTACCTGCCGCTGACGCTCATCGACGCCACCTCCGACGGCACCGCCCTCTTCGGCTTCGGCGTGGGCTACGGCTTCGCCGCCTACTTCTGATGACGTCGGCCGCGCCGACCGAGGACGCTGGATGGCTCCCCGTCTGACGTTCCTCGGCAGCGGGGACGCTTTCAACGCGGCCGGGCGCGGCCACTCGTGCTACCTGCTCGACGACGCCCAGGGCTCGTTCACCGTCGATTTCGGCCCCACCGCGCTCGCGGCGCTCAAGCGGCTCGGTCGAAACCCGGCCGACCTCGATCATGTCCTCTTGACCCACCTCCACGGCGACCACTTCGCTGGGCTGCCCTTCTTGCTCCTCGACGGCTGCTATGAGCACCCGCGCGGCCGTCCGCTCGTCGTCGGGGGGCCTCCGGGCGTCGAGGAGCGGGTGCGTGCGCTCGCCCGCGCCTGCTACCCCGACATCTTCGGCAAGCCGCTGCCGTTCGAGCTGCGCTTCGTCGAGTGGGAGGTGGGCCGGCCGGTCGACCTGTCCGGCCGCTCCGTGCTGCCCCGGCCGGCCTACCACCAGGATCTACCCGAGCGGGCCTTCCTCCTCCGCCTCTCCCTGGACGGCCGCGAGGTCGCCTTCACGGGAGACACCGGCTGGAGCGAGGAGCTTCGCGAGCTCGCGCGGGGCGCCGACCTCCTCGTGGCCGAGTGCTCCTTCTTCGATAGCGACTACGACCGGCACCTGAGCCACCGGATCCTCCGCGAGAAGCTCCCCTCGATTCCCTGCCGGCGCATCGTCCTCACTCACCTCGGCGAGGAGGCGCGGCTGCACGCGGGCGAGCTGCGGGAGCTCGGCGCGAGCACGGGAATCGAGCTCATCGTCGGCGAGGACCTCCTGTCGGTCGAGATCTAAATGACGACGAAGAAGAAGGGATCGAAGGGTGCCGCGGGAGCGCCGGCCAAGGAGAGCCGGGCGGACCTTCGGGCGGCCCGGATTGAGACGCTCGACCGGGATCAGCTGTCGATCTTTCTCTACCTCGCGCTGCGGCCGGCGGAGGCGATCGCCCTCCTCAAACGGCTGAACCTCTCGCTCACGGGCTACCGGCCCGAGGCGCTCGGGGACGTCGAGAAGAGCGACCTCCTCGCCGACGAGTACCTGGGCTACCCCGAGCACCGGAAGCCTATCCTCCAGGCGGTCGAGAAGGAGCTCGGCGAGCTCCCCTCGCCGGAGGAGAGCCTCGGCCGCGGCGCCCTCGTTTTGGGTCCGCTCTTCGCGGCGGAGGGAGGGACGGCGAAGGCGATCGCCCGGCTGCTCGTCGATCCCGAGCTGTCGGTCCGCCAGACCGGGCTCGAGGTGTTGAACGCCCTCGCCGACTACTACCTGGGCGAGCCCGTCGAGCCGAGCCCCGAGGCCGCGCCCGAGGAGGCGGAGCCTCGGGCGCCGGGTGCGCCCCCGCCCGATCCGGCGGAGGCGCTGCGGCGCGAGGCCGAGCGGGCGCGCGAACGGGCCGAGGGGGCCGAGCGGGAGCGGGGGGCGATCCGCGAGCAGCTCCAGGCGGCGCGACGCGAGCTCGCCGAGACCCATGCCGCGGTCGGCGAGCTGCGGCGCTCGCTCGCCGCGGCCGAGGCCGAGCGGGAGAAGCTGCGGGCGACCCTGCAGGGGACGCTCTCTGGAGCCCCGAGCGCCGCCGAGCAGCGGCTCCGCAAGGAGACGCAGGAGCTCAAGGACCGGATCGATCGGCTGGAGGCCGAGCGGAAGCTGCTCCGCTCGGAAGAGGCCCGGCTGAAGGTCGCGCTCGCGCGCGCCCAGGGGGATCACGCGCACCCGGAGCCACCGCGCCCCGCGCCTCCGCCGGCCGAGGCGGAGCCAGAGCAGCCGGAGGAGGCGCCGCCGAGCTGGCTGATGCCGCTCTTCACGCGCGAGTTCTACGATTCGATCGAGGGCTGGGACCGCCGGCTGCAGCGCGCGGCGTTCCAGAAGGCGATGATGCTGGCCCAGGACCATCGCCACCCGAGCTTGCGCGCCATCCCGCTCGAAGGGCTGCCGAACCTCTACCGGATCCGCGTCGCCACCGACGTGCGGCTGCTCTACCGGCGGGGAGAGAAGGGCAACGTCATCGAGGTCCTGCGGCTCATCGACCGCGAGGATCTCGACAAGTGGATCAAGATCGAGAAGAACCGCGCCTGACGACCGTGCCTCAAGACGCCGCGGCGATGGGCCCGGCGGCGGCCGGCGCGCCCGATAGCTGCTCCACGATCCGGTAGAGCCCGCGCTTCGGCAGCCGCCGAAAGCCCGCCCAGGCGGCGCCGGCGAGCGTCCCGTCCTCGAGCCATTCGACGAGCCAGTCGCCGGTGTGGCGCGGGTCGCGCTGCGCGAGGCCGGCGCCGGCCTCGAGGAGCCAGCGCCGGTTGTAGCCCTCGTGGACGCCGACGGGGGCCGAGCAGACGACCGGAAGCCCCAGCGCGCCGAAGAAGCTCATCTCGCTCGGCTTCGTCCAGAGCACATCGGCCCCCGCGAGGAGCCGGTTGAACCTCGCGAAGTAGTCGGCGTGGCCGTTCGCCTCCAGGATTTCGACCCCGTGCCCCTCGGCGAGCCCCGCCTTCGAGAGGGCCTCGCGGAAGATCTGGGCGACCGCGGGCCGGAGCCCGGCGACGAGCGCGAATCGCAGGCGACCCGCCTCGACGGCCCCGCGAACGCTCGGCAGGATCTGGCTCGCCATCGTGGCCTGCGCCCCCGCGCCGCCCACGGTGAAGACGACGAGCGGCGCCCGTCTCTCCTCCTCGGCCGGAAGCGGACCGAGGAGCAGCTCGATCTCCTCGCGGCACTCCGCCCGAAAGCTCCCGTCGGGATCGAGTCGGACCAGCCGCCGGGCGAGGTTCGCCTCGAGCGCCCCGAGATCAGGACCCCCGAGCAGCTCCCCCGGGAGCGGAAAGCCCGTGAAGAGGATGTTCCGCCGCGGGACGCCGTAGGACTCGAGCCGCCTGCCGGCCCGGCGGCTCGGGACGAGGAAGCGAACCCGGCTGCGCGCCGGGTCGAACGGGGCCCAGATTCGGTTGACGTCGCTGTCGGTGACGACGCAGTAGACGTCCTCGCAGCCGGCCCAGTCGGCCGCGAGCGCCGGTGCGTAGAAGGTCGAGATCAGCGGAACCCGCTCTGCCTTGAGCCGCGCGATGAGCCCGGCGCCGAGCCCTTCGGCGACGAGCCGCTCGAGGCCACGCGTCCCCAGGGTCCGGGCCGACAGGTCGCGCCAGGGGTGGAGGTGGGGAATGGAGGTGAAGGCCTGGACCAGCGCGTGGAGCGGCCCCCCGATCCAGGGGAACGTCGAGACACGCGTCGTGAACTCGTAGAAGACGCGGGTGCGCCGCCAGATCTCGCGCTCCGAGTCGCTCGAGAGCTCGGGGCCATCGGCGGAGAGGACCGGAACGCCGAACGCCTCGGCGAGCGGAAGCGCCGCGCGCAGGTGACCGTAGCCCATGTCGGCGGCGACGATGATCGGACGCCGCGCTGGCCGCGGCGACGCCGGGACTGACGCGGGGGAGCTGGATTCGGAGGCGGGCACGGAGGAGGTCATGGGCAGCCTACCGAAATCGGGATCCTCCGTCGAGGAGCGGCCAGCCGTCCGCCCGACGAGATCGCCCTCCATCGCTTGCTTGACAGTCTTCGAGCGATGCCGCTAGGTTCCGCGCGGATTTTTCCCTGCAAGGAGTCAGCGACCCATGCGCCGCGCCTCGATCGCCCTCGCCGTCGGCTTCGCCGCCGTCCTCGCCGCTCCCGCCGCTCACGCCGACGTTCGGCTCGGCTTCGTCGACCTGCACCGGGCGGTCAACGAGGTGGCCGACGGTCGCGCCGCCAAGGCCAAGCTCAAGAAGGAGTACGACCTCCGCCAGAAGGAGCTCGACGAGAAGCAGGAGGAGGTCAAGCAGATGCAGTCCGAGCTGCAGGCGCGCGGCGACGCCATGAGCGACGAGGCCCGCCACAAGTCGCAGCAGGAGATGGACCAGAAGGTCATCGAGGTGGGACGCCTCTACCAGACCCTCCAGAAGGAGCTCGCCGAGAAGGAGAAGACGGCGCTCCAGGGGATCTTCGCCAAGATGAACGCCATCATCCAGACCATCGCTCAGCAAGAGGGGCTCACGATGGTGTTCGAGAAGAGCGACTCGACTCTGCTCTACGCGCTCCCCTCCCTCGACCTGACGAACGAGCTGATTCGGCGTTACAACTCGCAGGCCGCGAAGAAGAAGAACGACTGAGGCCTCGGTGACGAGGACCTCCCGCCGGCTCGGCGACCTCGCCGAGTTCGTCGGCGGTCGCGTCGTGGGCGACCCGGAGCTGCTCGTCCGCGGGGTCGCCTCGCTCGAGGCCGCCGGACCCGAGGAGCTCGCCTTCTTTCACAACGCGCGCTACCGGGCCGCCCTCGAGCGGACGCGCGCGGGCGCCGTGGTGGTCGCTCCGGCGGCCGAGTCGACTCGCCCCGCCGGCGCGAGCCTCCTCGTCGCGGACAACCCCTACCTCGCCTTCGGCCGGCTGAGCGCGCTCTTCCAGCCAGCGGCAGCGCCCCGTCCCGGCCGGCACCCATCGGCGGTCATCGAAGCCACGGCCGAGGTGGACCCCACGGCCGAGATCGGCGCCCTCGCCTACGTGGGGCCGGGCGCCCGAATCGGGCCGCGCAGCGTGCTGCGCCCCGGGAGCATCGTCGAACGCGAGGCCGTGATCGGCGCCGACTGCCTCCTCCAGCCGGGCGCCGTCGTCCGCGAGCGCTGCGTCCTCGGCGACCGGGTGAGCCTCCAGCCGGGCGCGATCGTCGGCAGCGACGGCTTCGGCTACGCGTTCGACCCCGCGGGCCCCGCCCATGTGAAGGTTCCGCAGGCCGGCATCGCCCGGCTCGAGGACGACGTGGAGCTCGGCGCCTGCGCCTGCGTCGACCGGGCGACGCTCGGCGAGACGGTCGTGGGCCGCGGCTCCAAGGTCGACAACCTCGTCCAGATCGCCCACAACGTCCGGCTGGGCGCCCATTGCCTGCTCTGCGCCCAGGCGGGCGTCGCCGGGAGCACGCAGCTCGGCGACGGCGTGATCCTCGGGGGGCAGGTGGGCGTCGTGGGCCACCTATCGATCGGCGACCTCGCCCGCGTCGGCGCCCAGGCCGGCGTGATGGACGACGTGCCGGCCGGGGAGAGCTGGAGCGGCTCCCCGGCGCGCGGGCACGCCGCCTGGCTCCGCAGCTCGGCCGCGTACTGGCGGCTGCCGGAGATCCTGAAGCGGCAACAGGCGCTCGAGCGGCGGCTCGCCGAGCTCGAGGTGAGGCTCGCGCGCGCGCAGCCCCCCGAGGCAGAGCCCTCGCCCCGCTCTGGGTGACGGCAGGCGGGCCGGCGCTCGACGTCCGCCTCGGCCCGCCCGCGTCCCGGCAGCCGCCGTCGTCCCAGGACGCCTCCGCCGTCACTCCGAACGGGGCGAAAAATCCTTCTGCTCCCCCCGCGCGATCCAGCTCCCCGCGAGCCGCTGGAAGGCCCGCTCCCGTTGCGCGATCGGACGGAAGCCCGAGCAGATCGAGAGCGTCCGTTCGGGGCAGTCGAGGCAGGGGGCGCGGCTCGGGCCGCGGCGGCGGTAACGCGCGAGAACGGAGATCGCCGCCGCGACGGCCGCGACGGCGAGGGCGAGCGAGAGCTGGCTGCGAAGCCGGGCGGCCTCACCGATCGCGAGGCCGATTGGGGCCGCCGGCGCGAAGCGGGTGACCGACTTCGACGGGCGCCGGCCCCACGGGCGCTGGCTTCCCAGGCGATCGACGAGCCAGAGTAGGAAGCCGAGGACCGCGAGCGCGGGCGCGCCGGCGCGCCACGGCGCGAGGCCCGCGGCGAGCCCGGCCCCCAGGCCCGCGAGCGCGAGCGCACAGCCGCGGCAGACCCGGACGCGCCGGCCGAGCGGCACGAACTCTCCCGCGTAGCGGTCGCAGAGCGGGTGATGGGCGAAGCGATGAAACGCGTGGGCGCGCCGCGCGAGCCGGTCTATCCGGCGGGCGAGCGGCCCCGCGATTGGGCTCACGGACCGTGCGAGAGCTTCACCGCCGTGCCATAAGCGATGATCTCGTTCGTGTTCTGCATCAGCTCGCCCGAGTCGAAGCGCATGCCGAGCACGCAGTCGGCACCCAACTCGAGCGCGTGCCGCTCGAGCCGATCCATCGCCTCGTTGCGCGAGTCGGCGGCGAGCTTCGTGAGCATCGAGACCTCGCCGCCGAAGAACATCTGGCAGCCGGCGCAGGCGGTGCCGACGACGCTCCGCGAGCGGACCGTGATGCCCCAGGACGGACCGATGACCCGTTCGATCGTCCGGCCGGGCGGCGGCTCGAAGGTCGTCAGGATGGGGATCGAATGGGTCCGCGCGCCGTCGTTTGGCATGAGAGGGTCGTATCCGAGGCCGGGCGCTCGGTCAACGCTCCCGTGTCGACGCCCCCGGAGAACCTCGGCGGTCGGCGGCTTGACAACCCCTCCGCCAGCGGGCAGCTTGCGCGCCCTGTTGACCACCTTTCTCTACACCGGAGGAGCAGCGATGCGAACGAAGCTCTGGGGAACGCTTGCCGCGCTGGCCCTCGCCAGCTGTGGCGGCGGCTCGACCAACGGCATCTTTTACAAGGGAGCGCTGGGCCAGATCAGCCCACCGACGGGGAACAACTGCCCGAACGCCGGGCAGGGCGCCACCCTCACCTTCACGGGGATCGACGGCGACGGCACCTTCGCCATCTACCCGCAGCCGGGGGCGGACCCGTACCTGCTCGACTACGGCATGGGCGTGGGCATCCTCGGCACCATGAACGGGGGCAGCTACACCTTCACCGGAACGAGCCAGAGCAACGACACGAGCAACGGGGTGGTCCAGATCCAGAAGACGACCTTCCAAATCACCCCCCAGGGGCCCGGCGCCACGGGGACCATCACGCAGGAGTTGAGCTGCAGCGGTGGCCAGAACGGCGCCACCTGCACCGGCGGGGCGAGCAGCGGCCCCTACGACTGCACCCAGACGGCCCAGCTCGTCGCCTCGCAGATCTCGGGCGTCGTGCAGGTGACTCCAGCCCAGACCAGCTCCCCGACCCCCCCCGGCCAGAATGGCGGCTGAGCCCTCCAACCTGACGAATCCAAAGGAGCCCGACATGCGCAAATTCGCTCTCATGGCCCTCGCCCTCCTGGGCACGGCCTGTTCCCCCGGCAACGGCGCCCAGTACCTCCAGATCGCCATGGGCCAGCCATCCGCTTTCTCGGGCACGAACTGCCCCCCCGCCTCGCCGGTGGTCGTCACCGACGTCAACATCGATGGGCTGACCAACTGGGCGATCTACCCGGCCCCATCGAACCAGTACCTGCTCGAAGGACCCATGAGCGGAGATCTGCTCGCGGGCTCGGCCGTGAACGGCGGCTACAACTTCTCGGGCGTCCAGCAGATCACGGTCACCGGCGGCTACGGCGCCCTCCAGAAGATGACGGTGAGCCTCGCGCCGGCGACCCAGGGACCGGGCTACACGGGCAGCGTGACGACGGAGGCGAGCTGCACCGCGACGAACAACGCCCCCTGCCAGGGCGGCGGCGACGGGCACAGCAGCTTCGACTGCTCTCAGACGACCGCATTCACGGCCATCCCGGTGACCAACGTGCAGCAGCAGCACGACGTTCAGGCCGGCGCCGGCGCTGCGTCCCAGTCGGGCGGCCTTCCTCCGGGCGGCACGGGCGGGACCGGCGGCATGGGCGGGACCAGCGGCGGCGGATCGAGCGGCGGCGGATCGAGCGGCGGCGGCTCGAGCGGCGGCAGCGGGCCGCAGTCCTTCGCCGGCGTCTGGACGGGCCCGGCGACCGTCACCACATCCAGCGGCTCGAAGACCGCGACCGACACGGAGAACGTCCAGGAGTCGGGTTCGACGGTGGACTTCACGAACTACCTGGGCCTCGGCTGCCAGCTTTCCATGCAGGCGAGCGGCAACACCGCCTTCCTCCAGAGCCCGGTGAGCTGCACCGACTCGCAGCAGAATCAGTGGTCCTTCCAGACCGGGACGGCGAGCGTCGCGGGCACGAGCATGACGGTGAACGTCACCGGGCAGATGATGATCGCGAGCGGCGGCCAGAGCACGCCGATGAGCTTCAGCGTCAGCGAGCAGCTCACCAAGGGCTAGCCCGACGCCGAGGCGGTCTTCGAGGGGAGGGCCCGATGGCCCTCCCCTCTTTTTTTGCGCGCGGGTATGCTGCGCTCCCCGCCGATGCCCGAACCCATCGAAGCACTCGACCGGCTGCTCGATCGGCGCGTCCTCGTCCTGACCGGCAAGGGGGGCGTCGGCAAGAGCAGCGTCACGGCCGCGCTCGCCGCGCTCGCCGCCCGCCGTGGCAAGCGGGTCCTCGCATGCGAGGTCAACGCGAACGATCGGCTCCCCGCGCTCCTCGGTGCGCCCCCAGCGGGGCCGAGCCTCGCGGAGCTGCGGCCAAACCTCTGGTCGGTCGACGTCCGCCCGCACGAGGCGATGCTCGAGTACGCACAGATGAAGCTCCACCTCCCGGCGATCGTGCGGGCGGTCTTCGAGAACCGGCTCATGCGCTACTTCCTCCGCGCGATCCCGTCGCTCGCCGAGGTCGTGATCCTGGGCAAGATCCTCTTCCACGCACGCGAGCGCGAGGGCGAGCGGCCGCGCTTCGACCTCGTGCTCGTCGACGCACCCGCCACCGGCCACGCGCTGGCGCTCCTGCGCGTCCCAGAGGTGGTCGGCGCGGCCGTGCCGCCCGGCGCCTTGGCCGACGACATGCGCTGGATGCGGGCGCTGCTCGAGGACCCGGCCCAGACCGCGATCAACCTCGTCTCGCTGCCCGAGGAGATGCCCGTCAACGAGACCTTCCAGCTCGAGCGAGCGCTGAGGGACGTCGGGCTGCCGCTCGGCGTCTGCTTCTTGAACGGCGTCTGGCCGCACCGCTTCGCCCCGGGCGAGCTGGACCAGCTTCCCCCGCGGCCGCCCTGGACCGAGGTCCGGGCCGCCGTGAGCCACCTCGAGGCGCGCGCGGATCTCGCGCTGTCGGAGGCGGGGCGGCTGCGGCGTGGCACCGACCTGCCCGTCATCGAGCTGCCCTACCTCTTCGACGCGCCCTTCGGGCCGCCCGCGATCGAACGGCTCTCGCTCCTCCTCGAGGGGAAGCTCGGGGTCGCGGCGTGAGACCGCTCCTGCCGGGCGAGCTGCCCTTCGCCTCGCGGCGGCTCCAGGTCTGCGTGGGCGCGGGCGGGGTCGGAAAGACCACGCTCGCCGCCGCCATCGCGCTGCGCGCCGCCGTGGCCGGCCGCAAGGCGCTCGTTTGCACCATCGACCCAGCCCGTCGCCTCGCCGACAGCCTGGGGCTCCCCGAGCTCGGCCACGATCGGCGCCGCGTTCCGGTCGAGCGCTTCGCGGCCGCCGGCCTCGAGCCGCGAGGCGAGCTCTGGGCGATGATGCTCGACCTCAAGCGGAGCTGGGACGAGCTCATCGCGCGCCACGCGCCGTCCGTGGAGCAGCGCGACCGGATCTACGCGAACCGCTTCTACCGGCAGCTCTCGAGCGCGCTCGCGGGCTCGCAGGAATACATCGCGGTCGAGAAGCTCTACGAGCTGTCGCAGACGACCGATTACGACCTCATCGTGCTCGACACGCCGCCGACCGCCCACGCGCTCGACTTCTTGGACGCCCCGAACCGCGTGGTCGACTTCCTCGACAACGACGCCGCCCGCTGGCTGTTGACCCCCGCGCTGGCCGCCGGCAAGATTGGACTCGGGCTCTTCGGCCGCGGCGGCGGTCGGCTCTTCCGAGGCATCAGCGAGCTGACCGGCGCCGAGACCCTCCGAGAGCTCGCCGACTTCATGCTCTCCCTCTCCGGCATGTACGAAGGTTTCAAGGAGCGGGCCGGGAAGGTGAAGAAGCTGCTCGCGAGCCCCGAGGCGGGCTTCGTCCTCGTGACGACCCCAAAGCCGCTCACCGTCGGCGAGGCGCTGCAGTTCCACGGCGCCCTCGAGAAGTCGGGGCTCGCCGTCGGCGCCGTCATCGCGAACCGCGTCCACGCGGACATCCGCGCTGCTGGCGGCGACGAACTCGCTCGGGCCGGCCGCTCGGACGGCCTGCCCGAGGATCTCGTCCGTCGGATCGATCGGGCGCTCTCGGACGCGCGCGCGCTGCGCCACGGCGACGAGGAGCAGCTCGCCCGGCTGCGCCGCGCGGGGATCGAGCCCTTCGCGCTGATGCGCCGGGATCGCGACGTCCACGACCTCGGCGCGCTCTGGTCGCTCACCGAGCCGCTCGCCGCGAAGGGAGACGCCGCGTGAGCCTTCATCGCCTCGAGATCTCGACGCAGCAGCGGATGGAGCTCGTCGACCTGACCGCGAAGCTCAAGGGGCTCGTGCGGCAGAGCGGAGTCCGAGAGGGTATCTGCGTCGTCGCGGTGATGCACACCACCGCCGGGATCACCGTGAACGAGAACACGGACCCCCACGTCCGCGACGACATCCTCGCGGCGCTCGAGCGCGCCGTCCCCTCCTCTGGCCACTACACCCACGCAGAGGGAAACGCCCACGCCCACGTGAAGTCGTCGCTCGTGGGTCACTCCACCGCGCTCGTCGTCTCGGACGGGAAGCTCCAGCTCGGCAGCTGGCAGGCCGTCTACCTCTGCGAGTTCGACGGCCCGCGACGCCGCGAGGTCCAGGTGAAGCTCCAGGCGGACAAGTGAGGGCCCTCCGCCGCAAGTCCCGCCGGGGGCCTGCCCGCCTCGCGCTCCTCGCCGCGCTCGCCGCCTGCGCGACCGCGAAGCCGAAGGCGGAGCCCGTGCAGACGATGGTCTTCCCACCGGTGACCATCCACGCCGGGTCGCCCGCCGACCTCGCGCTCGCGCAGCTCAACGAGGACGAGCTCCTCGCGAAGGGCAAGGCCGCCTTCGCCTCGGCCGACTACGAGCTCGCCGCGCGCTCCTTCGACCGCGGCGTCGACGCCTTCCCCGAAGGCCACCTTCACGCCGAAATGGCCTACGACTCGGGGCTCGCGCACCTCCAGCTCCACCAGTGGTCGAAGGCGCTCGAGCGCTTCGAGCCGCTCGCGAACCCCGCTGCGGGCCAGGGGGACGCGCTCGACGCCGCGATGCAGGCGGCGACCTGCCGCTACTTCCTCGAGGACTACGAGGGGGCCGCGAAGATCCTCTCGGTGGTCGCGGCGCGGACCGACCTGCCGCCCGAGCAGCGGATCGGCGCCCGCGTCGACCTCGCCGTCTGCGAGGTCGAGCAGGGCAAGCTCACCGAGGCCGAGCACGACCTGCGGCTGTCGGTGCAGGGCTGGGACCGCGCCTCCGACGAGGAGCGGCTCCCCGAGGAGATCGCGGGCAAGGCCGAGTTCTTCCTGGGCGAGATCTACCGGGCCTACTTCTCCGCCGTGAAGCTCGATCCGTCGAGCGGCGACCTCGACGGCCTCGGCAAGGAGCTCGAGCAGAAGGCCGAGGAGCTGCTCTCGGCGCAGGGCCACTACCTGCGCGCCATCCGCAGCGGCAGCGGCCACTGGGCCACCGCCGCCGGCTTCCGCATCGGCTCGCTCTACGAGGAGATGTACGACGCCCTGGTCTCCGCCCCCCTCCCGCCGAAGCTGGACGCCGAGCAGCAGGCGATCTACCGGGAGGAGCTGAGGAAGCGCGTCCGGGTGCTCGTCACCAAGGCCATCAACGTCTATGACGAGACGCTCGCCGCCGCCGACCGGATCGGCGAGGACAATCCGTTCGTGTCCCAGACGAAGCAGAGCCTCGCGCGCCTCAAGTCGCTCCTGCTCGAGCCAGCGGCGGGAGGGGCGCCCCCGGCGCCGCCCCACCCGGCCGCCCCCGGCGGGGCCGCGGAAGGAGCTCCGGCCCCTCGCGCGGCCAAGGCCCAGCCCGTTCCCCTTTCGGGCCAGGCGAAAGCTTCGTCCGCCCCCCTCCCCGGCGACCCGGCAGGGGTCTCGCCGTGATCGGCCGCGCGCTGGGCGTCGACTACGGCGATGGGACCATCGGTCTCGCCGTGAGCGATCCGCTCGGTCTCACCGCCCAGGGCGCCGGCTCGCTCGACCGAGTGGGCGACCGGAAGGACCTCGAGCGACTCGCCGCCCTCTGCGCCGAGCGCGAGGTCCTCCGCGTCGTCGTTGGGCTCCCCCTCAACATGGACGGCAGCGAGGGGCCGCGCGCCGAGAAGACCCGCGCCTTCGCGCGCAAGATCCACGAACGGCTGGGGCTCCCGGTCTTCCTCTGGGACGAGCGGCTCTCCACCGCCGAGGCCGAGCGCGTCCTCATCCAGGCCGACGTCTCGCGGCGCCGGCGCAAGGAAGTCATCGACACGCTCGCGGCCCAGATCATCCTCCAGGGCTGGCTGGACGCGGGCTCGCCGGAGGTCGACCCCGCATGAGACGACTCCTCGCCGTCCTCGCCGTGCTCGTGCTCCTCGCTGTGGCGGCCGCGGGCGTCGTCGGGCTCCGCTTCCAGGCCTTCGTCCACACGCCGTTCGGCGGCCCCGGCGAACGGGACGTCGAGGTGGCCGCCGGCGAGACCCTCGCCGAGCTGAGCCACGCCCTCGAGGCCGCGGGGGTCGTCTCGGACGGCGCGCGCTTCTACCTCTACGGTCGCCTCCGCCACGCCGACCGCAGGCTCAAACGCGGCGAATACGGCTTCGACGGTGCACTGAGCCCCGAGCAGGTCCTCGCCGAGCTGCTCTCCGGGAAGGTGAAGCTCTACAGGGTGACCATCCCAGAGGGGCTGCGGATGGACGAGATCGCAGAGCTCTGGGGGAGGGCCGGCCTCGCCGATCCGCAGGCGCTCCTCGCCGCCATGCGCGACCCGAAGCTCATGCACAAGCTCGGCGTCCCCGCCCCCACCGCCGAGGGCTTCCTCTTCCCCGACACCTACCTCGAGCCCAAGGGGCGACGGCCCGCGAAGCTCGTCGCCGAGATGGTCCAGCACTTCCAGAGCGCCTGGGCGAAGGTGCGCGCCCTCCCCGGTGGCGACCCGAAGCTCGACGAGCTGCAGGCGGTCACGCTCGCCTCCATCGTCGAGAAGGAGACCGGCCGCGCCGAGGAGCGGCCGCGCATCTCCTGCGTCTTCCACAACCGGCTCCGGATCGGCATGCGGCTGCAGACCGATCCCACCGTCATCTACGCGGTCTGGCTCGCCCAGGGCCACTTCGACGGCAACCTGACGAAGAAGATGCTGCTGACGCCCCACCCGTACAACACCTACACGACCGCGGGCCTCCCCCCCGGCCCCATCGCGAGCCCCGGCGCCGCCGCCCTCGAGGCCGCCCTCCACCCGAGCCAGTGCCAGGATCTCTACTTCGTGGCCAAGGGCGACGGCACCCACGCCTTCTGCCCGACGCTCGTCTGCCACAACGCGAACGTGAAGCGGTTCCAGCTCGACCCGTACCTCAAGGCGCGCGCGCGGCGGTAGAACTCCGGCTATCGCCGAAGGGTGAACGGCAACTGCCCGGCGGCCTGCTAGAGCTTCAACCCGTCGGTCAGGTCGAGCTTCCAGCGACCGTCCTCGCGCACCATGTGGACCTCGTGGTGGGAGGGGCCGGTGACGACCTCGAGCGTGGCGGCGGCGCCCTTCTCATCCTCGACCTTGATCTCGTCGACGGGCTGGGCGAGGCCGACGTCCTCTCCGAAGAGCAGCTGCTTCGGGTCGGTCGGCACCGAGCCCTTCGGCGAGAGCGCCGCCACCTTCGCGGCGGCGGCGGTCATGGCCTCCTGGCTCTCCTTCGTGAGGCGGCTCCAGGCGTCGTCCGCGCGGTGGGCGATGACGGCGGCGGTGAACGCGCGGAAGGCGTCGTCGGGAGCCTCCCGGCCGTGGCAGGCGGGCGCGAGGGCAACTGCGGCGGCGCCGAGCAGGGCGGCGAGGGGGCGTCTCATGTGGTCATCACTCCTCATAGAAACGAACGCGGTTGCGCCCGCCTTCCTTCGCCCGGTAGAGGGCGTCGTCCGCGAGCTTGAGCAGGTCGGCGCGGGACTGGGCCACCCGGTTCGGGTAGAGGGCGGCGCCGATGGAAATCGTGGCGGGAACGCGCCCGCCCTGGTCCAGAAACTCGGCGCTCTCGACGGCGAGCCGCAGCCGCTCGGCGACCCCGGCCACCTCGGCCTGGGGAGTCTCGGGGAGGATCGCGACGATCTCCTCGCCGCCGTAGCGCGCGATGGTGTCGACGTCGCGCAGGCAGGCCTGGAGCGCCTTCGCGACCCCCTGGAGGACCAGATCCCCGAACTGGTGGCCATGGGCGTCGTTGAGCTTCTTGAAGTGGTCGATGTCCATCATGAGCAGCGCGAGCGAGGAGCGGTAGCGGCGCGCCCGATTGAACTCGTATTCGAACCTTCGATCGAAGAAGCCGCGATTGTGCAGGCCGGTGAGGGCGTCGGTGACCGACAGCTCCTCGAGCCTCGCGTTCAACTCGGCGAGCTTTCGGTTCGCCGCCTGGAGGCCGTCGTTGGACGCCTTGAGCCGGAGCATCGACTTGACGCGGGCGCGCAGCTCGGCGGCGTCGATGGGCTTGACGAGGTAGTCGTCGGCGCCGAGCTCGAGCCCCTCGACCTTCCCCTGCGTGCCGCGCGCGGTCATGAGGATGACCGGCACGAAGCCGAATTGCGGCTGGCTGCTCTTCAAGATCCGGCAGACCTGGATGCCGCCGAGCCCGGGCATCTCGACGTCCATGAGCACGAGGTCCGGGGATGAGTCGCGGACGGCCGAGAGCGCGGCGGCCCCGTCGTAGGCCTCTAGGAAGCGGTACTCCTCGGCGGCGAGCTCGCCGCGCAGGTGCGCCACGTTGGCCCGGTCGTCGTCCACGAGCAGGATCGATCGGCCGGCGAGCTCGGAGGGCATCGGCGCCATCATACCCCGTCCCGTGGGCCGAGGAGGCGCGCGGAGCGTTCGAAGGCCTCTGCCGGCAGCCCCGACGCGAGCGCGGCGAGCGCGCGCGCGTCGAGCGGGTTCTCCGCCTCCCGGCCTCGTCGCCGCAGCGCGGGATCGCTGCGACCCCAGAGGAGCGGCCAGAAGACCGGGACGGGGAAGTCCGAGCCGAAGGCCCAGCGGTCGCGCAGCTCGGCGATCGAGAGGAGCTCGCGCAGCTCGCCGAAGCGGCCGGGGGTCCAGCAGCCGGAGCACTCGACGAAGAAGCGCGGGTGGCGGCGGGCGAGATCGACGACGGTGGCGAGATCGCCGCGCTCGCCACCCGTGCCCGCGTGGGCCGCGATCACGGTGACCCCCTCCGCGAGGGCCGACTCGAGCCGGGCGGGGTCGCCGAGCGCCTGCCGCCAGCGCGGGATCGTGTGCTCGCGCCCCGTGTGCGAGAGGAGCGGCAGGCCGAGCTCGCGCAGCCGCCGGTAGAAGGGGCGGCAGCGCTGGGAGGCGGGATCGATCCGCTGGACGTTCGGGAGCCATTTGACGAGCACGGCGCCGAGCGCCCTCGCCTCGTCGAGCGCCTCGAGCGCGTCTTGCCGGTAGGGGTGGACGCTCGCGCCGAGCCAGAGCCGAGGGCTCTTCCGGCAGACCTCGGCGGCGACGCGGTTTCCGACGAAGAGGTCTCCCGGCAGCGGCAGACCGACCTCGCTGTGGGGGCGATCGAGGGCGAGGACGACGCAGCCGTCGAGCTCGCGGGCGGTCTCGGCCGCCTGGACGACTCGAGCGGCGTAGGCCTCGGTGAGGGCGCCGTCGTCGCCGCGGGGGAGGCCGAGGGAGCGGAGGAGGAAGCGGTAGGCCACCGAGCGGCGAAAGGCGTCGGAGAGCTCGGCGCCGTGGACGCCGGCGGCGGCGAGGTGGACGTGGAGGTCGAGCCGCATCGGTGGGGAACGTACCCCAGCGCCACCCCTCCCCGCTCGGATCTCGAGGCCGGCGCGGTATGCTGCCCTCCGATGCGGCTGTCGTTCGAAAAGGTCCAGGGGCTCGGGAACGACTTTCTCCTCGTCGACTCCCGCTCCGGCGGCGAGCTCGTCACCCCGGACGAGGCGCGCCTGCTCTGCGATCGGCACCTCGGGGTGGGCGCCGACGGAGTCCTCACGCTGCTACCGCCACGGGACGGCCGGTCGCGGGCGAGGCTGCACATCTACAACCCCGACGGCAGCGTCGCCGAGATGTGCGGCAACGGGCTGCGCTGCGCGGCGGCGCGGCTCCTCGCCGAGGCGGCCGGGCCCTTCTGTGTCGACACCGACGCCGGGCCGCTGCGCTGCGACGACGGGGGAGCGGGCGCGGTCGTCACCGAGATCGGCCGCCCCCGGCTGGGCGAGCCGGAGACGATCGAGGCGGCCGGGCGGCGCGTCGAGGGGATCGCGGTCTCGCTCGGCAACCCGCACTTCGTCGTCTTCGCCCAGGCGGGCGAGGCAGACGAGGCGACCGCCCGGACCCTCGGACCCGCGATCGAGCGCCACCCGCGCTTCGCGCCGCGCCGCACCAACGTCGAGCTCTGCGCGGTTCGGCCCGAGGGGCTCGGGCTCGTCGTCTGGGAGCGCGGGGCCGGGCTGACGCTCGCCTGCGGCACCGGGGCGGCGGCCGCCGCCGCGGCAGCCTGCGCGAAGGGGATCGCCCGGCCGGGCGACGAGATTCGGATCGACCTGCCGGGTGGCCGGCTCTGGGCCACGGTCGCCCAGAACCTCGCCTCCGTCTCGCTGCGCGGCCCTGCGGCGGCCGTCTTCCATGGGGAGATCGAGCTGCCGGAGAAGGGCCCTTGAGCGAGATCGCCGGCGCCCGCCCGATCCTCTTCATCCACCCCGACGAGCGGATCGCGCGCGAGATGGCCGAGCTCCTCGGCGGCGCCGGCGAGCCCGCCACGGCGGCGAGCCTCGAGACCGCCCTCCCGATCCTCGAGGCTCGCCGCTTCGAGCTCTGCCTCGTCGACGCCGAGGCGGCCGCCGCGCCCGCGGCGATCGAGCGGCTGCGCCAGCTGGACACCGACCTCGAGATCGTCGCCATCGTCCCGGCCGACCGCCCGAAGCTCGGCGCGGGCGCGCTGCGCGCCGGCTGCGCCGACTTCGTCGCCTGGCCGGCCGGGCCGGAGGAGCTGCGCTCGTTCGTCGCGCGCGGCATCGATCGAGGCCGGCTGCGGCGAGAGCACCGCCGGCTGCTCACCGAGAACATCGAGGGGCTGCACGCGCAGGCGCTCTACCGACGCTGCCTCGACATGCTCGCGGTCGTCGACCTCGAGCCGCTGCAGAAGCTCGTCCTCGCGCTCTTCTCCGAGCTGGTCGACGCCCAGAGCGCCGCCCTCTGGCTGCGCTCCGAGGGCGGCGCCCTGCTGCTCAGCTCGCACCGCGGCCTCGTCGACCGGGCCTCGCTGCCCCTCCGACTCGACCCGGGCGACGGGCCGTTCGCGGCGCGGCTCGAGGGGAGCGCTCCCTTCTCCTCCGGGGCGGACGGCGGCTGCTACGTGCCGCTCTCGGCGCAGTCTCGGCTCGTCGGCCTGCTCTTCCTCGGCGACCGGCTCGCGGGCCCCTTCACGAGCGCCGACCTCGGCCGCGCCCAGGCGGTGGGCGAGCTCGCCGCCATCGCCCTGCGCAACGCCCGCCGCTTCGCCGAGCTCGAGCGCATCGGCCTGCGCGACCGCGACTCCCCCGCCTACAACCTCTCCTACTTCATCGACTACGCCGGGAAGGAGCTCTACAAGGCGCAGCGCTACGGCCGGGAGTTCTCGCTCGTCTCGGTTCGCGTCGAGAACCTCGAGGCGCTGCGCCGCGAGCGGCCCCCCGAGGCCATCGCCGAGGCGCTGCGGGGCTTCGTCGCGCGGCTCGCCGGTCTCGCGCGCGACGCGGACATCCTCTCGAAGGTGGCTGAGGCCGAGTTCTACGCGGTCCTCCCCGAGACCGACCGCTTCGGGGGGATGGTGTTCGAGCGACGCGTGCTCGATCTCGCGCGCCAGCTCGAGGCGACCGCGACGGACGACGGCCCCGCGCTGCGGGTCACGGTGGGCGGGGCGACGTTTCCGGGCGACGGCCACGACTTCGACGAGCTGCTCGACCGCTGCCGGGCGCGGATCGATGAATCGCGCGGCACGCTCTGCCGCCGGCTGCAGCTCGATGAGCTCGACTTCTGGCAGACGCTCGACGCGCTGCGCGGCCCCTCGGCGACGGCGGGGCGCGGCGCGAACCCGAGCGTCGCCCGGGTCGATCCCGCCCTCTTCTCCGCGGTCCAGCGCGAGCTCGGCCGCGAGGTCTCCCGGCTCGGGAGCAGCCGTGCGCTGCTCTACCTCGGCGTCCCGGAGCTGCGGGCGGAGCTGCCGCTTCTCCAGGCGCTCCCCGGCCGCGAGCTCGTCCCCCGGATCTACGTCCTCGGCCGGCGCGGCCCCGCCGAGATCTCCCACCCCAGCGTGACGCCGGTCTGCGTCGATCCCGCGGCGGCGCCCCGGGCGGCGGACCACGCCTTCGCCCTCTTCCTCTCGGCCGGTGGGGCCTACGGCTTCTTCCACGAAAAAGGCGCCACCCAAGCGCTCCACACCGACGACCGCTTCCTCGTCGACCATCTCGTCTCGCGCCTGCAGCAGGCGTTCGACCTGCAACCTTACTGAGTCCGAAGGAGTCATGGCGCGCCACCTCCTCATCGCCGATCCCGATCCGCAGACCGCCCGGCTGCTCGCGCCGCAGCTGCGGCGGCGCGGTTACAAGGTGGCGGCGGTCCGGACCGGCTCGCGGGCCCTCGAGCTCTGCGTCATGCGCCCGCCGGACCTCGTCCTCTTCGACACCGCCTGCCCGTTGCTCGACCTCGCGACCTTCCGGCAGATCCTCCGCGCGAACCCGCACACCGAGCAGGTGCCCATCCTCGTGACCGGCGCGAGCGAGCCGACCGGGGAGCCGGCGGCGCCGCACGACGCGTTCCTGCGCAAGCCGTTCAACGTCGACGAGCTGCTCTCCCGGATCGGCCAGACCTTCCGCCGGCTCGAGGCCGCCCAGAAGGCGCGGCGGGGCGACCAGGCGATGGAGGGGACGCTCGGGCAGCTTCCGCTGACGGACCTCCTCCAGATCCTCGGCCAGAACCGCAAGAGCGGCGTCCTGCGCGTCGCGGGGCCGCTCGGCATCGCGCGGCTGCGCCTTTCGGCGGGCGTCGTCGCCGAGGCCGAGGCCGAGGGGGCGAGCGGCATCAAGGCGCTCTTCCGGCTGCTCCTCTGGCGCGAGGGAGGCTTCGCCTTCGCCCCCGGCGAGCCGGGCCCGGCGGGCGAGATCGGGCGATCGGTCGGGGAGCTCCTGCTCGAAGGGCTGCGGCAGGCCGACGAAATCGCCGGCCTCCGCGCCCGACTGCCGGACCCGACGCTCCCCTTGCGGCTCACCCCGCGCGCCGAGCTGCTCGACGGGGAGCAACGGCCCTTGACGGCCGAGCTCCTCGCCCTCGTGCGCGGCGGCGCGACCCTGGCCGAGCTGCTCGACCGCTCGCCGGCCACCGACCATGCGCTGCTCCAGGAGCTCGGGACGCTCATCGAAAAGGGAATCGTGGTCCCGGCCGCGGCCCCGGCGCGGCGGGAGTCGCGGCCGCTCGTGCCGGCCGCGACGCTGCACACGCTCCGGGCGAGGCTACAGCGGCTCTCGCCCGGTCGGGCCGCGGGGAGCGGCAAGCTGCTCCTCGGCTGGACGGACGCCGCGCTCCTGTCGGCGTGCCTGCGCGAGCTCGGCGCCGTGCGGGAGCTGCGCGGCGATCCGACGTTCGCGCCGGCGGTGGGGATCGGCACGGTCGGCCAGCTCGAGCTGGCCGAGGGGCTCGTGATCGACCTCCTGGCGCTGCCCGCGGCGGCCGAGCTGCGCCCGCTCTGGGCCCCGTTCGGCGCCGGAGCGATCGGCTGCCTTCTCTTGCTGCCCGAACCGATCGGCCCGGCCCACGCCGAGCTCGCGACCCTCGCGGCGCGCCGAATTGGCGCCGTGGTGATCGTGCCGGGGCGGTCCGAGCTGCCCGGCGATTTCCCGCCCGAGGCCGCCGCGGTGACGGGCGGGGCCGTCGAGGCGCTGCGGGAGATCCTGATCCGCGCCTCGCGGCTAGGAGGGCGTCCGTTCGCGGCGCCGCCCGCCCCGCGCGCCGGCTGAGAGGCTATCGAGCGCCGGCCGCCGCCGGCGGCGGCGCGCTGGCCTTCCGCCCGAGCCGCAGCACGCGCTCCTCGTCCTCGCGCCGCTGGGCGGCCTGGACGATCCGCAGGCGAGCCGCGGCGTTGTCCCGCTCGTGCGCCTCGAAGACGAACCAGCCGATTCCCGCGAGGACGACGATCCCGAGAAAGGCCAGCGCCGCGGCGAGCCCGCTGAGCCGCGTCTGACGCCGCGGGAGAGGACGGCGATCCCCGGCGCGAAGGGCCTCCTCCTCGAGCAGGAGCCGCGAGTAACGATCGCCCACGTCGAGCGGCTTCGAGGCGCCGAAGTCGTCGGCGCGAAGCGCCGCCCCGCCGAGCCGCTGCCCGCTGCCCCGGCGCGCCTCCGCGTCCCCGATCAGCTCCGTGATCAACCGGTTGGGATCATCGGCGGCCACGCGGCGATGATACCACCGGGATCGCCCGGCGCGAGAGGATTGCTTCGGAGCTGCTCGGAACTGCGGCATCGAGGCGACAATACTGCCCAACAACTGTGCGATCGGCGGGCGGAGAGGCTGGCCGCGCTCGCCAAGCCATCGAATACGCTCGCCTCGTCCGAACGGCCAACTTCGGCCCAGGCATTGCATGCCTGCTGGCAACCTCTCTTCAAGGACGGACCCCATGAGCGTCGACGTTCTTCTGGTCGAATCGGATGGCTCCGCGGCAGGTGTCATCGCCCACGGGCTGGCCCGCCAGGGGCTCCGAGTGGTGTCCCTCGCCGCCGACGAGGCCCTCGAGGCCGTGCGAACCGAGCTGCCCGCGCTCGTCGTCGCGAACGTCGAGGACGGCGCGCCCGGCCGTTCGCTGCTCGAGCGGCTGCGCGAGGATCCGCGCTTCGCCGCCGTCCCCATCGTCGCGCTCGGCAAGCGGCGCGACCCGGGCGAGGCGGCGGTGGCCCTCGGCGCCACGCAGTTCCTCCAGAAGCCGCTCTACGTCCAGGACGTCGCCGTGCTCGGCCGACTCCACGCCGGTCACCACGCGGCCCAGGAGACCTTCGTCGGCGACCTCGGCCAGCTGCGCTGCCAGGCGCTCGTCCGCGGCCTGCTCGCCGGTGGGCGGACCGGCCAGCTCCGCTTCGACCCGGCGGGGGGCCGCCTCTACTTCCGCGACGGGCGCATCGTCGACGCCGTCCTGCCGCCCCTCGCCGCGGATCGCGCGCTGCTCCGGCTCCTCACCCTCTCGGCCGGCCGCTACCGGCTCGAGCTCGGCGAGTTCGACCGGCCCACGACGCTCTCGATCGACCTCACCGAGCTGACCGGCCGCTGCTCCGCCCACGTGCGCCGCTGGGACGAGATCGCGCCCGCGCTCGGCTCGCTCGAAGCGGTCTACGAGCTCGATCGCGAGCGACTCGCGGGCTCGTCGGAGGAGGTGCCGGCCGCCCTCCACCCGCTGCTCGACCGGTTCGACGGCCGCTGCACGGTGGCCGAGATCCTGGGCGCGAGCGAGGCCGGAGACCTCGCGGCGGCAGGCGCCGTCGCGTACGCCCGCTCGCTCGGCCTGCTGCGCGAGCCGCTCTCGCCCGCGGAGCAGCCGCTGACCCCGGTGGCGGAGCCCGCGGAGGGGATGCCCCCCACCGCGGAGCCCGTGGAGCAGACGACCATCGACGAGATCGTCTCCGCCGAAGAGCGCGCGTCGGGCGACCTCGCGGCCGTCGCCTCGGCCGTCGCCGGGGAGACGGCGGCCGAGTCCGATTCCATGGCCGTGCCCCTCCCCACGGAGGACGTGCCCGTGGGGGACCTCGAGGAGAGCTTCTTCGCCTCCGAGCTGTCCGAGGCGGGGGGCGCGCTGGAGGAGCCCACGGCGGACGTCCCTCGCCCGGCCCTCTCCAACGCCGGCGCCTTCTGGCTCGGCTTCGGCGGCGTCGCCCTCGTCGGGGCGCTGGTCCTCGCGGCCTGGCCGAACGCCCCGAAGCCGGTCGTCGCGCCGCCCTCCGTCGCCGTCGCGCCGAAGCCCGCGCCCGCGCTCCAGCCGCTGCCCGCCCTTCCGCCCGCGCCGACCCCGGCGGAGAAGGCCGCCGATCTCGTGGTTTCGGGACAGAAGGCCTACGACGCCGGCAAGCTCGCCGAGGCCCTCGCCGCCTTCGAGCAGGCGGTGGCGCTCGCGCCGACCGATCCGAACGCCCTCCTCTCGCTCGGGATGGCCCGCTACGACCACGGCCAGCTCCAGGACGCCGTCGGGCCGCTCGAGCAGGCCCGCGCCCTCGCCCACAACCCCCGCGCCTCCCTGCTCCTCGGCGCCGTCTACCAGGAGCTCGGCGACGCCACCCGCGCCCGAGCCCGATACGAGGAGTACCTGAAGCTCGACGCGAACGGCTCGCACGACGGCGAGGTCCGCGCCATCCTGCGGACGCTCGCGAGCCGCTAGCCTGCCCCGCCGGAAAGAACGGCGCGTTTCGGCATTCGGGGCACACTGGCCCCAGGCCGGCCCCGGGACGCGACGAGCCGGGCGGGAGACGCCACAGGGCGCTGCTCGCTGACACGCCCTACCGCTCGAACCCCTTCGCCCCGAGGTTGTGCAGGATCACCAGCCCCTGCGTCGTCGCCACGACCAGGTCCGGCTTGCCGTTGCCGTCCATGTCGCCCACCGCCAGCGCGTTCGGGCTCTGCGGCACCTCGACCTCCACCGGCGCCGCGAACTTCATCCCCCCGAGCCCCCGCAGGACCGTCACCGTCTTCCCCACGCCGCCGCCGTTCTCCGCCACCGCCAGGTCCGGCCTCCCGTCCCCGTCGAAGTCCGCCGACACCACCGCCACCGGCGCCGGCCCCGCCGCAAGCTTCAGCTCCGGCTCGAACGTCCCGTCGCCCTTCCCCCGGAGGAGGCTCAGCCGCCCGTGCTCGTCCTCGCCGTAGAAGTCAGCGACCGCGAGGTCCGGCTTGCCGTCCCCGTCGAAGTCCCCCACCGCGAGCCACATCGGCCCCTTTCCCACCGGGTAGGCAACCATGTCGCGGAACGTCCCGTCGCCCTTGTTCAGGAAGATCCCCACCGTCGCGTCGAGGCCGTTCGCCACCGCCAGATCCGGCTTGCCGTCGCCGTTGAAGTCGCCCACGGCGACGGCCTCCGGGGATTTTCCCGTCGCGTAGCATCGCGAGGGGCTGCTCGCCTCTTTGATCGACGCGCCGCAGCCCGAGGCCTCCCAGTCGGGCTCCACGAGCATCCCGCTCCCCAAGCCGAAGAAGAGTTCCAACGAGTCCGTGGCCGCGTTCGTCACGGCGAGATCGAGGCGGCCATCTCGGTTCAGATCGGCGGCCGCCACGCCCGACATCCCGGCGGCATTGCCGAACGGCTTGCTCTCGAAGCCGTTCCCCTCGCCGTAGCGAACGCCAAGGTTCTGCTCGACCCACCCTCGCTTGGCTGCCATTGGGATCAACACCACGTCCGATCGCCCTCTCCCCGAGAGGTCCGCGCAAGCGATCGCGACGGGGACCGTCCCCGCCTTCGAATAGACCGGCTGGCGGAGCCGCCCCTCGCCCTCGTTGATGAGCAGCGCCCATTCCCAGCTACCGCTCACCGCCACCGCCACGTCCGGTCGGCCGTCTCCGTTCAGGTCGCAGACCGCCACGGCATCGGCAGCGCCCCGCAAGGAGACGCCCGATGAGAACATGAGCAGCAGCCCCAGCACGCTGGCGGTCATTCCAGGTCCGCTCCTCTCCCGTTCCTCATTCCTCGGGCACCCCTATCGGAGAGGAGCCGAGGGAACTCACCGCGCCTCGGCCCGTGGAAGTTCGAGAGTCCAGCGGTTCCCCGGTCCGTTCGTTAGCTTCGCCCCGGGAGGAAGGCTCAAGTTGTCGGGCCTCCCGCCGCTCGCGCCTCTCCCCGAGAAGGCGAAGAGATCTATCCATGGGTTTCCAGGGCTGGAATCGGCAGCGGCCAGCCCGTTCCAGACCAGCGCATCCGTTTCGTTCCAAAGGGTCACCTCTCCGATGACGATGCTCTCGGCTCCGATGCCCCACGCGCGATCGAACAGGACGTCTCCCCCTCGACCATCGCCGAGCTTGGTCCGAACCACCGCGCGAGCCTGGCCTTCCAGCTCCCGGAGCGAGGCGTCGAAATCCACCGCGGCGAATGGACGAAATGGCGGCGGCGGCTCCCCGATCCTCGCCCGGACCTCCATCGAGCTCATGAGGGCCTCTCTCTCCAGCCCGGGACGGCGGATCCACGTCGAGGTTCCCCCAAGCAGTCGATCGAGTTTTTGCACCCCGAAGTAACGTCCTCCGGTGTGCATCGTTCGCGGAGCGAGATCCTCGATGAGCAACAGCATCGCGAGCCCGGTCTCCACCGACCTCCGTTGACCGAACCACGCCTCCGGCCAGAGATCTCTCGGCTCGGCCTCGAGCGCCCCGGCAAGCCTGAGCTCGCGATCTCGGGCGTTCCCCTCTCCTTCGGTGGCATCGAGGTAGAACAGCCACTCCAGTCCCGCCCATCGCTCGCTCGCCTCGACCAGCCGGTCGATCACGCCCTCGTCTCGGAGGAGATGCCGCTCGGCCTGCCAGTTCCAGATGGCTCTCCAGCGCTGCGGCGTCCCCGGAGGGGAACGCAAGGCATCGGCGAGCCACCGCCGTTCCTTCAGGAGATCCGATCCCACGGCCTCCGCGTCGGGTCGGCTCGACCTCAACCGTGCGAGCAGAGCCGGACCGCTGTCCTCCAGGGGGGAGCCGCTCACCGCCATCCGAAAGAGTGACACCAAGAGATCGACGCGTACGGCCCCGGGATCCGCGACCCATGGAACGACCAGCGCCACCAGGGCGTCCGGTTTCGCCGCGAACGAGGCGGTCTCGTCCTCCGACCATGGCCTCCAGGCTCTGTGGTTCGAGAAGATCCAGACTCTCGCGTTGCGGCGAGGCCCGATTCGACTGCCCTCCGGCCGCCAGCAAGGGCACGCACGCCCCTCGAGTGGAATGAACCCTTCGAGCGGCGCGGCGTCGAACAGCAGGCTGAACGAGTCGCTGGCGATGACCACCGGCCTCTCCAGCGCCAAGCCAGGCCAAGCGCGTCGTTGCGCCGCGGCGGCCCCCTCGAGCCAATCGTGAACCTGCCGAGCGCTCTCGACCGCGCCCTCCGGAGGCTGAACCATCCTCGGGACCACCCCTGGGGGTGGGGAGGCGAGGGCGGAGATCGCCCACCAGATCGAGAGAGGTGCAGCCACGCGCGCGACCTTCACCGGAAGTCGCCTCCGGCTCCTCCTCCTCGCGATGACCGACTGCCCGCCCTGGTGGCCCACGTCGGTCTCGCCCGGCCGCGGCACCGGCGCCATCCGTCCGGCGCTGCCCACCTGCTCGTCGCATTCACTCACGGCGGCGAGAACTCGATCCGCCAGCCTCGGCCCGAGGGCAGCGACGTCACCTTCGCCTTCGAGCTCTCGATCCCGAGCTGAGGGGTCTCGAAGCGAAGCTTCGCGGGCTCGTTCGGAGGGATCGAGGCCAGCGCCCGCGCGACGGCTTCGATGGCCCTCTTCCCATCCAGGTGCAGGCAGGCCTCCCGCGTGGCCACGTCCGCCTGGACCCGGCCGGAGAGGCGCGCGGCGTACCCCGGGCCGAGCACAAAGGCGTCGCCGAGCGCCTTCGCGGTCAACCGCGGGTCGCTCGTCGCACGAAGGGGCGTGAAGAAGTACCGGTCGCCGTGGCGACCGGCGACAAGCACGATGGCCGAGCCCGGGCTCGAGACCTGCTCGCACTCCTCGCCGCCTTGGTTCTCCGGTGAGAACGACCTCACCCACGGGCTCGCCCGCCGGCCTTCCGTGCTCGTCCCAAGGCCCGCGATCCGAGCGCGCGCCTTCTCGGCGAGCGTCACGCGATCGGTGGCGAAGGTCCTCTTCCAGCCCGGCTCCAGGCCGTCGAGCATGACGGCGAGGGCCTCTCCGACGACGAACGGCCTCTGGTAGAGGAGCCAGTACTCCGGCCACAGGTCGCCCAGTCCCGCGGCCAGGTCTGCGGCGACGGACGAGGCCGCCCGCTCCCTCCCTTCGATGACCCGGGCGGCGAAGTAGCGATCCAGGCCCAGGTACGTGGTCAGGCGTTCCTCGTCGTCGCCGTGGGGCAGCGCCGCAAGGCGCTCGCTGATCTTCGCCCACGCCGCGGACGGGACGAGCCGCTCGTCGGCCCGCGCCCTCAGGATAGACGAGAGGATCTTTTCCTCGCTCCTGGCCTCCTCAAGTCGCCCCGGCTCGGACAAGGGGAGTTGCCTGAACCCGAGAAAGAAGAGCCCGACGATCCGCTCCCCTTGCGTGGGCCAACCACCGACGAACCGATCAAAGGCGTCTTCCGCCATCGCGAGCTCGAACGGGAGCCTGCCCGTCGCGTAGGTCTCAGTCGCCGTCGATCTCTCGATCGCCGTTCGTTCCGCGGGCGCTGGCGGCACCTCCGTCCAGTCCCACGCCTCTTCGTCTGGGAAGACATACTTGAAGCAAAACGGTCTTCCGGCCACTCCCCCCTCCTGTCGGAACGGCGCCGGACAGTCGGCCCCGAAGCACTCGGCCTGGTGCTCGTCGATGACGACGAACGTCCCGGGCACCAGCTTGAAGCCCGGCCACGCCTTCGAACCATCCCGCGCCAGCCGCGCCTGGAAGGCCCGCACCCGCTCCGCGAGCGTTCGATCGTTCGAGGAGGGCGGCCGCACCGTCCCGTGGCTGCAGCCGGCCCAGCTAATCGCGAGCCCCACGAGGAGCCCGCGCAGGTTCACCCGCAAGCTCGCGAAGCGGTGTCTTTCAACCAAGCGCACGTTCCTCTTCGAGGCGACACCGCAGGCAGGAGCACGCCGTCGTGCTCACAGATTGTCCCCCCGCGCGCCCCCGCCATAGGGCCCACGCATCTCGCTCGGCGAGGCTGCCGATACCCAAGTGGAATCGTCGCCGGGTTCACATACCCGCCCGATGACCCAGCTTGGATCCACAGCACCGCCACCAGACGCGTTGTCTGATGGCATGACGTCGAGCTTTGGGCCCAAGACCACTTGGACGGGCACCGCAGAGATCTGGCCATCGTCATCGCCGGGTTCCCAACGGCCGACGCAGACGACACCGAATTGCCTAGATGGCTGACCCGAGGAGGAGACCGACTTGGCGGGCGTGCCGACGCAGAACGGCCCATTGAATTGGCCGCCCGTATTGCCTGAATTCGCCCCGCCCGATGGCGAGGAGGGAGGCGAGACAGCGTCAGCCGGCGTCGGAGTGGGCGAGGACCCCTCGTTCGGCGCCGGAGTGGGCGAGGACCCCTCGTTCGGCGCCGAACTGGCGCCCGAGGATCCGTCTCCGCCTCCAAAAAAAGACGGATCGGAGGGATCATCCGAACTTTCGAAGGGGACGATGAAGCCGGAGCTTGAGCCATCCGACACGAGCCCCTGCCCTCCCGCGATGAGGGCGCCGTTGGTCTGGAGCGGGGACTGGTTCACGCCTCCGGCGTTGAAGAGGCCGCTGTAGGGGAGGCCGCCGCCGCCGAGTTGGCTGAAGGGGTTGCCGCTGCCGGGGTTGGTGAGGCCGCTCGCCCCGCCGAGGTTCTGGCTCCAGCCGGAGCCTCCCCCGGCGTTCCCGGTCATCGGGCCCCCGGAGAAGCTCCCCGCGCCGCCGAGCCCTTGGCTCCACGGCGAGCCGCCGTGGGCGTTCCCGCTGCCGCCGATCGACAGGAGCGTGTCGGGGCCGCCGTTCGGGGCGTAGCTCGACGGGCCTCCGATGTCCAGGAGGCTGTCGCCCATGCCGCTGCCCATCTCGCCGTACTGACCCCGCCAGTTGTTGCGGCCCATGCTCGTGAAGTAGTTGCCGTACTGCATGCGGCTCTTCATCGAGCTGTAGACCTGGCTCGTCAGCGCGGCCGTGTCGTCCGAGGTCCCGATCTTGCCGTCCGGGCCGGGGAGGCCCTGGGCGACCATGTTCGCGAAGGGGTCGAGCTCGCCCTCCCAGACGAGCCCCTTCTCCACGTATCCCTCGATCGCGAACGGCGAGTGGCGGTAGTCCTCGTGGACGTAGTGCAGGTCCTGATCGACGAAGGCGTACACGCCGGTCGTGAGCTCCTCGTACATCCGCACGAGCCGCCCCACCTCGCCCGCGCCCTCGCGCAGGTAGAAGTGATCGATCACCTGGTAGGCCGGCGCGCCGTTCACCTGCTGGCCGCTGTACGAGTACTCCTGCAAGATGCGGCCGCGGAGGTCGTAGTAGTACTGCGTCCAGTTGGCCTGTGAAACACCCGTCGTGTCCTGCCAGAGGCGACCATGGGCGTCGTAGCTGCGAGAATCCTCGTCGTCGAGCCACCCCGTGAAGATGTTGTAAGATTCGAACCCTGAGTAGCGATTCCGCGTGTCGTAAGCAGACGCTACATAGTCAATCCCAGGGGTTGCCCCCTGAACGTTCCCGTTGGCGTCGTAGCTCCAGTTGACGCCGTCCGCCGAGGAAAGCTGGCTCGTCGCGCCGCTCGAATCGTACGTGTACGCGTTCGGCGTGCCTCCGTTGTAGCTGTCCGACAGCCGGTTGCCCACCTCGTCGTACGTCCACGCCCAGCTCTGCGCCGTTCCCGTCACGTTCGTGGTGTAGTTCGTCAGCCGATTGAGCGCGTCGTAGCCGAACGTCCAGTCCCAGGCGTTGTACTGGTTCTCGAACCAGTGGACGGCGGTCACGAGCCCCATCCCGTTCCCGTCGAACTGGTAGGCCTGGTCGAGCACCGGCGCCGCCGCCGGGCCCGACACCAGGTGGGTCCACTCGCCCCGCTTGTTGCGCGTGAGCTGCCGCAGGCTCCCGTTGCCGTACGTCAGCGAGGCCACCACCCCGTCCGAGAAGTAGCTCACCCCGCTCGCGATCACCGACTGCCCGCCCTGGTAGCCCACGTCGACCTCGCTCGGCCGCGGCACCGGCGCCATCCCCCCGGCGCTCGGGTAGTCGTACGTCACCTGCTCGCCGTCCGGGTACGTCATCCCGAGCAGCTCGGAGTTCGCGCCCCAGGCGTAGTCCCGACTTTGACAAACCTGGGCACACGAGAAGGCGGAATCCGGGCGTAGATCCAGAGGGTTGGCGTAGATCAGGCGGTGGGCCGCGTGTTACTAGGCGGCGGCGGATGGAGCAGGTGGCGCCGCCTC